>CAZPQQ010000044.1:0-16023 GCA_964588665.1 uncultured Dehalococcoidia bacterium | reverse complement strand
CCTTCGACAGGCTCAGGACGAACGGAAAAGGTTGCGTTTCGGCAGAGAGCGAGCAGATATCAACGCTCTCTAGTCTACGAGCGTCCGCTCCATGTCGGCTGTCGGGAAGATCGCCATGATCCTAGCGGGAGCGCCGGATCGATTCACGAAGCCGTGCCTAACGCCCGCGGGGGCCAGGACCGTTTGGCCGGCGGACACGGTCACGGTGTCATGACCTAGGATGGCGTCGATCTCGCCTTCCAAGATGACCATGGCCTCCTCGGTGGGATGGATGTGCGTGTGAACGTCGGAGCCGGACGCAACTATGACATCGCCGACGCTCAGCGAGTCCGCGCCTTTGGAGCTGTCGACAATCGCCCAGTGTTCAGTCCCAGGGGACAATTCTTCCACGGACACGTCTTTCTTATCCAGTATTGGCACGTTTCCTCCTCCAACCCGATCATCGACTCGGGTCACGCCAGAGCCCTTTGCTATAATTGTATCCCGACAGTCAAATCCGTTCATATTTAGTCGAGGCAACCATGGTTGACGAAACCGCTCAGGTAGATCTGGAGACAATCGTTTCGCTATGCAAACGTCGTGGGTTCGTATTCCAAAGCAGCGAGATCTACGGCGGCCTCTCCAGTAGTTGGGATTTCGGTCCGTTGGGCGTGGAGATGGTGCGCAACCTGAAAGACTCCTGGTGGCGAACCATGGTCTGGTCACGCAATGACATGGTCGGCCTCGACGCAGCGATCCTCATGCATCCGGACGCGTGGCGGGCCAGCGGGCACGTCGACAGTTTCTCCGATCCACTTGTGGAGTGCCGCGACTGCAATCGGCGGTACCGCGAGGACCATCTGGACGGCCCGAAGTGCCCGACCTGCAACGGTGAGCTGTCTGAACCCCGACAGTTCAACATGATGTTCAAGACGTTCATGGGTCCGATCGAGGAGCAGGCCAGCGAGGTGTACCTGCGGCCGGAGACCGCCCAGGGCATCTTCGTCAATTTCAACAACGTGGTGACGGCCACTCGCAAGCAGCTGCCCTTCGGCATCGCGCAAATCGGAAAGGCGTTCCGCAACGAGATAACAACCGGCAACTTCATCTTCCGCAACCGCGAGTTCGAGATGCTGGAGATCGAGTACTTCGTAAAGCCCGGCGACGACGAGAAGGTCCACCAGCAGTGGATGGACGACTGCATCGCCTGGTACACGGACCTGGGCATCGAGCGTGACCGCCTGCGCCTACGCCCGCACGAAGACGACGAGCTCTCGCACTACGCCAAAGCCACGTACGACATCGAGTACCGGTACCCCTGGGGATGGGGCGAGATCATGGGCATCGCCAACCGAACCGACTTCGACCTCAAGGCTCATTCCGATGCCAGCGGCCAGGCGCTGTCCTACTTCGATCCTGAATCCAATGAGCACATCGTTCCGTATGTCATCGAACCATCCGCCGGTATAGGACGAGCGATCATGACGTTCCTCATCGACGCCTACACCGAGGAGGAGGCGCCGACCGCGGGGGGCAAGACTGAAACCAGGGTTCTGCTCAAACTCCATCCAACCCTGGCGCCGGTGAAGGTAGCGGTTCTGCCCCTGTCACGCAACGAAAAGCTGGCGCCGCTCACCCAGCGCGTCTTCGAGACGGTGCAGCGATCAGGCCGGATCAACGGCTACGTCCAGTTCGACGACACCCAGAGCATCGGCCGTCGATACCGCCGGCAGGACGAAGTCGGCACGCCGCTCTGCGTCACAGTGGACTTCGACTCGCTCGACGACGACGCGGCGACCATCCGCGACCGCGACACGATGGCCCAGGTCCGAGTCCCAATCGACAGCCTGGTGGACGAGTTGACGCAAAGGCTCGTACAGGCCAGATAGCGGTGAGCGAACATTCGGGTCCGTAACCGAAGCAACACGCGGACCTCGTCGCACGCACGAATATCATCTCGCGATTCGCTCGTCAGGCCAACCGGCTCTGGCCCACGGATCATAACCGCGGACCCCGCCTCGGCGTTCTAATGTCCGAATCCCTGAGTGCTCTCGACCCGCCCCACAACGTGAACCGACCTGCGTTTGTGGACATCCAATCAACATAGTGGATCACAACCCTGAGCATCAGGACACTTGAGTATGTCGATTCTGAATGAGCACGCGGCCCCTGGGCTTTGGCGCCGCATAATCGGACAACGAAATCTGATCGTTGGCGCCGCGGCTGCAATGCTGTTCTTGGCCGCCGCCTGCAGCAGCGTTGACACGGAGGCTTCTGGCGCACAGGCGTCGGCGGCCGAGGGTTCGGCCGCGGCAGCAGCGGCGTCCGCGTCGAACGAAGACCGCGAACTGGCCACGGACTTCGAGCTGGTGCTCTATGGCAACGCCGATCACTCCCAAGGCGACGTCGTTCACCTCTCGGATTTCGCGGGCGACCCCGTCGTTCTGAACTTCTGGTTCCCTTCCTGCCCTCCGTGCGTCGCTGAGATGCCCGACTTCGAGACCGCGTACCAAGACCTGAAAGACGAGGGCGTGAAATTCTTCGGCGTCCAGCTACTGGGGTTGGACTCGGTGGAAGACGGGCAGGAGTTCGTCGACAAGCTCGGAGTCAGCTACATGCTCGGCCCCGACCAGACCGCGGACACATCGGGCGAGATCATCCGGGAATACGCGGTTATCGGATTCCCGACGACCGTCTTCATCGACCGCGACCAGCGGATCGCGCGAAGCTGGACAGGGGCGCTCAACCTGGAGAAGCTGGAAGAGCTCCTCGAGGAGATCGTCAACTAGCGTCCTGAGTCAGAACTTGCCGCAAGGATTTGCCGTTCGCCCTGGGCAACCTTATGTCTGCGCAAAATACGATGCATTTGGCAGCGACGGCGCTCCACATGCCGCCATTCTGAGGCCGCAGCCGAAGAATCTAGGGCCCCGCAGGCGAATACGTATCGCGTCAGGCCAGATCCTTCGCTGCGGCTCAGGATGGCGATGGGGAGACGGCGCGCCGGTGGCGAGGCAGTCTCACTGCCGGCGCCGGCGACAACATTCCCGTGACCGCGCCGTCGCCCCTCAGTCAGGCCCGATTTCGACTCGCGTCGCCTCGTCCCGTACAATAGCCAGCGTCTAGAACCGCCACGGGATTGGTGATGTTTGGGCTTCGGGGATCTGTTTCTCCTCATCGTGCTTTGGGCGCATCTTGTCTCCGCGACCGCATGGGTTGGAGGCAGCATGTTCTATCTGCTCGTGCTCCGCCCTGCCCTACGAAGGTCGCCGGACGCTGCCCGTTCGATCAACGAGGCGGTCGCTGCGGAATTCCGGATTATCGTCGAAACGTGCATGTTCGTGCTGCTCGCGACCGGAGTCATCCTCACCTTCAATCGGCTCACACCCGGCGTGGTCGGCGTCCCGTACGCGGCGACGTTGGCGGTGAAGATCGCGCTGGCGATCTGGATGTTCGTGCTGGCGCGTGGTCGCAGGCGGAGACCAGCGCTAATGCGCCTGATCCAAGACGACGTTACGCCTGAAGCGCCCAAGTCGCGGCTACAACGCGCCCTCAAGGCCGTCTCAGGCTACAACGCAGTCGTCATCTTCGGGATCATCGTGTTCCTGCTCGCGGATGCGCTCAAGGTCCTGTACGAATCTGCCTTGGAGAACGGGTAAAGCATCGGATTCAGGGCGACTTAGCGCATCAACCCGATTGCCTGGGCGACGACGACGCCAGCAGGCGCCGTTTCATTCGTTGCGGTAGAATCGTCACATCGCTGATGGAGGTGGACGCAAGATGAAACGCAGTCTGATGGATATCCTGGCCTGTCCGATGTGCAAGAACGAACTCGAGCTCGAAGTCACCAAGGAGGACGAAAACGAGGTCGTCGAAGGCACGTTGCACTGTCGGTCTTGCGGAGAAGCCTACCCGATAGAAGACACGATCCCGAATCTTCTGCCGCCGTCCCTCAGAGAGTAACTCACATGCCCTAACGGGCAGGCGCCGCCACCTGGACGTTCTCGCGGGGCAGACGCTTCAAGAGCTCGCTCATCGTCAATCCCAGCTCGGGGTGAAGAAGGTGAGGCGCCAACTCCACCAGGGGTGCCAGAGCAAATGCCCTCTCAGCCAACCTGGGATGAGGAAGCGACACCGGCGGCCCACGCAGAATTCGACTCCCGAAAAGAAGAATGTCGATGTCCAGGGTCCGCGGTGCGCTCACGAATGTGCGGTGACGGCCGACTGAATACTCAATGCAACGAATCGCGTGCATGAGCTCGAACGGGTCTAGCCGCGTTGTGACTCGGCACGCCGCGTTCAAGAATTCGGGCTGTAGCGCAAAGCCAACCGGGGCCGTGGTGAATAGTGACGACACCTGGACCGCGCCAACGCGCTCGGTCAACAGCGCCACACCAGCCTCGAGGTTGGCGACTCGGTCTCCGAGGTTCGATCCAAGTCCCAGGTACACTTCGCAAAACATTGCTTCCGCCTAGTCGGTGTAGCCCGCGTACAACTTCGAAGCCATCGGGTCCACGACCTGGTACGGGAGTCCATTCGATTTGGCGGTGTGTTCGCCCGCCGGATTTACCAGCAGAGTCCCGCCTGAACCGACCACCTGCCCTTTGTGCATGATGAGCCGCCCGGCGACGAGGCTCATGTCCGGCTGGTTACGATTTGGGTCGAGAACGGTGATGTCGGCGTCGGCGCCGGGGGTGAAGTGCCCTTTCGCGATAAGACCCATCATCGCCGCCGGGTTGAGGGAGAGCTTTTCGGCCATCTCCAGGCGAGTCAATGCGCCAAACTGGACCAACGCCATGGTGCTTTGAACGGCGACGTTGCGCGGGTGTGAGCCGCCGTCGGTGCTCACCGCGTCGACCGTGAACTCGCCGTCGTCGTTCTTGGCGGTGGCCATCCGAAACGCGGACGAGGGGAGGTTGACCGGAAAGCTCATGCCCACGTTGGACCGACCTTTGTCGAAAAGGCTCAGCGCCTCGTCGCCTCTGGCGTAATAGACCTGTCCTCCCTTTTGGGCCACGACGGAGCCGTAGCCGTCGCGGATGGACTGTCTGATGCCTTCGATCGTGGTCGGATAACCCCGGAGACGCAGACAGTTCCGAGGCACGTCTGCCATGACGGCGCCGTCGCTGTCGCAGCGCCCGCTGGTGCCGTTCTGGATGGCGTGATAAGCCTCGGAGTTGAGCTGGCCGCGCATCGACTCGATTATCGACAGCGCCTCGTCGCACTCTTCGGTGGAGTCCGCGACAACGCCGCGACAATAGGAATTCACGTGGCAGACGTGGAGCCTGCCGGAGCCGACGACGCCCGGGATCTCTCGAACGCCCCCGAGATGGCTGCCGGATTCGGTGGTGCCGAGGTGGAATGCGACGTACGCCCGCTGTCGGTTCGATTCGCCGATGACCTGGGCCGTGGTCTCCGGAGTGAACGGATTGTACCCGCCCAGGATTTTGACTCCGAAGCATCCCTGCCGCAGCGCATCGCTGACGATTCTACGCACCGCGCCTGGTCGAAGATCGCCCGCGGGGATCGTCAATCCGGGGATGAGTCCGAACTGCCCCGCCACGTTGAGGCCAGCTCCGCGGCGTTTGATCCCATCGATAAGTGTCTGGCCGGTGCCGCCCATATCCAGCACTGTCGTGGTGCCGGCCCGTGCCAACATTCCGTACCCGAGAGCGGGGTCCCAATTTCGGGACAAACCCGCCACGTGCGCGTGCGTGTCGATCTGTCCGGGCATCACCCACATGCCGCTCACGTCGATGACGTCTGCCGCTGTCGTCGGATCCAACTCTGGTTCGACTCGCTCGATTTTGCCGTCCACGATTCCAATGTCCGCCCGGCCGTCGAGCCCGTTTTTCGGGTCCAACACGCCGCCGCCGGACAGTATCAAGTCAAATGTCGTCATTGCCGGAACTCCATCTCGTAGGCCTCGGCCGCGTAGCTACGAAACCCTGGTCTGAGGCGGCATATATAGTACACTATGGCATTCAGACCCAACAGCATTCGACGAGCGACAGGAGGCCCAAACGTGAAGCTAGGAGCAGTATTTCCTCAGACCGAATTCGGCAACGACCCGGTGGCCATCCGCGACTATGCGCAGGCTGCCGAGGGGATGGGGTTCGAGCACATCATCGTGTTTGACCACGTGGTGGGCGCGAACGCGGCGAGCAGGCCCAACTGGAGGGGTCCCTACACGCACAACAGCCCCTTCCACGAGCCGTTCGTCCTCTTCGGATACCTAGCGGGTGTGACCGAAAGCATCGGCCTTGTCACGGCGGTAATCATCCTGCCTCAACGCCAAACCGTGCTCGTCGCCAAGCAGGCTGCCGCGGTCGACGTCCTAAGCGGCGGACGCCTTCGTTTGGGCATCGGCACGGGCTGGAACAACGTCGAGTACGAGGCCTTGGGCGAAAACTTCCACGACCGGGGTCGCAGGTCCGAGGAGCAGATAGAGCTCATGCGCCGGCTGTGGACAGAAGAGCTGGTGACGTTTGACGGCCGCTGGCACAAAGTGACCGATGCGGGAATCAACCCGCTGCCGATCCAGCGACCCATCCCGATCTGGCTTGGAGGGGGCGCCGACCAGGTTCTCAAACGAGTCGCCACCACCGCCGACGGATGGTTTCCGCTGATGCGGCCCGACGACAACGTCCGCGCCGCCCTGGAACAGGTCCGGTCGATGGCGTCCGAAGCAGGCCGCGACCCCGCCGACATCGGAATCGAGAGCATGGTGTCGATCCGGTCGGGAACCGCCGAAGATTGGCGCAAGAACATCGCGGCTTGGCGAGACTTGGGAGCCACTCATATATCGGTCAACACCATGAATGCCGGCATCACGACGCCGCAGGGCCACATCGACGCCATCCGCAAGTTCAAAGAGGCGGCTGGCTAGAAACGTAAAACAGGGACGGACCATGAGGTCCGTCCCTGTTGATCTGTCGATTCGTTTTAGGATCGAGCGGCGGTTAGTCCGCGGGCATCGGAGCCGGCGACATATCACCTTCTGGCGGAATTGTGTCGAAGATCTCGGGCACTTGATTCTCGTCGATGGTCTCGTATGCGAGCAAGTACTTCGAGATGCGCTCCAGCCGCCCCATGTTGTCGGTTAACAGCCGTTGGGCGGTCGTGTAAGCGCTCCCAATCAGGCGATGGACCTCGTCGTCGATTGCCTCAGCCACACTGTCGCTGTAGTCTCGCTGTTCGGATATCTCGCGGCCCAGGAAGACAAGTTCTTCCCGCTTGCCGAAGGTCCGGGGTCCGAGCGTCTCGCTCATGCCGTAGCGGGTTATCATCGTCCGCGCGATGCTCGTCGCCTGCTCAATGTCGTTCCCGGCGCCCGTCGTGACTTCGTCGAATACCAACTCCTCGGCTGCCCTGCCGCCCATCGCCATCGCCAGCCTGGCCTCGAGTTGGTTTTGTGTGACCAAGTAGCGGTCTTCTTCAGGCAGCGTCTTCGTGTAGCCGCCGGCGTTGCCTCTGGCCACGATAGTTACTTTGGCAACGGGGTCGGCGTCAGGAAGTAGGTGCGCAACAAGCGCATGCCCAGCTTCGTGATAAGCGGTAATCTCTTTCTCACGGGCCGTGATCACACGGCTCCGACGCTGCGGCCCGGCGATCACGCGTTCAATCGACTCGTTGAACTCTTCGGGTCCAATATCGGTCCTGTTGCGTCGCGCGGCCAACAGAGCAGATTCGTTGACCAGGTTGGCTAGGTCCGCCCCGCTGAAACCCACTGTCTGGCGGGCCACCGACTTCAAGGCCACGTCTTCGCTGATCGGCTTGCCCTTGGCGTGCACTTCCAGTATCTGCTGGCGTCCCTTCAGATCGGGGTTGTCGAGGGTGACGCGTCGGTCGAACCGGCCCGGCCTCAATAGAGCCGGGTCCAGGATGTCCGGTCTATTTGTGGCCGCCATGACGATCACGTTGGCGCCTGTGTCGAAACCGTCCATCTCGACGAGGATCTGGTTCAATGTCTGCTCGCGTTCATCGTGTCCGCCGCCCAATCCGGCGCCTCGGTGCCGGCCCACGGCGTCGATTTCGTCCACGAACAAGATGCACGGCGCGTTGCGCTTGGCCTGCTCGAACAGATCCCGCACACGACTGGCGCCGACGCCCACGAACATCTCGACGAACTCCGAGCCGCTTATCGAGAAAAACGGCACACCGGCTTCGCCTGAAACCGCTCGAGCCATCAGCGTCTTGCCCGTTCCGGGTGGTCCGACCAGCAGCACGCCTTTGGGGATCTTCGCTCCAAGGGCCAGGAACCGCTCGGGGAACTTCAAGAACTCGACAACTTCCTGGAGGTCCTCTTTCGCTTCTTGGACGCCCGCGACGTCGTCGAAGGTGACCGATTGATTGTTCCCGAGGAACATCCGCGCCTTACTTCTGCCGAAGCTGAACGTTTGGTTGGAGTTGCCCTGAGCCTGCCGCATCATGAAAAACAGGATCGCGCCAAAGAAGATCAGGGGCAAGAAGTTGAAAAGAATCCCAACCAGACTGGACAGGCCGTCGGAGCCGGCAATGTCTATCCGCACCTTGGTTGTGATCGGGTCCATGCCCGCGCGCTCGAGCATCTCCACGATGGAAGCGCCTACCTCTTTTCGAGAAGACAGTATCTCGCCGGTGACCGTGGTAACGGTCAGCTCGTCGCCTCTCACCTCGATGGCGTCCACGTCGCCGCCGATGGTCAGCGCGATCACTTCGCTGACTGACACCTCTCTGGTGTTCCCGAATGCGTCGGAAAACAGCGTGAAGACCATCGCTGTTATGGCCACAACTATCAACAAATATACGAGGCTTCTTCGCATTGGCCTTCCACCCATGTTGGATGCATCTCGCTTGCCGCGACCGACGGAATAGGCACAGCAGTTCGAGTCAAAAGCGCCTCTGTTGCCGGCAGGCGCGCTCACCGGGGACAATCAACGACCAGTATATCAGATCGCTACCCGTCGGTCGGCTAGGCCGACCTCTATGATCGCGAACTCGCGCTATCGCAGATTTGAGCGACCGCAGCGCCTCACGTGACCGGACGCTCGACGGGTTTTCAACCGCACGCCGTTCCACGTGGTCTCGTATAATGAGATGCGAACTGAAGCCAAAGGATTGAGCCGAATGCTGCGACTGACGGGTCCGGTCCGTTGAGACACACTCCCCTCTTCGATGCGCACGTGGAGTTGGGCGCCCGCATTGTCCCGTTCGGGGGATGGGAAATGCCTGTCCAATACTCCGGGATTCTCGATGAAGCCCGGGCCGTTCGGACCAAGGCCGGTCTGTTTGACGTATCGCATATGGGCCGAGTCGAGATCAGCGGTCCCGATGCGGCTGGGTTGCTCAACAGCGTGCTCAGCGTCGACGTAACGAAGGTTCGTCGAGGCCGGGCGCGATACAACGTCATTTGCGACCTTGACGGCGGGATAATCGACGACTGCATTGTCATTCGCTGGCTCGACGACAGCTTTCTGCTGATCCCCAACGCTGCCAACACGGGTCCCGTGCTCGACTGGTTGCGCCGCCGGTCGGACGCCTCTGACGTCGACATCGTCGACGTCACGGAAAGCAGCGCGATGATCGCGTTCCAGGGGCCCGAGGCCCAAACCATGCTTCAAGAGCTGACTGATGCCGACCTCGCAGAACTCAGGCCGTTCGCCGCGGTCAACGCGTCCCTAATGGGCGTTAACGCTTTCGTCGCACGGACCGGATACACCGGGGAAGCCGGGTTCGAGTTGATCGTTCCGTTGGAATCGAGCAACGCTGTCTGGCTCGCCTCGTTGGAGCTTGGCGCGGCTCCATGCGGCCTGGGCGCTAGGGACGTGCTCAGACTGGAAGCGGGGCTGCTGCTGCACGGCGCCGATATTGACGCCTCGACCAACCCATACGAAGCCGGTCTGGAGCGTTTCGTCGATCCTGACCGCGACGACTATGTGGCCGGACCCGCTCTGAAACGTATACGTGACCAGGGCGTTGGTCGGAAGCTCGCGGGGTTCAAGATGATCGGGCGCGGCATCGCACGGCAGGGATACACGATCACGGACGGCCAAGACGAGATCGGCAAAGTCACCAGCGGCGGCCCGTCCCCAACCCTTGACACCAATATTGGTTTGGGCTATGTTCCTATCGACGTTTCTGTGCCTGGAACCACCGTTTTCGTGGATATCCGAGGACGCCAGGTAGAGGCGGAAACCACGGCAATTCCGTTCTACAGCCGGAGAAGAAACTCATGAACCCTGAAGACCTGAAATACTCCAAGGAACACGAGTGGGTCCGGACCGAATCCGGGTCGATCGTGACCGTCGGCATCACGCATTTCGCCCAGGACAGCCTCGGGGACGTGGTCTTCGTCGAGCTTCCCGAGGTCGGGTCGGCAGTGAAGCAGAACGAGAAGATGGGCGAGATAGAGTCCGTCAAAGCCGTCTCCGACCTGTTCTCACCTGTATCCGGCAAGGTGATTGAACGCAATGAAGCCCTAGTCGACACTCCCGAAATGGTCAACGACGGGCCTTTTGAACAGGGTTGGATGCTCAAGGTGGAACTCAGCGACCTCACTCAATTGGACGTACTCCTCACGGCCTCGAGTTACGAGTCGTTTTTGGAGTCCGATGCGGTCTAACGTGATCGATGCCTGACGACACGTACCAGTCTCCTTACATTCCGAACACGGATTCCGACCGCAGGGCCATGCTCGAGGCCATCGGCACGACATCTGTCGAGGAGTTGTTCAAAGACCTTCCGGCCAGCCTCGGCAAGATCGAACTCGATTTGCCCCAGGCCCGGTCGGAACTCGAGCTCATGCAACACGCGCAAGAGCTCGCCGCAATGAACCGAGTCCCGGGCGACTACGCTTGCTTCCTCGGCGCCGGTTCTTACAGGCATCATATTCCGGCGATCGTGCGCCAGATAACCAGCCGCAGCGAGTTCGTGACGGCATACACTCCGTACCAGCCCGAGGTTTCTCAAGGCACGCTCCAAACCGCATACGAATTCCAGACGCTGGTCTGCCAACTCACAGGCATGGAGGTCGCGAATCTGGGGATGTACGACGGCGCGTCATCGCTTGCCGAGGCAACTCTGATGGCGGCTCGGATTACCGGTCGCAACCGAGTCGCTGTCGCCGGGTCGGTGTCCCCGCTCTACCGCGAGGCGTTGGACACCTACGCCCAGGCGCCCGGCCTCGCAATAGACACGCTCGACCTGGATCGGCCAGACATTGCGGACGGCACGGCCTGCGTCATCGTCCAGCAGCCCAATTTCCACGGCTCCATGGAAGATGTGGACCGCCTTTCCGAGCTGGCCCATGACAACGGCGCCCTGCTCATCGTGAGCATCGACCCCATATCGCTCGGGATGTTCAGGCCTCCGAGCGACTACGACGCGGATATCGTCGTCGGCGAGGGCCAGGCAATGGGCGTGCCTCCGACATTCGGAGGGCCGTACGTGGGCCTGTTTGCCTGCAAGCAGCGATTCGTGAGGCAGATGCCCGGACGCATCGTCGGGAAGACAGTCGACACTCGAGATCGGACCGCCTACGTGTTGACGCTCCAGACCCGCGAGCAGCACATTCGCCGCGAGCGAGCGACGTCGAATATCTGCACCGCCGCCGCCCTCGTGGCGCTGACCTCGACCGTCTACATGGCGTCGTTCGGTAAGCAGGGGTTGAGACGCGTGGCCGAGCTCTGTTATCACAAAGCTCATTACGCGGCCAGCCTGATAGACGACATCCCCGGCTATTCACTTGCTTTCGACGGCACGTTCTTCCAGGAGTTCGTCGTCACATGTCCGGCGCCGCCTTCCGAGATCAACGAGCGGTTGCTCGACCGCAAGATCATCGGCGGTTTGGACGTCAGCCGGCAAGTTCCCAACGGAATGCTCGTATGCGTGACTGAGGTCAACAGCCGCGAAGAGATCGACCGGCTGGCCGCGGCTTTGACCGAGATCTGAGCCGGGGCATGACGACCTTGATGGACCGGTTTGAACTCGACCGCAGGAAGTTGCTCATGGAACGGAGCGTGCCCGGGCGCGTCGGCGTCAGCCTGCCGCCCTTGGACGTGCCTGCCGCCCCGATGCCGGACGCCAGCCTGCTGCGGCAGGAACTCGACATGCCCGAAGTCAGCGAGTCCGAGTTGGTCCGCTACTTCGCTCAGATCAGCCAGTTCAATTTCTCCATCGACCACAATTTCTACCCGCTGGGCTCCTGCACGATGAAGTACAACCCAAAGGTGAACGACGAGTTTGCCTCGCTGCCGGGTTTGACACAGATCCATCCCCTCCAGCCCGAGAGCACTATCCAGGGCGCTCTCAAGCTCTTATGGGGATTGCAAGGGCTCCTGACCGAGATCACAGGCATGCCGGGCGTCTCGTTGGCGCCGATGGCCGGGGCGGACGGCGAACTCGCGGGCATGCTGATGATTCGCGCGTACCACCAGGACCGGGGCGACGACCAACGCAAATCGGTCCTGATCCCGGACAGCGCCCACGGCACCAACCCCGCGTCTGCGGCGATGGCCGGTTTCGATGTCGTCACTCTGCCATCCGACAGCAGCGGCAACACCGACCTCGAAGCGCTGAGAGCGGCGGCCGATGACAGTCTGGCGGGATTGATGATCACGCTGCCCAGCACGCTTGGCCTTTTCGACACCAACATCCTGGAAGTTACGCGCATCGTCCGGGAAGCCGGCGGACTCGTATACGGCGACGGAGCGAACCTCAACGCCGTCCTGGGTCGAGTCAAAATGGGAAGCCTGGGATTTGATGTCGTCCACACCAACCTCCACAAGACTTTTTCGACGCCCCACGGCGGCGGCGGTCCCGGATCGGGGCCGGTGGTGGCGGCCGAGCGGCTGGTAGAATACCTGCCGGCGCCCGTCGTCACCAAGATCGAAGAAAGCAACGGCTCCGTTAGATTTGCCTTCAGCACGCCGTCGAAGACCGTCGGCAAGCTGGGCGCGTTCCACGGCAATTTCGGGTCTTTGGCGAGAGCGTACGCCTACATCCTGGCCACGGGCAAAGAGGGCGTCCACCAGACGAGCGAGGACGCTGTTATCAACGCCAACTACATCCTCAGCCAGCTTCGAGACGACTACGACCTGCCCTACGACCGCGGTTGCATGCACGAGGTGGTCCTCTCTGCCCGAACTCTCAAGCGTCAATACGGCGTCAGCGCGTTGGACGTGTGCAAACGCCTGATCGACTACGGCATTCACCCGCCCACGATGTACTTCCCGCTCATCGTCGAAGAAGCGCTTATGATTGAGCCGACCGAGACAGAGTCCAAAGAGACGCTCGATCACTTCATAGCAGTCATGAAAGCGATTGCACACGAGGCGAAGGAGGAGCCGGAGTTGCTTCACGATGCGCCGCACAACGCACCGAACACCCGCCTCGACGAAGCTCGCGCGGCGCGGCGCCCCGAGTTGCGTTGGCGCAGGCAACCGCCGGCCTAACGCCCGTTCCCGTCGATGCAGCATAAGCCGTCCACGCGCGTCAAATTGGGCACGCAAGAGTGAGGACGAAGAGACGGCGGAACAGTCTGCGTGAACTACGCAAAGAGATGATGGCATCGACTTCCGGCGACCGCCCCGATTGGCGGGCATCGCGGACGATCTTGTCGCTTCTATTAACAGCGTCGCTCGTTCGCTCGGTTGCGCTCCAAAGAAAGTTTGCTTTATTACTGGTTTTGGATATTATTTATCTTGCTCGACATAGAGGACGCAACCAGTTCCGTTTTCGTGTCAATTGTCGGAACCAGAAACCACCAGGAGATGTGACCACATGGTAGACGTAGGCCAATCGGCGCCGGATTTTACTTTGCCAGCCCACAACGGACAAAACATAACGCTTAGCCAGTACCGGGGCGAGAAGAACGTCATCCTGTCGTTCCACATTTTTTCCTTTACCGGCGGTTGAACGCATCAGGTCTCCTCGTTTGGCATGCAAAATGCCAAGTTCGAGGAGCGAGATGCCCAAGTATTGGGCATAAGCACCGACGCGCGCCCCACGCAGACCGCCTTCGCGGCTTCCGTCGGTTCCGTGCCGTACCCTGTTCTCGCCGATTTCCACCCGAAAGCGGCAGTGACCCAGTCATACGGGGTCTACAACGAGCAGCGAGGCACGCCAGACCGCGCCGTATTCATCATCGACAAGTCGGGTCAAGTACGCTGGAAACAGGTCTACGCCAGCGCGGGCGACATCGACTACGACGCCATACTGCGCGGGTCGAAGCTCTGAAGGCGATCGCCCGCCTTGCTGCCGACGCCCAGGCCAATGCGTCTGATATGATAGCTGTGCCATCAATCCGGGCCCCGATTTCATCGTCGATCCAATCGGGGCGCCGGGCGATGAGTAACCGCGCAATCGCAAGCCAGCCCGGCCTCTCTCCGATGAAAATGCCGTCGCTCGCCCGACTGCACGCACGGCCTGGGCAATATGACCGACAACACACTCCCCGACAACCACACCTTTCGAGAAGGTGACACCGCGCTTCTCATCGACCGGCGGGGCAGGCAGTACCTGATCAAACTCGAAGAGGGCAACCGGTTCGAATCCCACGTCGGGAAGCTCGACGTCGGAGCGCTCATCGGCCAACCTGAAGGCACATGGCTGGTGACCGGATCGGGCCATAGGTACATCGCGTTCAAGCCCACGCTGGCCGATCTCACCTTGCGTATGCCTCGAATCGCCACGGTGATGTATCCGAAGGATCTGGGCACGCTCCTCGTGTACGCCGACATTTTCCCCGGCGCTCGCGTGCTCGAGGCCGGCTCCGGGTCCGGGGCGACCACGATGGCTCTCCTGAGGGCAGTGGGTGAGAGCGGCCAGCTCTTCTCGTACGACCTGCGTCAGGACATGTTGGACCAGGCCAGAGACAACGTCGAGATGATGTCGCCGGAACACCCGAACCTGTGCTTCAAGCAGGGAGACGTGTACGAAGGGTTTCCTGAGGACAACCTGGACAGAATAGTCCTGGACCTACCCGAGCCTTGGCACGTCGTGCCCCACGCCGCCGAAAAGCTGGTCCCCGGCGGCATCTTCTTCAGCTTCCTGCCCACAGTTCCGCAGGTGCAGGAGTTGACGTACGCCTTGCGAGCCGAGGGTTCGTTCCACCTCGTCGAGACGATGGAGGTGATAATGCGTCCGTGGAACGTAAGCGGCCGCAGTGTCAGGCCGTCGCACCGAATGGTCGGGCACACGGGTTTCATCAACACGGCCCGCAAGTGCTCGCCGCGTCCCGATGTCGACGGCGAAGCTGAAGCGGAATCGAATCGGGAGCGGTAGGAACTCACTGCCCTACACGAGACGGGAGAGCTGCGATGGATCGCGAAACGGCGCTGGCGGTGGTCGAAGAGCACGCCAAGAGCGACAGCCTGCGGAAACACCTATTGGCCGTCGAGACGTGCCTGAAGGCCTACGCCCGTCAGGAGGGCGCGGACGAGTGCCAGTGGGGAATAGCCGGCCTGGTCCACGACTTCGACTGGGAGGTGTGCCCGACTCCCGATGCTCACCCGACCTACGGCGCCGAGATACTGCGGGAGCGGGGCTTCCCCGAGGACATCGTTCGCGCGATGCTGTCCCACGGCAACCACACCGGCATCACCCGAGACACCACGATGGAGAAGGCCCTGTTCGCCTGTGACGAGCTGTCCGGATTCGTCACGGCGGTGGCCTTGGTCCGACCGACCAAAAGCCTGTCCGACACCAAAGTGAGGTCGGTCAAGCGAAAGATGAAGGACAAGCGGTTCGCGGCATCGGTGAGTCGAGAGGACATCGCACAGGGCGCAGAAGAACTGGGCGTCGATCTGGACGAGCACATCCAGTTCATCATCGAGGCGCTCAAGCCCATCGCGACAGAGTTGGGCCTCCAGCCGTAGGACGCGTATTAGGCAACGTGATGGTGAGCGGCTGCACGACCATGAATCGGCGTTTTACCGGACTCAATCCATTCGAGGATACTCGAAAACGAACCAAGCTGCAGTGGGCGGTCGTAGGGGAGGGTTTGCAACCCTCCCGGCGCCTCGCATGGACAATCGCCACGGGAACACCAGTGAGCACGTTGTACCC
>CAZPQQ010000043.1:0-26681 GCA_964588665.1 uncultured Dehalococcoidia bacterium | reverse complement strand
GTCTCTGTTAATTTCAGGCCCAAATGTGTCCCACTTTCGCTGACGGTCTACAATCTCGGCAAAACGGCGCCGCTTCGCAGGAAATGAGCGCCTCGGCCGAAGAGATGAGCGCTCAAGTGGAGCAGGTGGTTGCATCGGCTCAAGGCCTCGACGAGATGGCTGGCAAGTTGCGGAAGATCGTGGTGACTTTCACGAAGAGCGACCAAGGTTGAGTTGGTTCGCCTGTTGGTATTCTCGACCGGCCGGTGTTGAAAGCCTGATCAAGATCCGGAACGACCGTTCCGTGTTGAATGTGACGCCTGGGGGCCGGCGCAATCCACAGAGCGCCGAGTTTAGATATTGCGGCCGTCGCGTGACATAGTTGACTGACGAACAGCAACGTGTTCGCGTTTAAAGAGGACGAGTCGCTGCCGGTGAGAACCGGCAGCGACTCCACGAAGTCACAGGCTACGGCGCGGTTACGAGCTCGCGACTCGCTTCCTGAGCTCAGGGATGACCTCTTTGCTGATCGCCTCGAGGTGCCTGGGATAGTCTTCGTCAGGGCATGAGATCGCGAAGTGGATGTTCCTGGCTCCGGCGTCGACAAACTCCATCAGCCGATTGACGCAGTTCTCCACCGGACCCAGCGCCCAGTACTCTCTTACCACTCGCGCGAAGTCACCTTCGTACTGACCTGAAGCAACTCGCACCGCCACTTCGATGGCCTCGTCCACGGTAGGGTAGATCGAGATGTACGGCATGACCGCCCATTCGAAGTTGGTCATGTCGCGACCCTCTTCGGCGGCAAAGCGGTTGATCTTCTCGAAGCTGTCGCGGTACCTATCCGGGCTGTAGAAGTAAGGGTACCAGCCGTCGCCGTAACGGGCCGCCCGCACCATGGCCGCGTCGCGCCTTCCGGCGACCCAAATCGGTGGGTGCGGCTTCTGTGTCGGCTGAGGGTTCAGCGTGACGTCCTTCATCGAGAAGTAGCGGCCTTCGTGGGTGACGGATTCGCCGGTCCAAAGGCGTCGTATGACCTCCAGAGATTCGTTGGTGACGCTGCCGCGCTGCCGCACGTTCAGCCCGGCCGCCTCGAACTCCATCGGGAACTCGCCGCCGATGCCTATCCCGAGCGTGAATCGTCCTCGCGAAGCGTTGTCGAGGGTTGTCGCGAGCTTAGCCAACACCACCGGGTGCATGAACGGCACCAGGACGACGGAGGACAAAATCCTTAACCGCTCCGTGGCCCCGGCAGCAACCCCGAGCAACGGTATCGACGCCGACGTGGGTAGGGGAGGCCTCCCTTGCATGTAATGCTCTCCGACCGAGAAGTAGTCGAAGCCCAACGACTCTATGCGCCGGGCGCTGGCGACCGTCTCGGACTCGCCGTAGTGCATGCTTGCTCCGAAGCAGAGCTCGATTGGGTCGCTCACTTGGGGTAGACCGACACTGTGGCGCGCTTGGCGGTCGAGACGATCTGACCACGTTGGTTCTCGATAACCGACTCACGGGTCGTGAAGACCAGTTTTCCTGCGCGTCCTGTCTTCTCGTAGGGCTCCGTCCACCTGGTGTAACCGGACATGGTGTCGCCGGGATGGATGTCGGCGTAGAAGTTGAAATCGCAGAAGCCGTCGCCGCCACCGCCACCGCCGCCCGGGCGGGGCTGGCTGCGGGCTGCCTTAAGATCTTCCTCGAAGTCCAATTCGAACACACGCCAGTCGGCGTCCATAGCTTCCACGAACGTCGGCGGCGCCACGATTCCGCCGTGGACGGTCGTCGATGCGTAATCGGATTCACGATAGATTGGATTGGGGTCTCCGATCGCGTCCGCAAACGCCGTTATCCAGGGTTGTTCCACCTGTGATATCCAGGGCGTCCACCATTCACCGATGTGAGACTTCCATACCTCGGGGTCGCCGAGCCGGAGACGCTCGCCTTTAATCGTGCCCGACCTTTCGTGTGGGATGGGAGGCTGCCCAGGATAAGCTGCTTTGCGTCCGTCCTTCGACGGGAGGGCGACGGTGAACTGGCCAGGGGTGGTCGCCTCGCCTTCAGGATTCGCCACCCAGGCGTCGCACGTGACGAGGAGGCCGTCCGCGGTCTCGTCTTTGCTAACCACTCGACCGTGCACCGTGAAGGTCTGGTTGACGAAGTCCGGGGCGCGATAGGTGCAACCCAACTTGTGTATGTAGCCGCCCGGGCCCATGAAATCGGTGGCGATGTGTCCAATACAACCGGCTTTGAGCATGCCTTGCACTATGACACTCCCCCACATTGTCTTGGCAGTGCTCTCTTGGTCGTAGTGGATCTCGTTGAAGTCTCTGGAAGAGCCGGAATACTTGACCAGCTTGCGGGTGGTGACCGGCTTCGGGATCGGCGTCAACTCCATCCCGACTTCCACGTCTTCGAAATATCGTTGGTCAGCCATCTGTGAATCTCCTTCAGTATATCTTGTTTCCGGAATCGGGACCGGCGCCTTTGTAAGTGCACCGGAGGCACTATGCTACCACGTTCGCCCTGTACATCGCATCGATTTCGGCCGTCGCGTAACCGAGCTCGACCAACACTTCGCGGGTATGTTCGCCGAGTCCGGGCGGGCGTCGTCTGACTGCGGTCTTACTGTTGCTGAGCGATATCGGCGTGTTCAGCGATTTGAAGTCGCCGGCAGAAGGATAGCTGTTGTCGATCAACAGGTCATTGTCCTCGAGCTGGGTCGACGCGGCCAGTTCCTCGTAGCTGGAAACCGGCGCCGCCCAGATCCCGGTCTCTCGGATCAGACGCACCCATTCGTCTCTTGGCCGAGCCGCCATCGCTTCGTTTACACACTCGAACAACTCAATGCGATTCGTCACTCTCGCCTCCGCGGTTGCGAACCTGGGGTCGTCGATGAGCTTCGGCCGGTCGATTACGTTGCAGAAGTTCGGCCACACCTCGGGGCCCACGCCTGCCGAGACGCCCAACTCTTTGCCGTCTGCCGCGCGCCAGATGCCGTATGGCGGCGCGCTGCCCGGATGGCCGTTTCCAGCCTTCGCTGGCAGTTTCCCAGTTGCCAGGTACGGCCCGAAGGAGTTCTCTTGAAGCAGCAACGCTCCCGCCAACAACGACGTCTTCACTTCCTGGCCGCTGCCGGTCTTCTCGAGGTCGTACAAGGCGGCCATTACGCCAAGAGCTATCAGGACGCCGGTAGTCGAGTCCACGACAGCGGCTCCGACTGGCGGCGAAGGCCTCGAGTCGTCCGCGTATCCGTTGACGCCCGCCAACCCGCTGAACGCCTGAAGCTGCATGTCCTGCCCCGGAAGGTCGCTCAACTCGCCGCGGTCGCCGTATCCGGACGCCGAAGCGTACACCAGCCGCTCGTTGAACTGCTTTAGGTCTTCGTAGGCCAGGCCGAGTCTCTTGACCGCCGCCGGGCGTTGGTTGTGGACGAAGACATCCGATTCTCGCACCAGGCGGTGCATCACTTCGAGTCCCTCGGATTGTTTGAGGTCGACTACGATGCTCCGTTTGTTGCGGTTGCGTCCCAGGAAGAGCCAACGCGGCGGGTCGGATGCGCCCCCTCTGGCTCGTTCGCCGCCATGAGGTTCGACCTTGACGACCTCGGCGCCGAGGTCTCCGAGCATCTGAGTCGCGACCGGACCCGCGAGCATCTGGGTCATGTCCGCCACCTTGATGCCATGAATCGGCCCGCAGCTCATACCTGGTCCTCCGCCGTGAAGTCGGTCGTCAAAGGCGCTCGGACGTTCGTTCGGCGGGCAGGCCGTCGACCGGTCCGAAGCGCGTCGCGATCATATCAGACCTCGCGGACGCGTCCTAGCGCTTCAGCCTCCCGTACACCAGCGGGACGCTGTCGCCCAGATTCTCGAAGCCGCGCCAGTCCGAAAACTGGGGCTTGAGTGCGTCGATAGCCGACGCGGTTGCGCTCCCCACATCCTGGCCTGCCGCGATTGCAGCCTGGAGATTGGGGACCAGCACGTGGATGAAATCTCGGGCTTCAACAATGCCGTCGTGATTTCCGATCGGTCCGTGGCCGGCAACGAATCGGTCCACGTCTAGGCCGACGATCCCGTCGTCGGTCGCCGGCCAGTCTTCGGGATAGCTGTCGCCGAAGAAAGGCACCCCTTGGTCCTGGACCACGTCGCCTGTGAAGGCAATCTTTTCTTCGGGCAGATGGATGATGATGTCGCCGCTGGTGTGCGCCCTGCCGAAGTATCTGAGTTCGAGTTTCCGCCCGCCGAAGTACAACTGCATGCTGGTCTCGAAAGTGAGGTCCGGAGGAGTGATGTTCACGGTGCGCGCCTCATCGGCCCAGGGATCGGTGGAGGCGACGATCTTGTCCCGCCACACCTTGTTCCACTCCACGTCCACCATCTCGCCGTAGCAGTTCTCGTGCCCGATGATCGTGGCGTCGGGAAACTCCTCGTTGCCCCACGAGTGGTCCCAGTGCGCGTGCGTGTCGATAACGTATTGGATCGGCTTGTCGGTGATGTGTTTGACGTCCTGAATGAGATCGCGAGCGAAGGAGGGGACCCGCAGCGAGTCGATTACGAGCACGCTAGTGTCGCCGACGAGAATGCCCGCGTTCGTGAGGCCCGCGTGCAAACGGGCGAATATGCCCGTTTCCAGTTCGATGAGTTCCGTTCCGGGAGTCGTCGCCATATAAATCCTCCGAGATGTCTTGATGCCGGTATGATTGAATTTGACCTCGTGCATTGGCCTGCACAACCCGAAAATCGTCGGAAATTGATTGAGTGTGGCCAGGGCGCGCCCGAGGCGTTCGACCAATACTACACTACTCCGCCAACCGAAGCAGGCCGCTCGGCCTGCGGATCGACCGGCGCCCACAGCGGCATCCGGCAAGCGTGCCGAGATGATTGACCGCGTTCCGGTGTGGCCGTAGAATCGCCAGCAGCAAAGACAACGCGAGATGCGGACGCTCCCGTGAACGGTGAGGCGTCGGCGGAATCGTTTTTTATCGACAGATCGGAGGCAACGGTGAGCACTCAAATGCCGCTTACGGGCATCAAGGTTCTAGATTTCACACGGGCGTTCGTCGGCCCCAGTTGCACGCAAGTGCTTGGAGACATGGGGGCGGACGTGGACAAGGTCGAAAGCATCGGGTACGGCGACTTCAGCCGTCACTCCGAGGTGTTCGAAGAGACGAATGGCGAGGGCGCCGCGTTCCTGAGCCTCAATCGAAACAAGCGGAGCATCTGCATCGACCTGCGCCAACCCGAGGGCAAGGAGATCGTGCTCAAACTCGTGGAAAAGTGCGACGTGCTGGTGCAGAACTTCCGCCCCGACGTCATGGAGCGGTTGGGGTTGAACTACGACGTTCTGAAAGAGCGCAACCCGGACATCATCTACGCTTCAGGCTCCGGTTACGGATTGACCGGACCCTACAACAAGAAAGGCGGACAGGATCTAGTCGCACAGGCCATCTCCGGCATCACGTGGCTGTCCGGAGACCCCGGCGGACCTCCGGTTCCGACCGGCGCCCCGGTCGGCGATCTGATCGCAGGGATGCTGCTGGTGCAAGGCGTCCTGGCAGCCTTGTTGCACAGAGACCGGACCGGCGAAGGCCAAGAAGTGTCCGCATCGATCCTCGACGGCCTGCTCACGCCTCACACTGAGCGAGCCACCGCGTACCTTGCCACCGGTCGTCAGCCTCACAAAGCCAAGCGACCGCTGTACCACTTCTACGAGACGAAAGACGACAAGCTGGTCGAGATCAGCGGCAGATTCGGCGCCAACGCGCTGCCGGACGTATGCGAAGTCCTGGGCCTGCCGGACCTCTCACAAGACGAGCGCTTCAACACCCCCGAGAAGATGAACTACGAGAACGGGGCAGAGCTCCAGGCGATCCTCGCCGAGCGCTTCCTCACGAAGAACAGGGATGAGTGGATCAAGGCCCTGGACGAGAAGGATGTCCTGTGCGGGCCAGTGTACGCCTACGATGAGGTTTTCACCGATCCCCAGGTTTTGCACAACGAAATGCTGCTCGAATTCGACCACCCTCGCGCGGGCAAGGTGCGAACCGTGGGCATGCCCGTCAAGTTCACCAAGACGCCGTCGGAAGTCCGCCTACCGCCGCCGCTGCTAGGCCAGCACACCGACGAGATACTCGGCGCCATCGGCTACTCGGAGCAAGAGGTCAGCCAGCTTCGCGACAAGAAGGTTGTGGGGTGAGGCTGACCGGGTCGCGTGCCCATCGCCCTCACCCGGTGCGCAGCGCTTCGGTGGGGGACATGTTGGCGGCTCGGAGGGCGGGGTAGGAGCCGGCGATTCCGCCGATCAAGATCGATGACATCAGGCCGCCTACAATCGCGTATTCGGGGATGACCAGGGTCCAGTCTCGCGAGATGGTGTAGATGGCTGTGGCGAGAATGCCGAAGCCGATTCCCGCAACTCCGCCGATGCCGGACCGGAGCAGCGATTCGGACAGGAATTGCGTGGCGATGTGGAAGCGCGTCGCGCCAAGCGCCCGCCGCAGGCCGATCTCGTTGCGACGCTCGATCACGGCGATAACCATGACGTTGGCGATTCCGATTCCGCCGACGAGCAGAGCGACGGCGCCAAGGCCGACGAAGAGGTTTGTGAACGTGTTGGTGGTCGCCACACGAGCCTCCAATACGTCCGAGGCCCGGCTGACTTGCACCTCTTCGGGGCTTTCGGGATTCACGGTCGCCGCCATCACGGAGCGGACGTCGTGTATGTGGTCGGGGTAGGCGCGGACGTAGATCACGTCGGCTTCGGGTTCGTGGTCGAGGAACTTCTCGGCGGCGCCGTAGCCGATAATCGCGGCCCGGTCGAGGTCAGCGGCGAGGGCCAGCGGGTTGAGGATGCCGATGACGGCGAACTATTGCTCGCCGAGCCACAACTGGTGCTCGATCGACATGTCTCGAATGCCCAGCCGTTCCGCCGCGACAGTCCCCAGCACCGCGGCCGGAAACTCTGACGTTACCTCGGACAGATAGACGCCGGATCGCATGCTGCCCTGCTGCGCCTCGACCAGATTGAGGTCGGCCGCGACGATCGTGATGCCCCTGGTCCGCCCCTCGTCGACGAGATCGTTGCGATGCACGCCGCCGGGGACTTTGCTCGCCGTCGCGACTTCGTAGACGGGCGTGATGCGTCGGATCATGGCGGCGGCGTTCTCGGGCAAGCTAACCGGGCCGTCCTTGAAGCCTTGCCCGGCTTCGATGGTCAGGAGATTCGTGCCCAGTTCATCCAACTCCCTGATAAGGTCCGCGCTTCCCGAGGCGGACAACCCCAGGACGCTGATCAGGGCGGCGATTCCAATCGTGATTCCCAGCGCCGACAAGGCGGATCGCAATCGCCTGGACCGGAGTCCCGAGCTTCCGACACGCAGCGTGTCGAGCAATCCTAAACAGCTCTTCGGCAACGCCGATTGGCGCTCGGCGAGATCAGTCATGGCCGGTCCCGGAGTTGGCGCCCGAATCGGACTCGACGCGGCCATCCACCAACGTAACGCGTCGAGTGCACATCTCGGCCACCCCGAGATCGTGGGTTACCAGGATAACCGTCGTGCCGTCGGCGTTCAGGCTGGCGAGCAACTCCATGAGCGAGTCGGTGTTCCGGGAGTCGAGGTTCCCGGTCGGCTCATCGGCCAGGACAAAGGACGGATTGTGAACCAGGGCCCTGGCGATCGCCACCCTCTGTTGTTCCCCGCCTGACAACTCGTTGGGCAGATGAGTCAGGCGGTGCGACAGACCGACGCGTCCGAGCATCGTCTTCGCTCGGTCGACTCGTTCTCGGGCGGCAACTCCGGAGTACAGCAAACCATTCGCCACGTTCTCTGTGGCTGTGTCGCCCGACAGCAGGAAGAACTCTTGGAACACGAACCCAACGTATCGCGACCGTATGCCGGACAATTCCCGATCGGACAGGCCCGCGGTGTCGAGTCCGTCGATGAACACCGTGCCGGAGGTCGGTTTCGTGAGGGTGCCGATGACGTGGAGGAGAGTCGACTTGCCGCTGCCGGACGATCCGACGATCCCAAGGAACTCGCCGCGTGGGACGGAGACGGACACGTCCGAGAGCGCCTCGACCGGCGGCGCTCCGGGGTAGTGCTTGCTCACGCGCCGGAGCTCGACCGCGTAAGACGCTGTATCGCCATGGTTGTCTGTCATTGGATGAACCGAAGGTTCCTCATCGAGGCACGACGACTTCCGCGCCGACCTCGAGGCCGACGCCAGTTACTTCGACCCAGCCGTCGGCGTAGACGCCGGCCTCAACGGCCACGAGCCTTGTGGCGACAGAAGAGACGTGCACCTCGACGGCATATCCGCCGCCCAACAGCGCCAGCAGACTCGTCACGGGGACCGCCAGCACGTTTGCGGCGAGTTGCTTGGTGATGGATACCGTGACGGGCGCCCCGGTCCATTCGTACAGATCGGCCGCTCCGTCGATGGCGACAGACACCTCGAGATACGGGGCGCCTTGGCCGACCTGCGGGACCACGGCGATGCTTCCGATCTCAACGACGGCGCCGGAAACGACCGTCTCATCGGGCAACTCGATCTGCACCTCCGACCCGAGTTCGATCAGATCCTGGTCCTCGACTTCGATGGTGGTACTTACTTGTTGCAACGATTCGCTGGTCACCGTGACGTCTCCGGTCGCCCCGATGAGCATCTCAACGCGCTCGATTGGCGTGAGCGTTGCCATCACCGTGCCGGAATTCAAGTTCACCCCCAGGCTCGGAGGCGTAGGCGACGATGCAACGACTGACGCACCGGGCAGAAAGATGACGGCTCCGAGTGCGATGCGGCCGGTTTCAATGAGGCCCATATCAGCTTGCATGCTCGTTATGGCGTCGGCGGTCGCCGCGTCGAAAACGTCGTCCACGCTCATCGACCCGAAATCGGCGTATTCGAGCGCGACCAGG
Source organism: uncultured Dehalococcoidia bacterium (assembly GCA_964588665.1). GTDB lineage: Bacteria > Chloroflexota > Dehalococcoidia > Lucifugimonadales > UBA1123 > UBA2160. The sequence goes on along the minus strand of CAZPQQ010000043.1, from coordinate 17,794 downwards.
TTCTGCTCCAACTGCCTGACGTCCTCGCCCGGCGCCATGCTGTCACGGAACTCCCGCCACATCTGCGCGTCGCCGAACATCAGCACGCCAGCCAAGGCGCCTTCGACCAGATCGTTGCGGTTCGTGACCGCTATGTTCAGCGATCCTCTCGCGCTATGCAACGACGCCTCGGCCTGGGCAATCTGACCGGCGGTCGGTGGATCGTCGAGCGCGGCGCGTTGAGCCACTGCCGCGTTTAGCGACGCCTCCGCCTGGGCGAGTGCATTGGCGGTCGGAGCCTCGTCCAAGGCCGCCCGCTGCGCTAGCGCCGCTTCCAGCGACGCCTCGGGGGCACCCTGTGCGGCTGTCGGCGGGTCGTCCAGCGCCGCTCGCTGCTCACGGGCGGCGTTCAGTGACGCCTCGGCTTGGGCGAGGGCACCGGCAGTGGGAGGATCATCCAATGCGGCCCGCTGCTCCCTCGCGGCTTTGAGCGAATCAGCGGCCTGCGCCAGCATCGCTTCGCTAGGCGGGAGGTCCAACGCGGTCCGTTGTGCGCGAGCCGCCGCCAGCGATTCGGTCGCCGGGGCGAGCTCCGCTGCCGTCGGCGGATCGTCCAACGCCGCCAGACTCGCCACGCTGGCGGCTAAGCCGATCGCGGCGATTTCGCTTGCGTCCACCGCGGAACGATGAGCTCGGTGTGCGATCAGCAAGCTGTTGGCTTGCGCCGCCAGATAGCCGTCGGCGATCATTTCGAGCAGGGAGTCCTTCGACGTTTCCGACAACGGCTCGTCGCTCACCGGACATATCGGATCCACGTACAACCACACCGGAGGATCGACTGCGCTCTCACTTTGACAGAACGCCGTTCGCGCGATCATTTGCGACGCCCAAGCCGTCTCAACGGCGCCCTGCGCGGATCCCAAGTTGTTCTCGGCCTGAGTGACCGCGGCATTTGACGATGCGATCTGGGCTGGCGTGGCGGTCGCGTTCAAGTTGGCCAGTGTGAACTCGGCTTGCGCGACGGATGCATCCGCCGAAGCGATCTGGACGAGTGTGGCAGTGGCGTTCAACCCAGCCAGCGCAAGCTCTGCCTGACCGACTGCCGCATCCGCCGATGCGATTTGGGCGGGTGTTGCCGGGGATTTCAGGTTCGCGAGCGCAAGCTCAGCCTGGGCAACGGATGCTTCCGCCGACACTATCTGCGCTGGCGTTGCTGGGGTGTTGAGGTTTGCGAGTGCCAATTCAGCCTGGGCAACGGCGGCGTCCGCGGATGCGATCTAGCCTGGCGCAGCCGGGGCGTTGAGGTTCGCCAGCGACAGCTCAGCCTGAGCGACAGCGGCGTCCGCGGACACGATCTGGGCGACGGTTGGCGGCTCGTGGAGGCTTTCGAGCGCGAGTTCGGACTGCGCGACGGCGGCGTTGGCCGAGGCGACCTGTTGTTCGGCGATTGAGCGCTCCGATTCGCTGACAGACCTGTGCAGTCGATACACGACATCGCCGCGATCCAACTGTGATCCTTCCGGCGCCACGTACGTGAGCACGCCGCTGCTCCCCGCGGACATCTGAACGCTGTCGCCGTACTCGAGGATTCCGTCGAGGTCCTTGAACGTTCGGAGATCTTTGCGGGTGATGACCCTGGTGGCGAGTTCCGCCAAGGGCTCGTCGTCTTCATCGCTCGGAAGCGCTATGACGCCCCGGTTGAATAAGACCAGTGTCAACAAGCTGAGCGTGGCTAGTACGGCGAAAGCGAGCGTGGCGAACCGAGGCTTAGTCATGACGATCCAGACGCTGCGCAGCAACGGCGTCGGGACTCCGGGTGTAGCCATTGAATCCGAAAGAACTCTTCATTTGCCGGACGCCCCGGCGCCAAAGACAAGCTCGTTGCACCGGTCAATGCCTCACTGCGTCCTGGCGCTGGCGCCTTTAAGCGCGTTCTTAACCGCGCCCATACCTTCTCGGGGGTCGTTGGAAAATCGGGGTCAGGGACGTCGATTCCCTCGTCTCGGAGACACTGGGAGAACGCCAGCAGGTCGTCCTAGAGTTGGATTTCGTCTTCGGGCGCCGTCTTTTTCGAGAACGTGGCGCCTTCGAGCAAGGGCAGACATTCATCGAGCGCCCCACCGGAGGTCGCGCTCTTTGGCGCGAAATCAAAGCTTGATTTGAGAGCCCCATGTCGACTGATCCGTCGGCATTCAACACTGGATCAGGGATGTCTAATCCGTGTTCTCTCAGGCACACTGTGAAGCTGGTTGTGATCTCTTCGTCCGTTAGGTTACGGTGTCGGCCTTCACTTCCGAGGCGGACCGCGGCTTGACATCGGGTTGCAGCAGCGACGGACCCGCGGACTTGATCGGCGGACTTGCTGCCTGTGACGTGTCAATCTGGGCCACACCGTCGTTGGACTGACCTGAACCCGCGCATGCCGTCACAGCCAGCAGCGCGAGCATGAGCATGATGCCGACAATCAGGCGATCGGCGTACGGCATCGCATCTCCTGTCGAGCGCGTGCGTGGCCCCGCAACATCGCGACAGCGAAGGCGAGCGGTTAGTTTTTTCGTCATCGGCGGCCTACCAAGCTATCGTTCAAAGGCGCGTTCGTTGCAGGTTGCGGCGTCCTCTTGCGTCCTGGCGGCCGCTCCGTCGAGGGCCGCGACCATTGGCCTCAGCGCCGCTCAGGGATTGTCCGATAAGTCAGGGTCAGGAACGTCGTACCCCTTGTCGCGGAGGCACTGGGCGAACTCCAAGATATTGTCCCTGAGCTCCACGGGGTCTTCTGGCAGCCGTCGTTGGCTGAATGTAGCGCTTTGAAGTAGAGGCAGGCATGTTGCGACAGCCTCGCCGTCCGCGTTCTGACCGATGCTCTGTCTGAGCGCCAAGGTGTCGACGGATCCGTCGGCGTTCAAAATCGGATCAACAACGGCCATCCCATTCGTTCGCAGGCACTCAGTGAACAAGGTGGCTATTTCCTCGTCGGTCAGTTCGGGCGCAACGGCGACCGTTCCCACAGGCGCCGAACGCTCGCTCGGGGCGGCGGTTGCTTCAGGCTCCGGAATCTGCGCGACCCCGTCGTCGTCGCGGTTCGAGTCCCCGCATGCTGCCAGGGCAAATACGAACAAGAGGCAAACGAGTCCGAGGCTCAATCGATTGTTGATTTGCATAAGGTCCAATCTTGTTCAAGTGAGTCCAAATCTTGGGGGCGCCAACGTCGGTGTCGACTCATCGCGCCTACCTGGTTTTGGATTTCGCCTCTCCCTTTTTGAGTTGCAACGCATCGTCCGCCACCAGGCTCCAGCCGGACTCGAATTCGCCTGAAGACGTCACAGGCGGTCCGATTTCGATCTGATCGTTGAAGTCGAAGTACTTTACGATGTTTGTGATCGTAATCCAGCCGGCCGTCGAGTCTTTCGGATTGTCGTGAAACACGCTGAGTTCAACCTTGGCCTGTCGGAGGTTGTAGTTCTCTTTGTCGATCTAAAGGGCGATCGTGGACCGTTTCTTTTCGATCGACTCCCGGCCGACTTTGGCCCAGTCCATCTTTCCCTGGTAGCGCAGAGTCTTGACGCCATCGAATATCTCGTCGGGCAACTGCGTCGTGTCCTGCAAAGACTTGAGGACGTCGAGCGCGCTGTTCTTGTCGGCAGCCAAACCAGCGGCGTCGTACGACTGGTTCGGACCGGTCACCGCGTCGAGGAAGCTGCCCAGTCCGGTCGCGGCATAGTTGTAGGCGCGTGCTTCGTCGATTCCGCGCACGTACCGGTCTTCGCCGATGCCGATGAGCTCGACCGTGCGTCCGTCTTTCTTGGCGACGACTCGGAACCCGTCTGGCCGCGAGACTTCGACCTCCATGTTTGAGACGTAGGCATCGCCGAATTTGTCGATGGTCATGGATTCGACCGCACGGTAGGATTGCAAGGCGGCAGTTGCGGCCTCGGCCCTTTCGATGGTCCCGGCGCCCCAAAATTGCAGGATTCCAATCGCCATCGCGACGATTACCGCCCCGGCGACGATGAGCCCCGCGCGAATCATGGCAGGCGGTTTCCGGCCTGAGATCAATTCGTTCAACCCCTGGTTCGCTTCAATCCGAGACATTGCAGCCTGCTTGAGGTCCGATGGCAGGGCAGTGGATCGCAGCGAGGCGAGCTGGCGTCGGTCCTGTTCGTATTCGTCCAGCGTCGTTCGACATTCAGCGCACCCGACCACGTGACGCTCGACGAATTCGCGTTGAGTTCGATTGAGCTCACCGTCGGCATAGGGCGACAGCAGCGGCTCCATATCCGAGTGGTTCATTGAATGTCGCCTCCGTTCTTGGAGCCGTACGCCTAGCGGAACTCTTTGCGTCCCTTCGCTACGCGCTTTCCGATTGCATCTTCGTTGGCGCCGACGATCTCGGCGATCTCCCGATACTTGAGGCCGTCGACAAAGTGGAAAACCAAGCACACCCGGCGCTCAGGAGGCACCCGGAGCAGTGCGTCTTCGACGGCTATCTTCTCGTCCATGCTTGATACGGGCCGCGTGGCGGGCGGCTCCTCGGCGCCACGAAAAGGAACGAACGCAAGGATGCGCCGACGGCGGTGATGCTTCAGGGCGTTGTTGGTTGCGATGCGGTAGAGCCACGCCTTGAGCGACAGGTCGGACTCAGTTTTGAGGATGCTCTGGTAGGCCTTGAGGAACGTGTCCTGAGTCAGGTCGTGGGCGACTTCCCGGTCTCCGGTCATGCGCAGCAGATGGCGATAAGTCGGCGCCTGGTACTGCTCGACGATCTGGCCGAACACATCGGTCTTGCCCGCGCCGACCTGATCTATGACCCAAGCTTCGTCCAACTAACATGCACTCCGATTGACTTTCTCTACATACTATAATCCCTGAGGAGGCCAAAACCGGAACGCGGCATTGCGTTGAACGTGTCACATTGGCCGGGGTATCGGTGATTTGCTCCGCGCGGCGGTCTATGCCGGAGAAATTAACGGTGGCGGGGCACCGTGTCTGAAACACGAACGCCAGGCAGAAGTTGGTGGGGGAGGGTTTCAAACCCTCCCGGCAGGTTTCGAGGATATAGGCCGCTGCCGCGCGGATACGACGTGCTCACCGGCGCCGCCGTGACGTTTCTCCATGCGAGGCGGCGGGAGGGTTTGAAACCCTCCCCTACGGCATGCCGTGATACAGGAGCCGTTGCTTGGAAGTCGCGGCGATTCGGAAGCCCGATCTGCTTGGCTCAGTGACGGTGGCCGAGCGCCGTGTAGAAACACGAGCGCCAGGCAGAAGTTGGTAGGGGAGGGTTTCAAACCCTCCCGGCAGGTTTCGAGGATATCGGCCGTTCCCGCGCGGGTACGACGTGTTCACCGGCGTCGCCGCGACGATTCTCCATGCGAGGCGGCGGGAGGGTTTGAAACCCTCCCCTACGGCATACCCGGATATAGTCGCGCCATCCGGCGGCGGCTCTGCTGCCTCGCTCTACGCCGGTCTCGTGCCCCAAATGTCGTTTCCGGGCTTCAGGAGCCTGTAGACCGCCTCGGTCAGGTATAGGCCGCCGTAGGGCATGACGGATTCGGTCAAGCCTCGGATGTTGCCCCAACTGCCGTGCAACAGCGTTCCCGCCGGCGTAACGTGATTGTCGAACAGCTCCGTGAGGCCCGCTTCCACGTAGTCGCCGTACTTTTCCTGCAACTCCGGCTTTTCTTCGATCAACCGGATCATGCAGTTGGCGGCGAGCGCGACGGTGCAGGTGTCTCGGGGAACATCGGGAATTCGAGGGTCGAGAATGTCGTAGAACGGCACCGGGCCGCCGTCTTTGATCATGTCGTTCAGGTAGTAGTCGGTTACTTTGATGGCGGCATCGAGGAACTGCTCGTCGCCGGTGGCCTCGTAGGCGAAGATGCTGGAGTTCATTGCCCATCCCTGGCTTCGCGTCCAATGCGTGGTGTTGTCGTAGCCCTGCATCGTGTGGAAGCCCAGCGGCTTTTTGGTCGCAGGGTCCAACCCCAGCATGTGGTGCGAGCGGCCGTTGGGTTGGATGACTCCCAGAGTGCTCATGCCCTCCTGGTGCGATACCATCCACTCGCCGTATTCGGGCTGGAAGCGCCTCGCCCACCACAGAGGGCTGCCGCACGACGACTCGTCGATGAAGGTCTCCCAGTCGGCGAAGTTTCGACCGAAAGGGCCGTAGTTTTCGGGTTTCGGCTCGGTGGGCGGCCACATCATGAAGATGCCAAGCTCCGGATTGTAGGTCTTGGCGAAGGCCTCGCAGCCCTCGAGCGCCATCTCCTTCAGCCACGCTTCGCCGGTGAGCTCGTACCCGATGGTCGGAGCATACTGGGTGACGAAGCCCGTGTTGACGTTGGCTTCTTTCATGATCGGCGCGCACCAGCGGGTCACGAGCGCCGCGGCTTGCCCGAAGCTCTCCCAACCGTAGTAGTCGTACATCATCCAGAGCCTGCCCGCGAGGTATCCGGCCCAGTACCCTCGGTCCTCTTCGACGACGTATGTGCCGTTGCTGAAGTTCAGGTTGAGGTACTTGCCTTCCTGAACCGGAGGGATGCTCTTCGCGATGGCCTCTGCGCCCCACGACAGGCGGTCCATGCCGCGTTCGAGGGTCTGTCTGAATTCACTGGACAACTGCATATCCGACTCCTTCGTTGCATACCCTGTCTCAGATGTGGTCAGCCGTCTGGTCAAGGCTGGATTCTACTATATCGGGGCGCAACACGGTTACCGGCAGGCACTAATTTGACGACGACCTGAACGGCGAACCGGATCGATACGATGCTCGGCATTAGGATTCCGCGGCCACACGTGCGGCGCGATCAGGCGGCGTAGGTTTGAACTCCCGCGAGACCCACCTGGAACGCTTCCAGGTTGCGGTCCAGACGGCGCTCGGGAACGTTGTCTCGCAGCACTTGCTCGAAGTCATCCGGCGTGATCGGGATCAGCCCGGCGCCGACCAGCGTTCCCAGCAGGACGACGTTGGCGACGACTGGTGTGCCGATCTCCAGAGCGATCTCCGTGGCCGGGATCAGCCATGAGCGCTTAGAGAGCTGCCCGATGGCGTCTTTCAGTTCATCGGCGTCCGGGTAGCGGCCGTCGCCAAGGTTGACGCTCACCGGCGTTATGGGGCGAGTGTTGACGATGACCGACACGTCCGGGTTGCCGTAGTCCTTCAGGATGCGAAGCGTCTCCATGGGCTCCAGTCCGATGACGGTGTTTGCCCGGCCCTTTGGGATCAAAGGCCCGTAGGCGTGTTTGGACGAAAAGCGCACGTGGCTCATCACCGTGCCGCCGCGCTGGGAGGCGCCGTAAGTCTCGCCGATGGACACGTGGTAGTCGAACTTGACCATCGCGCGCCCGATCAATCGCGACGCCAACACGTTTCCTTGTCCGCCGACGCCGGAGACGATGATGTTGCAAGGGTCAGGCTGGCCGTTCGAGTTGCTCATGCAAACGCCTCCTTTGTGATCGCGCCTTCAGGGCAGATTTGCGTGCACAATCCGCACCCGACGCATACCGCTTCGTCGATGTTGGCTCGACCGGTGTCGGGGTCGGCGTAGAGGCCGGGGCACTTAAACGCCCTCGTGCAGTATCGATTGCAGCCACAGGCGTCGCCCAGACATATGTCTTTGTCGATCGTCACTTTGTAGTCGGGATCGGCGTCTCGCGGCCTCGTCAGGAAGCACTCTCGCTTCATGATGAGCACCCTGACGCCTTCCGTGCGCTGAATGTAGTCGAGCAGTACATTCTGGCCATCGTCGAGATCGAATGGGTCCAGCACTTCGACGGGAATGTCCAGGGATCGGCATATCTTCTCGATGTCCACTTGCGGAACGGTGTCTCCCATCGCCGTCTTGCCGACGCCCGCGTGGGGTTGGAAGCCAGTCATCGCGGTCGCGCTGTTGTCGACTATCACAAGCGTAAAGTTTGAGCGGTTGTAGGTGGCGTTCACCAGCGCGGGGATCACGGCGTGGAAGAACGTGGAGTCGCCCGCGATGGAGATCACAGGCTGGTCGAACCCAAAACCAGTCAGTTTGCCGAGTCCGGAAGCCACGCCGGTGCCAGTTCCCATCGACGCCATCGCCTGGGTGCTGCCGTAGCCGCCGAAACCGGCGTCCATGCCGTAGCATCCGATGTCGCCGGTCACGAAGCCGTCGCGTCCATCCAGCTTCAGCGCGTTCTTGACGCTCCACAATGTGCCGCGATGCGGACATCCCGGACACCAGACGAGTCCGCGCGAGACAGTCCTCTCGTCAACCAGATGGTCGGCGAGGCGGGAGTAGCCGGCGTCCCGGTCGGGCAGTCGCTCCGCGCGCAACACTCTAGCGATTCCTTTGACCACTTCGTCGGGGTTGAGCTCGCCGGCGGGGGAGATGTGGCCGGTGCCTTTGCCGTAGAGGGGTTCGTCGTAGGGCGGCAGGTTCCTGTCAGCCGCGAGCTTCTTGATCTGGTCCTCGACGAACGGATCGACCTCTTCCAGCACCATCGATCGTTTGGCGCGGGAGATGTGGTGTTCGATCAGTCGTGAAGGGAGCGGGTAGGTCGTGCCCAGCGAGAGGATGCCAATCGTCTCTTCCACGTCTAGCAGTTCCATCGCCTCCTGCGCGTACAGCGCCGAAGGGCCGGTGCAAATCAACAGCAAGTCTGGTTCGTCGGGGCCTTCGTATATGTTCCAGGGTGACTCCTCGAACATCTCCTTGGCCCGTTCCAGTTTGTCGAGGGCTTCGAGGTGTCTCATCGGCGCCGTGAGCGCCCTGACCGGCGCCCCTATCTCCACTCTCGGCTTCACTTCGGTTACAGGCATTTCGCTCATGACAACCTTGCCAGTGCCGTGGCCGAGACGGGTGCAGCTCCTGACCATGACGAACATCCCGAGCTCTTCCGAGAGGTCGAACGCATATCGCATCATGTCCTTGGCTTGCTGAGGCGAGGACGGTTCGAGAAGCGGCGCATGAATCATCGGCGGGATGTGGCGTGAGTCGTTTTCTGAGGCGCTCGACCACGCCTGCGGGTCGTCGGCGACGATGACCACGAATCCGGCGTTCACTCGCTCGGTGAGGTTGAGGTGCGCAAGGAAGTCCAGCGCAACGTTCAGTCCCTCGTGCTTCATCGCGATCAGCGATCGCATTCCGGCGAACGCGCCCGCCGATGCGACCTCGGCGGCGACCTTCTCGTTGACCGACCACTCGACGTAGATTTCGCTCTCCTTCGCCAGTCTGGCGAGGGTCTCGATGATCTCGCTCGAAGGGGTGCCCGGATACGCGGCCGCGACTTTGACGCCCGCTTCCAAGGCCCCTCGTGCTATCGCTTCGTTTCCCAGCAGCAGCTCGGTCGCGCCCGCTGGACTCTTCGCCAGTGAAACCATGCTTCCTCTCTTTCCCTTTTCTCAGACCTAAGACTGGTCCAAAACGCGATGGACGGCCTGAGTCGTCACTTGCAGGTGGCCCAAATCTTCCGGATTGCCGCTCTTTTCCGAGAGCCGTTGAAACGCGCGTGTGCGTTTGTTCGTCGACGCCATTTTCAGATGTTCTAGGCTTGCCTCGGGCAGCTTCTGAGTCTCCAAGATGCCCGCGTCCACCGCCTGCTGGAGGAGCTTCTCGCCGCGCTCGGTCCGCACCAGAACGGTGTTCCATCCGGATATGCCCTCTGCCGAGCCAACGGAGATGTCGGACAGCTCCGCGGTCATGTCGTGGCAGGTGGCGCACGCATCGAGGATGTGCGGCCGGACGTCGTCGAGCGGCAACGAAACCTTGTCGTCCGTGGTTTCGATGTCGAACTGCTGGGCGGGAGGCGGAGGGACATCCGTCTTCACGATCTCGCCGGATGGCGCCTTCTCCTTCAACAGGTCGAGGAAGGAGTGCCCCAACGCCCAGGTGCACAAGAGGCCGATTACGACGGGCTGCTCGCCTGACCCGTTGGACGACGCGGCGAGGCCGGCAACCTTGCGGAACCCAATGACCTGACACGGCGTGCCGACAAACGCGACCGGGGTGGCGCCGCCGCCGTTGCTCTGGTTCAACGCCGCGAGCGTGGCTGCGGCCAAGTAGTTGGACCCAGCGCTGTCGAGCACTTCTTCCGGCGTGGAAACGCTGACGCCCACGGGTCTGCCGTCCACGGTCCGCGTTAAGATCGCTCGCTTGACCATGCCGCTGGACAAGGCGTTCTGTACGAGAGTGGTGACGGTTCCTCCGTACTGGGCCGCCTCACGGATGGCTGGGTCGCTGCTGCGCGTCATGAGCACTTTGCGAACGGCGCCCACGGGTTCGGCCGAGTACGTTGAGCCAAACAGGTCCTGGTGAAGCTGCTCCAGGTCCGTGCCCGTGCGCGGGCAATGGGCGACGCACCGGCCTTCGCTCTCGGGAAGCGTGCACCGATCCACCACGGCAACTCGTCCCTGGAACGGCTTCAGGTATGGGCACAGGCCGGAGCATGCTCCGCACACCGTGCACAGCCCCGCATCTAGCACGTGCTCTTTCAGTAGTCCCTGGGCGGTTTGAGTCGTCATGTCATCCCTTCGTTGGCTGCCGAAGCTCTGTCGGCAGCGCGCGCTCCCGGATGTGTGTTGCAGATTCACTTGCGGTGAAATGGGCTCCGACGGCTCAGCCTAGATCGTAGGCGTCGTCACTTCGGACGTGGCTCACGTGGTATCACGGGCCAACTCAATCGGAGCTGAAAACTCGCCGGGCCTCAGACCGTGTGAATGATATCACTCTGACTGAATGCCGTCATCTGCATCGGGTTGTCTCTATCGAAGCCACTTAAAACAGCAATAAAGCAAGACAACTCGCACGGTATCGCGGCCTTGAATGCGCGAGAGCGAAGTTCGCCACTGCGAGGCTCGCGATCGGGGCGAGGGCCGAAGATCGGTGCCTTTCGGAGCAGTCAGACGGGGCCAGACCGAGCGCCACACGCCTAATGCCCGCACGGACAGGCCGAGCTTCCGAGCTGATCGACGAGCGTCGGATTACGTTTGACGACATCGGTCGTTGTTGCTAAGGTCAGCCGACAGCCGACAGCCGACAGCCGATCACTAACAGCCGATAGCCGTAAGGAGAACCATGAAGCGAGTAATCATCGACACAGACCCGGGGATCGACGACGCTGCCGCGATACTCATGACTCTAGGCAGTCCCGAACTGAACATCGAGGCCATGACCACGGTGTTCGGCAACACGCCGGTCGAGAACTGCACGATCAACGCCCTCCGTATCCTGGAGGCCGCGGGCCGGTCGGACGTTCCAGTTTACGAGGGCGCGGGAAGACCGTACAACTGCGCCGAGCCGTTTTTCGCGGCGCTGATACACGGCGACGACGGCCTTGGCGACGCGGACGTGCCGATGCCGTCGACCGCGGCTCAGACCACCAACGCCGTCATCGAGCTAATCAACCGCGTAATGGCGTCGCCGGGCGAAATCACGGTGATGGCGATCGGCAGGCTCACGAACGTTGCACTGGCCATGGCCGTCGAGCCGAAGTTCGCGGAAGCAGTCGGTGAGGTTATCGTGATGGGCGGAGCGGTGAACGTTCCGGGCAACGCGTCGCCGACGGCCAGCGCGAATCTGCGAGGCGACCCCGAAGCCGCCGACGTCGTGTATCGGTCCGACGCCAAGGTCGTCCAAATCGGCCTGGACGTGTGCGAGAAAGTGGAGATCAGCGTTGCACAGCAAGAGGAGCTTTGGGCCGCCGACACGCAGGCCACTCGCTTTATGCAGCGCGTCTCGCCGTTCATCCAGGCTGCCTACGAGCGCCGAGGACGCCTCCACCATCCGGGCGGAGTTCGGTACAACGACATGCCCGCGGTGTCGTACGGCATTGCGCCGGAGCTGTTCGAGTGCAGGGACCTCCCGGTGAAAATCGAGATCCTGGGGGAGCACACTCGCGGCATGACAGTGGCGAACCAGCGCGAAGATCCAGGCGAGGAGCCCAACGCCCGCGTCGCCTTCGATGTGGACGCCGACCGGCTGACGCAACTCTGGGTCGAGCGCGTAGCCGCAGTCTGACGAGACTGGGTTGGCATCCGATGACAAATCAGGAAGGGGTCCCGATTAGGTTCGAGACCCCGTATGAAGTCTGGCGATCGCCGCCGGCGATTTGGGTTGTCGGCGAATCCCGCAATTGCGGCGCAGAGTTGGCTGGCCAAGGTGGTTCGACAGGCTCACCACGAACGGATGTAGGCGAAATCCCACCCCCCAAATCCGTTCGCCCTGAGCTCGTCGAAGGGTCGCCACACACAAGTCCCGTTTCCTGTCCGTTCGCCCCTTCTGCACACTCAGGGCGGGCTCTGGGCAACGTCATGCCACTCAAATCGTGCCTGAAAGATGGGCCGGTAGTTGGAAGCAAGCGCAGATCGAGTGGTGCTGAACTCGCCTGCGGAACCTGTCCGGTCAAGGTGGTTCGACAAGCTCACCACGAACGGATGTAGGCGAGGTCCACCTTCAAATCCGTTCACCCTGAGCTTGTCGAAGGGTCGCCGGAAACCGACCATGACGAGTACTTGGAACCCAGGACGCTAGCGCCCCAACCAAACCGGCTTACGCTTCTCGACAAAAGACCTGGGGCCCTCCCTAGACTTCGAGTCCTCAGAGTTTCGGAGTTTGGCGCCGACGATCTGGTCCAGCTCCCACGCCGTTTTCGCCTCTGACTCATGGTACTCGAGCGGCAGGTCCATGGTCTTGGTCGCGATCTCTTTGCTTACCCTGGCGGCTATCGGCGAGTTTTCGTTGATCGTATTTGCCATCGCCATGGCCTCGTCCATCACCTGGTCCGGCTCAACGATCTTGTTGATGAGGCCAATTCGGTAGGCTTCCTCAACCGAGATCCGTTGGCCGGTCAATAGCATTTGCATGGCAATCTTCTTGGGCACGTGTCGGGGAAGTCGATGGATTCCTCCGTCGCCAGGGAAGCCGCCGACGTTCCTGATCTCGGGAACTCCGAAACTCGATCGGTTCGACGCGATGATGATGTCGCACGCCATCGCGATCTCGAGGCCGCCGCCCAGGCAGTATCCGTCGACTGCCGCGATAAGCGGCTTCCAGATTTCGCGATGGGCCATACCGCCTTCCTGGTGGGGAGAGTCTGCGGCTTTGGACACCCTCTCACCGGCCGGGCGAGTGGTCATCTCTTTGATGTCGGAGCCCGCGCAGAACGCTTTGCCGCCGTACCCGGTGATGATCCCGATCCAAATGTCCTGATCCTCGAGGAAGTCGGTAAATATGTCGTACATCGTCGCATTGGTCTCCAATGCAACCGCATTCATCCGCTCGGGGCGATTGATTGTTACGACGGCAATCCGACCTTTCTTTTCGTAGATAACTTCCTGATTCGCCATGGCAACCTCCATATTATGTTCCTGACTTGCGAGACGCGGAGTTCAACGCCGGGTCACCTGTTGACAGGTTTTGGCTAGCCGGAATGCGCTTTGATGCGTTCGCGATCGTGATCGGTGAAGTGCGGCTCCATCAACTCCGTCAGCTTTCGCAGCGTCTCGTCCGGCGTGTTCGAGCTCGTATCGACGTGAATCTTGGGACCGAGTTCAGACTTCGCGACGAGTCGTTCGTATTCAGACATGACCTCCGCGATATCGCCTTCTTTCAACGGGCTGTTGGAGTGATGAGACGTACCGCTTAACTCAGACATCCTCTGGCGGATCACGGCTTCGTCCGCGGTCATGTGCACGATGATGATCGGGTCCGACGTGATCGTCTTCGCCCTCGCTTCGACTTGACCGAAAACGGCCTCGCGGTCGAACTGCTCGCCGGGCAGACCGTATCCGAAATACTTTCGGGCGTAGATCGACTCTTCGATGTGGAACCCGATGGTCAGGTCGTCCGCCGAGTTGTAATGGTGCAGATGGTAATACATGCTGTACCGGTGGTACATCTCCTTCAGTTTCGGAGACAGGGCGAGTATCTGCTGCTGCTCTTCGAGCGTCGTGTCGTCGGGGTGGCCCGACGTGTGGGGCAGCTTCGAGTGGTCGTGAATGAGGCCGCCCGCGAACGGCTCGCCCATGATCTCCGTCTTCCACGCGCTGAGTTTGTTGGCAATCGTCGTTGCCCCGACATACTCGATGCCGGCGAGAATTACTTTCATGCCTATTGTCTCCTTCCGGTGGACGCCTCGGGCTTGGCCAGTTCGTCAGCGACTGCCGCGGTCTTGAGCGCTAGACGGCGCCGTCCTCTTTCGCCTTCTCGATCTCGTCAGGGCTGAAGCCTATGGACGCCATGATCTCGTCGGTGTGCTGGCCCTGCATAGGCGGCGCCTTGCGTATCTGGGCAGGGGTCTTTGACAGCTTGTACGGAATGCCCGGCATCTTGATCGGACCATAAGGACCATCGATCGTCACGACCATGTCGTTGTGCAGCACCTGCGGATCGGAGAAGACCTGGCCGAGGCTGTTGACCGGAGCAACCCAGAGATCTTCCACCGCCATGAGCGGCAGCCACTCGTCTGTGCTATGGGGCGCCAGGGCATTCTCGAGTATTGATTCGAATTCGGCTCGATTCCCGTCTCTGACCGGTCCCGTGTTGAAACGAGGGTCTTCTTCGAGGTTGTCGATGCCAAGAACCCTGCAAAGTCCGGGCAACTTCCCACCGCCCGCGATTGCGATGAATCCGTCTTTCGTCTTGTAGCACCCGTAGGGCGCTGGGATATAAGCGCAGGCGTGGCCGGGAGTTGCGCGGACCGGGTCGATGCCAGTGTTGAGGTAGTGCAAAGCCGATTCAGAAATCGCAGCGACGGTGCCGTCCAGCAGGCTGATGTGGACCTCTTGGCCTTCACCGGTCTCTGAACGGTGGTACAAAGCGCCCATGACTCCGAATGCGCCGTAATGCGCTCCCATCAAGTCCGATATCGAGAAGCCGATAGCGGTGGGCCGTCCGTCGGCGGACGCGTTCACCGCGCTGAAGCCGCCCATGCCCTGTGCAAGCATGTCCTGCCCCGGCCGGTTCACGTACGGCCCGTCCTCGCCATAACCGGACGCCAGAACGTAGATGATCGAAGGGTTGACCTTGATGCAATCCTCGTATCCCAGGCCCAGGCGCGCCATGACGCCGGGCCGGAAATTCGAGTACACGATGTCGCACTCTTTTAGCAGCCGATTGACGATCTCGCGACCGGTGTCGGTCTTCAGGTCCAGCGTGATGCTCCGCTTGTTGCGGTTGTGCGCCAGGAACGTGGCTGAGAAAAAACTGTGGTCGCCGCCTTCCCTGCCGTAGGTCTGGGTTTCGCCATAACGCTGGTCGACTCGACCGGTCACCCTGTTGGGCCGCTCCACCTTGATCACGTCCGCGCCCATGTCGGCCAGCATCTGGGTCGCGTGCGGACCCTGCATCATGATCGTGAAGTCCAGTATCTTGATATTTTCCAACGGCATCGCCATGCGCAACCTCGCTAAGATAGAAATGGAATTGTCTCGCGTATCCCGGTCCAGGGTCGGCCAGGATCTCAAAGCATCGTGAGTATATCCGAGTCAGCAGTCAAGTCAAACCGGCTCGATCCAAGGCATGAGCAGCACGCGCCAGACGCGTTGACAGGGTAGGGGGCTCTGGCTACACTTCGCCCGACGCCGAGAGGCGACGCTCATACCCCAAGCCGGAATCACGGGATACACCAATGCGCGCAGCGGTGCTCCAACGACCCGGATCGCTTCGAGTCATCGATAAAGAGACGCCTCGACCCGGTCGAGACGAAGTGCTCGTCCGCATCAACGCCACCGGCATCTGCAGCACGGATCTGATAGCGTATCAAGGCAGGCAGCTGGCGCCGTTTCCGATCGTGCCGGGCCATGAGGCCGCCGGTGTGGTGGAAGAGATCGGGCCCGAGGCAGCAGAATTCCAGCGTGGCGACCCGGTTGTCGTCGAGGCGAGTTGGATTTCAGCCTGGCGCAGGCGCTAATCAGCGTCGCGTGTTCGGTTCGCGCGATCCGTCGGGGCAGGCCCGACTTCGGCGAACGTGTGGCAATCGTCGGGCCGGGCATTGGCCGGTCTCATTTTGAGCCAACTCACCGGCGAAAACGGCGCCTCCCACACGACGGTTTTCGGCACTCGGGCGTGGCGACTGGCTATGGCTGCGGGTCTGGGCGCGGACGACACGATCAACGTCCGCGAAGACGGCTGGATGGAGCGCGCCCTGCCGCTGACAGACGGGCAGGGGTTCGACCTGGTGTTCGAGACGTCAGGCGACCCGCAAGCCTTCGTCGACACGTTCGAGTTGGTCAGGACAGGCGGCCGGATAGTGGCGTTCTCGATCTATGACGGCCCCGTGGACGGGTTCCCGGCGCGGCTGCTGTATCGCAAAGAAGTGAGCCTGATTGGCGTCCGAGGCGGCGGCGGCGGTTACCCGTTGGCTATCGGCTGTCGGCTATCTGCTGACAGCTGACAGCTGACAGCTGACTGCTGACGGCTGACGGCTACACGCCGAGCCCCGCCTGGTATCTCGCCTCAAGGGCTTTCCCGATCTTCAGATGAACGATCGACTGGGTGCCGCCCGCGTGATGGAGCATGACCAGCGAGTCGCGGACGTACTTCTCCATGGGCAGGTCTCGCATTACCCCCGCCCCGCCGAAGAGGTCCATCGCGCCGAGGGTGATCTTGCGGGCAGCGTCGGCGCAGAAAGCCTTGCATGCGCTTGCCAGCAGACTGTTGGGCTCGTCGTGGTGCGTCGTTGTCCACGCCGTGCGCCAGAGGAGGGTCCGTCCCGCTTCGAGCGCAATGTAGAGTTCGGCCAGCGTGTTCTGGACGGCCTGGTGCATGATGATTGTCTTGCCGCCCTGGCGCCGCTCGTTCGCGAACCTGACCGCTGCGTCCAGAGCGGCGCGCGCCACCCCGAGCGTGTGGGCGGAGAGCTCGATGTTGCTCACCGTGCGCATGTACCACTCTTCGGAGTCACGGCCCTCCTTGCCGCCAAGCAGGTCCTCCACCGGTATGCGAACGTTCTCGAAGAAGAGCTCCGCGTTCGGATACGCTCGAAACCCGACCTTGTCGTGGATTCTGCCGATGCTGAACCCCGGCGTGTCCTTGGGTACGATGAACCGGCTGACGCCGTCAGCCTGGTTGGCGTTCGGATCGGTCCGGGCGGTTACGATGAACAGCTTCGCAACCGGACCGTTGGCTATCATGTGCTTCATTCCGTTTAGCACGAAGTGGTCGCCTCTGCGCTCGGCGCGTAGCGCGAGGCCCTCGCCCGGCGGAGTTTCGTAGTAGCCCGAGTTGTCCGACCCTGAGTCTGGCTCGGTGATCGCCTGGCCGAGGACGAACGTGTCGTCCTCCACGAACGGCGGAATGTATCGTCGCTTTTGGTCTTCCGTGGCCGCCATGCTGAGGTGCCTGGAGACTTTCCAGCATTGGCTGAACATCTTGCTGCAGCTCATGTCGGCGTAGGCGAGCTGGTCGATCATGATCGCCTGCGTGAGAAGGTCGATGCCTTGGCCTCCCCATTCGGGCGGCAGAGCCATGGTGCGGAGACCCAGCTTGGAACCTTTCCTGACAATGTCCCACGGGAAGCTCTCGTGGACATCCATTCGGTCCAGTTCAGCGGCAACGGGCATGATCTCGCGTTCGGCGAAATGACGGGCCAGCGTCTGCAGCGCTGCCTGCTCTTCGGTCAGGTCGAAACCCAGCATGTCGATCCCCCTGAGTACGGTGTTCGGATAGTCCACGTGTGGCCCGCCAGATTGGAGTCGAGAGGCGTCAACAACGTGCATTGCAGTGGGAAACGCTAATACACGGCGAGCATTTCTCGGACAGGCGCATTATATGACAGGGCGGTTGCGTTTGCATCGACCGGCCTCGAGCGTGTGTTGTTGTCCAGTGAAAATGTCAGGGTAACTGTTCAATGA
>CAZPQQ010000042.1:0-27139 GCA_964588665.1 uncultured Dehalococcoidia bacterium | reverse complement strand
GCGATTCCTGAGTTGGCGAAATCAAACGCCATCAGGCTCCTGCGCGTCGAGCCAAACGACGATTCGCTAGAAGCCCTGTTCGGATATTTGGTGGATCGATAAATGAGCGCCGTACTGGGACTGTCCTTCAGACAACTCGGAGGCCGATGGCGACTCCTCATCATTTTCTTCTTGGTGGTTCTCCAGATCAGCTTAGCGATCACCGTGTCAGTTCTCGCCGGCAAAGAAGAAGATTTCGAAGAAGGCTTCATCAACATCATGCTGGACGGGTTGCTCGTCGGCGCCGTGTTGCCGCTGGTGACGATGGCCCTGGCGACCGCATCTTTCGGCAACGAGATGGACGACCGAACGTTAAGCTACATCGTGCTCAAGCCTCTTCCTCGATGGCGGATCGCGCTCCCCAAGCTGCTGGCTTCGATCATCATCGATGGGCAGATACTCGCCGTTAGCGGAGCGGTTTCGACGGTGCTCGGACTGGGTTCGGATGTCCAGACCGCGATGGCCGTGGGTGTTGGCTTGTTCATCGGCGTGGCGGCATACGCTTCGATCTTCACATGGCTCGGATTGAGGATGACGCGCGCGCTGGCATTCGCCCTCGTCTACGTGTTGCTGTGGGAAGGGCTGATCAGCTCGTTCATCCACGGCGTCGATTACTTCAGCGTCCGCGGCTACACGCTGGCTATTATGCATGGCTTGGACACGACCGCGCTGGCTGAGCTTGAGATCCGAACGATCGAGTTCCCCGCCGCTGTCGGCGGCGCGGCTATCGCAACTGTCGCATTCTTCTGGCTCACTGTGCGTAGACTTCAGCGCATGGACGTGCCGTAACGGACGATATTCCACCGACATAATTTGTAAATCTCCGCGTTCTAGTCGGCAGGTGAATGGGACCCGTGGATCCTTCATCGCAGGGAGATGCAACGACGGACGAGCTTAGACAGAATCGAATACTCGGCGTTGTCGTTGATCCGCCGAGCTACATCAATATCTTCTGCTGCTGCTGGGCCTGCCTCTCGGAACCGCTTGTTTCGTATTGTTGGTCACCAGAATTTTGGTCGGCGTAGGACTGATCGTTATTTGGGTGGACGTTCCCATTCTGGCTCTCGTGATTGCCGGATCTTGGGCGATGAGCGAGTTCGAACGCATCATGGCAGTGGTTCTTCTCAAGGAAGACATACCTCGATCCATATTGAAGCCGGCTGTCAACCCTCAAGACGACAACCTCAGTTCGGCGGAGCGCGTGTTCGTTGGCGTCTAGCGTCGTCTGAAGCTGCACCTATCGAATCGCATAACCTGGACCGGCATGCTGTACCTGTTCCTCAGGTTTCCTCTGGGCGTCGCTACATTCACCGTCGCGGTGGCACTGATTTCAGTTTCCTTGAGTCTGGTCCTTGCGCCCGCGTACATGTGGACCAGCGATGAAGTAGATTGGGGTTTTTGGACGTTTGACCCCTACCCGGCAGCATGGTTCTTGCCAATAGTGGGCATTCCGGCGCTGATCGTATCAATGCATCTGATGAACGCGATGGCGATTGGCTCCGGCTGGTTCGCTCGGGTGATGCTCGGGCGTCTCGGCGATCCCGCAGCCGAAGTCGACGCGCGCGAGCCGGCGCCGCGAGCGAGCTTCGGACCAGCGAGTCAGGGTCGCAAGACCAAAAGGCGCGTGATCGGATTCAGGATCCTGTACATGCATCTGGCCGTCTATATCGTGGTCATCGAAATGTTGGCGATTATCGATTTCGCGACGGGCGGTGGATGGTGGTTCTACTGGCCGCTCATCGGATGGGGCATCGGTGTCGCCGTGCATGCGCTCGCCACGATATCCGTGCTGGGCGCCGCGTGGGAACCGAGGCGGGCCAACGGGTAGCAAGTGCGTCCGAATTTGACGCGGTGTCGGTTCGCGAAGTGATATGCTCTCCTGCACGACTCTCTGATTGGCGGCGATAGTTCGCCGTCCATGTCACCAACATTGGAGAAGCTGATTGAGCAAGATTTCGTCTGAATCGCGGCATCCCGCCGAGTGTTGGGCAGACGTTGGAAACCTCCGAGTTCGATTCCTCGACTGGGGCGGCGACGGTCCGCCGATCGTTGCGCTGCACGGACTCGCTTCGTCCGCCCACTGGTACGACCTCGTTTCGCCGCTGCTCCGCCAAAAGTATCGGATCGTGGCACCGGACCAGCGCGGTCACGGCCAGACAACCCAAGCGCCGGACGGCTACGATTGGGCGTCGCTGTCGCTCGACGTGATCGGCCTGATGGACAGCCTCCACATCAAGCGCTTCGCCGTTCTGGGCCACTCCTGGGGAGGCAACGTCGCGATCAACCTCGCCGCGAAGCACCCGGACCGCATCTCTGCCCTCGTGATGATCGACGGAGGGTTCTTCGGCGGCAGATCGCGCGTGACCTCCAATTACGAAGAATTCAGGCAGCGCGCCGCGCCAAGAGACGTCTCAGGAACGCGTCAGGAATTGATGGACCGGTTCAGCAAGCAGTTGAGCATGTGCTGGAGTCCCGACATCGAGCGCATCGTACAGACAATGGTGTGGGAAGACGAAAACGGCAAGATGCATGACATCCTGACGCCCGAGAACCACTCACAGGTCATGCACGCAATGTGGCACGAGCCCGCGTCGGAGGCATGGCCGCACATCAAGTGCCCCGCTCTGATCGTGGCAGCGGGGCCGACCCCGGAGCGCGCGGACAGCCCGATGGCGCAGATGAAGCGCGAGCGCGTCGCTGCGGCCCACGAAGCGATCGCAGGCAGCCAGGTCCATTGGGTGCCTGAGACGATCCACGACATCGGCTACCACAAGCCATCCGAACTCGCCACGGTCATCGACGAGTTCCTCTCGGATGTCATAGTTTAGCGCAGGTCCGCCTATCAGTCAGGCACGGTGACCCAGGCGACGACTCGAGGCACGTCGCCGATGACGCGGGTTGTGTGCCCCTGCCCTGTCATGTCTTCGCAGAAGGTGACCTGGCCTGGTCCGAAGCGGAATAGCGTGCCGTCGCCCAGA
Organism: uncultured Dehalococcoidia bacterium; assembly: GCA_964588665.1. Lineage (GTDB taxonomy): Bacteria > Chloroflexota > Dehalococcoidia > Lucifugimonadales > UBA1123 > UBA2160. The sequence goes on along the minus strand of CAZPQQ010000042.1, from coordinate 24,122 downwards.
CCGATTTCTCCTTCGCCAGCCAGCGTGATGACGTACTGGCGCTGCGGGGCATGATGCCAGTCGGAGAAGCTGCCGGGCTGGGACACGCGAAACACAACGCCCTTTGCTTCGTGGATGGTGGTCCATTCCGGGTGGTTGTCGAGCTCGATGTGTTCGATATGAGACTGGCCGTCGTCTCCTGCGTACAGTCTGGCAAATGGCATTCTCGTTTCTCCTTTTGATCGGCAAGCAGCCGTACCGGCTCGCGGGCCTTCACAATTCTGGCATCGACTGTGCTAGACGCGTGTGGTTCGACAAGCTCACCACGAACGGGAACGAAGCGCCCGCTTCGCCACCAGTCCGTTCACCCTGAGCCTGTCGAAGGGTCGCCCACACTCACGATTGGCCAGGCGCGCGTGCGAGGCGTTGCGGCTCCGCTACGCGTACTTACCCGTCGCCTGTGCAGCCGGGCCTTCGAGGCCTTTATCCATTCGCTCCAGCCGTGTCTCGTAAGGCCACGTGCGCTTGAGGTCGTCTTGCACGTTCAGCTTGAGCCTGCCCAGGGTTTCGATCTCGAGCTCGATCACGTCACCGTCCATGACCCCGATCAGTCCTCGATGGTTGGTGCCGGTGGCGATCACGTCGCCGGCGTCGAGCGAGTGCACGGACGTGACCCATTCGATCACACGCGGCAGCTGGTGCGCCATGTCGTCGGTGTTGAAGTTCTGCCTCAGGTCGCCGTTGGTCCACGATTGAATCTGCAGGTTCTGAGGGTTAGTGAACTCGTCGGGGGTGACGAGGAACGGTCCCATAGGCGCGAAAGTCTCGCGGGATTTCATCTGGTAAAAAGGTGTGACCCCACGGGCGGAGCCGTCGAGGAAATTCATGTACCCGAAGATGTAGTCGAACGCGTCCGCTGCTTTGACGTTCGAGGCGTGCTTGCTGATGACGAGGGCCATCTCAGCTTCGAACTCGAAAATCGACGCGGGGACGTCAGGCAGCACGACGGTGTCGCCGCTTCCGATGACCGCGTTCGGCGACTTGAGGAACGCGTTGATGGCCGCGGGCTCGTCTCGTGTGCCGTCCTCCATGTAGTTAACGGCCATCGCGACGATGTTGTGAGGCTTGGGCATCGGCGACCGAAGCCTGACGCTGCTCAGCGCTACTCCCGAGCCTTGATCTGCGGCGCTCTGGATGGCGCCTTTGTACTGATCGAAATTCGCGATGACTCCGTTGATCAGGTCCTGTGGCGATAGGTGCGGGATGTCGCTCACCGCGCCGGTGACATCGACGATCGAGTCGCCCTTTACCACTCCAAGCGTGAAATCGTTGAAAAATGCCAGCTTCATTGTTCTGCTCCTGTCTATCTGGTTCCTTGTTTTGCTTCTTATGCGTGCCGTGTCGGCCCGCTGGTTGTGCGAACCGTCGCGCCCTACCCTTCTTGGCTCCCGTGCATCACGTCGCGCTTCTGTTTGAACGCGCCCCAACCTTCAGTTGTGAGCCGGTTGAGGCGTTCCTTCGCCGTGGCGTCGTCTCGAGTTCCGCTCGCAACGGCCTCCAGGCTCTCGTCGTCTCTGTATGCCAGCGCTTCCTGGAATCCAGCCAGTTCGTAAGCGCGGTTGACCAGCATCTTGTTCAGGCGCACCGTCGCCTGCGGAAGCGACGCCAATTTTCGCGCCATGGTCTCTGCCTCTTCGATCAGGCTTTCGTTAGGGACCACTCTGTTCACGAGACCGATCTCGCGCGCCTCCTCGGCGCCGAACTGGTCGCCCAACATCAGGATCTCTTTCGCGCGCTTCAGGCCTACCAGGAACGGCGTAATGAGCACCGGCGGCGGGAACCCGTGACGAATCTGAATCTCGCCAAATCGGGCGTCCTCGGCGGCAATCGTGAAGTCGCAGACGCCGGCGAGCTCGCATCCCTGCCCGACCGCGTGTCCTCGCACGGCGGCGATCACGGGCTTCGGAAACGACCAGATCCGCAACTGGACGTCCATGCCGCTCGGGGCAGGATCGTCGTCAGGGTACATCGACGCGTACAGGTCACCGCCGGCCGTGAACGCTCTGCCGGCGCCGGTGAGCACGACCGCCCTGACATCGTCATCGGCCTCGGCCGTGTCCAGGGCCCGTCCGAGCAACCGCAGGATGTTCTTGTTCATCGCATTTAGCACGGTTGGTCGGTTCATCGTAACGAGCGCGAAGCCGTCTTTCTTTTCGTACAACACGTCGTCGGGACCGGGCGGCGGTATCTCGATGCCATCCGGAGTCTTCTTGATTTCAGTCATGGGAGTCCCTTCGTGAGGCAGTTTCGGGCGAATTGTACACCATGGGACGCGGGCGAGGGACCGAAGGGACGGCAAGGACGAAAGGGACGGCGAGCCGTACGGACTGCGACGCCTTTCGCGGGGCGTGGGCGGCGTTAGGGCGAGTCGAGAGCGAGAGCGACGGTGGCGGCTCAAAGGGCCGCCGACGGGCGCAACTCCCTCACGTTCTGGTGTCTCGCTGAGGTTACCGAGGCCGCTCGCCGTCTCGTGATCGGTTTAGAGGATGGTCGCCGATTGCTTCGCCGTCAGGCTCGCGCCGAACGAATGGATGCGCGAGCCGTCAATCCTCGACTTGACACTCTCCCACGCTCAGCCCGATTCGGAGCCAACCCGGCGCCGGAGCTTGAAAACCACGAACCCGCCAAACGACAGCGCCAACGCGGCGAGACCCCACTCGCCGATGCTGGGCACCAGCGCGGCCGCAGTTCCCGCGGAAGCTTCCGCGGTGCTCATGAGCGCGGCGAATGCGCTAGTGCGGCAGGCGCTGCCCGGGGTGGAACTCCCAAAGTACAGGAAGACCATGCCGTCGTTAGTGTTGGGCGGCGTGTCATAGAACGGCGCTCCGATCAGCAGATCGTCGCAGTTGTCTCCGTTGACATCCCCCGCCGCTGAGGATGCAGCGGCAAATTGTGCGTCGGCTTGATCTCCCTCAACAATCCATTGGGCGACCAGTGATGTGCCGCTCACACTCTGCCTCAGACCTCCGACTCCACCGAACCATACGAGAAAACGACCCAATCGAGGGAAGGGAGGGCCCGCCATGGGTTGGCCCGCGACAAGTTCGCTGTAACCGTCGCCATTCATGTCGTCGGCGGTTCCCATACCGTTAACGCCGATTCCGCTGAACTTTCCTTGGAACTCTCCGGTTGCGATCCAGTCGGGCGTGGTCGAAGCGCCGGTAGGGGATCCGTGGTAAACGTAGATCCGTCCTCCAGTCACTCCGGTGGAAGTCGAGACGTACGTGCTAGCTAGCACGAAGAAATCATCATAATTGTCTCCGTTGACATCGCCCGCTGATCCGACTTGATTGCCATACCCGCCCAGAGATTCGCCGATACCACCGGTCCAATCGGGTGTCAGCGACAGCCCTACCGGGGAGCTATTGCCATAGAACATGAACGCGGCGCCAGCAGAAGATGACGGGCTGTAAGAATCAGCCCCGACCACGACATCGTCATAGCCGTCGCCGTTTACATCCCCGGCGGATCCGACCGGATAGCCCGCTCTGCCGCTTACGTCGTCGGAATCGAACATCCATGCAAAGTTCCCGTTTGTCGATGTTCCGACATGGCCGGGGCTGCCGCCATTCATCCCGTTTGCCGAGCCGAGCCACAGGAAAACGGCTCCCTCTCCGTTCTCAGGGTTATCGAATGAATGCGCCCCTACGACGACGTCGCCGAAGCCGTCCCCGTTGACGTCGCCTGCAGACGCAACATGTCCGAAATTGCTGGCCTGTGACGAAAACGGAGCAGTTTGGTCCCCCTCGGCAGTCCACATTGCATTGGCAGGTGTGCCTGTTGCGTTCTCACCTGCCGTCGTCCAGACGCCGGTGGACGTGCCATGCCAAATAAACGCTGAGCCTTCAAAAGCTTGGTCGTTGGTGTAGTGACGTGCGCCGACGATTATGTCGGCGTACCCATCACCGTTAACGTCTCCTGCAGTGGAAACGGGCAAACCGAATTGAGATGACGTGGCTCCGCCACTGTGCGCCATCCAATCCGGGGTCGACGACAGCCCCGCGCTCGAACCGAAATACACGAAAGCGGCTCCCGCATTGTTGACGCCGAAATCGTAATCACGAGCGCCGACGATAATGTCGTCGAATCCATCGGCATTCAAATCACCGGCTCGCGCGACAGAAACGGCGAACTGATTGAAGTCGGCTGCGCTGTTGTCCAGCCAGTCAGGGTTGCCTGGTGCGCCGGGAGGGGGCCCTGGCGGAGGCAACGGACATGCGGCCTCAGTGAATACGCGCACCAACCCCTCTCCACTGCCAGATACAAGGTGGTATTCCGGAGCGCCCACGACCAGATCTGGGCAACCATCGTTGTCGATGTCGCCGGCGGGGGCGACCGATCAGCCGAACAGCGCTCCGACACTGTCACTCTCCGTGGACCAATTGCTGTTCGTGGGTAGTCCGGGCGTCCCGGCGTTCACACCGCCGGACCCACCATGCCAGATGAAGACGGCGCCTTCTTCGATCTGACCGTCTTGATATCCTGGAGCGCCGACAACCACGTCCGAAATTCCGTCGCCATTAACGTCGCCTATTGATCCCACTGACTGCCCCATGAAACCGTTGGTTTGATCGGACTCGGCAGTCCAAAACGCGTTGGTTGGGATACCTGTCGTCGTTCCGACAGTCGTCGTGATCCCTGTCGACGTGCCATGCCAGACAAATACACTTCCTTCGCTCGGTTCACCATTCTCGTAAGCAGGCGAACCGACGATGATGTCGCCAAAACCATCGTCATTCACATCGCCCGCCCCCGCAACCGATGTCCCGAGCTTGGCGCCCCATTGATTGGATTCTGCGCTCCAGATCGCGTTCGACGGAGTGCCAGTTGCGTTCATCCCCGCGCCCGTCAGAATGCCTGCAGGATTTCCCAGCCAGACGAAAACCGCCCCTTCGATTGCTTCTCCGTTGGAATAAAATGCTGCGCCAACAATGAGATCAGAATAACCATCACCGTTGACGTCTCTCGCGGAGGCAACCGAAGTGCCAACTGTCTGGCCGATAGATTCAGCCGACCAGAAGGCATTGGATGGTGTTCCGGTCGCCATGCCGTCGGTGGTCGTAGCTCCTGACGACGAACCCAACCAAACAAATGCTCTGCCGTCGCTGGTGACAAACCCATAGCTGGGGGCCCCTACGATTATGTCGTCGAAGCCGTCGCCGTTGAGGCCGCCCGCTGATGCAACAGAGAATCCGAGGTCGGCGTCCGCGCGGTTCGCCTCTGCAGAAAAGTCGGCGTTGGAAGGAACGCCGTCCACGTTCTCGTTGACACCGGTCGGCGACCCATGCCAAACAAACGCCGAACCTTCTGCGCTGTGTCCTGTGTTGTGCCTCGTCGCACCTATGACCACATCCGAAAAGCCATCTCCGTTCACATCCCCGGCGGACGCGACGCTGAAACCGAACCTGGCTGCAGCTTGATTACTTTGCGCAGTCCAATCCGGAAGCAGACTCAGACCCGCGGCGCTTCCATGCTAGACAAAGACTTTACCTTCATTGGCTTCACCATCGTCGTAAAACGGAGCGCCGACGATGATATCGTCGAAACCATCCTGGTTCACGTCGCCGGCGGAAGAAACAGATGCACCCAATCGCGAGCCATTCTGGCCAGATGCCGCCTCCCAGGTGGGCGAGGTCAGCAACGGATCGACGATGACTGGGTATTCGGCCTGGCTGTCATCGAAGACAATGCTCAGGGCATCGCCATCTATTTCGAAACGGGCGTCCAACCGGTTTCCGGTCGCGTCTTCGACGACCAGGTGGCCATACGCGAGGACAGGGATCTGGCTCTGGGTCAGAAACGACAACCCCGTGCCAGCGGCGCTTTCGCGGACCGCAAATTCGTCGGGAACGGCGCCTTGCAACATGACGGGCCCGTTTCCGGCGGGGCGATCGTGGATCGTGAACCCTTGCTCCAAGCCGTCCGGGCTGTTGACGTACCATTCGGTCAACGAACCTCGATCGTACTCAACCCGTGAGCGATCGGCCTTGATTGTCGCGGTCTCAACCGCTTCCAAGCGGTCCGGACGTCCGAACGAGGTCAAATGGTACTCCCAAACCCAGTCAGGGTCGGAATCCGTCCGTTGGATGACCTTTGGGCCATCCTGATAGAAGTAAGTTCGCAGATTCTGAGCACGGTTAGGCGCCTGGTATCCGGCCGGCGCATCTTCGATCAGCGAGAGTTCCTGCCAACTGACCTCATCCTCCATTGCCGAGAGCCCGGCGATGATGCCCGCGGCGGAGGTTTGGCCAAGCGAATCGGCATCCGAAGTCGCAGGAGCGGGCGCCGCCGAAACACCCGGAGATGATGTTGGCGTCGTGTCCCGGGTAGCCATCACGACGGCGCCGATCAATACGAGGAGTCCTCCGGCTGCAATGCCGAGAGTCGCCCACAGCGGCAGATCTGTTGAGCGCGTTTCCACATTGTCGCGTCCCATCATGTCTCCTCTCGTGAACAGCTGGTCAACTCGAAAAAGCCGCTCGAACGGACATATTCGATTTCAAACAGGGGCGCTGGACAGCTGGCGGTCCCAATTGAGCACGATTGTAAGGCGACTGAAGAACCTCGTCAACGCCTATAGGTCTGCGGCGCAAGAGCGGCTGCTGGGCTTCCAGGGTGAGTCCTCCCCCTAGTCAGACGCTCAGATTGATCGGAAACTCGCGCCGTAGTTTTTGGCATGATCTGACTGTTGGCAACTGATCGGCCAGCGCCAACGCGTTCCTATCCGTCTGCGGGGCTGTGGAGTTCCGCCGATCATCTCGTCGAAGCCACAGTTCGACGTTATTGGGCTGGCGCCGTTGGAATGACAGGGCTCGGCGTTGACCAACTCCGCGGTCAGGTAGTAACTTGCCACCGCGCCACATTGAAATCCGGCGGAGGGCATTTCAACATGAGTGACCTAAAGATCAGAGACATCCGCGTAATCATGACGGAGCCTGACGGGATCAGGCTGGTCATCGTCAAGGTCGAGACCAACGAGCCCGAGCTCTATGGCTTGGGGTGCGCCACGTTCACCCAAAGGCCGACGGCGGTCGTCGCCGCGGTCAACGACTACCTGCGACCGTTCCTCATCGGCAAGGACCCTGCCGACATCGAGGACATCTGGCAGTCGTCGTACGTTTCATCGTACTGGCGCAACGGGCCGGTGCTCAACAACGCACTCAGCGGCGTCGATCAGGCGCTGTGGGACATCAAGGGCAAACTCGCGAACATGCCCGTCTACGACCTGATGGGCGGCAAGGCACGCGACGCCGCGGCGGTTTACGTCCATTCGAGTGGACGCGATCCGCAGGAGGTCGAAGACAAGGCGCGTGCGTTCGTCGAGGACGGGCACCACTACATCCGCGTCCAGACGGAGACGCCCGGGTACGCCACATACGGCACACATGGCGCTCGTCCCGATGTGGAGTTGCAAACCGGACCGCGCGTTGTCACCGACAGGGTCGAAGATGCCGATCCCGACACGCTCTACGCTCACCCCGCTGGAATCTTCGAGCCTCGACCGTACATGAAATCCGCCGTGGCTCTGTTCGATCACATGCGGTCGACCATTGGCTGGGACATCGAATTGCTCCATGACGTGCACGAGCGCATCCCACCGATCATGGGAGTCGAGCTGGCCAAGGAGGTCGAGGGGCACAAACTGTTTTTCTTGGAGGATCTGTTCGCCCCCGAAGACAACGACTACTTCCGAATCGTCCGTCAACAAACCAGCACGCCGCTGGCCATGGGCGAGTTGTACAACAACCCTCACGAGATCGTCCCGATGATCAAGGACAGGCTGATCGACTTCATCCGCGTCCACATCTCGCAGATCGGCGGTCTCACTCCTGCCCGAAAGCTCGCCGCGTTGTGCGAGGCGTTCAACGTCCGAACCGCGTGGCACGGGCCGGGCGACACGTCCCCTGTCGGTCATGCCGCGAACCTGATGCTCGACTTGAACTGTTGGAACTTCGGCATCCAGGAGTACGCAATATTCGGAGAGCGAACCAAAGAGGTGTTTCCGGGATGCCCCGAGGTCCGGGACGGCTACATGTGGTCCAACGGCAAACCGGGGCTGGGAATCGACGTCGACGAGGCGCTGGCCGCCAAACACCCCTTCCGCGAACGGGCCTACGGCGGCGCCTGGGGCACGGTCCGACGAGCGGACGGCGGCGTCGTGAGACCTTAGATTGGCTGCGTGTCTGTGGTTCGACAGGCTCACCACGAACGGAAAATGCTCATTACTCCGTTCGCCCTGAGCCTGTCGAAGGGATATAATTGTCCCGCCGACCGATGACACGGTGAAAGCGCCTGGCGAGGAGACAACGATTGGCGAGCAGGATCGACTTCAACTGCGACATGGGCGAGAGCTTCGGAATGTACACAATGGGCTTCGACGACGAGGTCATCAAGCACATAACTTCCGCCAACATCGCCTGTGGATTCCACGCGGGCGACCCTAACTGGATGCGCACGACAGTCGATCTCGCTGAACAGAACGGAGTCGGAATCGGGGCGCACCCAAGCTTTCCGGACCTGAGCGGGTTCGGCCGCCGCAACATGACCGCGACTCCGGCTGAGGTCAAGAACGACGTCGTGTATCAGATGGGGGCTCTACAGGCCTTCACATCGGCCAAGAAGCTTCAGCACGTAAAGCCCCACGGCGCGATGTACAACATGGCGGTGGACGACGAGTCGCTGGCGGCCGCGATATGCGAAGCGGCGCTCGAGGTCGATCCCGAAATCGTGCTGCTTGCCCTGGCCGGTTCGAGGTGGATCGGCGTCGCGAAGAAAGCCGGACTGCGGGTGGCCAGGGAGATCTTCGCGGACCGCGCGCTCAACCCGGACGGGACGCTCGTTTCGCGTTCGTTGGAAGGCTCGGTGATCCACGACACGAACGAAGTCGTCGAGCGGAGCCTGCGAATGGTCACCGAGGGCAAGGCCGTGGCCATCTCTGGCGAGGTCATCGAGGTGGAAGCCGACAGCCTGTGCCTGCACGGCGACACGCCCGGCGCCGTCGAGATGGCGCGAGCGCTCAACGCCGCTCTCCGTGCGGAGGGCGTCGACATACTCCCGCTTGGCGAACTCGTATGAGGGTCCGATGAACGAAAACCCAGTAATCCTGCCAGTCGGAGACAAAGCGCTCCTGATCGAGTTCGGCGACTCGATCGATCCGGCGATCAATCGTCGCGTTCACGACCTAGCAGCGAGCATCGAATCCGCAGATGTCGCTGGCGTCGTGGAGTTGATCCCCACTTACCGGTCGTTGCTCATTTCCTACGATCCGATGACGACGTCGCCCGATTTGCTGAGCGCGGCCGTAACGGACTCCCCGGCGTCTGGCTCCGAGAAGCTCTCGGCACCTCGGAGAACCGTTCACGTCCCCACCTTGTACGGCTCTGAGTATGGGCCGGATATCGAATTCGTCGCCCGAAATGCGGGCCTGTCGAACAAGCAGGTCGTCGACATCCACTCCGGCGTCGACTATCTGGTGTACGGGATGGGCTTCAGTCCAGGCTTCCCGTATCTCGGCGGATTGGACGACCGCCTGGCAGCGCCCCGATTAGACAGCCCTCGAACCGAGGTTGCAGCCGGGTCCGTGGGCATCGCGGAGTCCCAGACAGGCGTGTATCCCGTGGCTAGCCCCGGCGGCTGGCGGTTGATCGGCCGGACACCCATCAGGCTATTCGACCCCGACATCGATCCGCCCTCCGTCATCCAAGCGGGAGACCATGTGCGATTCGTGCCGTTGAGCGGTCCCGACGAATTTGAGCGTATCGGTCGTCAGGTCAAGGACGGCACGTTTAGTGTCACAATCGACGGCGCGCTATGAGCATCGCGACCCTCGAAATACAATCCCCTGGGCTGCGCACGACAGTTCAAGACCTTGGCAGAACAGGGTATCAGCGATTCGGCGTCCCTGTCGCCGGAGCCGCCGACCCGACCGCCTTGCGAGTCGCCAACATCCTCGTAGGCAACCGTGAGGGCGAGGCAGGCCTGGAGCTCACGGTCATCGGACCGAAAGCAACGTTCTTAGAGGACACCGTAATCGCCGTAACCGGCGCCGACCTTGGCGCCTCCATCGACGGGGAACCAATCCCGAGATGGCAAAGCGTACCCGTCGCCAACGGAAGCGTTCTGGAGTTCACTGGGCCGTCCGACGGAATGCGCGCGTTCTTGGCGCTGGCCGGCGGCATTGACGTGCCCGTGGTGATGGGCAGTAGGTCAACCTACGTTACCGGCGGCATCGGCGGGTTTGATGGCAGGCCGCTGGCGTCCGGCGATGTCGTGAGAACACTGCCTACGGCCCGCAATTCCGGTACGCAGGCTCTCAAGCTGCCGGAGGATATCGTGCCTCCGACATACGGCGCCGAGCACGAGGTGCGGGTGGTCCTCGGTCCTCAGAGCGACGCATTTACCGATGCCGGAATGTCGACATTCCTGTCCTCTCAGTATGCAGTGACGGGCGATTCGGATCGCATGGGATGCAGATTGGAAGGGCCGGTAATCGAACACGAATCGGGCGCCGACATCGTGTCGGACGCCAACGCTTTTGGATCGATCCAGGTGCCGGGCAACGGCCAGCCGATCATTTTGCTGGTGGACCGCGGCACGACCGGCGGCTACCCGAAGATTGCGACAGTCATCAGCCCGGACTTGGGGATCGTCGCCCAAGCCATGCTCGGCGACACCGTCCGATTTGCCGCGGTGTCCGTCGCCCAAGCCCACGACATACTGCGCGAGCAAGAGGCGATGATCGCTGAGATCAAACATTCCGTCGGCGTCGACCGGTCCGGCTCCTTCTCCGTCGCCGCCGAAGGACGATCACGGGCAGTGGTGACCGAGACCGGCGATCCGGTGGCGCGAGCAGGGCAGAATGCAGCTCCACACCGCACTGACGTCAGGCCGGTGTCCGTCATGGTCGACGGACAAGCATACGAGTTCGACATAGAAGTGAAACACGACGCCTGATCGGGAGACGTGTCGATAATTAGGAGAAACATATGAGCAAGCGAATCGCGATCTTCGGCGCCGGCGCCGCGGGCAGCTACCTCGGGGCGTTCCTCACCCGCGAAGGGCACGACGTCACGTTGATCGACATGTGGGGTGAGCACGTCGAGGCCATGCGCAAGAACGGCCTCAGGGCCTCGGGCTCGCAGGGCGACTTCACGGTCCCCGTCAACGCGCTGCATCTCTCCGACGCGATGCAGATCCAGGGCAAGTTCGACATCGCGTTCCTCGCGATGAAGAGTTACGACACGGAGTGGTCCGCCCACTTCCTGAAGCGTCTCCTGGCGCCGGATGGCGTCGTGGTCGACTCCCAAAACTGCATGAACGACCAGCTCATTGCATCGATCGTCGGATACGGCCGCGAGATCGGCTGCGTCATGTCCGGGATCACCGTCGCTCTCTGGGAGCCCGGACACGTGACACGAGGAGGCCAGCCAGGCCATACGGTTTTCCGCGTCGGCGAGCTCCACGGCAAGATCACGCCCAGAGTCGAGGAGATCGTTGAGATCCTCTCGCGCATCGACGGCGCCATAGCGACAGAGAACATCTGGGGAGAGCGCTGGTCGAAGCTCACGACCAACTCCAGCGGAAACCCCGTGGGCGCGATGACCGATCTGGGGTCGTTCGGCGTGGCGTCGAACCCGGACGCTCGCAGGATTCAGATCAACATCTGCAAAGAATCATGCCAGGTCGCGATGGCTCAGAACTATCGCGTAGAGCCGATCCGCGGTATAGCCGCGGAGACCTACGCGAAGGCCGACGACGGCGAGGTCTACGAGGAGATCGACGCCAAGTTCCAACCCGGACCTCCTGGCGGCGCGGATTGGAAGTCGTCCATGGGCCAGGACGTTCTGAAGGGCCGCCACACCGAGGTGGAGTTCATGAACGGGTACATATCAGCCCAGGGACGCGCATCCGGCGTTCCAACCCCGATCAACGACGCCATCGTGCAAATCGTTAGCGAGATCGACACTGGTCAGCGCAAGCCCAGCCCGGAGAACATCGCCGCGGTCCTTCGGATGGCGGGAATGGCGTGAGGGTGGCTGCTCCACGATGTGGCTTGGCCGTAAACGGCCAGAGCGCCCATGCGGGCTTATTGCGACCACCTCCCCATTCTTCGCCCGTCCGCCTTGGGCGGAAACAGTCTGGTCGGAGACAGAACGCAAGCGTCCGCCGCGACCGAACCGTCCTGTTGCGAGGTGCGGCGGGAGGGTTTGAAACCCTCCCCTACGGGGTTTGCCTCGACGGTCGTTGGCTGCGCGATGAGAGCTTGGCCGTAAACGGCCAGAGCACCCGCTCCACACGCGAACGCTGGTGGCCTCAGCCTTCAAGCCGAGCCTGGCGCACGTTCAGCTTGGCCGTAAACGGCCAGAGCACCTGCTCAACACGCGGTAGCCGGTGGCCTCGGCCTTCAGGCCGAGCCTGGCGTACAGCACTCATATGAGCGAGCTGCTTACCGAACTCGCCCATTGGACCGACGGGTTCGCCCGGAGCGACTGGGCGTCGGTCCTGTTGTTTTTGCTCGCTTTCAGCGAGTCGATATTCTTCCCGATCCCCCCTGACCCGTTGCTGATTGCCATCGGGATTGCCAAACCTGGATCGGCGATTTGGCTGGCCGGGTTGGTCACCGCCGGGTCAGTCGCGGGAGCTCTGGTCGGCCACACTCTGGGGAACAGGCTCGGCAGACCCGTGCTCAATAGGTTCGTGTCGGACCACAGGCTGGGACCGGCGGAATCGCTATTCGAAAAGTTTGGCGTATGGGCCATCATCATCGCCGCGTTCACACCGATACCGTATAAGGTGTTCGCCATTCTCGCCGGGGTCATGAAACTGCCGATACGTCCGTTTCTGCTCGCGTCGTTGATAGGTCGCGGGGCCAGGTTCTTCCTGATCGGGGTATTGATATTCGTCTTCGGAGAGTCGATACAGTCTTTCTTCGACGACTACTTCATGTGGATCACGATCGCGGTCGGACTCGGGGTCGTCGCCGTTGTCGCGGCCGCTTTCGTCTGGAGTCGAACGCGGAAGGCCAAGAGCGCCTAGCGTCGATGGACCTCTCGAGCCGGAGACACACCTGGTCGATGTCGCAGGCGTCAATCCTCTGGCAATATCACATCGAAGCTCGGCCTGTTCTACACGGCGCACTTTTGTTGTAAACTGTGGACGCCGTTCCGAGGGCAAGCTTCCCGCAGGGGGTTGCGAACTGGCCAGCGGTGAGTGCTGCAACTGGCGCTTTGACGGCATTTCTGATCGAATTCAATTAGCAGGAGGTATCATGACAGACTCATTGACAGGAAAAGTGGCGATTGTCACCGGCTCAGGCGGAGGCATTGGTCGGGGCGTCGCCATGCTGATGGCGCAGGAAGGCGCCAAAGTCGTGGTCAACGACTTGGGCACGGCCGTCGACGGCGAGGGCAATTCCAGCTCGCCAGCCGACAATGTTGTCGCCGAGATCAAGGCCGCCGGCGGCGAGGCGGTCGCCAACTACGACTCGGTCGCCACGATGGAAGGCGGCGAGAACATCGTCAAGTCCGCGTTGGACGCGTTCGGCAAGCTCGACATCGTGGTCACGGTTGCCGGAATCCTTCGAGACCGGATGATCTTCAACATGACCGAAGAAGAGTGGGACGCGGTGATCGCCGTCCACCTCAAAGGCACGTTCTCGGTCGTCAAGTACGCATCAATTCTGTTCCGACAACAGCGCAGCGGCAGAATCATCACCTTCAGCTCCGAGTCCGGCCTGTTCGGAAACTCGGGGCAAGGCAACTACGCGGCCGCCAAAGCGGGAATCGCTGGATTCACGAAGGTTGTCGCGCGTGACCTCGGCCGATACGGCGTCACCGCCAACTCGATCGCGCCCAGGGCATCCACGCGCATGACGGCGACGGTGCCCGACACGGCCCGACAGATGCGAGACGCGCGAGGAGATCGATCCACCGCGGAGCCGGTTCAACCGCCCTCGATGGACGCCAGCGGTGTTGCGCCGATGGTTTGCTACTTGGCCTCCGACATGGCCGACGGAGTCAACGGACAGACGTTCCTGGTGTACGAAGGCAACGTTACTCTGCTCTCTTTGCCGCGGAGGATCCGCACGATCTTCAAGCAAGGTCGATGGACACTCGACGAAATCGCGGAGATGGCCCCGAAGCACATCACACAGAACCTCACGAACCCGTCGCCGGTTCAACCTCCGCGTCAGTAACGCCGGAGCGAATCGTCGAAGGTCCATTCCCCAATACATGCAAGGAGAACCAAACTCATGGGAGATATGCTGAAAGATAAGGTAGCAATCGTCACCGGCTCAGGCCGGGGCATCGGCCGGGGCATCGCGCTGCTCATGGCTTCCGAAGGCGCCAGCGTCGTGGTCAACGACCTCGGCGGCGCTGTTGACGGCACCGGCGCTGCCAGCTCACCCGCGGACGAAGTCGTCACCGAGATCAAGGCGGCTGGCGGAATCGGCGTCGCAAACTACGATTCCGTCGCGACCATGGAAGGTGGCGAGAACATCGTCAAAAGCGCGATCGAAAACTTCGGGAAGCTCGACATCGTCGTGACCCCCGCGGGCATCCTTCGCGACCGAATGATCTTCAACATGACCGAAGAAGAGTGGGACGCGGTGATCGCGGTCCACCTCAAAGGCACGTTCTCGGTCTCCAAGTACGCGTCGATTTTGTTCCGCCAGCAGCGCAGCGGATGCATCATCACCTTCTCGTCGACGTCCGGGCTGTACGGCAACTCAGGCCAGGCCAACTACGGCGCAGCCAAAGACGGCATCGCCGGCTTCACGCGAGGTGTCGCCAGAGACCTCGGTCGCTACGGCGTCAGGGTCAACAGCATCTCGCCAGGCGCCAGCAGCCGCATGACCGCCACCGTTCCGGCGTCTGCCCAGCAGGTCCGCGCGGCGAGCGGCATTCAAGCAGCCGGTCCCGTCCGCCCCACTCTCGAGCTCAACCGCGACCCCGAGGACGTTGCGCCGTTCGTGACGTGGCTGGCCTCGGACGCGGCCAAAGACGTCAACGGCTACGTGTTCCACGTCACCGGCGGCCAGATCTCGCTGATGAACAATCCGGAGATATCTCGCTCTATGCAGGTCGCCGGCAACTGGTCGGTCGACGAAATCGCCGTCATGTTCCCAGGAACGCTGGGCATGGATCTCGTCAATCCTGCGCCACGCCAGACGCCGCGGGAGTAATTCCGGCAGTCAGCAGTCGGCAGTCAGCAGTCGTAGGGGAGGGTTTCAAACCCTCCCGTGCGATTCGATTACCACAGCATTCAGCCCTGTGCAATTGATCCGTGTCGTTTTGAAATCGGGTCATGGTTTGCAGCGAAAGTTAGCCGGGAGGGTTTGAAACCCTCCCCCTACGGAACGTGGTCGGAGGCCGAACGCTGATCCGGAGCATCGCGTGAATCGGCCCGCTCTCCCAACCCGCCCGGCCGCTCGGAGGCGAACGTGGACATTCAGTTTACCGAGAACGAAGAGTCCTTCCGACAGGAGATCAGAGACTTCCTGCGCCAGGAATTGCCAGATGGCTGGGACCCGATGGGCCAGGGCAGTCCGTATTCGCCCGAGCAGTTTCCTTTCACCAAGGACCTGTCCAAGAAGCTCTCCGACAAGGGTTGGCTGACCCTCGCCTGGCCCGAGGAGTATGGCGGACAGGCCCGGTCGATCATGGAGCAGCTCGTCTACCGCGAGGAGATGACCTACTGGGGCGCGCCCGGCACCGACCTCGGCGTCGGCGCCATCACCTGGGTGGGCCCGACGCTGATGATCGCGGGCACCGAAGAGCAGAAGCGCGAACACCTGCCGCCCATCGCTCAGGCAGAGCGGTACTGGTGCACGCTGTACTCCGAGCCCGGCTCCGGCTCCGACTTGGCGTCGCTGCAGACCTCCGCGCAACTGGACGGCGACGACTACGTGATCAACGGCCAGAAGATCTGGACCAGCGCCGGGCACATAGCAGACTGGGGCTGGCTCGCCGCCCGCACCGACCCCGAGGCGCCGAAACATCGCGGCATCAGCCTGTTCCTGCTCGACATGAAGTCGCCCGGAGTTTCGGTCCGGCCCATCATCAACATGGCGGGCGGCCACGAGTTCAACGAAGTGTTCTTCGAGGACGTTCGCGTCCCCAAGGCCAACTTGGTCGGCGAGGAGAACCGCGGCTGGTACACGCTGGCCGTCGCGCTCGACTTCGAACGCTCGGGAGTCG
This sequence comes from uncultured Dehalococcoidia bacterium, assembly GCA_964588665.1. GTDB lineage: Bacteria > Chloroflexota > Dehalococcoidia > Lucifugimonadales > UBA1123 > UBA2160. The sequence continues at coordinate 7,884 of CAZPQQ010000042.1, read as the reverse complement.
GCTACTCGGCATCCGCGCGTCGGATGCTGGAGACGCTGGTCAAGTACGCCAAAGATGCCACCAAAAACGGCAAGCCACTGTCAGAGGATCCGGTCGTTCGTCGAAATCTGGCCGAGCGGTTCATCGAAACCGACGTCTCTCGATGGCTGTCCTACAGGGTAGCTTGGATGCAAAGTCAGGGCATGGTGCCAAATGCCGAAGCGTCCATGTCCAAGCTGTACGGCACAGAGCTCACACAACGCGTCGCCGCCACAGGCATGGACATCCTTGGGATGGCAGGCCAGCTTTCGGAAGGTTCAAAATGGGCGCCGCTCCAGGGATACATTCAGCGCAGTTACTTGAGCGCCGTATCGTCCACCATAGCGGCGGGAACGTCCGAGATACAGCGCGACATCATCGCCCGTCGAGGACTGGGCCTGCCAAGGGCGTGAACGGGCAACCCAACATCGTCTTCATTCTCCCTGACCAGCTCAGGCCCGACTTCCTGAGCTGCTAAGACGCGACATTCATCGACACACCCAACATCGACTGGATTTTTGGCCAGGGGATGCGATACGATCGCGCCTACTCCGCGTCGCCGGTGTGTGTCCCAGCGCGCACCTCGCTGCTGACCGGCATGAACGCCATCCGCAACGGCGTCGCCGACAATCTGCACGCGGTGCGCGGCGATTATAACGAGGTAGGCATAAGGACGTGGCCGCAGATCCTTGCCGACGCCGGATACTACACGGCCGGCGTCGGCAAGATGCACTTCTACCCGTGGGACGCCCGCCACGGTTTCCAATACCGCGTCGCTGCCGAGGACAAACGCTGGCTCCATATCCGCGACGACTATTACCACTACCTCAAAGAGCGAGGCCTCTGAAAGCTCCACGGCGCCGAACACGAGGGTTACTTCGAGAATCGGGGTGCAATCACGAACCAACTGTCCCTGGAGCACTCCATCGACCGATTCGTGGGTCGGGAGGCGTGCCGATTCATCGACAACTATGGCAGTGACGGCCCGTTTGCGCTGATGGTCGGGTTCCCAGGACCGCACTGCCCGTACGACCCTTCACCAGATTTCCCCGAGACGTTCGACCCGGACGACATGCCCGAAGCCATCCCAGAGGTCGCGGGAGACACCCCGGTGTTGCGTCAGCAAAACATCGACGGCAACAAGCGACCCTGGAACGGCGTCGACTACACCGAGTTCACCGATGCCCACAAAAAGACCATCCGAGCCCACTATTCCGGCCTGGTCAAACAGATTGACCACGAAGTTGGCGCGATCATCGAGTCGCTCCGCAGTAGCGGATTGCTCGACAACACCGTGATCATCTTCTCAACAGATCACGCCGACTATCTAGGTGATCACAACCTGATCGGCAAAGCATCGTTCTACGAATCCGCATGGCACATCCCCATGCTCGTGCGTCTGCCGGGCGGCCCAACAGGTCAATCATCCGACGATCTCGTTGAACTCCGTGACGTCACCGGGACGATGTTGGCCGCCGCAGGTGTGACGATCCCTTCACACATGGACTCAAAAACGCTGCCCGGTCTTGGCCTGTCCGACGCGGCTCCTCGCGACCGGATCGTCGGCATGCTCTCCGACGGCTGGTGCATCTTCGACGGCGAATGGAAGTTAGCCAAATACTCGACCGGCGAGACGCTGTTGTTCAACATGCGCGATGACCCGGCCGAGCAACACGACCTAGCGTCAAAACCCGCCCACGTCGACAAATACTGACGACTCAACACCGACCTCACCCTCGAGCTCATGGAGTCGTACCGGTTCGCGATGCACGACCGCCTAGCCCAGTCCGGCGACATGTCCCAAGATCCCGCCTTCGGCCTAGAAGGTTGGCGCCGCCCCTACCCTGCTCCGGTAGAGTTTGTGTCTGAATAGAATCATTTGAACCGACGGCAAAGCCTTTATGCAATCGACGCGGATCATCGGCTCACCTTCGATAAACTCGGTCCGAACGAAGCGGTGAGAATTTCTTGTCTTGGTTCCGCCACGAACTCGGTTTCATCACGGATAAGAAAGTGTTTCCCACGTTCGTGGTGAGCCTGTCGACCACGGGCCGTCTTTTGCGAACAGCAGTGATGATGATATGAAATTAGGGATCAGGATATTGTCTTGCAAGTCTATATACATCTTGAAACAGTGGAGGAGGCCCACCGATGACTGAACAATTCGTGTACGTATCGAAAGCGCGATTTGAGGTGAAAGAAGGGTACCGAAACGCCTACCAGGGCGAGATCGCGGAACCTGTGGTTTACGGCGTCCTAGGAGCGCTTAAAGAGTACTACCGAGCGCCCTCAGATGCCCCGCCGATCGCGTCGACGCTGGATCACATCGTGTCCGCAGTAGCCGGTTGAATGTACGGCACTCTGCGTGGCGCGCTGTCAGCGCGCGAAACTGGTCTGGACATCGACACTTACACGGCAACCGCTGAGGGACGCATCGAAAGCATCGATCGCACGATCCGCATTACCGAGATCGCGGTCAACTACTCGATCAGCATCGTCAGCGGAAAACGTGAGGACGCGGAGAGAGCGGTTCGCGTTCACGCCGGAGGCTGCCCCGCTTACCAGAGCGTGAAGGACGCGATCGACATCACCTGGACTGCCGACATTGAGGAACGGGCGGAGTAGTAGGGCGCGAGGATCGGTTTTGGGAGTCTGTTAGCACCCTCGCAACTACTAAGACATCGCCCGACGAACTCCATTCCTCAGCCGGTCATGGTTTCATTGGTGATCCTCAATATTCGAAAAGCTGTTTCGATTTTGGGCGTTCAATTGCCGAACTGACAGGCGCAGCCATCTTCATTCGGCTAACCACATGATCGATGTGAATTCCCGAAGGACAGTGATGACGGTCTTTTAACGTTGGGGAACGCCAGAAAGTCGCCGAGTTCGACGACACGCCAACGCGGGAAATGGGCGTCGAGCCGGTCGAGAGATCCGAGGGACCGTGATTTTATCAGTCCGAAATATTTCGCGCTACCGGTAATCGACGAACACCCGTTCCTTCGCCAGGAATGAAACCGACCGGCTGAAGTCGATGAACTTCGACTCATCTTCGACGGCCATTTCACCGCCTCGAACTGATTCCGGTATCGCAAGTTCAGGCGCTCGGTATGTGCGGTCGGCCCAGAGCTCAGCGTGGCCGGTGTACGGCTCCACGACCGTACCCCGTGCCTGTCGCAGCACAGCCTCGAACTCGTCTTCGTATCGATGCACCTGAATGTAGCGTTTGATGCGGCCTGTTGCACCTGGTCCGCCTCTAATTATGGGACCATGGTTGGTGCGCCAGTAGAGTTGGGCTTCCTCAAGTGACAAGTGTTTGAGATGGCGCAATGGATAGTGGGTTTTCACGAGCGAGCTCATCTCGGTGGCCACCAGGTTCTCCGGCGACGGGTTGATCTGTGGGTACTCGTACGCGAACCATAAAGGGGAGTTCGGAAAGTCGATGAACTTTGCCTCGTCTTCAACCAACTCCTTGCCGGCCGTCTGTCCTTTCTTCGAGTTTCTGGCGGAGGCCATGTCATCGCGAGTCCTCCACCACACCTCGGCGACGCCGTCGTACGGTTCCTCCATCATCCCGCGAGGCCCTTCGGTGACCCTGGCTGCATCGAGCAGGGTGTGGACCTGGACGTAACGCAGCATGTTCAATGTCTGTGCATGACTGGCCACCAACGGTCCGTGGCGCTCTCGCCAATACTCCTGGAACTCCCCGCGTGTCATCTCAGGTTTTCGGCGCAACATATAGGTTAGACGAATCATCTGCTTTCTCCTCGGGGAGCGGTCCAACCTCTCAATGTTTTGGGCGGGCATCCCCTAGCCGCCGGGTAGCTTGTGATGCGGCTACTCTACTACAAGGTGCACATTTAGCCAATTGCCGATGTTTGTCTACTCGGATGACCAGTGACTCCGATCTTGAATCCAGACGACTTTCGAGACTCAGACCTGATTGGCAGCGCGGTGTCTCCGTTATTTACAGGTTTCGCCGGCAGAGATAAACTGGACATCCCCGACCACCGAACGGCCAACATCGAAAGGCGTCAACGTGAATTTCGGATTCTATCTGCCGAGCCACGGTCTCACAGCGAGGCGCGGGCCGCTGATCGAAATTGCTCGCGACGGCGAACGTCACGGATTTCACTATATGGTCGTTGACGACCACATCATCGCCCCCAAAGTGATGTCTTCGCCTTATCCGTACTCGATCGGTGGCGACATCCCGTGGGAAGACGACGGCGAACACCTAGAACAACTAGCAGAGCTCACGTTTCTGGCGGCAGTCACGGAACGGATCCGCCTGGTCCCGAGTGTCATGATCGTTCCATACCGCAATCCCGTATTGACCGCGAAAATTCTGGCGACGCTGGACGTCCTTTCCGAGGGACGATTGACGTTGGGCGTTGGCGTCGGTTGGGCGGAGGAAGAATTCGAGGCGCTCGATGCTCCGCCGTTCACCGACCGCGGCCTGGTGACCAACGAGTACCTCGAGACGTTCAAAGAGTTGTGGACATCCGACAACCCGACCTACCACGGAAAGTACGTGAACCTGTCCAACATCGAGTTCTCACCGAAGCCGGTTCAGAAACCGCATCCGCCGATATGGGTTGGCGGTCAAAGCCGCCCAGCCATCAGGCGCGCCGTCGAGCACGGCAACGCTTGGCATCCGGTTGGCGCGACGCCCGCTACGCCGCTGGAGCCTATGAAACTCGCCGCCGACATCGCGTACATGCACATGCACGCTGGCCGCATCGACAGGGACCCGTCTGAAGTAGGGGTAGCCATGAAAGCGCCGCTCTACGATACCGATCAATCACCGAGCAAAGAGCGCCGCCGCTTTTCCGGCGAACCACAACAGATTACTGAGGACATCAACACCTACGCCGATCTGGGCGTGACCGACCTGATTTTCGATGTTCGCAGTCCAGACTTGAATCAAACCTTGGAGCGACTGGCGTGGCTTTCCGAGGATGTCATCTCACAGGTCTAATCGCAATAATGTCGAACCAACTCGCTGATACATTTGGATCTGATGGCCGCCAGGAGTTTGCAAAAACGTTGACTCCACCGTTGCTCGTCGCCCTAACCACGATGTTCGGGTTGCAGATGCTACGGCTATTGATAACGGATCTTGCGGTCTACCTGCGACAGATCAAAGAGGTGGATATTGCGCTGCTTGGGTTGATTAGCCTGTCGGTCTTCTTGACCGGTTTTTTGGCGCCGATCATTGCCCGGGTTTTGTCACGACGAAACGCCGTCATCGTGACCGGCGCTGGCCTAGCGCTGGCAAGGGTGGTCGAACAATTCGTCTCGTCGGCGCCGGTGGATCTGGCTCTCGCGATAGCCGGGACGATTTTGTTCCTGTGGTTCATCCCTGTCTTGGTCTCAGAACTCGAAAATGAAGACGCCGGGCACGCTGGTTCGGTTGGGATCGGCTTGCTGCTTGGGATTTCAGGCGACACCGCCGTCAAAGGAGTGTTCGACACAGTGGACCTTTCGTGGGTGCAAGGGTCGTCGGCAGACATCGTTGTCGTTGGTCTGACGTTAGCTTTTTGCGGATTATTGTGGCGATTGTTCGACGGTCGACCCGGCCACGAAAACGGCAAAGCAGCATTCCAGCCCGCTCTGCTCCTTGCGATCGGTCCGCTGCTAGTAATCGAGTTGATGCTGTTTCAGAACATCGGTCAGCAGACCGTACTGACAGGTTGGCCTCAACCAGCAGTGTACACGCTGATTTTGGCGGCCAATTTGGCTGGCGCTGTTGCCGGTATGGTTTCGGTCAAGATCAAGCGAAATGTCGCCTGGCCAACGGTTGCGGTGGCCGGCATTGTTTTGATTCTGGTGACAATTGGTGAGTGGTCGGGGATATGGGCTGCCATTGCGTTGTTGGCAGGACAACTAATCGCATCCGCAGTTTTCGTCAGAATCGCGACCAGCGCTCGCGGATCGTCTAGCGCCGCCCAGAGTGTTGGCGTGGCTGTTTGGTTCAACCTGGGGATGCTCCTGTTTCTCATCTTTGTTTTCGCATACTACGCTAGCTACGATGCCAACCTTCCGATACCGCGAGGGGCGATCTTACCGATCGCCGCGGGCATAGCGACCTTGCCGCTGCTGATGGGCGGATTCGCATACGCACGATCGCCCGTGGCGGTCCGAATACGGTGGACGCCGGTCGTTCCGTTGGCGCTCCTTCTATTGCTACCGGCTGTGCAATTTGTGACCTGGGTCGACCTTAAACCGACGGCTGGCGCCGGCTTGCCAATCCGCGTCATGTCTTACAATCTCCACCAGGGTTTCGATGTAAACGGTACGTTAGGATTGGAGGCTTTGGCCCGGGTGATCGAGAACCAAAATCCCTCGATTGTCGCTCTCCAAGAAGTCTCTCGTGGGTGGGTGATAGACGGGTCGGTGGACATGTTGGTTTGGATGTCACAGCGCCTCGAGATGCCCTATGCGTGGGGCCCTGCTGGGGATTCTGTGTGGGGAAACGCGGTTCTGAGCCAGTTGCCGATCATTAATTCAAGCAATGAATTCATGCCAAACAACGACGACATCCTGCTCAACCGGGCATTCTTGACCGTGACAGTGGACTTGGGCGGCGGCAAGATGCTCGACGTAATCGCAACACATCTTCACGCGGGCGACGAAGACAGCGATCTTCGGGTTCCGCAGACGGAGGCGATCTTGACGCACTGGTCAGGCGGCGCCAACACCGTTGTGATGGGAGACCTCAACGCACATGCCGAACACCCGGAAATGCTGACTCTGTTCGATTCGGGCTTTGTCGATGCATTCGTCGCATCTGGTTCATCGGGCTCCGGGTTTACCTCAGAGGCCGACACACCGTGGCAGCGTATCGACTATATCTTGACCACACCGGACCTCAGTGCTCGCGAATTCGAAATCTCGGAAAGTCTGGCGTCCGATCATTTCGCCGTCTCGACCACACTGTACAAATAGCCTCACTCCACCCGGAAACGATGACATGCGCAAGACTCTCGTAATTGCCAACCCAAACTCGGGCGCTGGCCGTCTCGGCAAGTGCTGGGACCACATTCTCAAGCAGATTCAGGAACAAAGCGGCCAATCCGTCGATTGGGAATTAACTACTCGTCAAGGCCAGGCAACGGAGCTTAGCCGCGAAGGCGTCAGCGCGGGATACGACCTCATAGTCGCGGTGGGTGGAGACGGCACGGCCAATGAAGTTCTGAACGGCTTCGACCTGACGGCGGATCATGAGGACGGGCCAACTCTGGGGTTGCTCCCCTTCGGCACCGGGAACGACCTGGCGAGGAGCTTAGGCATTCCCAAAGATATGGCACAAGCCATCGAATTATTGAACCAACAACAAACTCGATCGATCGACGTTGGCAAGATAACGGCCCTCGACGACTCGGACTGCATAGTGACTCGGCATTTCCTCAACGTTGCCGATTTCGGCTCAGGCGGCGCCATTGCGGCGCGAGCTAACGGTACGACCAAGGTTTTCGGCGCCAGGTTCACATACATTTGGTCGATTCTGTCTACGATAGCAACCTTTAAGAACCCGGAAATCACGTTCAACGTGAACAGAGAGGAAAACCGCACGGTCGTCGCCAACAACGTCGTGGTGGCGAATGGCAGACACTTCGGCAGCGGACTGACGCCCGCCCCGGAGGCGCGAATGGACGATGGTCTTTTCGATGTTGTGCTCATGGGCGACTTCGGCCTGGTTGAAGGCGCGCTGAATCTCCCTCGATTGATGAAAGGCACGCACCTGAGCCATCCGAAAGTTCAGTCCTGTCGCACTGCTCGAATCGCCGCTCGCGCGGATCGAAGAGTGCAGATCGAAGCGGATGGAGAGCTTGTCGGTGTGCTGCCTGCAACGTTCGAGAT
>CAZPQQ010000041.1:17047-28484 GCA_964588665.1 uncultured Dehalococcoidia bacterium | reverse complement strand
ACGCCGATTGACAAGCCTCCGTCGTCTCTGTTGAAATGGGGCCGATTCACACGCAGAAACGAGGAGACCGCGCATGGCTACAGCCCACAAGTTTGAGACTCTTAACTCGCCCGGAGCGATCGGCCGGATGACGCTCCGGAACCGAACCGTAATGGCCCCGATCGTCACTCAATTTGCCACCGACACGGGCGCTGCATCCTATGTGCACGTCGCGTATTTGGGAGAAAGAGCAAAAGGTGGGGTGGGGCTGATTATCGCCGAGGCCAGCTACATCAATCCCGTGGGTCGGGCATGGAGTTGCGGGCTGGGCATCGACCGAGACCCGCTGATCTCCAGCCACCTCCAGCTTACGGAGGCCGTGCACCGGTACGGAGGGAAGATCGCGATCCAACTGCACCACGGCGGCAACAAGGCCAACCCCGCGTATAACGGAGGCCGGTTGCTATCAGCATCGGATGTCGCCGACGGCGCCTTTCCGCCGCCGGAGCCGATGACCAAAGACGAAATCGCCTCCACCGTCACGAGCTTCGCCGAAGCCGCCGACCGCGCCAAACGAGCAGGCTACGACGCCGTCGAACTGCACGGCGCACACGGATATCTGCTTCACCAGTTCATGTCGCCGGCGACCAACCACCGGACCGACGAATACGGCGGCTCAATCGAAAACAGAGCCAGGTTTGCCCGAGAGGTGATCCAAAGCGTCCGACAAGCCACCGGCCCGAGCTTCCCGATAATAATCCGCATGAGCGCCGAGGGCGGATACGGTCTCGAGGACGCGGTGATCTTCGCCAAAGATTTCGAGGACGCCGGAGCTGACGCGATCAACGTGTCTCAGGGCGGCACGGCGCCAACCCCGATCATGCCGCCGGAGGTCAGCCCGATGGCCGTGACGCAGGGGTTTCTAGCGGGTCATGCCGAGACGATCAAGCGTGCGTTGAACATCCCGGTCATCGTCGTCGGCGAGATTCGAGATCCCGCGCTTGCCGAGGACATCCTGTCCAGCGGCAAGGCGGACTTCGTGGCGCTGGCTCGCCCTCTCCTCGCCGATCCGCATTGGGCCGCCAAGGCCGCCCGGGGCGACGACGATCGCATCTTGAAGTGCATATCGTGCGACACATGCAGGCTCAACCTGTCGCGCAACGCCCCGATCCGGTGCCTCATCAATCCGAAACTCGGCCGAGAAGAATGGCTGCACGACCCCGAGCCCGCTTCCACGCCTCGCAAAGTCATGGTGGTTGGCGCCGGACCGGCCGGTATGGAGGTGGCGCGCGTCGCTGCTGCCCGCGGCCACAACGTCAGCTTGTACGAAGCGGAATCGACCCTTGGCGGCGGTCAGCTCGCCCTGGCCAAAGCGCCGCCGTACAAAGACAGGCTCGCCTGGCTCGAAGACTATCTCGCCCGAGAACTCGATCGAGTCCCGGTCGAGCAGCACCTGAACACCCGCGTCGACGCCGCCACCGTGGCCGACGAGTCGCCCGACGTGCTCGTCGTGGCTACCGGCGCCGCCCCGTTGATGCCGTCAATCCCGGGCATCGACGGCGACAACGTTGCCACCGCGTTCGCCGTGCTGGCGGGCGACGGCATCCCCGAGGGCAAACGCGTCGCCGTCCTCGGAGGCCGCCAGGTAGGCTGCGAGACCGCCGAATTCCTCGTCGAGCGAGGCTGCCACGTGACGATTGTCGCCCGATCACCGGAGTCGCAGCTTGTCATCGAAGCCCCTGCGACGTACCGCAACGCGCTCCTACTCCGGCTGCGCAACGCCGGCGTCGAGTTCATCACCGAGCACGACGTCAAAGAGATCCGGCCCGACGGCCTCACCCTGGTCGGCGCCGACGCCGCCGAGCGCGACCTCATCGTCGACTCGGTCATCGTCGCCCGAGGCGCCGTCCCCCAACGCGGCCTCGCCGAAGACGTAGGCGCCGCCGTCCCCGAGGTCCACACCATCGGCGACAGCGAAGACCCCCGCACAATCGAAGAAGCCATGTACGAAGGGACATTGCTGGGCCGGCAGATCTAGGGGACTCGACGGTTCCGCTGCCACGAAGCGGGTTGGCGACGTTGTGTGTACCGATGCTGTCCCAAATCGACCCAAATTATCGAGCGGACCGCGACCGGGTCGGCTAGCGACCCGCGCAGCGAAGAACTGTCGAAAAACGGAGTTGTCAAAAAGGGTCGTGTCAGGCGTGGGTCGAGGCGTGAAATCGCTCAGATTCGTGCCTGTCACGAACATTTCTTTGTGACAGGCCTGATCATCACCAATACTAGCTCATGCACACCAATGGACTTTCATGTTCACTCTGTGCCGCTCAGTAGAGCGGTGGCGATCAACTCCGCCGACACAACATCTCACCGGCCCAATTGACTGGCGGAGGTTCGAGAACGTTGACGGCACCCAGGCCGAACTTCCAGGAGATTCTCGCCTGGCCGTGCCTGAGAATGTAGACAGAACACCTCTTGACATTCCGCCCTCATATGCCAATATCAGAGGTGTCGGCGCTCAGAAATCCGAAAATCTGCACCCTGAAAACGAATGTAGTCAGACTGAAACCGGTTTTGTGCTTAAATCTCTGGAAGCTCGCCCCCGGGCAAGTTGAGTGAACCAGATTGTGAGGTTGGGGTAAGTTGGGCCAACGTTGCGCTTTTTGGGATTGTCTGAGCTGGTGTATCGACCAGATGCGGCGGAATGCCGGCTGACAGATGGGGATTGACAAAAACCATAGGTTGTCCTGAAGTCTGTTCCATCTCAGAGGAGTGTTAGACGAAAGCACGGGATTCCATCTGCGAAATTTCGAGTTGATCTCGGCGAGTACGCACGAGTGTGACGGCCTTTATCGGTAATTCAAAGTCGAAGCAATATGGGGCACGTTATCCCCTCAACCGGTGATTCTTAGGGCAAGAAAGAACGGTGAGTGTCGTTCGTCACGCTTACGTTCCGTGCACCGTCCTATTGCCAAGGCCCACGGTCGAACTTCTTCTTCCTCACATAGTGGTCGGCTGCACCCAGTCGCTCAAGGTCGACAGGCACGGATGGGTCCTGAGTCTTCAGGTCGCAGGGTAAACAGGCAACGCGCGAACGTGGAGTGGGCGCTGCGCGGCGGCACGATGTCAGGAGGCGGGTGGTCCCAGAGTATCGGAGGTGAAACCGTCTTGGAGACACCTCCACGGTTTCGACTCGCGATAATCATTCCCAAAAAACCGGCGCTCTGTCATTACCAACATTTGTCGAAAGCGACCAACGCGATTGTCTACTCAAAAATCGAGAGGAAACATGATGGACACCATGGAGCAAATCGAGTCGTCATTGATCAAGACTCAGTCAGAATTGAAGGAGCTCATCGATCAGGACGCTTATCTTCGTGAGAACTGCCCTGATGTGGTGCTCATCATGAGTTCGAATTCGATCGACGATTTCTATCGACGTGACGGGAGAACTGAACTTGTCCGTATGGCGGTTGACTCGCTCAGACCTGAGATTGGTGCATTTGTCGAGAAATTCGACGGAGAGGTTCGAAATGTTCTCGAAAACTACTTTGCTCGTCCCGTCGAGAGCAATTACTTCGGATCAATGGTGGTTTTGGGAGAGATTCTTGCCGTATGGGGAAGACTATTTGGCGGGCTTCACGAGAACGATCTATTCGATCAAATCCGTTTCGCCAGCCTCGTGGGCGGGGCTTACTACAAGATCGTGGACCAAATTACCGACCCGAAGGAAGTCGCCATCGAGGCACGAGAAGATCTTTACGTCGGAGAGATACTCTTCTTGGAGTTTATTCGGAGGCTTCAAGTTATTGACCCAGATCGAAGCCTAAGCGCACTGATTCAAGCGTCTTCAAGCTATGTCGAGATCAATCTAATGGAAAAAGAGAGTCGACGGACAGGCACACCCATGGACCTCAAGGGTTACGAACAGACCGGCCGGAAGTTGTCGCCTCTTCTTGCGCTCCTAGGTTCGATACTTCACCGCAGCCGCAGGGACGATCTTTTCGAGCGTTATTCCGAAGTCATAATGTTGGCAGCCGCCGCGACTCAGACCATAGATGATCTCCACGACCTCGCAGAAGACCTTGGCGAGAACGGGATTGTGTCGCCCGCCGCTCGGATGGTTATCGAATCGCTGGGCATCGATTCGCGGGCAGAATTCACGGATGAAGTCCTAGAAAAGGTAGAACTAGAGAGCATGGTAGGTCCTACGGCTTTCGTGGCGTTGAAGCGAGCAAAGGACTACCTTCGGGATGCAGTTCAACGTGTCGATGTTGGAGATCCGACAATGCGATTCATTATGCTGCTTAGGCTCTGGTCGCTTTCACGTCACCTACATCGCCGTCAAGACATACTCCGGGAAGCCTACTCGGCCATGCAAGAAGGAGGACAGGCATGAACAGTGCGAAGACGAACGTGATCGAGGCTCTTCTCGCGGAAGATCCGGTCAACTATGAGGCCGTGGCTACCGCTATGCGCCCTATCTGGTTGGGAGCGAACCGCGCCGAAGCACGGCAGGTATTGAAAGATTTTCTCAGAGGACCGAAGACTGCCGGGGGAGTTTGGTTCGACTGGGACGACGATTGATACTGGCCCGTCTTCATCGACCCGTTGCGCAAGCTCGGTACTCGATCAGTAGCTCTCAAAGCCTTTCATCAGCAGCGATAACGTAACAACCGCTCAACGCCTCATAGTTCGGTCGCAGAACTGGAGAGATCCAGTCTCAGGCACACAACTGCGTCGCGCTACTTTGTTGGTTGCCTTTGGCATCACCTGCGTGGCTCGGGTCGTTTCGGATGCCCATCTGGCTCGGGGTCTCTCTCGCTTTGATCGGCGTTGTCTCACTGTCATAGATCGAGTCGGAACCAGTGATGTGATGGGAGTAAGGCAACCAAGAGGCTTGCTCGTAACAAGGCGAAAGTCACCGCTGGCCCGAAGCTGGAGCGTGGCCGTTTTAGGCGGCCACTTTCTGGCAAGGCGCTTTCTGCGGATTCGTTCCTCCGAGCATGCACTCGTTGGCTCGCTGATTCGTGGCGCCTCCAGCCAGTTGGCCGGTCGGGCGGCAGCAGTCCGGTGGTCCGGACGAGTCTAAACCAAGCCTCTGCGAGCGTCCAAATCTGAAATCTAACGAAGCAAACCGCCGCGGCGATCGGTACGTCCACCGATTTGACGACTTTCCGGCGCGTTGCTACCCGCGCGCCATTCTTCGGAAGGTGGTAGGACTCGGTGCGATGCTCGACGTGTGGGAAATCCAACCACGAGCGAGCCGCGTATTGCGATGTTTGTGGCGCCAGATTGAGGAGTCCTGCCGCTGTAACGCACAGCGCTCCCGCTCCATGTCGTCAGGCGATATGAAGAATTGGGATTGGACGCAAGGTCACCCACCCCGCGAAGTAAGACGTCGGCGGAATCGCCCTATTCCCGGTGGCTGCAGGACAAGGACAATTCAAAGATGCAACCCGTCATCATGAGTTGACGGGATTCGATCCGGCAATCACATCTCCATTGACAGACATTCGTGAACATCGATTTCGCAGCCGGGTGCCCAATTGAGATGGGGATGCCCGTCGAGCAGTCCCTTGGCCCCGTCCATGTCTTCCGCCTGCAGGATCGAGTATCCGGCGACTCCGTCGTTCGGAGCACTGCCTGACTTGGTCAGTGTTTGGCCGGAGCCAAGGGGCGACCCCATGTCTACGAGGCTGTCCCCGCAACGTGCCGCCCATGCCATCCAATCCTGCATGCCTGCCTGCCTGCATGTCTTCGGGAGTGGCGTCTTTCATGGCGTCAAATGCCGACGTAGGAGCACGATAGATTACGACAAACTTTTTCATATCTGTAACTCTGCCTCCTGAATTATCGATGGAACTGTGTCTTAACTTTTAGCATCTCACCTTTTCGGCAGCAAGTAATTCACGGAAGAGGAGGAATGCAGAAGCGGTTTAGGCGAGCGGATCATCCGCGCCAAAGCGTGTGCGTGTGTGTCGGCGGGCCGGACCATCTGTCCAAGAGGGCCGTCGTCGGATGATGTGAATGTGTCGACCCGGCATCGGAACGCGACGGTCGGGAACACGGCAACCGAATTCAATTGACTGTAGGATTCGGCTAAGGCGACATGCTCGGTAAGACGAACTCGGGGATCTCGTAGTCGTCGGATCCGATGATCGGGTCGTTCTCTTCGAATCGGGTCAGGCGGAACGGAGCGATGTCCGCGGTGCTGCTCTGGCCCTCCAGGATCAGTTCCGCGATGCACATTCCGACGGCGGGGCCGGTCTTGAATCCGCTGCCGCTCATGCCTGCAGCGACATAGAGGCCGTCGAGGTTCGCGGTTTGGCCGAGCACCATGTGCCCGTCCGACGTGTAGCCGTCGACTTGCGCCCACGACCTGCGCCACCCTGCTTCGGCCATGGCGGGGACGCGATGCGCCAGTTGCGCCATCGCCCGCGCCTGCCACTCCAGTGCGACGGCGCCGTCGTAAGAGTCAGGGTCCACGTGGCTGTCGACGGACGGCCCTGGCCTGATCCCGAGCAACGTCAGAGCGCCCACGTCGGGCCTGAAGTACTGACCGACGGCGTGGTCGATGAAGACCATGTGCGAATCTTTGATCTCCTCGGGACGCTCCACCACTCCCGCTGTGAGCCGCTGAGCGCCGACCGGAAGGTCGATGCCCGCGGACGATGCCAGCACAGCGGACCAAGCCCCCGCCGCCAGCACCACGACGGGAGCGTCGATGTCCCCGTCTGACGTGCGCAGCCCGACGACCCTGTCGCCTTCGCGGTGGATGCCGCTGACGGTGACTCCCTGCCTAATTTCGACGCCGAGCTCTCGGGCCCGTCGCGCCATGGAAGTTGCCGCCGAGTAGCCGTCGGCGTATCCGCTGTCCGGTTCATAGGCCGCGGCGCCGAGGTCGTCTACGTTGCTGAAGGGCTGGAGCTCTTTGAGGTCCTCGGATGAAATGACGCGCGCATTGACGCCCACTGCTCGCTGCATCTCGACGTTGTTGCGGAGCTTGCCGACATTGTCTCGGTCGACGACGGCGACGAAACCGGTCTTGCGGAATCCTGAGTCGCCTCCGATGAGGTCGCCCCAGGAGTCGAACACCTCCAAGCTCTTGAGGGCGAGTGCGGTGTCCCACGGGTTAGTGTAATGCATCCGAACCAGCGCTCCGGAACTGCCGGTCGCCCCGCTGGCGATGGTGTCCTTCTCCAGCAGCACCACATCTCGTTGACCCATTTGGGCGAGGTAGTGAGCGATGCTGGCGCCGACGATTCCTCCGCCGATGATTGCTACTGAGGCAGTGTCTGGCATGATGTTCCTCTCGTGATTGGTCGCAATCTCGCCGGCTTAGCCGCCGCTGCGAAGTGCGTCGAGTATCTCCTCGCGCCACGACGGTTCGCGTTCGGCCCAGCCTCGGATCAGGCCGTAGGACCCAGCCAGCATCATCGTCCCGTGCGGTGTGGCGAAGTACGGCTCGAGCATTGACCCCTCCAGCATCCGGCGCATTGGGCCGGTGACGCTCAAGAAGCTCGGGCTCTCGCCCCCCTCGATGACGACGGCGCCGTGACCCATGTCCTGCCACACGGCGTCGTTGTCGATGCTGCCGTCGACCAAGCTGGTCAGGTAATCCTCCAGCCGTGCCTGCGACAGGACCTGCGTGTGATGCTCGAAAATGCCTTGGATCGTCGTGTCGTGCAGATGAAAGGCCAGGGTATGTTCGTTCCCGACGTTCGCAACCACTTTGCACGATTGCATCGCGACGTGAGGGTCTTCGAGGCCGCCCAGCACCGCCGCCTCGGCGGTGTCCATGAGCAGCAGCGGCGTCTCGTTCCCGGCCGTCTCGATGACGGACTGCATCCGAGTCAGGTACCCGGGCGCGTCTTCGGCCAAATACGCCATCGAGAAGACGTCGCGTGAGTTTTCAGTCAACTGCGTGCGCAAGTGGTCGAACCGGAACTTGCGGTCGCTGTATCCCGGAGGCGCGTCGCCGTGGTCGAAGACGGCGACGGCCAGCGCGTCCCACGACGGCGGTACGTCGAACGCTTCCAATGCTGCACGAACCATGCCCAGGTCCAGGTCTCGGAGCTGGACTCGGACGCCGCTCAACGATGACGCCTCGTCGGGCGAAACGATGGTCACGCCCATGGCTCGAACCATCTCGGGGTCGTCGTCGAACGTCGTCGCGGCGGCAGGCAGGGCGTGGACTGGCAGGCCCGCTTCGACGTGCGCCTGCAGCGCGCCCGTCACCGGCCCGCCTCCCATGTTCGTGCCCGTAATTACCAGCGACTCGCGCGCTGCGGTCGCCGCGCGAATCCGGTCAGCGGCGATCACCGTCGGGGCCGGCACGATGAGTTGGACGCAGTTCTCGATCGCCCGCTCCGAGTCGAATAGCAGGATGTCTTGTGTGCCGGTGCCGATGTCCAGCGCTAGGATTCGCATGATCCCCTCATTGATGCCGTTCTCGCTATGCTCGTCCGACCGCCAAGAACGTGAATGGACACAGGAACGCGTTGGGAGTGTCGAACCATGTCGCGATCTCGTGTCGCACCTTTTCGATCAAGTTCTCGTCGATGAACCCCCCGTCAATTGCGTCGCGGTACACGTCCCATAGTGGATCGCTTAGGTCATCCGATGGCGGAACATGAAACAAGATCGACAGTTGGGCGTCGCCGAAATTGGAACGATCAAGTTTCATCACGCTGGCTTGCGTGACAACATCGGACAAACCGGCGGCGGCAAACCACGCGGCGCATTTTCGGGCCGAGTGCAAGTCAATGTAGTGGTGCTCGGTGAGTTGTCGTTCGTTCCGTCCCGGGACCTGGCGACCTGACAGATACCGCGCAAGCAAATTCTGATGGTAGAGAACATGGCTTTCATACAATCTTTGGACTGAAGGACACTCCGGGTATTTGGGCGTCAATCCCCAGTCCCTCACCCCAGCGGCGATTACCAACCCGCCGGGCTTGGCCACACGTCGTTGCTCCCGCAACACCCCAATCGGGTCCATGCAGTGATGCAGCACGGTGTTGCTGTAAACGACGTCGAACTCGTCGTCCGGAAAATCGAGCTTCTGAGCGGCGCCGACCTTGAAGGAGACGTTGTCGAGGCCCCGCTCTCGGGCAATGTCGTTCCCGGTGTCCACCCTGTTCTCGGCCGGCTCGATCCCGACAACCTCACCAGGGTTGACGACCTCAGCGACACCCATGGTAATTGCTCCAGGGCCGCACCCGACATCGAGCACTTTCATGCCTGGCTTCAGAAACGGGATCAACTCAGGAGCGTCATTCTCCAAGGTTCGACCGAGGTACGAGTCTACGAGCATCTTTTCGCGGGAATTTCTTTGTGCCATTTCCACCTTTCGGTTTTCGATCCAGCCGAGCCTCCGGCTAAGCTTTCCCAGCGGCAAACATCATCATCGGACCGATGAATGCGTACGGGTGGTTGGACCAGGCAATCACTTCTTCACGGGCTTGATCGACTGTGCTCTCATCGAGATAACCTTCAGCATAGATGTCACGGTACACATCGGCCAAAGGATCATCGGTCTCGCCCGGTGGCGGGAGCAAGAACATGGTCGAAACCCTGACGGGATCGGCAACAGTCGATTCGATCATTTCGGCCTCCAACCGGACATCCACGTCCGTCAAACCCGCGGTTTCAAAGAGTTCTTTGCACTTTCTTCCGGCGTACAGATCCAAAAAGTGGATGTCTGTGACTTTTCGTTCCTCACTACCCGGGACGCGCTCGCCCGACTGGTAACGCTTCTGTAGATTCTCGTGGTAACGCACGTGAGCTTCGAATACCTTGTCGAGCGTCGGACACGCGGGATATCTCGGCGTGAAACCCCAGTCGCGAACACCAGCCGCGATGACCCAACCGCCGCTTTTGACGACCCGCATCTGTTCGCGCAATGCGCCTACGGGATCGATAAGACAGTGCAGGACCGTGTGGGAGTAAACGACATCGAATGAGTCGTCGGGGAAATCAAGCCTGTGAGCGTCGCCCTCCACAAAGGTGACGTTTCGTATGTTCCGCTTTTCGGCCGAAACTGTTCCAATGCTGACTCGGCCGCCAGCCGGTTCGACGCCAACGACCTTACCCGGACTCACCGCCTCCGCAACACCCAGGGTGATAGAACCGGGACCGCAGCCGACGTCGAGAACACTGGCGCCGGGGCTCAGGTATTGCCTAAGTTCGGGAAACGTCTCGTCCAGGCTGCGCTCCAGGTATCTTCCCACGAGCTGTTGTTCCCAGTTCGATAGCGTATTCATCCTGACCAGGCTCCTTGTACTGTACGGCTCGTTCACCAGCCCGCCAACGTCATCACTTCAGGCCCAGCTTTTTGCCCGCCGCCAACAGGCCAAGCGCTTCGCGAAGACGTTTCTCCTTCGTCTCTTGCCGTTTGGCGGAGTCGATCCAACCGATGTACGCTCGCCGATACGACGGCGCCAACTGCTCGAAGAACCGCCAGGTGCTAAGATCGGTTTTGAGCGTCTCCTCGATGTACGGCGGCAACTCGAAGACGGACGGCTTCGGAGCATCGCCGCTCCGACTCGTGGGAGCTCGGTTCACGCCAGGGGCCGCCAGCAACCCTCGCGATTCAAGGTCCGCATATCGCCGACGGTTAACGGTCGACCACTTGCTGTCCGCCTTTCGCGGCGTGAACTTCCGCGCGTACAGAGCGTCGTCCAGACGCCTCACGATGCTGTCGATCCACCCGAAGCAGAGCGCTTCCTCGACGGCGTCGTCGTAGCTCATGGCTTCGATGCCGGTGTGACGCTTGTGGAACACGAGCCAGATCTCGGGCATCGAGTCGTGGTGGTCGTTCAACCATTTTCGCCACTCTCGACGGTTGTTCACCTCAAGCGTTTCGATGGGCGTCGTCGGCATCCGTACATCTCTGCTTCAATTCCGTACCCAATTCGTCTGGGGTAGGGGCGGGTTTCAAACCCGCCCGAGTATTATGCTTATGAAGTAGTTAACACGCAGGCGACATCGCCTGTAATAATTGTAATGCCATGCGATGTATTGCGTGAAGCGTGTCGGGAGGGTTTCAAACCCTCCCCTACGGATGGCTAGCTCTTGTCACGGCTGCTGTACGGGCATACAGCGCTGCTCGGGCAGCCACTCCAGGCGATCTACGAAATCCCGACCGGCTGCAGCAGGCCAACGTCCTCGAAGATCGAGCGGAGTTCGGCGCGCTGATCGTCGGTGAACGGCAGCATCGGTGGCCGCGAGTGACCGCCGGGCTGTCCGAGCATGTTCATCGACTCCTTCATCGCGATATAGCCGCTGCCGACGTTGAACACATCGTAGACCCTGAGCATCTTCTTGTGCACCTCGCGGGCTTGCTCCGTGTCGCCTCGGGCCGCGGTTTCGTAGAGGTCGACCGCCAGCTTGCCCACAACTTGCGGGAGCATCGCAACGGCTCCGACCGCGCCGACCGCGAGGCCGGGCAGTATGA
>CAZPQQ010000041.1:0-17037 GCA_964588665.1 uncultured Dehalococcoidia bacterium | reverse complement strand
CGAACACCGTGATGTCTTCGCCGCAGAATCTGACCAGCGCCGCGACCTGCCTGATGTCCAGCGAGCTGTCCTTGATCGCGACGACGTTGTCGAGGCCCATGAGCTGCTCGACGATCTGGGGCGTCAGAAACTTCCTGACGGCCAGCGGGCTGTTGTAGAGCATGATGGGCAACCCGCCCTCCTCGGCGACGCGGGTGTAGAACTCGACGACCTCTCGATCGTCCACGCCGATGTAGATGGGCGGCAGCAACATGGTCCCCGCGCACCCGATGTCGCCCGCGTGTCGTGTGAGGTCGACGACGTCTTCAGTGCGGATCGCGGACGTGCCGGCGAGTATCGGCACGCGTCCATCCGCCTGGTCGACGGCGATCGAGAACACCTCTTTGCGCTCGTCGTTGGTCATCAGAAAGAACTCGCCGGTGCTTCCCGCGGAGATGACGCCTCGGCAGCCGGACTCGATCACGTAGTCCACAACCTGCCGATAGCCGTTCTCGTCGATGTCGCCATTCTCTTTGAACGGCGTGACGATAACAGCGAACGATCCGTGCCAGTCCACCATATTAGTTGCCTCCAAGATGAGTTGGCGCCAGTATATGATGTAGGCGCGGCTTGTTCAATTGGCCCAGGCCTGGGCGGATGCCAGCGATGACGGGCGTAAACCTAACCTCGTTCCGTAATCAGAACCCACATGGGCGCAGATCCGAGGCTGTATGTTCCGATGCGCTCGAGTGCGCCGGTGTCGGGATCGATGCGGTAGGACGCCAGTTGTCCGGATTCCAACCCGGCGGCGTACAAGAACCGCCCGTTCGGGTCGAGGCCGATGGCCCGCGGCACGGGTTCGGACGCGAACCGGCCGGCCGCGGTCAGGCGACCCGTGGACCCGTCGACGGCGAAACAGGCGATGCTGTTGTGGCCGCGGTTCGGAGCGTAAACGAACTTGCCGTCCGGCGTGATCCGTATCTGCGCGCAACTGTTGCGACCCTCGTAGCCGTCCGGCAACGTCGAAAGCGTCTGGAACGCCTCGAGTGTGCCGTTCGAGCGATCGAAATTGTAGCCGGTGACGCTGCATCCCTGTTCATTCGATACGTAAAGCGTGTCCAGAGTCGGGTGGAAGCAGTAATGTCGCGGGCCAGCCTCCGTCTCGGGCGTCACGGTGGGCGGCGTGTTCGGCGTCAGGCGGCCGGTCACCTGGTCGAATTTGAACTGGAATATCGCGTTTGGGCCTTTGCCGGCGATGTGCGGGACGAACGCGTACGTGTTCGACGAATCCGTCTGGATCGAGTGCGCTCCGCCGCCCGTTGCCAGCCACTCGACTGGCGGGGTGAGCACCGCCCCGCTGTCGTCGATGCGATGGACGGCGGCCCGTCCGGCGGCGTAGTACGAGGACAACAGGAAGCGACCGGTCTTGTCCGTGGCCAGGTAGCAAGGATCGGAGTCGAGCGGCGCGGTGCCTATCAACGTCAAGTCACCGGTTGCGCGGTCGATGCTGTAGCTGGACACAGCGGGGATGCCCCGGCGTCCGACGAACATGAATTTGCCCGACGGGTCGACCGCCAGCGGCGCCGGTGTGCCAGACACCACGACCCCACCCTCGGGCACGAGCTCGCCGGAATCGGGGTCCACCCCGAACATCAGGATCTCGTCGTCTTCCGACAACGTGACATACATACGAAAAGACATCGTTCAGCCTCCACGGTTTCTGTGCGCCCCGTGATTGTACACCGCGAGGGCTCTCAATACGGACGGCCACGTCATAGCCTATAATTGGCGCCTGACGCGTTCCGCAAGACATCGGGACCGAGGTTCGATCGGAAGGAGAACGCAAACCTATGGACACCAAAGGACAACGACTCGATCGCATTGAACTCAACGCGCTGCAATACGATTTCCACAGCGGCTGATCGCAGGCCGTCCTCCTGAGTTTGCAGGAGGAGTTGGAGATGGGCGACCTGCAGTCGTTTAAGGCCGCCACTGTGCTCGCCGGGGGCGTCGCGCGTCGAGGCGAAACCTGCGGCGCGCTGCTCGGCGCTCTGATGGGACTGGGCCTGGCCTCCGGACGCGAGAAGATGGAGGACACCGGTCAATACAGGCAGGCGATGGAGCCGGCGCAGCGGATCGCGCAACGCTTCCAAGAGGAGATTCAGGCGCGCTTCGAAACCACGCTGCCGGGCGACACCACGCTATGTCGCGACCTTCAGGCGGCCATCTACGGTCGCGGCTTCGACATGAACGATCCCGACGATTACAAAGCCTTCCTCGAAGCAGGTGGGCACTCCGACAAG
The DNA here is from genome assembly GCA_964588665.1 of uncultured Dehalococcoidia bacterium. Taxonomy (GTDB): domain Bacteria; phylum Chloroflexota; class Dehalococcoidia; order Lucifugimonadales; family UBA1123; genus UBA2160. The sequence goes on along the minus strand of CAZPQQ010000041.1, from coordinate 14,755 downwards.
GGCTGTCCGCTGGTATGCGGAATAGCCGCGCGCGTCGCAGGCGAGGAGCTGATCGAATGATCAGAAAACTCTATGGGTATTTAGGCTTAGCGTGGTCTGAGACCTATTGGGCGCGACCAGTGAGTCAGGCCGATGTCACTGACGAGTCACTTGAAAAGAAAAGACAGCCTGATAAGAGAGTTTCTATACAACGCATTCCCGAACACCAAACCATTCTTGAGGGAGGCTCGTCGGGAGCAGAGGGAAGCGCCAACAAATCGGCCAACCGAACAGGTGCCGTGGGGCACCGTCGGGATGTCGCTAGATTACCGATTGCGATACTATTTTGCGATCACGCCCGCTAACGAATTGGCTGCATGGAGAGGTGCGGGACGTTGGAGAGACCGGACCGTCACGCAGCCGGACGGCACGGACATCGAGATACCAGGGCTCATCACGCTCCCCACACCCCATCCTTCCCCACAGGTTGTTGAGGCGTTTTTCGAGGAACTCGGTCGATTCTTGGACGAAGCACGGCCCGCTTCCAGATGTCTTGGCCCACAGCAGGAAAGGGAACTAGCACGTTACTGCAATGTTTTGGCGCTCTTTGAAGAGATTTATCGGGCAGGGCCCAGAGACAAGTTCAATGGCTTTACCAACTCCTCGGATATGTCTTGCTCGACTACAGTGATCACTATCAAATCACCGGGATCGGATTGTACTTCGCCCGACAAGGTTTGCTGGTCCAGTGGCAGTTGGCCGATGCCCTCCGCGAGTTGACCGATGATCCGCAAGCGTCACTGGCCGAACTTCGAATGGAATCTCGAAAGACGGCGGAAAGGTTAGACGTCGGCCCACGACTCAGGACACGATCACTCTCCCAGAATTTGTCACCGCGCGACGTAGTGAGCGAAATCGACGCCCCTCCCAAGAGCGTTCCGACTTCACCTTCCCACGGCACGTTAATAGGCAGGTACTTGCGCCGTTTCTGGCGTCTTTGGTCGCGTACATGACCGATGCCACGCTTACGGCATCTGGGACGACGACTGTGAATAGTTGCCAAACCCGACCAGGCGCCCCAGGGCTGCATGCACCGCGAGTGTGATCCTTAACGAGATATCGAGATTAACGAAACAGGCTTCCGCCAACGCGGAAGCCCGTTTACAACTATTCGGTCGAAGAAGACTCAGTTGGCCCAGAACACGTGGGTGAACGCCTTGTTGCCGTTGCCCAGGTCGAGCTCGAATAGGTCGGGACGGCCTTTGCCATCGGTGCTGATTGCCTTGCCTCATTCGCTGATTGTCAAACCAGGCGCCGCGCCTTTCTTACCTTTGCCGCTTCCGTTGCCGCCGTCTTCGGTATCCAGATAGGCATATATCGCCTCTAGCTGGCCGACGTCATGCTGGTTCGCTCTGGATTGTAAGGACTCGCGTGGTATAATCCGCCCCACCGATAACCCGACGCTAACCTTTACATAACGAATTCTGAAGGAGCGACATGGCCGCGACAACCACCGGATTGACAGTTAGCTACGGAGAGTACGTTTTCGAGCACGTGCCTGGCTGGGGAAAGCTGCCCGAAGGCTGGGAGTGGAACCATGTCGTGGGGTTGGGCATCGACAGTCAGGACAGGATCTACGCCTACAACCGAAGCGAACATCCCATCATCGTGCTCGACACCGACGGCAACGTCCTGAAATCCTGGGGCGAAGGCCAGTTCGGCAGCGCCCATCACCTATTCGTCGCTCCGGACGATTCGCTATTCACCACCGACGTCGGCAACCACACCGTGCGCAAATGGTCGACCGACGGCGAGCTGTTGATGACGCTCGGCACGCCGGACCAGCCCGCCGAGCGCCTGAGCGGCGAGCCGTTCAACCGACCAACCGACGTCGCGATGGCCGCGGACGGCAGCCTGTACATCACCGACGGGTACGGCAACGCTCGCGTCCACCACTTCACGGGCGACGGGCAGCTCATCAAGTCCTGGGGCGAGCCGGGGTCGGGTCCGGGTCAGTTCGTAATTCCCCACAGCGTCTGCCTGGATGCCGAAGGCTTGGTCTACGTGGCGGACCGGGAGAACAGCCGTGTGCAGGTGTTCACTCCTGACGGCGAATACATCCGAGAGTGGAAGGGCGTCCACAGGCCGGATCACGTTTGGCTCGACGCCGACCAGAACATGTACGTCGCCGAGCTCGGCCAGCGACAGGGCTTGGGTCCGGATGCCGATTCTCCAAGTGCCGTCGCTCACCCATCCGGCGTGAAGGTAATGAACCGGCAGGGTCAGTGGCTCGGCGGCTGGGGGATGAGCACCGACGCACCCGGTGACCTCATTGCCGCGCACTCACTCGCCTTGGACTCGAAGGGCGACCTCTACGTCGGCGAGACGCTCGACGGCGCCCGATTGCAGAAGTTCGTCCGCGTGAGTTGAGGCGGGCGTAATAACAGGTCAGATTGACAGGTCCGGGCCGCGCTCGTCAACGCTGCCCGTGGAACCTCAGCCGGAGACGATACGATGGCCCGCATCTTCATATTGGGCGCAGGCAATCCCGTGCCGAGCGTTGACGCGTTCGGGTCGTCGTACGTGATTCGGATAGGCGACGAGCACATCATGTTCGACTGCGGACCGGCGACGACGCACAAGCTGGTGAAGGCTGGACTCCGGCCGGCGCAGATCGACTACCTGTTCTTTACACACCATCACTTCGATCACGACGTCGATTATCCGTGTTTCTTGTTGACGCGATGGGACCAGAGCATCGGCGACGAACGAGAACTCCGCGTCTTCGGTCCGACGCTGACAGAGCAGTTGACCCACCGCCTGTTGGATGAGACGGAAGGCGCGTTTGCCCACGACTGGCTCGCCCGGATCAACCATCCACTCAGCCAGGCCGTGCACACCAATCGAGGCGGAACACTGCCGCGCAAGCCCCCGTCGGTTCAGGCCACGGACATCGGCCCCGGCGAGATCATCAGCGGAAAGTCGTGGCAGATCAGGACGGCTCGCGCGGAGCACGTCGAGCCATGGCTGGACTCGCTGGCCTATCGTCTGGACACAGACGAGGGCAGCATCGTGGTGACCGGCGACACCCGGCCCTGCCAGAGCGTCGTCGACCTCGCCCGCGACGCCGACGTGATGCTGTGCACGTGCATTGACGTCCAATCTGACATCGATGGAACACCCGGGGCGGACTACGTATGCGGCAGCACGGGCGCTGCGAAAATGGCGCAGGACGCCGGCGCCAAAAAGCTGGTGTTGGTCCACCAGGGCGCTCCGCTTCGGACCCCTGGCTCCATGGAGCGAGCCCTAGGCGACGTGGCCGCGGTCTACGACGGCGCGGTCATCTGGGGCCAAGAGCTGATGTCATTCGACGCGTGATTTCGACGCAACGCGTTGGCGCCTGGCCGTTTACGGCCAAACCTGCACAAACATGCTCGACCTGATTGCCACGACCACGACTGCCCACGTTATCCCAACCACGTAAAACGAGTTGAAGTCCAATCGCCTGACACTCGGCAGGCTTCAGAGCGGCACGTAGTCGCATCGGAGGCGTCATGACCATCAGCCCACGACTGACACTGGCGAGCATCGTCCTCGGCTCACCCGACGCCCGCGAACTCGCCGAGTTCTATCGTCGAATCCTCGATTGGAAGGTGAGCGAAGACCAGCCCGGCTGGGTGAGGTTGAGCGATCCAGCGGGCGGACCCGGCCTTTCGTTTCAGACCGAGAGCGCGTACGTCCGGCCGATCTGGCCGTCCCGTCCCGGCGATCAGCAGATGATGATGCATCTGGACATTGCGACCAACGACCTCGACGCCGCCGAAGCCCACGTGGTCGAGTTCGGCGCCATCCTTGCCGAATTCCAACCCCAAGACGACGTCCGGGTCTACCTCGACCCCGCAGGGCACCCGTTCTGCCTGTTCCAGCGTGGTTGATTGTCGGCAGGCCGACCTCGTTGTGGCCTAGACGTGCTGATCGACGAGGATCGGATTTCCGTCCGGGTCGACCACGATGAAACTGGCGGGCCCGGTTGCGCCCTCGTCCGCCTCGCTGACCAGTTCCACACCTTGTTCTTTCAGACGCTGTTGCAATCTCCGCACATCGGTGAATTCATCAAGCGGACGGGCATCGCCGTCCCAGCCTGGATTGAATGTGAGCATGTTTTTGTCAAACATGCCTTGGAACAGTCCGATCACCGTTCCACCGTTTTTCATGATAAGCCAGTTCTCCGATATATCCCCTGCAAACTCGCGGAAGCCAAGTTTCTCGTAGAACCGTTTGGAGGATTCAATATCCGCCACAGTCAAACTGACAGAGAATGCGCCGAGTTCCATCATCCACCTCCACACAAAAAGAGACTACGGCCCACGAACGCGTCACCAATGACAATCGAGGAAATGTTATCTCAATCCGAAGATTGGCACCCTGGCACAATCGGAAATGAAGACTGAGATGTACATACCGGGATGTCTTCTCGCACGGGCTCTTCGAACCCTCCGAGCGAGCCGACCTGTGGAGCCGGCGTCGATCTACGACATGGTTTGAGCGGCGCCGACATCCAGCAGCCTGGCCACGGTCCCGCCCATGATGGCGTCGAGTTCGGCAGCGGTGAGGAAATCGCAATAGTGTCGGATGAAGTCGATGTTCTGGCGGTATGTCCAAAATCGGCTCACGATGGGCATGTCCGTGCCCCACATGATCCGATCCGCGCCGATGCGTCTTACGCACTCTTCGATGACGGGACGGACCTGCGGCATCGGATAGTCCCACACGGCGCCTAGCGCGATCGGAAACAGGAACTGAAGGTGCAGGTTCGGGTTTTGGAACGGCGCCCAGACGGCGTCCGGCAGATCGATGGCGTCGCCGTCCATGAAATTGCGCCAGCCGATGCCGTGCGTCATGACGACCGTCGTGTCGGGGTAGCGCTCCATCCACCGAGTCAGGGTCTTTATCTCGTCAAGAAGACTGTCGCGATGAGGTGTCGCCCGCTCCTTCAGCGAAAAGAAGATCGGCGTTCCCAAGGCCGCGACTCCGTCCCAGAACGGCTGAAAACCGGGCGCATCCCACGATCCGTCGTGCCCATACAGGTTTAGTTGAGGCGGAAGGAAGTGGAGTCCCGACAGCCCTTGTTCCTTCACCGCCCGCTCGACTCTGGCGACCGAACCGTCCGGGTCAGACTGCACGAGCCACTCGGGCGTGTGCGCCAGGCCGAGCAACCGGTCGGGATGCTGCTCGACGCAGTCGGCGATGAAGTCATTGCCGACCCCGAGGTACGGGGTGCGATGCAGCAGCGCCTTGTCCACGCCCGCGTAATCCATCTCGGCGACGAGCCGGTCGGCGGGGTACGACATGTCCACGATCGAGGGCGGGAAGTATTGCTTGGCGTAGTCTTCGCCGTCTACGGTCCACTCGAAGCGACCGAGCCCTGACGCGCGGAAGCCCGCGTCTTTCAGCGCGGCCAATGCCGGCCAGTTCTCCATGTCAATCAAGCCCGATGCGTCCTCGGGCGCCCGGTCCCGAACCCGCCAGCTCGGTTGATGATGCACCGCGATCGCCTGTTGGAGGTGCTTGCGCAGAGCGTCCGGGTCGGAGAACCCGCCGGTTTCGGTGAGAGGCGGGAAGCAGTAGGCATGTCCATCGAATATCATCAGCTAACCTCCTGGCGGTCGATTTGTGGAAACCTGGCGCTGTTCGCGACGGACTCGAATTGAGCCGCCCCCGGCATGATAACTCGTCAAGGTTGAGCCGACCACACGTCATGGCGGGCGTCGCCGTCGTCTCGCAGCAGCGAAGGTTCATGCTGACCGAAATCGCCCTGCTGTCGCCGTTCGAAACGGGTGGTGTACACTTGTGACGCGCCGCATCGACCGTGATTTTGTGCGTGGCCAAGCGTGTGGCGGGATCTCTGAGCATATCAGGAGCGTCGGTTTCGATATGACCTGAAGCGGGCAGCCAGTCCGAGAGGGCAGCAGGAGCTGAAACTGTTAAATCGGCGCTCAGCTCTTCGTGAATCGATCTGCTCCGGCGATAATCTAACATGCGTAAGGTGCGGCCAACGGGCGCGATCCGGGGGTTGGACCAGCGGTTAACCTGACTATTTTTCGACAGGTGGCGATTGGTGAGCATTGACAGTAGAGACGACCTTTGCGTAAACACGATCCGGTTCCTGGCGGTGGACGCGGTCCAACAGGCCAAATCCGGACATCCCGGCGCGCCGATGGGGGCTGCGCCCGCTGCTTTTGCATTGTGGGACCGAGTCCTCAAGCACAACCCGAGTGACCCGAAATGGCCCGACCGGGACCGATTCGTACTGTCGCCGGGACACGCGTCGGGGCTGCTGTACGCGTTGCTGCATCTGACCGGCTACGACTTGCCCATGGAGGAGCTCAAACGGTTCCGGCAGTGGGAGAGCATGACTCCCGGTCATCCCGAATACGGGTTGACGCCCGGGGTCGAGATGACCACGGGCCCGCTGGGGCAGGGATTCGCGCACAGCGTCGGCATGGCCATGGCCGAGCGGATGCTGGCCGATCGGTTCAACCGCCCCGGATTCGAGGTTGTGGACCATCGGACATATGCGATGGTTTCCGACGGCGATTTGCAAGAAGGCGTTGCTTCCGAAGCGGCGTCGCTCGCCGGCACGCTCCAACTGGGTAAGCTGATCTGTTTGTACGACTCCAACGACATCTCGATTGAAGGCAGCACCGACATCGCCTTCACCGAGGACGTGGCCGCGAGGTTCGAGGCTTCCGACTGGCAAGTGATCGGCCCGATCGACGGGATGGATATCGACGCCGTCGAGAGTGCGATCCGGACCGCACAAGAAGAGACCGCACGCCCGAGCCTCGTCATCTGCCGCACTATCATCGGGTACGGCAGTCCGAACAAAGAGGGAACAGCCTCGGCGCACGGCGATCCCTTGGGCGAAGACGAAGTGCGCCTGGCGAAAGATCGCCTGGGCTGGCGATACCCGGAACCGTTCACGGTCCCGCAGGAAGCGGAGGATCATTTTTGCGAGGCTCTGGTGCGAGGCCAGGCATGGCAGGAGTCGTGGGAGGAACTGTTTGAGGGGTACCGCGCTCAGCACCCGGACGAAGCCGCGCAGTTCGACGAAGCGCTGGCCGGGTCCCTGCCGGAAGGATGGGACCCGGACCTGGACGGTCTGTTCGCGGCGGGCGACAATCCGGTTTCCACCCGTGACGCATCGAATCGAATCATGAACGTAATCGCCGCGAATGTCCCGACGCTGGCAGGAGGCTCGGCCGACCTGGCGCCCTCAAACAGGACTCTGTTGACCGACGAGAAGCACTTCGGCCCCGGTGAGTACGGCGGTCGCAACTTCCATTTCGGCATCCGCGAGCACGCCATGGGCGCGGCGGCCAATGGCATGGCGCTCCATGGCGGCGCCATCCCGTACACCGGTACGTTCTTGATTTTCTCCGATTACATGCGCCCACCTATGCGACTTGCGGCGCTGATGGGACAAGGGTTGTCTACGTGTTCACCCACGACTCCGTCGCCCTTGGCGAGGACGGCCCGACCCACCAGCCGATCGAGCAGCTTATGGGACTGCGCACCGTCCCTAACCTGGCGGTCTTCAGGCCCGCTGACGCCACTGAAAACGTGGAAGGCTGGAGAGTCGCCCTGGAGCGAACCGAAGGCCCGACCGCGTTGATTCTGAGCAGGCAGAACCTTCCGGTAATCGACCGAGATGCTCAGGCGCCCTCCTACGATGCGAGGAAGGGCGGCTACATTCTCTGGCAATCCTCCGATGAACCGGATTGCATCCTCATCGGCACTGGCTCCGAAGTGCACATCGCACTCGACGCCGGCAAGCTTCTTCGAACAGGCGGGATATCGGCGCGTGTGGTGTCGATGCCGTCGTGGGAGGTCTTCGACGCTCAATCCGACGAGTATCGCGATCGAGTGCTGCCGCCCAACGTCCGCGCTCGGGTCTCCGTCGAGGCGGGAACGACCATCGGATGGGAGCGATACGTTGGCATCGACGGCGAGGCGGTCGGCGTCGATCATTTTGGCGCGTCGGCGCCCGCGAACGTCTTGTACGAGAAATTCAGACTGACGCCTGTTCGCGTCGCCGATGTTGCCAAGCAAGTGATCGCCAAACTGCGAGAGGCGTGAAGACTGCAAGTCGCTTGAGCCGAGACGTTGGTCCAGAAGCCGGCAGCGAATGCTTCAGGAGCAGTCGACATTGAGTTCCCAATCTGACCACAACATGCGACTCGGAGCCTATGCGGGCGACACCGAGTCAGCTCTGGCCGAGCTCAAACGACGCGACGTCATCGCCCGCATCTGGGCCGGCGATCACACGGTCTGGAGCCCGGACCCAAAAGAGACTGCCGACCGCCTCGGGTGGCTGACCGTGATCGACAACATGCGTTTTGAGGTCTCGTCGCTCATGCGGTTTGCCGCCGAGGTTAAGGCAGACGGTTATCGACACGTCGTTCTGTTGGGCATGGGCGGATCCAGCCTCGGACCCGAGGTGCTCCGTCAGACGTTTGGCAGCGCCGACGGTTGCCCGGACCTCATCGTGCTGGACTCGACTGCGCCGGCATCCGTTCAGGCGGTGGGGGAAGCTATCGACCCGACTACGACGCTGTTCCTCGTCTCTTCCAAGTCTGGCGCTACGATAGAGCCTAATGTCTTCTACAGCCATTTCAGGCGACTCGTGGAACAGAATGTCGGCGAAAGCAAAGCCGGCCGCAACTTCGTGGCCATCACCGACAGCGGGACAGTCTTGGCGGAGCTGGGCGCCCGCGACGGATTTCGGCGCGTATTCTCGGCCCAGCCTGACATCGGCGGCCGCTACTCGGTGCTTTCGCATTTCGGGCTTGTCCCCGCCGCCCTTATTGGGATCGATCTCACGGAACTGCTCGACCGCGCCGACGATATGCGCGCCCGGTGTGGCCCGGATGTGCCGCTGGCGGACAACCTCGGAGCCTGGTTGGGCACTGCTCTGGCAGCTCTCTCATCGGAAGGCCGCGACAAACTCACCGTCCTGACCTCGCCCTCCGTCGACAGCTTCGGTTTGTGGGCCGAGCAACTCATTGCCGAGAGCCTGGGCAAAGAGGGTAGGGGAATCGTTCCGATAGCGGACGAGCCCGTGGTCGCGCCGGGGAGATACGGCGACGACCGAATCTTCGCGTATCTGCGCGTGGATGGCGACGACAACGCAGCCAACGACAACCTGGCGGCGACGCTCACCGCTGCCGAACACCCAGTCATCCGCATGGACCTGGCCGACGGCTACGATCTGGCGGCAGAGTTCTTTCGCTGGGAGTTCGCGACGGCCGTGGTTGGCGCCATCATCAGGGTCAGGCCGTTCGACCAGCCGAACGTTCAAGCAGCCAAGGATGCCACCGACGACGTCCTCGAGAGTGGGGGCGAATCCCAATCTCTCCCCGAACCCCCCGAGACGTTGTCCTTCGACGCCCTGATGGATGGCGTCATGCACGATGACTACGTCGCGATCATGGCCTACATTCGCCAGACGCCTGAAGTGGACCAGGCGCTGCACGACTTACGCAGAGCCATCATCGGACGACACGGAGTCGCAACAACGTTGGGGTACGGGCCCCGGTTCCTACACTCGACCGGGCAGCTTCACAAAGGCGGCCCAAACTCCGGAGTGTTCGTGCAGCTCACTTCGGACCATCCAGCGGATCTCGCGATTCCGGGTCGGCCTTACACGTTCGGCGTGCTCGTGGGCGCCCAAGCGCTCGGTGACCTCCGGGCGCTGCAAGACGCCGGCCGGAGAGTCGCGAGAGTCGATCTGGGGTCGGACGACGTCGGCGCGATCCACGAACTCACGAGAAGCACTCGGGCAACCACGGACGGGTAAGTTGTGGCACGGAGGCGGACGATGGATATCGGGATGATCGGTCTCGGGCGCATGGGCGGCGCCATGGCGGAACGCCTGATCCGAGGTGAGCACCACGTGGTGGCGTACGACCCGCAGGAAGCGGCAGTCAACGCCGCGGTGCAAATAGGCGCGACCGGCGCTTCGTCGTTGGAGCGACTCGTTGCCCAACTCTCACCGCCCAGAGCCGCCTGGGTCATGGTCCCGGCTGGCCAGATCACCGAAGATATAGTCAACGCACTGGCGGACCTCATGTCCGATGGCGACACGATCGTCGACGGCGGCAACGCGAACTACAAGGACAGCGCTCGCAGGGGCGCCGAGCTCGAGGAACGCGGCATCTGGTTCCTGGACGCGGGCACCAGCGGCGGCATTTGGGGCCTCGAAGAAGGGTATAGCCTGATGGTGGGCGGTGACGCCGACGCGTTTGCCAGGTTGGAGCCGATCTTCCAGACCCTCGCGCCGGGCGCCGATTTCGGCTACGGACACGTGGGCCTCGCCGGCGCCGGACATTTCGTGAAAATGGTGCACAACGGCATCGGGTACGGCCTCATGCAAGCGTACGCCGAGGGCTTCGAGCTTATGGAAGCCAAGGGTGAGTTCGACTTGGACCTCGCCCAGATCTCCCAAATCTGGCGTCACGGCAGCGTGGTCCGCTCATGGCTGCTGGACCTGACGGCGGCGGCGCTCGACGAAGACCCGGATCTGGCCGGCATAGAGGCGCACGTGGACGACTCCGGAGAGGGCCGGTGGTCCGTCGAGGAGTCCATCGAGTTGGCCGTCCCGACCCCGGTCATCGCAGCGTCGCTTTACGCCAGATTCCGGTCGCGTCAGGGTCAGCCGTTCGGCGTCAAGTTGCTCGCCGCCATGCGCAACCAGTTCGGCGGTCACGCCGTCAAGAAATCCGGCTCGTGACGCAACCCAGCACTGTTATCGTGATCTTCGGAGGGACCGGCGACCTTGCTCGACGGAAACTCGTGCCGGCGCTTTTCCAACTTCGATGCAAGGGCAGATTGCCCGCGAAGTTCCACGTCGTCGGAGCGGCGAGGCCGGAGATGTCTGACGACCAGTACCGCGAGATGATGTGGCAGAGCCTCCAGGAGTTTTCCGATCTCGCGGTGCGAAAAGAGGAGTGGTCTCATTTCGCAAAGGCGCTCCACTACGTGAGGGTCGATCTCACCGCCACTGAAGACTACGATCGGCTCAGATCGCAGCTCGAAAGGTTCGACGAAGGCGGGCAATCGTCAAACTGCCTGTTCTACCTGTCGATCGCCCCGCAACTCTTCGATTCGGCCGTTCGCGGCCTGGCGGACTCGGGGTTGGCAGCCGAGGAGGACTCGTGGCGGCGAGTCGTAATCGAGAAACCGTTCGGTCGAAACCTCGAGACATCTCTTGAATTGAATCGACAAGTTTCGGACGTATTCTCGGAAGACCGCGTCTACCGCATCGATCACTACCTTGGCAAGGAGACGGTGCAGAACCTGCTCGTGTTTCGATTCGCCAACGCGATCTTCGAGTCGTTGTGGAGCCGCGACCACATCGACAACATCCAGATCACCGTCGCCGAGTCAGTGTCCGTGGCGGACCGTGCCGGATACTACGACCAATCGGGCGTCATTCGAGACATGGTCCAGAACCACCTGCTGCAACTGATGGCCCTCGTCGCAATGGATCCACCCGCGGCTCTGGACGCCGAATCGCTTCGCAACAAGAAGATCGAAGTGCTCAAGGCAGTCCGTCGCTGGACCCCCGAGGACATCGGGCGGAGTGCTGTTCTCGGCCAATATCAAGGCTACCTCGCAGAGGATGGAGTGAGCCCAGGATCCGTCACTCCAACCTATGCGGCCCTCCGTATGTACGTTGACAACTGGCGATGGCAAGGCGTGCCGTTCTACCTGCGCACCGGCAAGGCCATGGCGGACAAACTCACCGAAATCGTAGTCCAATTCCGAAGCCCGCCCCATATGTTGTTCTCCGAGGATCAGGGCGGGACACTGAACCCAAATGTGTTGTCGTTGTGCCTCCAACCCGACGAAGGGATGCACTTGAGGTTCGAGGTCAAAGAGCCGGATCAGGGGCTGCAACTACGTTCGAACGACATGGCATTCCACTACGGGTCGGGCTTCAGCGAGCAGGCTATCCCGGAGGCGTACGAGCGCCTGCTCCAGGATGCCCTCGACGGAGACGCCTCGCTGTTCATCCGCGCGGATCACATCGAGGAAGCGTGGCGAATCGTCGATCCTCTGATCGAGCGGGCTGAGATGTCCGGGACTGGCGCATTGCATCTGTACAACCCGGGAACCTGGGGGCCTGCCGAAGCAGACGCACTGCTGACTCAGGACGGCTACGGGTGGCAGAGTCTCTGCGCCACCCACGGGGATGCGAATGGCTGAGTCGGGCTCGATGTCTGGCATCCCGTTCATCACTACCGACCAGATGCGGGAAGTGGACCGGGCGATGATCGAGGACTACGCTATCATGTTGCTTCAGATGATGGAGAACGCCGGCCGGGAACTCGCGGATCTGGCGAGAACCCGCTTCCTGGACAGCGATCCCCGTGGGCGACGCGTCGAAGTGTTGGCTGGCCCCGGCGGCAACGGCGGCGGGGGACTCGTGTGCGCCCGTCGCCTCCTCGGTTGGGGCGCCGACGTGAGCGTGCGTATGTCTGTGGATGCGACCAGGTTGACCGACGCGGCACGACACCAGCACGACATCTTGCGGCGATTTGGCGTCCCGATCCGGACTCCGGGCGATAATGCGGGACTGGGGCCAGCCGACCTGATCGTTGACGCACTCATTGGGTACAGCTTGCGAGGAGCGCCGAGAGGCGAGGCGGCAACCCTGATCCGACAAGCCAACGCAGCCGATGCGCCGGTCCTTGCGCTGGATGTTCCGAGCGGCATCGACGCAGCATCCGGCGACATCCACGACCCTTCGATCAGCGCCCAGGCGACGATGACTCTGGCACTGCCGAAAGTGGGCTTGCACGGCGCTGCGGCGAGAAAGCAGGTGGGCGAACTCTACCTAGCCGACGTCGGCGTGCCGCGGGAGCTGTACGAGCAACCGCCGCTCAACCTCACGGTCGGCCCGATCTTCGCCCGCGAGGGCGTCGTCAGGCTCTGGTAACGGCCCGCGCCAGGCTATGCGCTCGAAATGGCTTCGCGGACGGCTCCGACCTGTGACATCAACGTCGCGAAGTTCTTGAACGTCAACGACTGAGCGCCGTCAGACTTGGCTTCGCTCGGGTTCGGGTGCACCTCAATGATGAGGCCGTCGGCGCCCGCCGCCGCGGATGCTGCCGCGAGTGGCGTCACCAGAGGCCATGTGCCCGTTCCGTGACTCGGGTCCGACACCACCGGAAGATGGCTCAGGATGTGGATCGCCGGGATGGCGTTGAGGTCCATGGTGTTGCGAGTGAACGTCTCAAAAGTGCGGATGCCGCGCTCGCACAGGATAACCTGCCTGTTGCCGGCGGCCATGAGGTACTCGGCCGATAGCAGCCAGTCCTCGTAGGTAGCCGAGAAGCCGCGCTTCAGCATCACCGGCTTCGGCACAGCGCCTGCTTCGTCGAGCAGCGAGAAGTTCTGCATGTTGCGGGCACCGATCTGAAGCACGTCGGCATAGCTGGCGACGAGCTCGACGTCGCCGGGCGCCATGACCTCGGTGATGATTGGCATGCCAGTCGCGTCTCGGGCGTTGGCCAGCAGCTTCAGGCCGTCCTCGCCCATGCCTCGGAAGCTGTACGGCGACGAGCGTGGTTTGAACGCGCCTCCGCGCAGCACCTGCGCTCCCGACGCCTTGACCGCATTCGCTGTCGCAAGCACCTGTTCCTCGCTCTCAACGGCGCACGGACCCGCGAAGACGACGAAGTTTCCGTCTCCGATGCGCACCCCGGCCTCGCCTATCTCGACAACCGTCGGGCCAGCCGCGAACTCTTTGCTGGCCAGCTTGTAGGGCTTCGTGACACGCAACACTTCGGACACGCCCGCCATGAACTCAAGCTCGTTCTGGAGCTCGGGGTAGATCCCGCCCAGAACGCCAATGACGAAACGCTCGGCGCCGGGATTGACGTGCCCCTGAAGGCCACGCTCCGACAGATGTGCCTGTACAGCCTCAACGTCCTGTCGGGAACTGCCCGTGCTCATAATGACGATCATTGCTCGTGCCTCCTGCTGGCGGTCGCTCGACTGGACCTGAACGCTGCGCTCCGCTACGCGGTGAGTGGCGCGAGTGTAGCAACGTGCGTGCAGCCGGTCAACAATTGCCGCCGGTCGCCGGATATTTCAGCGTCTCATCAACGAATTGAACAACTGAAAGTCTGCCCAAGGCATCGATCCCAAAGACGAACGTTGGTCGCACAGACCTAACTGTCCATCCTCTCGGGCCGATGGCCGTGACGTAAGTGATGAACGCCAACAATCGCACCTGACACGCAGCGTTTAGCCCGTTGGTGCGGTATTCAAAACGCCTGATATCATGGTGTGGAATCAAACGATCCGGACGTGCGACAGAAAGATTCCTGACAACGTCTTGAGATTATCCAGACTGTGTACGGGGGATTTAAGAATGGTAGAGGGCACAGATCGATGGAGCATACGTCGTCTCGACGGTGAGGTTGATACCTCCGAGTTCGACTCTGGCGACGAACCCTGGGGCCGATCCATCGCTGACTTTCTTACCAACGACGCTCTTGAGCAACAGGAATGGCTTATGAGCAAGACCACGCTGTTTTACAATGACGACAGCTTGGTGGGCTATGTCACGCTGGCCACTTCACTGCCTTGAGCTTTCTCATCGGTGCTCATGCGCCGGGACGTCCTTCGTCCAGCGTTGGAATCGCTGTTTTTTTTTCAAACGATGAAGATCAAGGGACAGTTCAGCTACCAGAACCTTGAGGTC
>CAZPQQ010000040.1:24407-28933 GCA_964588665.1 uncultured Dehalococcoidia bacterium | reverse complement strand
AGACGGCACCGGCGTCGGCACGCTGGGCGGCGGTTGCGTCGAGGGCGACATCTGGTTCGAGGCCACGCAGCTCATGAAGCGCGGCGGCAGCGCCGTGTACCGCGAATATGAGCTCAACGAAGACCTGGCAGCCGAAGACGGCCTGGTGTGCGGCGGCACGATGTTCTTCCTGATCGACCCTGTGTACAGTCCGGACGAGTGCCTGCCCTATGCTCGCGAGATCGTCGCGGCGTATCAGGGCAAAGGTCCCGTCGCCGTTGCGAACCTCATCAAACCGGCCCCTGGAAGCATTGCGGCCCTCGGCTCGAAGCTGTTCGTCCGCGGAGACGGCTCGACGGAGGGCACGCTCCACGACGCCAGCTTGGACCAGGATGCGGCAGAGTTGGCGCAAAGCTTGATGATCCACGGCAAGAGCGAGTACGTCGTCGCGGACAGCGGCGCGGAGTACTTCGTCGAAGCATTCACGACACCACCCCAACTCGTGATCTGTGGCGGAGGACACGTTTCGAAGGCAATCGCGGCCCACGCCGCCAGCCTCGGCTTCCGGCTCTTCATCACAGACGACCGGGAGGAGTTCGCCAACCGGCAGCGCTTCCCAGACGCTGACATGGTCGTCGCCAAAGCGCCCGAGGAGGCGCTGCGGGATCTGCCGATCAACCCCAACACGCTCATCATCGTCGCCACCCGCGGCCATCGGTTCGACGCCGTTGCGCTGGCCGCCGCGGCCGCCACCGAGGCGAGATACGTCGGCCTCATGGGCAGCAAGCGCAAGACCATCCTCATCTACGAGGACTTGGTGCGCATGGGCGTGCCGGTGGACCGTATCCGCGAGGTTCGCTCGCCCATTGGCCTGGACATCAAGGCTCGGACGCCCGAGGAGATCGCCATCTCCATAATCGCCGAGGTCCTGCTGTTCCGCCTGGGGGGCACCGGCCTGCCGATGAAGCTGGAACAGCGCCAGATCGACCGGATCGTGGTGAAGGTCGAGTCCGAGAGGGCCCCCGCGGTGGCCGACTAACGGAAGGCCACAGTAGAGTGTCAACTCCGGAACTTTTCGTCTCGGCCGTCCTCACGGCCGCCGGCGAGTCCACGCGCATGGGCAGCCCCAAACCTCTGCTCGCCTGGCGCGGCACGACGCTGATCGAATACCAGATCGGATGCCTTCTCGAGGGCGGCGCCTCCGAGGTGGTCGTGGTGCTTGGCCATCGAGCCGACGACGTCACCCAACACGTCGAACGAGACAACGTCCGATGCGTCGTCAACCCGCGATATCGTGAGGGAAGGTCAACGTCCGTCGTCGCAGGAGTCGAGGCTATGTCGCCCGCCTGCCAGGCCATCATGATGCTCGCGGTCGACCAACCCCGGACGCCCGAGATCGTGGCAAAGATCATTCACGCGCACGAGTCCAACGACGCCCTGATCACGTCGCCCCGATACGCCGGCCACGGCGGCCATCCGCTGATCTTCTCGGCGAGTCTCAAGCCCGAACTCCTGCGCGTCTCGGAAGAGCGCCACGGCGTCCGCGAAGTGTTCGAGCGCCACCGAGACGACGTCTTCGAGGCGCCGCTCGACGACCCGATGATCCGCCTGGACTTCAACAGGCCAGCCGAATACGAAGAGGCGAGACTCCGATACGGGGCGTGACAGCCTCAACCTCTTGTCATTCTGAGGCTGCAGCCGAAGAGCCTGGTCGCTCGCCAAACCACCATGGGCCCAATACTGCGTCTACATCCTCACAAACCGGTCTGGCACTCTCTACGTCGGGGTTACCAACGACCTCGTCAGAAGACTCTACGAGCACAAGAACAAGCTCGCTGGCGGCTTCACGAAACGATATAACATCGACAGGTTGATCCACTACGAAACCACCGAAGACGTCAATGCGGCCATCGCCCGCGAGAAGCAGATCAAAGATCAAAGGATGGACCCGCAAAAAGAAGTTCGACCTGATTCGGTCATCGAACGCACGTTGGCTGGATCTGTCCGAGGGTTGGTTCGGTTAAGCCAGATTCTTCGTTGCGACTCAAAATGACAATTTCCATGCCCTGGGCCACCTCCTGTGTCACTGCCCACCCGTACAGAAGACGACATCGCGATCGGAGGAGCTATTTCGGCGACCAGGCAGGCAGCCAGTCGTCGACCGCGTTGTCGGTGAGTCTGGTCTGGTTTCGGCCGTTGGCGTTCATGATGTAGATCTCGGCGTTGCCGTCACGATCGGAAGCGAATGCGATCCATGCGCTGTCGGGCGACCAGGTTGGCCCCCAGTCATCGGCTGCATCTTGGGTGAGCCTGGTCTGGTCGGAGCCGTCCGCGTTCATCACGTAAATCTCGTTGTTGCCATCGCGATCGGACGCAAACGCGATTTTCGCGCCATCAGGCGACCAGAAAGGCTCCCAGTTGGAGTCGTTATTATTGGGAATGAACGTCAAGGAGGTTCGGTTTGACCCATCAGCGTCGATCACGTCTATGTCCCAGTCGCCGGAGAAGAAACCGAACGCGATTTTCGTGCCATCGGGCGACCAGACCGGCCGCCGGTCGGCAACGTTCGGATTCGTGGTGACCTGGGTTTGTCCGAAACCGTCAGCCTCCATTACCCAAATGTGGTCCCGCGAGGCGTCGCGCTGTGAGTGGAAGGCGATCTTCGTGCCGTCGGGCGACCAGGTTGGCCCCCAATCATAGCTGAGGTTGACTGTGATTCTGGTCTGGTCGGAGCCATCGGCGTTCATCACGTACACCTGAGCGTTGCCGTCGCGTTCTGAACTGAACGTGAGCTGCGCTCCATCGGGCGACCAGGACGGCCGCCATTCGGCGGCCGCCGCATCGGTGAGTCTGGTCTGGCCGGAGCCGTCAGCGTTCATCGTGTAGATGTCCTGATTCCCGTCGCGCTCGGATATGAACGCGAGCCGGCCTCGGGCGGGAACCGGTGTGGATGTTGGAGATGGGGTCGGCGCAGACGTTGGGGGCGGTGTGACTGTAGGCGTGGCGGTCGGTGGGATGGTCGGCGTCGACGTAGGTGAGGGCGACGGCGTGGACGTCGGTGGTTTCAGCGCCGACGTGTTTGGGGGTATCGGTGTGACGGTGGGGTGCGAAGTTGACGTTGGCAGCGGTGTCGGTGTTGCGGTCGGCGAGAGCGTCGCGGTCGCGGAGGCCGTGACAATGGGCGGCGCCGTGCCCGTGACAGTGGGCGTCAACGTTCGAGTCGGGCTCGGGTTGGGAGTTGCCGTGCGCGTTTCAGTCGGTACGACGACTGCGATTGACGCGGCGGGAGTTGCTCCGATATCTCCGCCATCGAACACACCACCCGCGAGGACGACTCCGCCTACGCCCACACCAGCCACGATTGCCGCCGCGGCGACAGCCATCCACATCGGGAAGCGCCGCCGCTCCGGATCTGGCAGGTCGAGCACCTGGCGGTGTGCGACGGCACCCGCCAACTCGATGAAGAACTGCTCGCGGCCCGGCGCCCCCGAGTACCTGCCCTGGGGCCGGAATGACAGCGTGATGACGTAGTGATCCTCGGTCTCGGACTCTTCTTCGACCTCAAGGGCCATGGGTGAGCTGGCGAAACGGCCATACTCGCCCAGCTCGGTCCGGGCCGTTCGCATTGCGAGCACTCGCACCTGGTCCAGCGAGATGTAATCGGGGGCCTCACCCGCCGAGTCGAATTCGAACGAATCTTCCTTTTCTTCGTCCGGGCGAATGGAGTTGTCCTGTTCGTCAACCATTAGTGTATGTTGCCTGATTCCGTATTATTCCGAAGGTTATCGAGGCCAATGTCGCGGGTTTCCTAGGAATCCTAGTCGGTGCTTCGCAGACGGGACCCGAGGCCCGTACAGACACTATATTTTCGAATAGCACGGACTATACGACCGCCTGACGATGCTGTCAAACGCCGATCACCGATCGCAATTTTCGGCTGTGGGACGTAGTCGTGGTCAAGAAGAGTTCAGCCACGAAGTCCACCGAAGCCAGCCAGTCCCGATCAAGGTCCGAACGCGATATAGGTGTACGTCCTGGCGCTCAGGTTCGGTCCGCCTCCTCGACACCGGGTTCCAGCTTTCCCGGTGCTGACGGTGAACCCGTCTGCATCCAGACTGACTATAGCTTCTTCACAATAAGCATCATTCACATCAAGCTTCCCTGAAGCCGCTGTCACCAGCAGAGTGACGTTCGCGAATAAGCCGTCCTGGTCCGTCTTGACGTGCATCCCAGTGTGACTGTCTTTGTCATCGTAGATGAAGACGGCACTGGGTCGGAACCCAATCCCGGTAATTGCCCGGTTCACCGGGTTGCTGTTGTTGCCGTTGCCCACATAGGCGCCGGTCTTCACTTTCCCGCTCTCCGAGTCGACGCCTGGCGGTCCTTGTGGGCCGATTTCGCCCTGGATTCCGGATGGACCCTCGGGTCCGACGTTGCCTTGCGGACCAGGCGAACCTCCCGGTCCGGTCTCGCCCTGCAGTCCAGGTGATCCTCCGAGCCCTTGCGGTCCGGCGCCGCCCGATGCTCCCGCAGGCCCAGCGGGCCCG
>CAZPQQ010000040.1:21513-24307 GCA_964588665.1 uncultured Dehalococcoidia bacterium | reverse complement strand
GTCTCGCACTTCGTTCGGGAAAGCAAAAATCGCCACAACAGCGGCGATTGTCAACAGGTTCAGCAGCGCCAAGAAACCTCGCATGGCGCATCCTCCTCCGCCTCAGTTCATACGTTGGCGTCAAGCTTGTATGTCTGGAATTCCCCGGATAGCGACCGGCGACCGCCGTCGTGACGACCTTGCAACACAACCTACAACGCGAACCCAAATTTCACACATCGCGATTGGCCACGTCAGGTTTAACGGCCGCAACTTTTCACGGGTTCGAGAGCTACCCGTTCCAGGCTTGCCAGGCGCGCACCAGACGCTTCTGAGCTGCCTGGTGCTTCTTGCCGAGTTCGGCGATCTTGTCGATGTCCTGGCTGGCTGACGCCTCAGCGAGCTGCCGTTCGATGCGCGCAATCCGGGCCTCGAGCTTTTCGATGGCGGCGCCGGGGTCGACGGTCGGCTTCGCTGGCGCGACTGTTCGCTCCCGTTTCCGGGTTTCGCGCGCCCGCCGCTTTTGCCTGGCCTTGGCCCGCTTGGAAACCGGTTCGGCGACGGCAGGTTGCTTGGACTTGACCCACTCAGGGAACGTGCCCGGGAACAACTGGGCGACCCCGTCTTCGATGGCCCATATTTGCTCGGCCATCAACGAGATGAAGTGGCGGTCGTGAGAGACGAAGAGGAGCGCGCCCGAATACCCGGACAGCGCCTCTTCCAGGGCTTCGCGGCTCGGGATGTCCAGATGCGTAGTCGGCTCGTCCAATAACAGCACATTGGGTTCGGTGATCAGGAGCCGAGCGAGGGCGAGTCGTGAACGTTCGCCGCCGCTCAGAAACTCGACCCGTTTGAACACGTCGTCTCCGGTGAACAGAAACCGCGCGAGGTAACTGCGGGCGTCGACGATCTGGAGGTTTCGGATTTCGATGAGAGCGTCGAGGATCGTCTTCTCCTCGGGAAGATCGTACGTGCCTTGCTCCAGATACCCGACATCGACATTGTGCCCCAAGGCAATCGAACCGCCGAGCGCCCGCTGTTGTCCAAGGATGGTTCGAAGCAACGTCGTCTTCCCGATGCCGTTGTTCCCGACGATGGCCGTTCGCGACCCGCGTACCAACTCAGCCTTCGGGACCGAAACCAGGTCGATTGCCTGGCCGTCCTCCATGAACCCTACTTTGAGTCCGCGGACACCTAGTACCACGCCGCCCGTTCGGGACGCGTCTGCGGCGGAGATGCGGATCGAGCGGTCGCGCTCGGGGGCGTCGAGACGCTCCATGCGAGCGAGCCTGGTCTGCCTTCCACGCGCCTCTTTCGTGCGCTGTCCAGCCATGTATCGCTGGATGAACGACTCTTCCTTGGCGATAACTTCCTGCTGCCGGTCGAATTCCGTTTGCTGCCGGTCGACCTGGGCTCGTTTGAGGTCGCGATACTTGGAGTAGTTTCCCGGGAAGCGCTGCAGCCGCCCGTGGTCCAATTCCCAGATTTCGGTCGCGACTCGATCCAGAAAGTACCTGTCGTGGGACACCACCATGACGGAGTACTCGAATCCCGACAAAAAGCCTTCGAGCCAGTCGAGACCGTTGAAATCAAGATAGTTGGTGGGCTCGTCGAGCACCAACAGATCCGGGTCGGTAAGCAGAGCGCGGGCCAGTGCGGCCCTGGTCCGCTCGCCGCCGCTGGCCAGCGACGACGGTGTCTCGAGAGTGTCTTCCGTCAGGCCAACGCCCGCCACCACTCGCTCCATCCGGTTCTGGTAGTCGTAGCCGCCCTCGGCCTCAAACCGCTCCAGTAGAGTCGAGTACCGGCGTTCGGCGCGACGCCGCAAGCTGGCATCGGACTGCTGCATCTCAGAAGCGCTGGTCGCGATTTGCTGTTCCAGCTCCAGCAGACCGTCGAACGCGGCCATGATCTCGTCATGGAGCGTGCCGTCTTGAGCCGCATCTGGGATCTGGGAAACGTGGCCGATCCGCAGAGACGGCGGCCGTGTGACTCGGCCGCCGTCCGGGTCGAGCTCGCCCGTAAGCACCCGCAGGAGCGACGTCTTGCCGCCTCCGTTTGGTCCGACGATGCCGATGCGCGCTTGCTCGTGCACGTCGAGGTCGATGCCCGAGAAGACCTCGACCTCGCCGTAGAAAAGCTTTAGCTGGGACGCGGATAGAACAGGCACGAAGGTCAGTCGCCCGCCGGCACGGGTTCGGATTCGACGCGCGACGAGGCGCCGGCGCCGATGTGCCCAGCCATCCAGTCCAGCAGACGCGTCAAGTACTCCATTCGCAGCTTTGGATGGCCGCGGCGCAGGAAACTGTGAGCGCTGTCCGGAAAACGAACGAACTCGACCTCTTTGTCCAGCCGTTTGAGAGCGACGAAATACTGTTCGCTCTGCTCGATGGGGCACCGCACGTCGGCTTCGCCGTGCATCAGCAGGACCGGGGTCTCGACGTTCTGCGCATAGGTCAGCGGCGAGTGCTCCAGGAACGCGTCCAGAGCATCGACGCGCCGGCCGCCCCACTGGACTTCGCCGAAGCTGACACCGATGTCGGATGTCCCGTACATGCTCGACAGGTTGATGCAGGGAGCGCCGACGACCGCCGCGCCGAATCGGGTGTCGTGGCCTATGATCCACGAGCTCATGAACCCGCCGTAGCTGTAGCCGGTGATGCCCAACCTCGAAGTGTCGATGTAACCTCTGGCGGACACCTCGTCCACGGCGGCCATAATGTCCAGATAATCCTCGCCTCCCCAATCCCGATGCACTGCCATCATGAAGTCGACGCCATAGGTCGATGTTCCGCGTGGGTTGACCGCGAGCACC
>CAZPQQ010000040.1:13887-21413 GCA_964588665.1 uncultured Dehalococcoidia bacterium | reverse complement strand
AGCACCTGCTGGATATTATCGAACGCGTCGCCGAACACGCCGTGAGGCCCGCCGTGGATGTCGAGGATCAGCGGGTACTGTTCCGTCGGATCGAAATCTGGCGGGAAGAACAGGCGAGACTCGATCTCCGACCCGGCTCGGTCCATGCTGAATTTCTCGAATCGCGCTGGCGGGTGCTCTTGCAGATATTCGCTATTGCACGCGGTCAGTTGGGTCATCGTTCCCGAATCGAGATCAACGCGATGCATGTCGCCCGGCGACGTTGGCGTCGCGCTCAAGACCACGGCCCAGGAGGTTGCGGCATCGAACGTGACGGCAGTGAACAGAGCGCCTCCGCCCGCGATCTTGCGCAACCCGCCGTCCGCCACTGCCGCCACGTACAGCGCGGACTCACCGCGTATGTCGGCCAGGAACACGATGCGATCGTCCGGCGTCCAGCGCATGTCCGGAGGAGCGATCAGCGGAGCGTAGCCGCCAGCGGGCTTCAATGAGTCGTCGGTGAGCCTCCGAGGGGCTTGCCCAAGCTGGAGGACGTAAACCCAACCCTGCCAGCCCGCGGGCGCCTCGCCGCGATCGGAGCCGACAACGGCCAACGCGTCGCCATCGGGGGACCACGTCACCGCGGCGATGCCCGACAGCCCCTCCGACCAGTGCACCAGCGCGCCACCGGCGGACGCGATCACGTACACGTCTGAGCGGGTCTCGACGTCTTTGCCGTCACGCCGGTCGCCGATGAAGGCTATCTTCGCGCCGTCGGGTGACCACATGGGCGCACTGTCGTCGCCCTCGCCGTCCGTGAGCTGCCGCGTCTCGCCGGATTCGACGTCCGCGACGAACAGATGGCGAAATGCGTCGCCGCGCCAGCCGATTGTGTCGCCTCGATACCGGATGCGCCGCACGATTTTCGTGCGCGGCAAGTGGGCCGAAGCGGCATCGTCCAGCGGCAGGTCGGGGTCCACGTCAGACACGAACGCAATCGACCGTGAGTCCGGTGACCAGGCGATGCCCGTGACGCCGCCGGGAACGGACGTCAACTGACGAGCCTCGCCGCCCGAAGTCGGGATTATCCAGATCTGTTCTCTACCCTTGCCGTCAGGTCGGACGAACGCCAGAGACGCCCCGTCCGTAGAGTGCCTCGGGCTCCCGTCCTCGTCGCCTCCCGTGAAGACGGCTGCCTCGCCGCTGCTCGCGTCGGCGACTATGATCTTCGATTGCTGACGCAGGCTGTCGCGGTCGATCGAGGATTGAACGAACGCGACGCGGTTTCCGTCCGGCGACAGGTTCGGATCGGCGACGTTGGTCAGTTCGACGACGAGTTCGGGTGTGATTGGGCTGGGCATCGGACTCTCCCATGTGTTCGTAAGGCCTGAACTATCTAACCTTACGCGCTGTCGGCCCGTCAAGCTGGCCGTCGTCTGACCGGCGCCAGCGCGCCTCAGCAGGCCAGGTTTTGTTCCTCAACACCTTGACGCCCTCGTCATCGCCAATGTTCTGAGCACGAACCAGCCTTCCACGGGCGCAAGTGACAACCAGGCGTCGCTTGCGACCCATAAGCCTACCGACCTGTCACCGGAATATTCACGTTGCGGGCCTATAAAGGAAGTAGGCACAGGCCAAAGGGGGGAAACATGATTGGATCGGTTACCGCACTGAGCATAGCTGGAATGGTAATAGCCCTGTTAATCCGGGTCACGACTGCCCTGACCACACCGGCAATGGAGCAGCTCCCGGACGTGCCGATCGACGAGACCTACAGCGCCGCGGCAGTGGAACAGGCCGGCGATCTGTTCTCCAACCGGTATACGACAATTCTCGACGAAATCATCTCGCACCAAATGGACCCCGACTACGCCCGCGCCGAGGCAACGAGTGAGCACCTGATGGTCAAAACAACCGCGATCGCCGGCATGTTCGACACCTTCTCGCAGCGCATGCAGGGCGAGTTCGACGACGCGATCGCCGAAGCGGAAGCGCTTCAAGAGGCAACGCCGTAGCGCAGAACACAATACGATAAACTCCTCGCTCGCGAGTCGTGGGATCGTCCCCTTGATCCGGCGGCAAACCGAGTGAGCGGCCACTGTCCCCCTTAACACCTCGCCCGGACGTTAGGGTCATCGCACAAGATGCTCCTACCGCCCGGGTGGGGTGACCTTTTGTGGCCATTCCTTGCCCTTGACCTGCCTCGATGCTAGACTCTGGTGACTTCGCGGCAGGTGATTACGGGAGGAGAGGCTTGGCGCACGCCCCAGCCCGAAAGGGCATATTCCATGGCTGGTTCATTCTGGCCGCCGGATTCTTCTCGCTGTTCATGGCCATGGGCGCTCGCGGAACGTTCGGGGTGTTCATCCTGCCGATGTCCGACGACTTCCAATGGAGCCGTAGCGAGATTTCGCTGGCTATCGCCATTGGATGGTTGCTCAACGGACTAAGCCAACCTTTCATCGGCTCGGCATACGACCGGATCGGGGGCCGATTGGTCATCTCGGTCAGCCTGATCATAATGGGCGCGGGAACGATGCTTCTGAGCCGTATCGACAGCCTGTGGCAGCTCATCGTTCTTTACGGTTTTGTGATGTCGATCGCGGCCGGCGGCGCTTCCAACGTAACCATCCACGGGGTCCTGTCCAAGTGGTTCTATCGAAAGCGCGGCGTGGTCCTCAGCATGGTGACGACCGGAGCTTCGGCAGGGTCGATGATCCTGGCGCCCTTCGCCACATATCTGATTCTGCTGGCTGGCTGGCGCACGACATGGTTCGTTGTCGGCGCCCTGGTAATCCTCATCCCGCTGCCGCTTGTGCTCATGTTCGTTCGAGACGACCCCGCCGACATGGGTGAGGCGCCGGATGGCGGTCCTGGCCCATCCGACGAAACATCGACCGTCTCGCAGAAGCCACAGGTCGGCCCACTCGAGACGAATGCATGGCAGCAGTCGTTCCAATCGGTTCCTATTTGGCAGTTGATGGGGTCGTTCTTCGTGTGCGGCGTTACCACGGCGATCATCGCCGCGCACTACGTGCCGTTCGCGATAGACCGCGGGGCGTCCCCGGAGGTCGCCGCACTGGCGTTCGGGCTGATGACGGGCTTGAACATCGTCGGCGCCATCGCGGTCGGAGTCGTGTCAGACCGGTTTGGGCGGAAGCGGTTGCTGGCGTCGCTGTACGCGATTCGAGGATTGGCCTACGCCGCGCTGATTCTGGCGCCGGGCATATACGGAATATGGGCATTCGCCGTAATAGCCGGATTTTCGTGGATAGCGACGGCGCCGCTGACGGCGTCGCTGACAGCCGACATATACGGACTCCGCAACATCGGCACGCTCTCCGGTTTCGCGACGCTGTCTCACCAGGTTGGCGGTGCATTCAGCGTCTTCATGGGCGGCGTGCTCTACGACCATTTCGGATCGTACGACATCGCATTTGGCATCTCAGGCGCCTTGCTGGTCGGCGCCACCATCGCAAGCTTCAGCATCCGAGAGAAGAAGTACTCGTCTCGTTTCCAGCCGATCGGGGCGTCAACCCCTGAGACGGCGGGAGACGAGGACTAGCCGACGCGGCGCCACCTCATGCCTCTGCTTTCGGCCCTCGCCCACCACGGCGAGCCCATCGACCCCGAGCTCATGGACTGGCTTCGTCACCAGATCGACGCGTTATTCGGGTTGGGTCCGGGCGCCATCGTCCTGTCCCTTGGCGCGTTGATGGTTCTCGCTCCGCTCGCGGTGCTGGCGGTGTACGCGCTGCAGCGGGCCCGACGAGGCCGCACCCGGTAGCATCGCGGGTTCCACCACCTTGCCGCCTAAACGCGACGGGGTCCACTTCGTAGGACCCATCCGCCGGAAACCGTGAAGTTGCGCACCCACATGGAGGAGGATCTTCAACGGTCGAGCCCGCTCCTCGGCTCGCTAACGCGGTCCTCACAGACAACGCTTGATACGAGTCACTCGGACGCATATAATGCGGGCTATCTGAATCCTCGGCGAAGGATCGCTGTCCGCGAGCCGAGGGTAGGCCTCCGGGTCGGGGTTGGCCGGCAGCGCCGACGGGAGTGCATTGCGTCAAGTTGGGGCTTCCGCGCCGGCATCCGTATTCATACCGTTTTTCGCTGACTGACTATCCGGAGGGAGCAATGCAAGCTTATTGCCTGAAGTGTCGAGACCGACGCGACATAAACAACGCCGAGCAGGTCACCCTCAAGAACGGGCGACCCGCGACCCGAGGTACGTGTTCCGTGTGCGGCGCGAACGTATACAGGATCGGCAAAGCCGGCTAACGGCAACTCGGCCTGCGTTCGACTGCCATCGCGGCGGGTGTGCGGATATCTCCGCGATCCGGCGCCGCGCGAAATCGCACGAAGTACGCGTAGAGACTCGTAGTCGATTGCGTGTCACAGTTCTGGATCACGCCCGCTCGATGAGGGTTGATCCGGTCGTCAACCGTCCAGGTCTTCGATGAGCGCTTCGGATGGGCCGCGGTCCTCCTGGAGCCTGCGTGCCTGCGGTTCAACGGACCTCATCACGCGCAACACGTTTCCGCCGAGAATCTTCAGGATGTCCTCGTCTTCGTACTCCCGGCGAATGAGCTCGGCGGTCAGGTAGACGTACTTGGATCCGTCCTCCAAGCCCTCCGGAACCGAGCCGATGCCGTCGAAATCCGCCCCGATGCGCACGTGGTCGATGCCCGCGACGTCGCGCATGTGATCGATGTGGTCAGCCACATCCGAGAGGCTCGCCCTGGGCTCCGGATGGTCAGCATCCCACAACTCGAGGCCAGCGTTGATCGACTCTTCGGTGGTCGACGGATCCGCCTCGAGCCGTTGACGCTCAGCGTCTCGGCTCTGGGTGTGGACGTACACTTCCTGCGAGCTGAACCCAGGCACGAACGACGCCATCACGACGCCGTTGTTCTCGTGAACACGTGCGAGAACGTCGTCGGGAACGTTTCGCGGATGGCCCGTGAGGGCGCGCGCGGACGAGTGGCTGAACACTACCGGCGCTTCGACCGTGTCGAGCGTCGCCCGCATGGTGTCGGCAGAGACATGTGACAGGTCGACGAGCATCCCCAGGCGATTCATCTCACGCACGACCGCCTGCCCGAACGGCGTCAGTCCGTTCGCGCGGGGCTCGTCGGTGCAGGAGTCGGCCCAGTCCACGTTCTTAAAGTGGGTCAACGTCATGTACCGGGCGCCGAGCCTGTAGAACATCCTGAGGGCGCCCAGCGAATTGTCGATCGAGTGCCCGCATTCGATGCCGATCAACGACGCTATGCGGCCGGCCGCGAAGGATCGCTCCACGTCGTCGGCCGTCAAAGCGAGCTCCAGAAGTTCCGGATAGGCGCCAACCATGTTGTAGACGACGTCGATCTGCTCCATCGTGGCGCGAACGTACTCCTCGGGCGCCATTGCCTGAGCCACGTAGACCGACCAGAACTGTCCGCCGACGCCGCCCTCGCGTAGCCTCGGAATGTCCGTGTGCAGATCGGGCTGAGGCTGAGCAATGTCGATCCTGGACACAGCGCGCTGGGCGATCTGGCGATACCGCCACGGCAGATCGTTGTGGCCGTCGATCAGGGGCGCGCGGCGATGCAACTCGCGGGCGCGCTCGATCTCCGATCCTTTGTGTGTCGCCATCTCAATCTCCGACGGATCACGCCTGCTGGCCTCGAGAACATCTGGCCAGACCTCGTGACCGTAATGTACCACAACGTCCGGCTGAGGCAGCCGAACTCTTCGATACTAGGCCAACCATCCACAGACTAAGTTTTGGCTCAGCGCCATGTGTCCATTTCTAAGTTGGCACAAAGCCGTCAACGAAACCGGAGCCCTACCCAAATAACTCCAATGATCACAGACCCACGAAAACCCACCGATGCGAACAAGAGCGGCGAGCGATCCGACGAGATTCGGGACGATCGCGACACGTCTGACGGCGAGCTGGAAAGGCTTCGTCAGGCGGAGCGGTTCAGGACGCAGTTCAACTCGGTGCTTCGCCACGAGTTGAAAACGCCGCTGACCTCGTTGAGGGCCGCGCTCGACATGCTCTTGGGTCCTGAACATTCCCCCACTCACAGCACTATGGTCGGCCGCCTGCTAAACAACATGGGGAGATCAACGTCGAGGCTCGAACGGCTGATCAGCGACCTGCTCGACGTCGCGGTCGCCCAAGGCGACGACCTTCCCATCTTCCGAGGACCCGTCGACATCTCGAATGTCATCCACCAGGTGGTCACCGAGCTCACTCCCACCGCGGACACAAAGGGCGTTTTCATCGCCGGGGGATGGCGAGGCGGGGACGGGCCGATGGTCACGGGCGACGAAATTCGGCTCCAACAGATCATGGCGAACCTGCTCTCCAACGCTATCAAGGCGTCGCCCGACCGCGGACCGGTGCTGATCGACATCGCCGAGGTTTCGACTGACGCCGAGATCAGCGTGGCCAACAGAGGCGAACCTCTCGATCAGGAGTTGAAGGACAGGCTGTTCGAGCCGTTCCAAAAGTCCGCGGCCGGCGGCTACCAAGCCGGCACAGGGCTCGGCCTGAGCGTCGTCCATTCGTTGGTCGCCGCACACGACGGCCGGATCGATCTGGACGACTCAGGCGGGCAGGTCAAGTTTACGATTGTGATTCCACTCTGGCGAGGTCAGAATTAATGATGAAAGTGCTGGTCATTGAAGACGACCCGGAGGTTGGCGAAACCATCAGCATGGTTTTCTCGATGCGTTGGCCTGACGCTCAGGTAACCGTCAAGGAGACCGGGAAAGAAGGGATCGCGGCCAACCGGTGCGACACATTCGACCTCGCGGTCCTGGACGTGAATCTGCCTGACATCGACGGATTTGAGGTCCTCAGGAAGATCCGTGAGACGTCTGCCATCCCGGTCATCATGTTGACCGTCAGAGCCACCGAAACGGACAGGGTCCGCGGGCTGGAGATGGGGGCGGACGACTACCTCGCCAAGCCCTTCTCGCCCTTCGAACTACTTGCCCGTGCATCGGCGGTGCTGCGGCGCGTCGGCGCCCGCGCCAGGACGTCGGAGCCGCGCATACTTCAGGCGGGCCAGATCAGAATCGACGCCGGCGCCGCCGAGGTGTACGTCGACGATCGGCCGGTTAATCTCACGCCGACCGAGTTCAAGATACTGGCAATGCTGGTCGAGAACGCGGACAAGGTCGTGACGCGCGACGCCCTGATCGACGAGGTGTGGGACATGAACGCGTCATCGGCCGACGCCTACCTCGTGAAGCTCCACATCCAGCACCTTCGCAAGAAGCTGGGCGACAGCGGCGTCGACCCCAAAGTCATCATCACGGTGCGAGGTTTCGGCTACAAAGTGCCTTCGTAAGGGCGACTTGTCGCGACAGCCTGTGGTTCGACAGTCTCACCACGAACGGAATACGAGATCGACCTGAGTCCCAATAATATCGGGAATATGTCCGGACGGCTGGCCCTGCGTTTGGAACAAGAATGTGTCGTTGCGCCACATCTGAAGCAAGAACGCCACACGATAATCCGTAGGGGAGGGTTTCAAACCCTC
>CAZPQQ010000040.1:0-13787 GCA_964588665.1 uncultured Dehalococcoidia bacterium | reverse complement strand
GGGAGGGTTTCAAACCCTCTCCTACGACATCGTCGTGCAGCGCTGCACGTTCTCAGTAAGCGCCGACTGGCTGGCGGGTCGGCGGCGCCTGTCGAATGGCCCCGACCAGACTCCGCTGTCGTCCGTAACTACTTGAGCGGCAGAACCTCCAGCACCTCAGGGTTCACCAGGTTCATCGGCTTTCTGTCGTCGAGGACCGCGGCGATCTCGATGCCGTACCGTCGCGGGCGGAGCGCCATCGACAGGTCCGAGTAGTGGGCGGCGTGCGGCGTGACCGTCACGTTGTCCATCTTCAGGAGCGGGTTGTCCGCGTCCGGCGGCTCCTGCTCCAGCACGTCGAGACCCGCGCCCAGAATCCATCCCTCTTGGAGGGCTTTGATCAGCGCCGCCTCGTCCACGACAGGGCCTCTCGAGGTGTTTATCAGGTACGCCGTCGACTTCATCTTGCGGAGCGCCGCCTCGTTGATGAGATGGTGTGTCTCGTCGTTCAGCGGAGTGTGCACGGAGATGTAGTCGGAAACAGCCAGAAGCTCGTCGAGTGAGACGGACCGAGCGCCCACGGCCTCGAATTCCGCGTCGGAAATATACGGGTCGGACGCCACGATCTCCACTTCGAATCCGGCGATCCGCCAGGCGAACGCGCTTCCGATGCGGCCCATCCCGACGATGCCGACGGTCTCGGTGTGCAACGGACCGACCGGCGGGCTGATCGTAGGAATCCAGCGGTCCGCGCGAACGTCGCCGTCAAGCCCGACGAGTTTCCGGTTGCAGGCCAACAGCAGCGTGATGGCGTGGTTGGCGACCTCTCGCGTCCAGAGGTCCGGGACGTTGATGACTGCGATCCCGTGCTCGGTGGCGGCGTCGACGTCGATGCAGTCGAAGCCAACGCCTGTGCGTAGAATCGCTTTGCACTGCGTCAGCGACGCCAGCACTTTGCGCGTGATTGGAGCTTCCACCACGATCAGGGCGTCGGCGCCCTGGGTCTGGCTGATGATCTCGTCTTCGTCTTCGAGCAGCGGCAACGGAACCAGCTTCGCTCCGACTTTGTCCAGCTCCTCGATCGTCTCCGAGTGGTCGCTTGTTCTCCGGTTGCCGATGTAGTACACGATGCTGTTCTGGTCTGCCATGATGCTCCTTGTGCTTCGGTGTTGTCGTATCCAGGCGGTCGCTTACTTCTGTCGCCCCGATTTTCGCACGACGCCAGGCGATCCGTTCCTCAAGCCGATTCGCTCGCGGCGCTCGGCGCGTTCAGTTTTCACTTGCTGGCCGGTTGTCTCCGATAGAGCCCGTGCTCGCGTATATATGCCTCCACAGCGTCGGGAACCCGGTATCTGATCGACCGACCCGACGCGACCCGCTCCCTGATGTCGGTGCCGCTGATGCCGACCGATGGGCCCTCGACGAACAGCAAGTCCTCCGACGCTCCGGGCGCCACGGCCGCCAGATCCCTCGGTGCCAGGTCCGGATACCCGGGACGCGAGATGCCGACCAGCGTGCAGAGCTCAAACAATCGGGCTGGGTCCCGCCATCGGGCCAAGTCTCCGATCGAATCCATCCCCAGCAGCAGGTACAACTCGGTGGTGGGAGGCAGTTCTCCTGTGAGTTGCAGCAAAGTATCCACGGTGTAGGTCGACCCGGGCCGTCGCACCTCGATGTCCAGTACGTGGAAGTGCGGATTGCCGCCAACGGCGAGCTCGACCATCTCCAGGCGACGTCCGGCGTCGCTTACCTCGTGGTCAGCCTTCAGCCAAGGACGGCCCGCCGGGATGAACGCCACCTCGTCGAGTCCGAGCTGCTCCCGCGCATCCTCTGCGATCAACAGGTGGCCCATGTGAATCGGATCGAACGTGCCGCCGAGGAGACCGAGCTTCATCGCGGCGACACGGCGCCGTAACGACGGCCCACCGACCGTGGTCGCCGTCGCGGTACACGATGAATCGCGTCCGGAGAGTGTGAAGCCGCGTCGGCGGACGTCACTCCCACTCCCACTCCAACTCTCCGATGCGCACTGAGTCGCCTGGCATGATTCCAGCATCAATCAGCGCTTGGTCGATGCCGGTATGTTGCAGTCTCCTGTAGAACTGGATGCGCGCTTCCCACTTCCTCACGTCGACCATGGCGGCGACCCGGATTGCGTCGGCGGACTCCACGACATAGACGCCATCCGCGTCCTTGCGCACCAATGGCTTAGTTGACCGAGGGCGCGGACGCAAGACTGGTAGTTCGCTCTCTGCCGACCGGTTCGCCGCACGTTCGTTGAACGACGGCGTAGTCTCCAGCTTTCTGAGAACCTCGTCCATGAGGGCATCCAGTCCCTCACGGCCCGCCGCGGAGATGCAGAGCACCTCAGCTTCGCTCTCCTTCGCTAGTGCAGCCGCGATGTCTTCCATCAGATCCCTGACCTCTGGCATATCGATCTTGTTCAACGCGACGATCTGCGGTTTCTCACTCAGACTGGAGTCGAACAGTTCGAGCTCGTTGTTGATCTCACGCAATTGTTCGGCCGGATCGATTAGCGACCCGTCGATCACGTGCACGAGTATGCGCGTCCGCTCGATGTGCCGCAGGAAGTCGTGACCAAGGCCAATCCCGGAGTGAGCGCCTTCAATCAGCCCCGGTATGTCTACGAGAACCACGTCCTTTCCGTGATGCTCCACCACCCCTAGCGCGGCCTCCAGCGTCGTGAACGGGTAGTCGGCGACCTTCGGCGTAGCGGCGGTCAGCCCAGCGAGCAGGCTTGACTTGCCGGCATTGGGCGCTCCGATGATCCCCACGTCGGCCAGCAGTTTCAGCTCCAGCCGCAATTCGAGTTCTTGTCCCGGCTCACCCGCCTGCGCCAACACCGGAAACCGATTGGTCGGGGACGCATACCGCGCATTGCCAGCGCCGCCCCGTCCGCCTTCCGCAATCAGTACACGCTCACCGTCCTGATCCAAGTCTGCCATCAGTTTCGGTTGCTGGTCCATCGACCATACTTGCGTGCCCACGGGAACCGGCAACTCTACGTCATCGCCCTTCTTGCCATGACGCAAGCCTCCCTCGCCGTTGCCTCCATTGCCACCCGAGAACAGCCGTCGGTACCGGTATGCCAGAAGCGTGTTGACGTTCGAATTACAGACGAGGTAGACGCTTCCACCGTTGCCGCCGGTTCCGCCATCGGGTCCCCCGCGGGGAACGTATTTCTCGTGGCGGCCACTGATCGCGCCGTTTCCCCCCTTACCGCTTTTTATGTGGATAACGACTCGATCAATCATAGTTTTTCTGTACGTCAGTAATAGTAATAACGGCGCGAATAATGGGGATAGACGTGACTGACAGGCGGTGGACTCCAGGGCATTGTAGCATGGCCTGACGGGGAGAGAGGAGGCATAAGTTCGGAGCCGTCGCACATAGGTTGGCTAGTGGCGACAAACGGGGGTCGCCGGTCGTAATGTTGTCCACATCCGAGATGACTTGTCCCCGAAGAAGGACTACTTATCCCCAGGTTGGGGCGGTTAATGTTTGTTTCGGGTCTATGTGAAATATGAGAGGATTCCGAATGTTCGGCTATTTAGAACCGCCAAGTATATCGAAAAGCAGAGGGGATCCGAGCGACGCCATCGCATTTAGACGTAGTAAGTGAGATCGATGATCAGGATGCAGCCAACGTCTCGCGGATGTTGGCCACCTGTCGTCTGAGGGTCGAGTCTACGCCTAGCTGAACCGCGATTCGATCGCAGCCGTGTCCGACGGTGGTGTGGTCCTTGCCGCCGAGAACCCGGCCGATGGCAGTGAGCCGCAACTTGGCGTCTTCACGGAGCAGGTACATGGCCACATGTCGGGCGAGCGCGGTCTTCTTGTCGCGTTTGCGTCCTGTCAGAGCGTCTGCGCCCATACCGAAATGTGCGGCGACTGTGTCCAGCACCACGTCAGGCGGGACTTCGCGGATGGCTAGCGCGTCGACCATGTCGTCGATGGCCCGTGCGACCAGATCGACGTTGATCGGGCTGTCCGTGGCGTGAGCCAGCGCGATGACGCGGTTGAGGCTTCCCTCCAGCTCGCGCACGTTGTCGTAGACGCGTTCGGCCAGCAGCTCCAGAACCGTGTCCGGGACATCGTGGCCCGCCTGCTCCGCTTTGACCTTGAGGATCGCCAATCGGGTCTCGATGGCAGGCGGCTGCATGTCGACAACCAGACCGCCGGTGAGCCGGGACTGGATCCGGTCTTCCAGGAGCCGTAGAGCGCTGACCGGCCTGTCGCTGGTCACCACGATCTGCCGGTTGGCCATGTGCAGCGCGTTGAACGTATGAAAGAAGCCTTCTTGTGTCTGCTCTTTGCCGATGAGGAACTGGATGTCGTCCAAGAGGAGCATGTCGGCGTTGCGGTAATGGTCCCGGAACTCCTCGGTCGTGCCCTCGCGGATGGCCTTGATGTAGTCATTGGTGAACTCTTCGGTTGTGGCGTAGATCACCGAGAGGCCCATGGCGATCGCTCGATGGCCGATCCCGTGCAGGAGATGGGTCTTGCCCAACCCGACGCCGGAATACATGACCAGCGGGTTGTACGTCGATCCGGGCTTCGCGGCGACGGCCTCTGCCGCGGCGTGGGCGAGCTCGTTCGACCTGCCCACCACAAAGCGGTCGAAGGTGTACTTGGCGTTCAGCCGGATCGGACGGACATAGGGCGGCAAATCGAGTTGCTCCGGCGCCGCTGGCCGGATGTCTCGTGAGGAGGGCGCTGACACCGGCTCTTTGGCGCCGACGGCGTCGGCCCCATTTGGGGACATTGTGACCCGGAAGGCGACGTTGACCGGCTCGCCGAGCACGTGCTCTACCGTCTCCGATATAAGGGAGAACATCCGCTGTTCCAGCGCTTCGAGTACGAACGCGTTTGGCGCCCCGATGACGAACTCTCCATCGTGGAGATCCACGCCGACGGTGTGCTTAAGCCAGGTCTCGTAATTGGCCCGAGTGACTCGGAGTTGCAGCTCGCCCAGTGCCGCATCCCAGATGTCTCGGGGGTCTATGATTGTGGTCGTCATCGCTTGGCCTCATCCTGCGACAGCGATCATAGCACGGGCATTCAGAGGCGTTTCAAGGCCGCCGGAAAGAGAAATCGGCACAGGTTTTCGTATGTTTTCCCTTGCATTTCTCAAAGCGCCGCAATTGCCGAATCCGACCCCGAAAAACCTGAGCACAGCGCCGCCCTGCACCCGGTTGTGAACCCCCCGAACCGGTCTAATACCCCCCCCGAAATCATCTGCGGACGAGGCGATGCACCTGAGCGATAGACCACCTGGCGCGACTGGCAAAACGACGACGACGGCGGCAAAGGAAATCTCACCCGTTTCGGACGAGGCGCCGGCCCGAAGGCGCCGCCGGGCCAACGTCATCCGGACGAGACGTGGTGCCGACCCCTTCGGTCGCGGCAAAGAGGTCGGTGTCAAAAGAGCAGCCAGCCGGTCCGCGATTCAATCGAGCAGCAGACGCCGATTCTGTTCGTCATGGCGCCGCGGCTCGGGGTGGTCGCCAGTCTATTCCGGACGCGTGCCCAGTATAATCTGGCCTGAAATCTCTTGGCCCTGGCGGATTATGAGGATGTCGACTGTCTCGCCGGGCGGATGGGCGATCAGGAACTTCGACAGCTCGCCCGTATTCCGGATGGCTTCTTCGCCCAACTCCAGAATGACGTCTTCGCTCAAAAGTCCTGCCACGTCTGCTGCCGTGCCCTCGATCACGAAGGCGATGACGACGCCCTCGGTCTTCACGTCCAGGCCAAGCTGGTTGGCTATGGAGGGCGAGAGGTTGACCGGCCTGATTCCGAGGAAGCCCCGGCTCACGTAACCCCGCTCTATCAATTGGGTGGCGACCTCTTTGGCGTCGTCGATGTTGATGGCGAACCCGATGCCGCGCCCCTCCTGGATTATCGCGGTGTTGATGCCGATGACCTCGGCTCGGTCGTTTGCCAGCGGGCCTCCGCTGTTTCCCGGATTGATTGAGGCGTCGGTCTGGATCAGGTCGACCATCGTGGTATTCACGTCGGTGCTGATGGTTCGGCCCAGAGCGCTAACCACACCCTTGCTCACCGTCGGCCCGCCGAGGAGGCCCAGGGCATGGCCGATTGCGATGGTGTCCTCGCCCACCTCAAGGTTGGCCGAAACGCCCAGCCTCGCCGGCGTCAGTCCCTCTGCCTCGATGCGGATGATGGCCAAGTCCGTTGCTGGATCTCTCCCGACCACCGCGGCAGGGAAGCTCTCGCCGTTGCTGAGAGTGACCGTTATCTTCTGCGCGCTGTCGACGACATGATTGTTCGTGAGGATGTGGCCTTCGAGGTCCAGGATCACCCCGGTGCCGACGCCGGTTGGCGGGAGGGGCGAGTTCGAGAACGCCATGCCGGCCACCTCGGTGACTATCTGGACAGTCGAAGGCGTGAGCAGCTTGACGACTTCGACCGTCGGCAGCGCTTGACCGGCGGACGTTAGCGAGACCATGGCAGCGCCAGCTTGGTTGGAGCCCCCAGTGCCTTCGACCACCGCCGGGGCGTCAGCAGTTTCGCTGGGCGCCGGTTCGGTGGTCGGCTCAGGGGCGGCCACGGCGATTGGCGCCGGCTCCGCTGTTGGGGCGACTGCGGGCGCGGGCGCCGCGACGGGGACCGGCGCTGCGGTTGGAGCGGGCGCCGCAACGGGGGCTGGCGCTGCTGTAGGCGCGGCCGCTGGACTTGGCGCGACTGGCGCGACCGGAGCTGCCGGTGTGCTGGGCGCGAGTGCCGGCGATGCCGCCGGAGCGATAGGCCGGGTCACCGATGGTGGCGATTGGACCGCCGGAATCGTAGCGGCAGTCGGAGCGGGCGATGAACTAACGGCGACCGGAATCGGAGCCGGGCCGTCGGCGTCCGAGCCAAGGCCGCACGCGCTCAGGACGACCACGGCTATTAAAAGGAGAGAGAAGATTGCTGCAACGCGAATGCGCTTTATCACGAGAATGGACCTCCGTCATTTGAACCACGCCAGAGGGAGGTCATTCGACTCCGCGTCGAGTTGGCCATCTCTGACTGTGGTGTCCGGCATTTGCTGGCGACTGAGACACATATAGTGAGAGTCCCCATGCTAATGAGATGGCCGTTGGCCTCCGAACGTTTCAAGATAGATAACGTCGGAGGCCGAGGGGCGTTAGCGGAGGAGGGTCAGGATACGCAGAACTGGCGCAATTCGTTTATGAGAAAGTCCGGGTTTTCGGAGGAGATCGGGTGGCCCGATTCGGGCACTTCGATAAGCGTGAGACTGGGCTGCACCTCTCTCATGCGCGCCTGGATCTCCGCCGAAAGGAAATCGCTCTCCGAGCCCTTCAGCTCCAGGATCGGGCAGCGGATCTTGCCCCACTGCTCCCAGAGGTGGTCCACCTCCCGCACTCCGAAGCCGCCGTTGATCCAGAATATCTCAGGATCTTGCTTCAGCACATATTTCCCGGCGTAGTTGAGCCTGAGACCGTGTGTCGCGGAATTTCGAACGATTTCTTCGGACGGCCTCGGATTGGACAGACGCTGTTGGTCCACATATTCGTCGATGCTGTTCCAGCCCATTCGCCGGCCGCCAATGCCGACGATCTGGTTCTTGGCTGAGACCACGCTCATCTCGGGGCCGTAGTCCAGGCAGATGAAGTGCTTAAGATGGTCGGAGTGAGAACCCGCGTACGAGATTCCGTTGCGGGCGCCCAAAGATGCTCCGACGAAGTCGTACGGCGTAATGCCGATCTTATCGGCAAACTCCGCCAGGTCGGCTGCAAACGCCGTCACGGCGTATCCATCGTTGGTGTGATCGGAGTCTCCATGCCCGCGCTGGTCCAAGGCGATGACCCGAAACTCGTCGCGGAGCTCGCGCGCGACGTGGTCCCAGTTGTGGGCGTTGCCGCCCTGGCCGTGAGCCAGGAGCAGGTTTCGGTTGGACGATCCGCCCCAATCGAGGTAGTGGATATTGAGGCCGTTGACTTCGACGTTATGGTCGGCGGGTGGCGCGTCGTTTGGCATGAAAGACACCTCGGGTTTGGAATCCGCTGTGGCCGCGGGGGTCCATCGTATCAGGAACGGCTGGCGGAGAACACTGCGGATGCAAATGATCTGGTGGCGGTCACCAAGTCAATACATCGCGCTCACGAGACCTCGCCATGCTGAGCGAAGCGAAGCATCTGGGTCCCGCGGGCGTCTACGGGCGGCAAGCGACGAAACTCTTCTGCGATTATCGAGCAAGGGGCGACGGGAACGCCGGTGACAGATATCGCCGGCGCAGGTGCAAAAATAAACCCCTTCCTGTAACCAGGAAGGGGTATCATCGATGATTTCGTGTGTTCTACAGGCGGGCTGCCCTGCACAGTGGCGGGGAATCGCCTGGGTTCAGCCGGGCGTTGCTAGCGGCGACGCCTACGGCGCATCCGGCGCAGGCTGCGCTGCTTGTCCAGTCGGCTCTGTTCGCCCTTCGTGCGGAAGAAGCGACGGTTTCTCAACTCGCGAAGAATCCCTGAGCGTTGCATCGAGGTCTGGAACCTCTTAAGCAGGCTCTCCGGGTCTTCACCATCTCGAAGGGTTACGAACGACAAATGATTCTCCTACCTCTGGGACTGCCGAGAAAATCGAACCGACGCCTGGACGCACGCCACCGACTTTCCGTATCTACCGAAGCCGAAGAACCCAGGCACAAACCTAGGTCAAAAGCTCAACGCCGAGTATAGCATACCGCGGTCGCCCCAACAACTTGACGCGCGCCGGCTGGCGGCGCCTGCTCGGGATTCACGATTGACGCCTGTACGCTCGAACCATATACTCGCTCCGACAGCGGCCGGCAGCCTACCAAGGTGGTCCGAACGCACAACTCGGAAGCGCACAGCGCCAATCCCGAACGGAGAACACCCGATGACCTCGTCCAACGCCACACCGGAGAGCAAGTACGTGGAAGCCAACGGCATTCGGTTGCACTACAAAGAGTGGTCCACTGAAGGCTCTCCCTTGATCTTTTTGCACGGAGTCACGAGCGACTGCGGCTCCTGGGACTTCGTCGCGCCCAATTTCGTCGACCGTTACCGCGTGATGGCCGTCGACTTTCGGGGCCACGGGTTGTCCGACAAGCCCGAAAGCGGCTACGAGTGGGAACCTCATTACGCGCCGGACATCGTCGATTTCATCGCGACTCAGCTGGACGAGCCGGCCATCGTGGTCGGACATTCGCTGGGCGCGGTTGTCGCCGCCGCCGTGGCCGTCCAGGCGGGCGACAATGTTCGCGCCATCGTGATGGAAGACCCGCCGTCGTTCACGCATGAGAACCGTGACGGAACGGTATCTCGGTTCAAACCGACGTTGGAGGCCAAACGAATGCCGTTCGACCAACGCGTCGACGCACTCATGAGGAGCATGCGCATCGACAAGGAAGCGGCCACGATCCGCGCGGAGAGCCTCGAGGCGATGAGCGAGCAGGTGTTGGTCGAGTTGGTGGAACGCGAGACGGCCTATCGTGCCGAGGTACTTTTGCCGAACGTGTCGTGTCCGGCGCTTGCCGTGCTTGGCAACCCGTCCAGGGGCGGTGTCGTGGACTGGGCGAACCGCCCTCGGTTGCAGCGTCTCATGCGGCGCGCCATGATCGTCGAGTGGCCTGATGTCGGCCACCTCATACACATCGAACAGCCGGAGCGGTTCGTGGCCGAGATCGACTCGTTCTTCGGAAGATTGTCTTAGGCGACGGCCAACAGCTATAATGGTCGTCAGATTTTCACCCAAGGAGTCCGACGCCATGCCTCGTGAACTAGCCTTTTTCCACGGCGCCATAGTTCCCATTGCCGAGGCAAAGGTAAGCGTCATGACGCACGCCCTTCACTACGGCACCGCCGTATTCGAGGGCATCCGCGGAAACTGGAACGAAGAACAGGGCAAGCTCTTCGTTTTCCGCATAGCCGAACACTACGACCGGCTGCTGCAGGGATGCCGCATGCTGATGATGGACATCCCGTACACCACCGAGCAACTGTGCGCCATCACGATCGAGTTGCTGCAGAGCTGCGGCTACCGGCAGGACCTGTACATCCGGCCCCTAGCCTACAAGAGCCAGGAGTTGGTCGCGAACCTCAGGCTCCAGGATCTGTCGAGCGACTTCACGCTGATCGCGGTGCCTTTCGGCGCCTACATAGACGCTGAAGGCGCCATCGACTGCACCACCTCCTCCTGGAGGCGCATCGACGACACGGTCATACCGCCCCGCGTGAAGATCTCAGGTCACTACGTCAACAGCATCCTGGCCAAGACCGAAGCCACGCTGGCCGGTTTCGACGAGGCGATCATGCTGACGCCGGACGGCGATGTCTCGGAAGGCTCGGGCGAGAACTTGTTCATGGTCTTCAACGGCGAGATATTCACGCCTCCCGTGGCTGACAACAACCTCGTCGGCATCACTCGCGACTCTGCGATCACGTTGGCCCGCGAGGAGCTCGGCATCGAGGTCGTCGAGCGCAGAATACGTCGCAGCGAACTCTACCTGGCGGACGAGGTGTTCCTCACAGGCACGGCGGCGCACATCACACCCGTGGGTTCCCTGGACAGGCGACCCATCGGCGATGGAGGCGTTGGCCCGATCACTGCTCAGATCCGCGACACCTACGTCGACCTGATTTCAGGGAACAATCCAAAGTA
This sequence comes from uncultured Dehalococcoidia bacterium, assembly GCA_964588665.1. GTDB lineage: Bacteria > Chloroflexota > Dehalococcoidia > Lucifugimonadales > UBA1123 > UBA2160. The sequence continues at coordinate 3,143 of CAZPQQ010000040.1, read as the reverse complement.
CCTCCACTGGTGCACCGAAGTGCCATTAGAGGGCTGAATATAGCCGCCGGCCTCAATCGCAACATGTTCACATTCGCGACGGATTACTACATCTGCGTTCTCATCGCCACCGTGGGCGTTCTCCAGATCGCAGCTTCCATAGGCAAGATTCACGGCCTGCTGTTCTTCAAATCACCCGTCGTGGCGAGGACGTTGGGCGCCGCCCTTGTGGTGTTCGCCTTCGTCTTGTTCTTCAGCACCGGCCCGCGCAATGTGAACGACTATGAAGGCGGCATGGACGCCAATGGCCAGGCGCTGTTCTTCTTCTACGGCGCGTTCACCGCGGTGATCGTGACGTTCGTCTTTGCATCGGCCGTCAACTTCAAAATGAAGGGCCCTGACGCTCCTCCGGGCGCGGGGCTTGACGCCGTCAGAGACACCAACTACCTCGTCGCACTCGCTCGGAGCCTATCGTATTGGTGGCGGAATTGGCGTACGCAGATGAAAAGCTATTTCTTTGGCTGAACGGATTCGTGGGCTCGGCGCCGCACCTTGATCGGGTGGCATCGTGGGTGGTCAGCGACTACCTCGTCCCGATCTCCATGGCGCTGACGCTCATCGGTCTGTGGTTCATCGAGCCTGCCAGAGAGGTCCGACAGCGGCATCAGATAGGGGTGTTCGCGGCCCTGACGTCGATGGCGGTGTCCAGCCTCGTGGTGATGATAATCAACGGCTTGTATTTTCGTCCCAGGCCGTTCGAGACGTTGGACGCGATACTGCTCTTCTACCGTCCCACCGACTCATCGTTCCCGTCCAACGCCGTGGCCGCGATGTTCGGAATCGCATTCACCGTCTGGGCGGTGCACCGCAGACTTGGCGCCGTGCTAATCGGCGTCGCGAGCGTCTACGCGTCTACCCGAGTGTATGCCGGGGTCCACTATCCATCGGACGTCGTCGCGGCGGCCGCCATTGGCCTCGTCGTAACGTACGTGGTCCTCAAGGGGCGCAACCTGCTCATGCCGATCCTCACGCGCGTGATCAAAGCGGCGAGAATACTCTGCCTGGCGTGACGGCGTCGACCCAGTGCATTGGTCCCTACCGTCCTTTGTGTCCCGGACGGAATCGGTATTGGAGTCGGGTCCGCGGCCCCGCCTAGAACGGCGAGCGGTCGTATCCTGAGACATCGTCCCCTACGTAGACGGTGTAGATGTTGTGTGCGCCGAATCCAGGGCTCCAGCCAGGCGGCTGCAGGCCGGACCAACCCGCTGCGTTCTCGTCGCGCCACGGACCTTTCAGGTACGGTTTGTGGAGTTGAGCTCGGACCTCCGACCACAGGAAGACGTCGGCAGCCTGCTCCGACAGCATCGTTTGAAGCTCCATTGTCTGTGCCTGGCGCTCTTCGGGGTCCGGGTTTTCGATCGCGGCGAGTCGAAGCGCTTCGAATTCGTCGTCGTTCCAGTTGTGTCGCCCGTTGGTCTTGAACACGCGCAAGAAACTCGAGGCGTCGAGGTAGTCCGCTCCGATAGCGTCAAGCGTGATCCGGGGAGCTTGCGTATCAGGTGCTCCGAGCTCGTCGCGATCGACAACGTCGATCTCGATGCCAAGATTCTGAGCAAGTTGCTCGGTTATTACTGACGCGACTGTCTGACCGAAGACGGACTGGCTGCGTGGCGCCAACTCGATCCGCGGGAAGCCTTCGCCGTTCGGATATCCGGCGCCGGTCAACAAGGCGCGTGCACGAGCGAGATTGAGCCTCTGGAACGTACGCAGTTCCTCCGTGACGGCGTCGGGGAAGCCTGCCATGAGGATTCCATACGAAGGCACGCCCGAGCCTTGACCGACGACGCTGTCGATCAGGAGGCGGCGGTCTACGGCGTGGGCAATCGATCGCCGGACGCGTGAGTCGGCAAACAGCTCGTCGCGGAAGTTGAAGGTCAGGTAGTGCGTTCGAAAATCGCCAGGTGATGCACCTCGCTCATCGACCAGGTCCGGGTCGTTCAATATCTGAGCCTGCTCCGCCGATCCGAAAGGTCCGGATATCGAGTCGATTGCTCCCGCCCGGTACTGATCGAACCCGTTTTCGCTGAATACGAATTTGACCTTCTCGATCTTGGGTTGGAGGCGTCCCGTGTACTCGAGATTTGGTTCGAACATAGAGTGCTGGTTCGGCTTCCAATCGGTCAGTATCCAGGGCGTGAAACTGACGGCAGTCTCCGGGTCGTTGCCGTAAAGCGTCCCGTGCAGCAACGCCTGATGCCTGGCCAGCGGCGCGCCGTATACGAGGAATCTCGGCACGTGCGGCGTTGGACGGTCCAGATGGAACACCAGGGTTTGGTCGTCGGTCGCCTCGACCCCGAGATCTGACAACGGCAGCACCCCCAAGTTGACCCGTTCCCAATTCGTGACACCCAGTCGGGCGAAGTAGGCAGCGTAGTCGTACGCGTGGTCGGGGTCGGCGTAGTACTGCCACGTGAAGACGAAGTCGCCAGCCGACACCGGAGTCTCGTCGCTCCAGTGCAGGCTAGAGTCGATGTCAAACGTCCATGTCTTCATGTCCGCCGACGACTCCCAGCCGAGCGCCGCGCCGGGGACTGCCTCCATGTCCCTGCCTAGCATGACCAGGCTCATGCTGCTCTCGAACCCCCCCAGCTCTGTCGAGCGCGGAGACGGCGAAATCCATCGCCGAACCTTCACTGTTGTAGTTGAGCGTCAGATATTGCTCGCTTGCAGGCGCCGCATCGTCTCCTGTGGGTACGCCGAACACGTTGACGGCAGGGGCGGGAACAGTGGGCGCAGGCAGCGCTGGGAACGGGACCGCGATCCGAGTCGGCGCGGGCGTTGATGTCGGTGAAGGCGTCGGCACGGGCGTCGAACCGACCTCGGACGGGGGTGTTGGAACCCTGGTTGGCTCCGCGTCGGGCGCGGCGTCACCCAAAACGAATCCGCACGCACTCAACGTGGCAATCATGGCCAGGAGCCCGATCAGGCTCGCGTCGCCCGGGCGCCCGAATACGGAAAGTTTCACCGGCGCCTCCTCGAATTGAACCCTCGGGACGATCCAGGAATCGAGGGCAAACTTATGACATGTAGACCGTCAGCGAAAGTGGGACGGTCACGTCCCGTCAAGTGGTGTAAGAGGCGTCCATCCTCAGATTGTTCTCAGT
>CAZPQQ010000039.1:0-29439 GCA_964588665.1 uncultured Dehalococcoidia bacterium | reverse complement strand
TTGGCTCCCTGCGAGGCCCCAGATGCTTCGCCTGCGGTCTCAGCATGACAGTTCGTAAAGGACCGTTGCATCCATACGCATTGTCCGACGCATCGACATAACGTTGCTCACCGCGAACGGCATGGTTGACGTCGATTATCGCAAGCAAGTGTAGCCGCACTGCTTCCATCCGTTCATCGACTACGACGCGGTCGAGCCCTGGCTGAACGCTAAGATCGACGATCCGGACGCTGACGGTTTCGTGCACCTGCCGCAAGGTCCGGGACTGGGCCAAGACATCAAATTCGACCGCATCGAGGCGAATCGAGTCTGACGCCGGCTCACCAGCGTACGCGACTCGTGGCGGCGCGAGCCTGGTTGATATGCTCCCACCACCGCGTGAGCCACGGCTCGTCGATGCCCTTGGCGCGGGCCGCGTCCACGAGTTTCGCAGTCCTTTGAGCTCCAAGCTCAGCGGATTCTCCGATTCGGGACCCGGAAACCGAAGGGCGTCGGAGGCCAGGTGGTCCATGATGCGATTCACCGCCGGAGCGATCAGTTGGCCGGTTGGCGTTCGAGAGGCAGCGCTCCACAGCCATTTTTCATAAGGGTAGGGTTGGCCGTCCAGAGACAGACACGCCCTCAGACCGTGCGCCAGAGCTTGAGCGGAGTTCATGTACGCGGCGACCCCATCATCGCGGTTCATCGGGTTGTCGCCGGAGCGGTGGAAGCTGCGCAATTCGAAGTAGTGGTAAAAGAAGAACGCCTGGCTGACCTCGGGCTTCATCGGTTGGCGGACTTTGGAAATCAACCGCCCTGCCGCGCCTACTGACTCGCTCAGTACGATGGCATTGCGAAGTTCGGAGATCAGCGGCATGTCGCAGGCGTCGATCCCGGCGTCCCATTCGTCGAATGACGTCACGAGAATCGAGCCCAGCTTGCCGTCCAGCGTGAAATCGATATATCGAGTAGGCGACGCCTCGTCAAAAGCGGCTGCATCTTCGTCCGACAGTGCCAGCTCCAGGTCCAGATCGGAGAACTCATCGTCCACTCCGAGAGACGTCGAGCCCCCGAGCACCAGGTCGCCGCGTTCACACACGCGGGAGAGCGCCGGGTGATTCGCCATGAACGCTGGCGCGAATTCCGACAGGCGCTCCGCCCACTTTATCGCCTCGGGAGGATGTTGGGCATCCATGGATTCGGAGTTCCGGCTAATGGCCGACGTAGTCGTGGAGGGCCTGCAGGGTCTGCGAGTTCTCTTCCAGCGTAAACCCGTCGACTTTGTACTCCTGTTTGGCGCTCATCCCGTCGACTGCGCCCAGATCGACAGTCTGCTTCATCAGCGCCTGCTCTTCTTCAATCGAAGGCAGCAGGTTTCGGCCCTTGGCCTGAGACAACGCCGCCACCAGGCCGTAGCCTCCCCAGTTCGACACGCTGCTCAATATCAGCTTCGTCGTCCGGGTCACGCATGGCTGCTTGACTAGCGTCTCGATCTTCGGGATCTCGTCGGCCAGGTTGCCCATCCCGATCTCGTTGCCGCCGTCGCCAATCCCGACTGAAGGGCGGTCGTCGGTGAATATGTGGTCGATTCGGGCGTTGTAGGCGGTGATGTCCCTGCCGCGCATGTTTCGGTACAGACCCTCGTCGGTGAACCCGCATCGCTCGATGGAAATCACAATGGACGGGTCGATCTCGGCAAGCAGGCCCGAGGCGAACTGGCTGCTGGTGTCGTCGTCCATGATCGGGAACTCGACGACTCGGGCGTGCTCCCCACCAGTTTTGGCCATCAACGACGTTGCGAAGCGGTCGGTGATGTACACCACGCCGTAGCCGAGCTCGTGAAGCGCATTGCCGATGGCCACGGCGCCGGGCGGGCCGTCGGTCTCGGCAGCCGCCGCGTCGAGTATGTAGAACCCGGTCGTGATTATCGCCGTGCCCGGATTGTCGAGAATCAGCAGCGCGGCTTCCTCGATGAAATTCGCCGGCATAAATGGCCTGAGCGATGATATGCCCCGCCGGTCGTTGTCTAGGATGATGTCTTCAATAGTCATCGAACACTCCGTTTGGTTATGCTAGCCGGCATTCACGATTAGCGTCAGTGGTATGAAACGGGCTCGGTCTGGATTGGCCAAAAGCCGAGCCCGCCACCAGATGTGCGGTGCTCTGGCCCTTCAAGGCCAAGTCCGGCGTTTGCTCTGTGATGTGGCGGCGATGACGATTCATTGATGGGCTTGGCCCTGAATTATTGATGGGCTTGGCCCTGAAGGGCCAGAGCACACGTGCGCTCGGACTTCAGGCCGACGCTGCGCCAAGCCACGCCGCCTAGATCACGGCCATGTCTTCGTCCTGCTTGTCGGTGATGAACATGTAGCCGGGCGAATGGGTGATCATCAGCGGAGGTTTCGAGTTCATAGCCACGGCTTGCGGGGTCACTCCGCACGCCCAGAAAACCGGAACTTCGCCTTCTTTGAACTCCGCGGGGTCTCCCAGATCGGGCCGCGATATGTCGCTGACGCCGATCGCCGCTGGATCTCCGATGTGCACCGGCGCCCCGTGGACCGCGGGGAATCGAGACGTGACCTGCACCGCGCGCACAATCTGCTCGCGCGGGATCGGGCGCATCGACACGACCATTGGTCCCGAGAACGCGCCGGCGGATGTCGTCGGGATGTTGGTGATGAACATCGATACGTTGACGCGTCTTTCGATGTGTCGCATCTCGATCCCGGCGGCGATCAACGCGCTCTCGAAGGAGAAGCTGCAACCCAACAGGAACGACACGAGGTCATCGCGCCAGAATTCCGTGATGTCGGAGACTTCGGCTGTCATCTCTCCGTGCTCGTAGATGCGGTACTTGGCGATGTCGGTGCGGATGTCCGCGCCCGGAGCAAAAACTCTGGGCTCGGTGTCCCCGGCCTCGACGACTTCGAGGAGCGGGCAGGGTTTGGGGTTCCGCTGGCAGAACAGCAGGAAGTCAAAAGCCGCATCTCGGGGGAGTATGGCCAGGTTGGCCTGGATGTGGCCCGGCGCCATTCCGGCGGTGGGCTGGACCAACTCGTTTGCCCTGATGAGCTGTCTTACGTCAGAGGGTTTGGTCGGAAGCGTCGAGACCTGCATTGGCGTCCTCCAAGCTGTGTGCGGCCCCGACGTGTCGGGGCGCCCGGCATGGGTTGACTAACGAAGCACGCCTAGAATAGTACGAGGCGCCTACGCAGTCAAGCATCAGGCGCGCCGGTGGGTCAGTCGGACGCGAATGGCAGCGACGGGTCGTTGTAGGCTCCGGGACCGCTCCAGAGATCCGGCGGTGACGCCAGCTCCACGAACCGTGCTTGTGCGTCCGATCGGAGCCGATCTTTGAGGCAGATCATGTGGAGGTTGAGCGGCGCGCAAAGCTGCGGCAGGTCGATTATCGACACGGGAACGGAGGCGCCGTTGCTGCCCAAGCACGAACGAGGAACGAATCCGATGCCCGCTCCGGCCAGAACCAAGGCCCTGATCGCCTCGTGGCTGGCTGCTTCCATGACGATCCGGTCCGACAAGCCGTGCTTCTGGAGCAGCCGATCCGTGGTCTCCCGACCGGTCGAGCCTTCCTCGCGCACGAAGAGCATTTCGCGCATGAGGTCATCGGGCTTGATCCCCTCGGCGCTGGCCAGAGGATGATCCGCGTTCACGATGGGCACGATCTCGTCCACCAAGACGGGCTGGGAGTCCAGCTCAGGCCGTGTTGACGCACGTGAAATGAACCCGACGTCGACGGTTCGGGCCAGCGTCATCTTCTCTACTTCTCCGCACTCGTGGACCGTCAGCAACACCTCAACCGCCGGATAGGCGGCTTTGTATCTGCCCAAAGCTCGCGGCAGCAAGTGCTCCCACTCCAAGCTCATGCCAACGTGAATCCTCCCGAAATCCGTCCCCCTCAAATCGCCCATAACGGTCTTGAGTTCGTCCGCCAAAGCGAACAACTCGCCAGCCTTCTGATACAAGACCTCGCCGGCTTTGCCAACCACCGAACGGCGACCTACCCGATGGAATAAGGTCAGGCCAAGCTGCTCTTCGAGCGACTTTATGTGGGCCGAGATGGCCGGCTGGCTCACGAAGAGCCTCTTGCTGGCCAGGGAAAGTGAACCCTCGTCAACGACTGCGCAAGATACGGCCAGGCGATGAAGGTCGGGTTTGAACATACTGTCAGGCTCCCGTGTTGAACGTCTGCTTAGCTGTTCCCCGCTGTTTTTCATGTGTTCCCCCTGGAGAGTACCAGCGTGAGATTAAAGTTGCCTCGGTGGACGGAGACACACTGGTCGTCAGCGACCAGGCTGGAGTTCTCGCGACCGTCACGATTCTTCCCATGCAGGCGCCGGACGTTGGCGACATTTCACTGCCGAATTTGATGCTCGCGATGACGGCCGTTCTGGGATTAACGCTAGTGGGTTTGGGCGTAAAGGCGGTGGCTAGAGTGCGCTCCTGAGCTTTGCGACGTTCGCATATGTTCAGCCGCGTGTTGTCGCCAAGGGGGTATCCTCGCAATCAGTGTGAAGCGATTCAGTCGTTGACGTCAGTCCTCTCATGACTGACATCTTCCCTTGACGCTCAGCTAACGACAGAATCGCATGAACGCCGACACACGTACACGCTCACACGCCCTCTCTGGCGTCCTCCTGCAGCTCGTAGAGCTTCGTTATCGCTTCCAGAGGGGTCATGGACGTCACGTCCAATCCAAGAAGCTTCTCGACTGCTGTCGAGTTCATCGTCAGCAGCGGAAGTTGCGCGGGCGGCGGGCGGCCCTTCCTTCCGCGCCGTCCCACTGGCGGCGTCTCAGCCGTATCCGTTTCGAGCTCCCTGAGAACCTCCCACGCCCTGTTCACGACACTGCCCGGCAAGCCCGCGAGCTGCGCCACGTGGACGCCGTAGCTCTTGTCGGCGCCCCCCGGGACGATGCGCCGAAGGAACACGATGTTCCCACCGTCCTCGGACACCGCGACGTTGAAGTTCCGGATCCTGGGCAGCACTTCGGAGAGTTGGGTGAGCTCGTGGTAGTGGGTCGCGAACAGGGTCTTGCAGCCCAACCGAGGGTGATTGTGGATGTACTCGGCGACAGCCTTGGCGATCGCGAGCCCGTCGTAGGTGCTGGTTCCCCTGCCGATCTCGTCCAGAATGATCAACGAGCGACGGGTCGCGTGGTTCAGGATAGCCGCGGTCTCGACCATCTCGACCATGAACGTCGACTGGCCCACCGCGAGGTCGTCCTGAAGCCCCACGCGACTGAATATGCGATCCACGAGGCCGATGGTGGCGGATTCCGCGGGCACGAAACTGCCGATCTGGGCCATGAGAACGGCCACGGCAACCTGTCGGATGTAGGTCGATTTCCCCGCCATGTTCGGGCCCGAAATCAACGCGAGCTGCGCATCCGTGTTCGACAACAGCGTGTCGTTGGGAACGAAACCACCCGGGTCCAGCATCTGCTCGACCACCGGGTGTCGCCCTTGCCTGACGTCGATGACGTCGCCCTCGTTCAGGATGGGACGGACGTATCCGTGCCGCGACGCCACTTCAGCCAGGGAGCAGAACACATCTGTCTGAGCCAGCGCGTGGGCCGTGGACAGTATCGCGGACGCCTGGTCCGCCACTTGCTGACACACGCCGCGATAGACCGACCGTTCCAGTTCGCTGATGCGCTCTTGTGCGCTCAGTATCTGGGACTCGTACTCCTTCATCTCGGGCGTGATGTACCTCTCGCCTCCCACCAGGGTCTGCCGTCGGACGTAGTCGTCAGGCACCGCTCCGACGTTCGAGTTGCTAACCTCGATGTAGTAGCCGAAGACCCGGTTGTACCCGACTTTGAGCGACTTGATTCCCGTGCGGTCTCGCTCACGTTGCTGGAGCTGAGCGATGTACTGTTGTGCGGAAGACGATGACTCTCGTATCTGGTCGAGATCGAGTGAGAAGCCGCTCTTGATCGTCTTCCCGTCGCCCACTGCAAGAGGAGGGTCGTCCTCGATGGCGCTGTTCACCAACTGGACGGTCTCTTCGTGATCGCGTATCCCGTCGGTCAGCATCTTGACCTGGCCCGCGTCCTCGTCCTCGTTGAGGAGCTCCTTGAGGTAGGGAGCAGTGGACAGGCTGGCCGCCAACGACACGAGGTCGCGCGGAGACGCGTTCAAGCTGCGCACCCGGCTTAGCAGGCGCTCCATGTCAGCCACCGGCTCCAGCAGCGCCAGAACCCGCTCGCGCCGCAGCGAGCTTCGATGGTGCCACGCCACGGCCTCCTGACGCTCTTCCAGGCCCGCCAGAGCCAGCAAAGGCTGCCCAACCCATCTTCGAAGCAGCCGGCCTCCCATGGCGGTTTCAGTCCTGTCCAGCACCGTGTACAGCGACGCCTGTCTCGACGCCCATCGGCCGCCCTCGAACAGCTCAAGGTTGCGCCGCGTTTGCGGGTCCAACACCATGTACGAGGCCGTCGAATAGGTGTGCAGGGACGTGATCATGCCCAGCGCGCCCTTCTGAGTCCTCCGCACGTATTCGAGCACGGCGCCCGACGCTCGGATCGCCAGCGGCAGGTTTTCGCATCCGTACGCTTCCAGGGACGCTACCCCGAAGTGGTCCAGCAAAGTCTCCTGAGTCCAGTCGATGTTGAACACCTCGGACTCGACTCGCGTCACGGTGGACGTCGACTCTGACATTGGGAGTTCAAGATCGTCGGATATTAGGAGCTCGGCGGGGTTCAATCTCGCTAGTTCCACCTGCAAGTGCTTGATCTCGAATTGACTGGTGGCGAACTCGCTGGTGGTTATGTCGACATATGCGATGCCGACGCTGTCCCCGTCGACGACAACCGACACCAGGTAGTTGTTGGCCTTGGTCTCCAGCAGGGCGTCCTCGACCACCGTCCCTGGCGTCACGACTCGAACCACCTCGCGATCGACCAGACCCTTGGACGCGGCGGGATCGCTGACCTGTTCGCAGATAGCCACCTTGTGGCCCTTCTTCATCAGGCGGGCTAAGGCGGAATCCAGTGCGTGGTGAGGGATGCCGGCCAGCGGTATGCGTTTACCTGGCCCCATGTTGCGAGACGTAAGCGCGATCTCCAACTCGCGGGACAGCTTGCGGGCGTCCTCGTCGAAGGTCTCGTAGAAATCGCCCATGCGAAACAGGAGGATTGCATCCTCGTGTTGTTGCTTGATTCGGAGATACTGTCTTCGGCCGGGAGTGGTCATGTGGTCGGGCCTCGGTGGTTCCCGATGATACCATGTTACGCGCCGTGGGCGACGCATGAACTCAGTCGGAAGCGGTCGCAGACGATCGGGCGCCCCGAGAAATGAAAAGGGCCCGTGCTGGACGGGCCCTGAATATACTCGGATGACTGCCGTCCGGCTCAGTCGTCCTTCCAGAAGCGCTCTTCGTGGACATCGAACCCGCGAGGCATCACCCGTTCTTTGACGTCCTCGATCATGCTCGGATTGCCGCAGGCGTAAACGAGCGTGTCCTCGGGCGCCAGGTTCCATTGGGTGAGATACTTCTCGACGATGGTGTTGACGCGGCCGGTTTCGCCTTGCCAGTGGGCGTTTCGCCCCTCGTTGGGCCTCGAGATGGTCGGGACGAAAGTGAGGAGGTCCGGGAACGCGGCCGCGATTCGTCTGAGTTCGTCGTCGTAGCCCAATTCGTCCGTGTAATTGGCTCCGAAGAGCAAGTAGAAACGGTGCCCTCGGGTTCCGTCGTACAGGTACTGTCGCAGGATGCTGACGTACGGCACGACGCCGGTCACCGTGGCGACGAACACCTGCACCGGCTGAGTGGGGTCGAAAGTGAAGATGCCTTTGGCGCGAGGGCGGATGCTGATTTTGTCGCCGGTCTTCAGACGGTGAAGCAACGGGGTCAAGTTTCCGTCCGGGGGAGGCACTAATTCAATGAACAGCTCTAGTGTGTCTTCGAATGGGGCCGAAACAATCGAGTACGCTCGTTCGATTCCGTCGACGCCCAGGGTGCAGTACTGGCCGGCTTTGAAGTCGTATCCCTCGGGCTTGGCAACCCACATCAGCCAAAGGTCGGAGGAGATCTCCAGTCGTTTCAGCACGGTCGTGTTGGCCAGGATCGGCCGTGCCGGTCTCGGTTCGGTTGTCAAACATACCTCCTAGGCGGTGACTCGTATAATGATGCCAGGCGCATCCCGTCCATACAAGGGCGGCGCCTCTCAATTTTCGTTGCGTCAAGATTTCGTCACACGCCTTTCACATATTGTGGACCACGCATGACGAAACTACACATCAGTCGGATGCTGTGCGCGATCAAGAGAACCCGAGCCAAGTCGGGGCGAGATCGCAATGGGGCAAGCCCGGATCAGTCGCCGGCAGCCGCCTTGACGATTCGGGCAGGCGCAAGCGGCAGCTTGGGAGCGTTCAACATCGGGTCGGGATCGCCGCTGTGCTCCAGTTCGTATATGAGCTGGCCGAACAGCGTTGTCAGGTTGACTATCCCAGATTGCGTTCCCGTGACCGCAGCGATGCCCGAGAAAGCTTCGTGGGCTGTCTCGATCGCTACTTGGTCGCCCACGGAAATGCCCAGCGCCGATGCGTCGGCAGGATGAAACTGGATCGTCTCTTGACGGCTCACGGTGTTCATCCGGCCCTTCTCGATGATTTCCATTTCAACTTCAGACTGGTTTAAGACCCTCCCGTGGGCCAGCAACAGCGGATACTCGGCATTGTCGTGTTCCGTCGGCTCGGACAAAGTCATGTCTACAAGTGTTGCTTTCCTCGACGCCAGACTCTCGGCGTAGAGGTGCGGCGTGTCCGCCGTGTCGGCTGCCAGGCAGGGCCACTGAAGGCCGCCCTGTTGCAGTCGGTCGTAGGACATCCCGCCGTAGACGGAGACGAGGCTGTTGATTTCGTCGAATATTTGGTCCTCGTCTTGGAAGTCGAACCCGTCGGCCCCCATGCGTGCAGCAACCTGGCAGAGGATGCGCCAATCGGCTTCTTCGTCGCCCCTGGCTCCCAGCGCCGGCCTGAGCAGTTGTACGCGGCGCTCCAAATTCGTGTACGTTCCGCGCCGTTCGGCGAAGGTCATCGACGGCAGGACGACATCGGCAATTTCGGTCAGTTCACTGGCGAACGCGTCGTGGACGACGAGGAAATCCAGTCCGCGCATCGCCTCGCCCAGACGGTCCAGCACTCCGTTGGAAAAATCGGGGTTGTTCCCGACGACCTGGACCGCTTCCACTTCGCCGCTTCGGATCGCCGCGGCAAGTCCCACCGCGCCGATGCCCGGTTCTGACGGCAACGTCGCGTTCCACGCTTCGCCCACGGCGTACCGGGCGGCGTCGGAAGACACTGGCTGATGGCCGGGCAGCATGTCGGGCGCACAACCAACGTCCAATGAGCCTTGGTCGTTGGCGCCCGTGGTCAGCGGAACGAGTCCGGACGAAGGCCGGCCCAGATTGCCCGTCACCAGCGCCAGGTTGATCAGAGATCGGACGCACTCTTCGCGCTCCTCTTTGGGTAGAGTCTCAAGAGCGTAGAGAATGGCCGCGGGCTTGCCCGCCGCGAACTCCCTGGCTGCGCTTTGGATCTCGGCCTGAGGCACTCCGGTGACGCGTTCCACCTGTATGAGATCGAATCCCCAGATCGAGTTGCGGAATCCGCTGGTGTTGTCGCACGAATCAGCCATGAAGTCGTGGTCGTCCAGCGACTCGTCCAAGATCACCCGGATGATTCCGCCGATCAGCGTCGGTTCGCTGCCGGGTTTCGGCTTGAGCCAGACTGCGGCGTGCCGTGCGAGCTCGGTTTCTCGTTGGTCGATGACAATCAACTTGGCCGTCCCTTGGTTGACTGCTTTCTTGACCGGGACCGCAGCGACGTTTTGCTCTTCGGTCATATTCGACGACACGACGAGGAAGCGGGCGGCGTCTTCCAACTCCCATATCGAGTTGGTTGCGGCCGGGTGGCCGAGTTGCTCTTGGAGTGGGCGAACCAGCTCAGGGCGCGTGTTGGACGAGACGTCGACGTTGTTGGAATCCATCACGGTTCGTGCGAATTTCTGGGCGATGTAGCTGTCCTCGTTGGTGCCCCTCGGCGATGCGAGAAAGGCGTAGCCGCCGTTCTTGAACGGCGACAGCCGTTCCGCGATCAGGTCCAGGGCTTCCGGCCACGAGGCCTCCTGAAGTTGGCCGTCGCGGCGAATCATTGGCGTCTTCAACCGGTCGTCGCGGTTCACGAAGTCCAGGCCGAATTTGCCCTTGAAACAGCCCTGTCCCTGGTTGGCCGCAGCATGTCGGTCCGGTGTCGACCGGATGAGTCGGTTCTTGCCGTCGACTTCCAGCGTCATCTGACAGCCAACTGGGCAGTGAGGGCAAGTCGTCGTGTGTCGAGTGGCGGCCTTTTCCCACTTGTTGTCGCGCTCGACCAGCGCGCCCGTCGGGCACACGTCGATGCAGGCGCCGCAGAACTCGCAGCCGGACTCCAACAGCGAGGTTCCCTGGGAGGTTCCGATCAGGCTGCGCCCGGACCTCTCCTGCAGCGTTAGGGCAGTGTCGCCTCGCATTTCGCTGCACACCCGTACGCACCGCACGCAGACGATGCAAAGGTTCATGTCCATGTCCCAATACGGGTCTTTGACTTTGAGTGGGAGGTGTCTGTTGTTGTACGTTAGCGGCGTGTCCATCTCCATCTGAAGATAGCGCACCGTGTCTTTGAGCTCGCAGCGCTCGTTCTTCGGGCACGTGACGCACCGGTCTTTGACGGAGACGTGGCGGAGGCAAACATCGGAAGGGCCGCAGAGATCGATGCGGTGACAGTTCAGACAACCGTGGGGGTGCTCGGAGAGGAGCAGGTCCATGACGCCCTCTCTCAAGCCGTCGACTTTCGGAGAATGGGTCGTCACTTCCATGCCGTCGGCGGCTGGAGTCGTGCACGACGCGGGCATCCCCGGAGGCCCGCCCTCGATTTCCACGACGCACATCCGGCAGGCGCCGTAGGGCTTCATTCCAGGGTAGTAGCAGAGGTAGGGAATGTACATTCCGGCATCCATCGCTGCCTGAATGATCATCTTGCCAGGCTGAGTCTTGACCTCTTGGCCGTCAATCTTCAGCGTGATCTCATCTGCCATTGTTGTCTCCAGGTGTGAAATCGGCGGCGTAGGGCCTCGTGTTCACCGGCGCCAGCTTTGGCCCGAGGCAGCTTCCGGTGGGGCACCTGCCTTCTTCGATATGGGCCGTGAAATCTGCTTCGAAGTGGGTGATCGCCGACCTGATCGGTCCGAATCCCAGTTGGCCATGGCCGCACAGGGACCCGGACTCCACGGTGGCCCCGACGCTGCGCAGCAACTCCATGTCGCCTGGCCGGCTGTCGCAGCGGGCGATTCGCTCCGTGATCTCCAGCATGTGCTCCATTCCGAGCCTGCACGGGAAGCACTTCCCGCAGGATTCATACTGGCAGAAAGTCACCAAGATTCGGGTCAAGTCGACGGCGCAGACGTCTTCGTTTCCGACGATGATCCCGCCGGACCCGAGGATCGCTCCCGCGGCCCTCATCTCGTCGAAATCCAGGTGAACCGACATGCTCTCCTCGGACAGCACGCCGCCCAGAGGACCGCCGGTCTGCAGCAGCTTGAGGCTTTTCCCGTTGGGCACGCCCCCTCCGAGGTCGTTGACGACCTCGTCCAAGGTCAGGCCCAGCGGAACTTCGTACAATCCGGGGTAAGTGATGTCTCCGCTCAGGCAGAGAATGGCGGTGCCGGTGCTTCGGTTGACGCCGATGGACGAAAACCACTCGGCCCCTTTGTTGATTATCTCTGGAGCATAGGACAGGGTCTTCACGTTGTTAATGGTGGACGGCTTGCCCCAGACTCCGAACGCCGCGGGGAAAGGGGGACGGAATCGAGGCTGGGAGCGATGCCCTTCGATGGCTTCCATGAGCGCCGTCTCTTCGCCGGCTACGTAGGACTCGCCGGTGAGGGCCACTTCGATTTCGAAGCTGAACTCAGACCCGAGGATGTTCTTGCCGATCAAGCCAAGCTCGTATGCCTGCTCGATGGCCTTCTCCGTGCGGTCGATGGGACCGTCGTGGCCGTGTCGGATGAATACGATGCCGTTGGACGCCCCCGCGGCGAATCCGGCGATGAGCAGGCCTTCGAGAAGCGTATGGGGGTCGCTTTCCAGGATCCCTTTGTCGTTGTACGCTCCGGGGTCGCCCTCTTCGCAGTTGGCGAGGATGTACTTTGGCGGCCCGGGCGCCCGAACCATGAAACTCCACTTGACCCCGGCCGGGAATGCGGCGCCGCCTCGGCCTCGGAGTCCTGAGTCCGTGACCTCTTTGATGACCTCGTCCGGTTGCATCTCCCTGATCGCTTTGTCGATTGCGGCGTAACCGCCTTGGGCGATGTACTGGTAGATGTCGCCCGGGGCAGTGTGCCCCGCGTTGCGCAGCGCGATCCGTAGCTGAGGCAGCATCCGCGGCGAGTCATTCAGGTCGGGAACACCCTCGATCGGCGTTTCACCGAGGTATGCCATTGCTCGGTCGGTGGGAACGACATCGTCCACGAGATAGGACTCGATGATCTGTGGCACGTCGTCCGGTGAGACGTTGTTGAAGAACAGCCTGGAGTCGCCTGGCTTTTGGATGTCGATCAGGGGTTCGGCGTAGCACAAACCTAAGCAGCCGACCTCGTCGACGATCGCATGAATGTCGCGGTTGCGCAGCTCGGTGTTGAGGGCGTCGATGACCTGGTAGGCGCCCGCCGCGTGTCCGCACAGCGCGGTTCCGACCCTTATCCAGGGACGTTCACCTGACGTTAGCCGCTGCCATCTGTCGTCAGCGGTCTTCTTGATCTCTTGGTAGGTTGGCATCCTGCCTCTGGGCGTTCGGTTCTTGCCGGAACGGAAGGTTTGGTTTTAGCGGTTGCGGTGAAATCCGGGACCTCACCTTACCCAAATGTTTTCCCGGACTGTCGACGAGGGCTTTCGAAGTTCCCTCGACGCAGCCATGAGACGTTGTGATCAGCTCGGTTGTAGAAGCTCCTGAATCTTATCGGCGGCGGAATCAGGGGAGAGCCTGCCTGTCAGATGATGATCGACGCTCATGACAGGCGCTTGCGAGCAAGCGCCCAGACAGGTGTTGAATTTGAAAGAAACGTCGCCGGAAGCGGTTTCGCCTTCGCCCTCCAGGCCCAACTGACCCAGCACGCGCTGGAGGATCCACGCGGCGCCCTGAAGGTGACACGTCGGGCCCCAACAGACCTCGACCGCATGCTTTCCGGGCGGCGTAAATCTGAAGTTGGTGTAGAAGGAAGCCACTCCCCAGACTTCGTTGATGGTTGTGTCCATCAGCATTGCCACCTCGTTGATGGCTTCGTCAGGGAGATAACCGAGTTCGTCCTGAGCGGCCAGCAACGACGAGAGGACAGTGACAGTGGGCCTACGCTGATCGGTGATGGCCTTAAGAAGCCGCGTTCTGTTATCGTCGCTCAGTGAGGGCAAAAGGGCATACCTCGTGGGTCTGCGAAATCGGTCACAATGATATCATACGCCCTTAGCCGCCACAATGGAGTCAGCCCGGTCAGCAATCGGCGCCCGACCTCTGCCCGCTGGCAGCGATTCGGGCGCATGGAAGAGACGAGATGCAGTACACGACAATCAAGCTCGATAAGCATGACCGAGTCGCCGTTTTGACACTTGATCGCCCTGAAAAGATGAATGCCCTGAATGCACTGCTCCTAGATGAGTTCGCGGCGGCATTGGACGACGTCCAAGACGACCAGGACGTCAACGTGTTGATCGTAACCGGGGCCGGGCGGGCGTTCTCCGCGGGGTTCGACCTGACGCCGACGACCGATCACGGCGAAGACAACCCGGCGACCGCGAACTGGGATGCCACGCACAAAGCTCCGCGAGCCATCATGAAACTCTGGAACTTGCGTCAGCCCACCATCAGCGCCGTCAACGGGCACGCGCTGGCAGCCGGAAACGTTCTCGCCATGACCGCGGACATCGTGATCGCCTCGGAAAACGCCACGTTCGGAGAACCGGAGATCAGACACGTCGCCCCATCGCCCGCGGTGTTGTTGCCGTTCATGATTCCGCTTAGACACCTTAACTGGCTCTACTACACCGGCGACACGATCGACTCCCTCACGGCTGAAAAGTGGAACATGGTCAACCGCGTAGTCCCGGCCGAGACGCTCATGGACGAGGCGATGGCGGCCGCGTCCCGAATCGCCGACGTTCCGGCCTACGCGACTCAGATGATGAAACGGAGCATCAAGGGCGTCTACGACAAGATGGGATTCGCCGACGCGTTCGAACATCACCTGATGCTGCGGATGATCGAGCAGATGGCCCCCGACGTCCCCGAAAAAGAAGCGCTCAACGAGATCCGCCAAGAATTCGGCCTGCAAATGTTCCTGGACGCCAGAGACGGCCCGTTCCGCTAGGCGCTGACAGCTACCCGCTGGCCGATTCCCCCGCGTCCGCATCCTCAACGCCCACGACCGCTAGGTGCAATTCGTCGAGCTGCGATTGCTCGACCGGGCCCGGCGCGCCGAACAGCGGATCGACCGCGCTCTGGGTCTTGGGGAACGCGATCACGTCACGGATGTTGTCTCGGTCCGTGAGCACCATCATGAGTCGGTCGATGCCCGGCGCCATGCCGCCGTGCGGCGGCGCGCCGTACTCGAATGCCGTGAGGAGTTGGCCGAAGCGCTCCTGCACATCGTCGGCGGTGTAGCCCAAAACCTTGAAGACTCGCTCCTGCAGCGCCCGATCATGAATCCTGATGCTGCCGCTGCCCAATTCGACCCCGTTGCCGACCAGATCGTAGCAATGGGCGATCACCCGGCCGGGGTCGCTTTCGATGTACTGATGGTAACCCTCTTTGGGCGACGTGAACGCGTGGTGCATGGCGTCCCATCGCTCTTCGTCGTCGTTGTACTCGAACAGCGGGAAATCGACCACGAAGGCCAGCGACAGCTCGTCCGGATCCGTCAACTCGAGCCTGGCGCCCATCTCGTTGCGAAGAGCGCTCAACGCGACGTTGGTGGACTTCGCGGGACCGGCCACGATCAAGATCATGTCGCCGACACCGGCGCCAGTGCTGTTGGCGATCTCCTGGATCTGCTCCAAAGTCAAAAATCGCGCCGCCGCGGAGCGGACCTGCTCCATCGTCAGGTCGCTGATCGGACCGGGCTCGCCGTTCAACGAGATCGTGATGAGGCCCATCGCGCCGCGTGACTTCGCGAAATCGATCAACTCATCCACCTGGCGGCGCGTGTACGAGGCGCATCCCGGCGCGGAGAAGCCCTTGATGATGCCTCCGCCGCTCACGGCGCCCTGGAAGACGCGGAACTCGGTTTGACCGGCCAAATCGCTGAGGTCCGCCATCTCCAGGCCGAACCTCAAATCCGGCTTGTCCGTCGCGAAACGCCGCATCGACTCTTCGTACGTCATTCGCGGGAACGGCTTGGCGACACGCTTGTTCGGCATGACCGCTTCGACGAGGTCCGAGTACAGCTCTTCGAACAAGGCCAACACGTCGTCTTCTTCGACGAAGCTCATCTCCAGATCTAGCTGCGTGTGCTCCGGTTGCCGATCGCCGCGCGGGTCCTCGTCTCGGAAACATCGGGCGATCTGGAAGTACTTTTCGACACCGGAAACCATCAGGAGCTGTTTGAGTTGCTGGGGCGACTGAGGCAAGGCGTAGAATAGGCCTGGATACAGGCGGCTGGGCACCAGGTAGTCCCGAGCTCCCTCCGGAGTGCTCTTGATCAGGATCGGCGTTTCGATCTCGAGGAAGCCGCGTTCGTCGAGAAAGTCGCGGATGAACTTGACTACTCGGTGCCGCAGGATGAGCGTGTCACGCATGGTGGCGCGTCTCAGATCGACGTACCGGTACTGGAGTCTGACAGGCTCGTCCACCTCGGACTCTTCGTTGACATAAAATGGCGGTGTGCGTGACTCGTTCAACACCGAGGCGCCCGTGGCCACGACCTCAATCGCCCCGGTTGGGATGTTTGGGTTTTCCGTGCCTTCCGGCCTGAGTTCGACACGCCCCTGTATCTGAACGACCCATTCGCCCCGGAACAGACCGGCTGTTTCGTGTGCCTGGGGGGCCGTTTCCGGATTGAAGACCACTTGGGCGACGCCCTGGCGGTCTCTCAAGTCGATGAAGATCAGGGCGCCGTGGTTCCTTCGACGGTGCACCCATCCCGCGAGCGTGACCGTTTCGCCGACCTGGTCCGGCCCTAAATCTCCGCAGCTAATGGTCTTCAACAATGCCCTGAGTCCTCCGATGTTATTGCCCGCGACACGCGTGAATACGCGGTCCAAAAGATTGGCTACATGATAGATGGGATGGCAAGCGCCTTGCAACGAAGGCGACTGGCATGGGCGTCGTCGGCGTTGGGGTGGGTTCAGTCAGTCGGAGGGGATCTCTGGGCTGAGAGTCTGTGAGTTCTTGGATGCCGGCGATATCGACACCTTCC
The DNA here is from genome assembly GCA_964588665.1 of uncultured Dehalococcoidia bacterium. GTDB lineage: Bacteria > Chloroflexota > Dehalococcoidia > Lucifugimonadales > UBA1123 > UBA2160. Next base: position 12,996 of record CAZPQQ010000039.1, on the reverse strand, counting down.
CGAGGTGTAACTGGCGTCGTTCCCGCCCTCCCGCCCGCATAGGTTTTGGTGTTGGGGGCACATCCCCCATTCCCCTTGCCAGAGGGGATACCCCTCTGGACTCCCCAACCGCATCTCGTAGCGCAACAATACAGGGGTGCAGGGGGCGAAGCCCACGCCAAGGTCTGGAGTGTCCCCAGGGTTACCTCTCGGGTGGGCGGGTGGGACAAAACAACACCCGCCGAAGATATTGGGTAGGGCCCTGCATTGGTGGCGGTCATTATGCCAAACTCACCAATCCGCAAATTCTTCACAAGCCCTGAGTTCGATGGCTTTCAGCGGTGCTGTGTGTCCCGACGTTTGTCGGTGTGGGGATGTGACGCGATCAGCGCGCTACCGTGACAGCCCGAACGAGGTTTTCTTGATCGCCAAATTCACGAATGCTTCGCTTCGGCTGATGCCGGATATCATGCCCAGCCGCCCACTCAGAAAGACCCCCAGATCGTCGGATGTGGGAACCGACACCCACGCGAAGATGTCGTATGCCCCCGTGGTCACGACAACCCAAGACACCTCGTCCAATTGGGTTATCGCATCCGCGACCTCGTCGATCATGTGCGGTTCGGCCTGGATTCCGATGAGGGCTTCGGCTAGGTAGCCCACACGTTTGGCGTCGATGACGGCGACCACCTTGATGAGCTTGTCGTCGATCAAGTGCCTGAGGCGTCGTCGCACGGTGCCTTCGCTAACGCTAGCCGCTCTGGCGATTCCGGCATTGGTTGCTCTTCCATCACGTTGAAGGATGGATATTATCCGGGCATCCAGTGCGTCCATCAGTCTCCTTTAAGGGATAAGCCATCCCGTACGGGATGTTACAAGTCGCCACGAAGAGTGTCAATGCGGTACTCGCCGGCGACTGTAACGCGGGAGACGGTGGGACATGCCGTTAACGGGCACAAGAACTCCTCGCGTTCCCCGTAAATATCCAAGTTGCATGGTTGCGGTTGAAATGGCGAAAGGCTCGGAATGCTCTGATCGAGTCACGAAACCCAACTGAATGGGACCGGGGTTGGCGACAGGCAGCGAGGCGCCTGCGATAGCGTAGCAAAACCTGGACGGATATTGTGCCTGAAATGCGATTTGTCGCATTTCGCGAATTCAATCGAGTTGTGTCGCCTACCGGTTAGAAGCGACTCACCGACATGTAGAAGCCCACGCCCGACGCCAGAAGGGGCAGTGTGGAGTAAGTGACGCCGGTGAACAGGGTCGCAACCGTGATCGCGACGAACATCGTGCCGCCCGCAATGATCTTGAGTCTGCCCCCGCGTTTTCGATTAGTCGCGAAACTAATGGCTTCGCCGGTCACGTAGCCCAAAAGGACAATGAGAGCCATATAGACGAGCGCGCTCAAAAACAGGTACGTGAGGAAAACAACGACGGCTCCGCCCACAATGGCGAGCGCGACGCCAACGCCGATGGCTCTGGCCAGATAGACTCCCGAGACGTCGTAGGTGGGCACTGGCTTGACTTTAGCGCAGTCAGGGCACCGCAAACCCACCGGAGCATGGACCAGACACCGGGGGCATATCATCTCCCCGCATCTGCCACAGGAGAGATTCGTCGCCGTGGTGGGGTGCCGGACGCAATAAGTTTCGTTGTTGTTGGCCATTCCTTGCGATCCTCGGACGGCTCAGGCGATGCTGGCCGGCCGCATGGTTGATTCTGTAGGCGTAGATCGACGGAACCGGATGAACTTTCGGATTCTGACCGGCGCTGTGGCGTCAATCATCCCCCAGGCGCTCGGCGGGTCCAACTTGTCCTGTGCGGAACGTCTCGGTCCCATAGTAAACGATACGTCAGCGCTTGCGGCAGTGGATGGCCGGCCAACGGCGGTTCCCAATTCGCGATCAAACGTTTGGCCATCAGGATGACGCCGATGCTTACGGCCATTGCAACGATCTCCATCGGTCGATCGAATGCGAACGTCAGGATTGGCAGAGCCACCATGGCAACCAGCGTCCAGAGGCCGGTGTCCCTGTAGAGCAATCTGCCGATTATGCCGATGGCGACGCCCAAGATCAGCGCCTCTTGCCACAGCGCGAATCCTAAGACCACTCCAATCGTCGTGGCAACGCCTCGGCCGCCGGTAAACTTCATGAACGGCGACCAGTTGTGGCCAACCACCGCCACCAGGGCGACCGCCGCTTGCACACTCAAGGGTTGGTCCATGAGCTTTGCGATCACGATGGGCAGGGTGCCTTTGCCGATGCTGTCGAACGTGCCAAGGGCTATGCCGACCGGCATGCCAACTAGTTCCATGACATTGGTCGCGCCCGCGTTCCCCGAGCCGTGTCTGCGGATGTCCGTGCCTGTCAGGTAGCGTGTGACAAGATAAGCCGAGGGCGTCGACCCTAGGAGGAACGACCCTGCGATCAACACTATTGGTTCAATCAAAGGCGTTGTCACTCGACGTCCGGGGAACGTGCCGACGGTTCAGGCCGGAGCAGTCCCGATAATCAACGCGCCCTGCACGTGGACGGTTCGCTTCGTATGGGGTTATGAGCGTCAATGCGCCCGACTTGCCACATCTCGATTCAAGCCGACCAGCCTCTCAACGGTCGATACTGGCGGGCCCACACGGCCGGGCTCCGGTTCGCCGGGGTTGCCGGAGGCGTGATAGTCGCTGCCGCCGCAGGGCACGAGGTCAAAGTCGTCTGCCAAGCCTTTCAGGTAGATCACTTGCTCCTCAGTGTAGTCGCCGTAGAAGACCTCCATGCCGACCAGACCTTCAGCCTTGAGCTCGGTGAGGGTGTCGCGAAGGTTCTTGACCGCTCCACGGGATGACTTTACCTCCGAATAGGTCGGATGAGCCATGACGGGCAACGCGCCGTTTTTGACAATCATCTCGACCGCGCCTTCCGGCGTCAGCTTGGGCCGCTCGACATAGGCTACGCCGTCTCTGCCTATATAACGGTCGAACGCCTCTTTCGGATACTGTATGTAACCCGCCTCCACCATCGCCTGCGCGACGTGAGGACGGCCTATGGCTCCTCCGTCTGAAAGCTCCTGTACTCGTTCCCAGGAAACTTCGATCCCGGCCTCCCGTAGGCGGTCCACCATCAACCTCCCGCGGTTGAAGCGGCCGTCGCGGAACCGTGTGAGCGTCGCTTGCAAATCTGGATCCGTGGGATCGATGAAGTAGCCCAGCATGTGAATCTCAGACCCGGGGATGTCCGTGCTCAGCTCGATGGCTGGAATGATCGTGAGATCTGGGTGCGATTTCGCGGCTTCCATCGCTTCGGACAACCCTTCCGTGGAGTCGTGGTCGCTAATGGCGATGTGTTTGAGGCCCCTGGATGCGCACAGGTCGACGAGTTCTGTTGGCGTCAGCCTGCCGTCGGAGAACGTCGTATGCAGATGAAGATCGACTTCGAACATATTGGTTATGATTCGTTCTTTCTACGCGTTAGGCGTCGTTAGTATGAATTGGCGTGTTGTTAGAGGCGGGCTCGTGCATGACAGACATCGTTGCCGGCACGGCGTCGTCCGCGCCCGCGGCGAAACGCATTCGGTTCCATCGCCAACTTCGGTCGGCGACATGCCGTTGCTAGCCCGGCGTCCGGAACAGAGATGCCGCCTCTCCTACCATACCGCTTGCGGCCGATTGCCGGTCATCCTATGGTCGGGATGGAGCGGTAGTGGCGGGAGGGCGGCATTCATGTCAGGTCGCCCTTGGCACAGTCATCAGCGAGCGTATTCCACCGATCGACTCTCTCGGATGACCATGACTTTTATCTGTCCTGGATACTGCAGGTTAGCCTCGATCTTCTTGACGATGTCACGAGCCATTTTGGAGGCAGAGGCATCGTCGATTGCTTCGGGCTGCACCATCACCCGGACCTCGCGGCCGGCCTGGATGGCGAAGCACCGCTCCACGCCGTCGAAATCTCGCGCCACCTGTTCGAGCGCCTCGAGGCGCTTCATGTAGTTCTCAACCGTGTCTTTTCGGGCTCCGGGGCGTGCCGCGCTTATTGCGTCGGCTGCCGCCACGATGAAGCCTTCGGTGCTGGTCATCACGTCGTCGTGGTGCTCTGCTATGCAAGCGCACACGTTCGACGCGACGTTGTGCCGGCCCGCCACCTCGGCGCCGATTTCCGCATGCGGTCCCTCGACTTCGTGGGTGAGGGCTTTGCCCAGGTCATGCAGCAGTCCGCCCGCCTTGGCAAGCTTGACGTTGGCTCCGATCTCCGAGGCGATCATGCCCGCGATGTGGCAGACCTCCAGGGAATGTTGAAGCACATTCTCGCCGAAGCTGTATCGGTACTTCAGCCGCCCCAGCAGCTTGACCACTTCGGGGTTCAGACCGCGGACTCCGGCGTCGAAAACCGCCTCTTGTCCGCTCTTCCAGATTGAGTCTTCGACTTCCTTTTCGGATCGTTTGACCATCTCTTCGATTCGCGCCGGGTGAATGCGCCCGTCCGCGATCAGTTTCGTCACTGCCACCCTGGCAACCTCGCGGCGCACAGGATCGAAGCACGACAGCGTCACCGCTTCCGGTGTGTCGTCGATAATCAGGTCAACGCCCGTGTTCTTCTCGATCGCTCGTATGTTCCGCCCTTCGCGGCCGATCAGACGACCTTTCATGTCGTCGGAGGGTAGGGGCACTGTGGTAAGTGTGATTTCTGAGACGACGTCAGCGGCCATCCGCTGAATTGACGTAGCTATCACGCGGGCGCTCATCTCTTGGGCCCGCTCTTCAGCCTCTTGCTCCATGTCTCGATATCGGAGCGAAATCTCGTGTTGGATTTCGTCCTCGGCTCGACGCATCAGGATGTCTTTGGCCTCGTCCATCGAGAGTTCAGCGGCCTCTTCGACTTTGGCCGTCGCCTCGATTTTAAGGGCCTCCAGCTCTTCCTGCGTCTCCTCCGCTTGGCTTTCCTTCTGGCCGAGCGATCGTTCCCGCTTCTCCATGTTGCCGGAACGTCGGTCCAGGTTTTCCTCGCGGTTTGAGAGCCTGCTCTCGCTCCGATTGAGTTCCGCTCTACGTTCGCGGATCTCCGTCTCACCCTCCGATCTGAGGGTGAGGGACTCCTCCCGGGCCTCGACGATGAGCTCCCGGCTTTCTTCTCTTGCCGCATCCACGAGCCGCTTGGACTCGGACTCGGCCTCTCCTACGTGCTTTGCACTTACCACACGCCGGCCCCAAAAGCCGGCTATTACCCCTATTACCAGGCCACCAAGGATGGCGAGCGGCGCAACTACGTATAAGTTGTCCACGCTACTTACCTTCCTCAAAGACAAACTTTGAGGCGTCTCGGCGACGCCCCACTTACTACCTCATGTTATAGCGGGCAGCGAGGCAGTGTCAAGCAAGTCGGGAGGCTATGAAAACGCCGACCCGTGACCGGATTCACGCAGGTTTTCGAGTATCCGAGTCATCGAAAAGCGGCGGTTGAGGACGTAGAAATGGACGCCCGGGACGCCGTTGTCCAACAGATCGGACGCCTGGCGGGTCGTGTGTTCGATGCTTATCTGACGCACTGCTTTGTTGTCATCGCCATGCTTATCCAAAAGCGCGTCCAACTCTTTGGGAATGGACGCGCCACACATGCCCGTGATACGCCGGATTTGAGATGCGCTGAGTATCGGCATCAAACCTGGAATGATCGGCACGTTCACGCCGGCTTTTTGAGCTCTGTCGACGAACGCATAATAATCGTCATTGTCGTAAAAGAGCTGCGTGATGAGAAATTCGGCGCCGTTGTCTATCTTGAGCCGTGTGTACTTCATATCAGAGTCGAGGTCGACCGATTCCGGATGCCCCTCCGGATACCCAGCGGCGGCGACGCCGAATTGAAACTTGCGCTTGACGTGACTGATCAGGTCCGAGGCGTGCGTGTACCCGCCTTCGACCGTGGTGAACTCCGATTGGCCCTTGGGCGGGTCGCCACGCAGGGCGATCAGGTTTTCAATGCCCTCCGCCGCCAAACGACTCAGGGCGCCGTCGACGAACTCTGCCGTCTGAGCCGCGCATGTGATGTGCGCCATGACGGTCAATCCCGTCTCTCGTTGCGCGCGGACGGCCATCTCGACAGTCATCGCTTGAGTCGATCCTCCGGCGCCGTACGTTACGGAAACGAAATCGGGGTCATAAGGCTTCAAGGCAGAGATCGTGTCGAACAGTCGCTTCACGCCCGCATCGTCGGCGGGCGGGAAGAACTCGAAAGACAGTGTTCGTTTGGATTCCAGTAGCTGGCGGATTTTCATTGCAAGCACCAATAGCGTTTTCAAACTTGGGCAGTAAGGGGGATCATTTCGGGATGCGCGGGCAGTGAGCGCAAGAAAAGTTTAGCATACGGCCACTTGGTTCGATGTGTGTTTCTGGGGCACCCCGACGCCCGCGGCAGGCTTGACAAGCCCGAAGCGTCGCCGTGATACTGACTAGGCATCAACTGCCCATGTCGTGGGCGCGAACAGGATTCGCAAAGGCATGGGAGACGAATTGTTTGGGGGCGGCGTGCGGGTTCTAGTCTCATTGATCGTGGGGGTCTTATTTCTGGCAGCGTGCGCCGACGAGCCGACGCCTGTCCCTCAGACATCGACGCCCGAACCGACCCTCGCTCCAACCTCGACCGTCACCCCGACGTCTACGCCCGATCCCAGCCCCACAGCCACGCCCGAGGCCACTCGGACACCGGAACCCACGATAACCCCGACGCCGGCGCCGCCGACTCCAACACCTGTATTCGATCCGGGCTTGGTGATCCTGCCGACAGTCGCGATCCCATCGCGGACCGCCACCCCGACGCCGACGGCGGACGAGCTGCTCTCGAGGAGGCTCGACGCGATCGGTTTCAGGGCCGCGTTGGTGCGCGACCTGTCGGGCAGCGGGCCAGTGGAACGCGAGATCATCAACACGGAAGACCTGGAACAGATGCTGTTCGAAGACCTGGAAGAAGACCGCGAAGACATTCTCGTGACACAGAAACTGTACGAACTCTTGGGCATCACGGAAGCTGGGACGGACCTAATCGAATTGCTGACGGATGTCTACGGCGATGTCGTCCTGGGATTTTTCGACACCGAAGATCAGAAATTGTACGTGGTCGGAGACACGACCGATTTCGATGAACAGGACGAGCTCACGTTCGCACACGAGTACGTGCACGGCCTGCAACAGATCCATTTTGACATCCGATTGCTCAGAGACAACATCGAAGACAATACAGACAGATCCTGGGCTCTCACCGCGTTGATCGAGGGCGATGCCACGCTGGCCCAACTCCTGTACCAACTAGAGCATTACGATGAAGAAGAACAGGCAGCGGTCCAGAATGCGGCCCAAAAGAGTGATTTTACCGCGTACCGCGCCGCGCCGCTGGTCATTCAGCGGGCTATCGCGTTCCCCTACGTAGAGGGACCGTCGTTCGTGATAGCTTTGTACCTCGAAAGAAACGACTTCGAACTCGTGGACGAAGCGTTTGTTCGTCTGCCCGTTTCCACCGAGCAGATTATCCACCCGGAGAAGTACATCGCGGAAGAAGCGCCGGTCGGCGTTGTGCTTCCCGACATTGGCGGTTTGCTCGGCGAAGGGTGGGAGGAGATTCGCCAGAACACCTTCGGCGAGGCGTTCTTCTCGTCGTACCTGTCATCAGGGATAGACGAGCCGCAAGCCGCCGCCGCAGCGGCAGGGTGGGGAGGGGACCGGTTTGGCCTCTACGGAGGCCCTGAAGGGGCTACGGCGATGTTCGCACTAACCGCGTGGGACACGGAAACGGACGCCGACGAGTTCTTCGACACGTTCCGTGTGTTCGCACAGACGGTCGTCGACGGCGAGTGGGAGACGATTGAAGAGGTCGCATCCGCGTTCCTGCTCGCAGACGACGTTCGGGAAATCGTGCTGACCCGCAACGGGCTGCTCGAGGTTCAGTACGTGATCTCGTCAGAACCAGGTTTGGGTATGACGGTGCTCGAAGGGTTAATGCCTGATGCCAGCCTCGAGACAACCCCAGCCACAACCACCGACTCAGGTATCGACGGCATTGCTGACTTGGGCGCTGCGACCACTACCGACGCAGGGACAGGCGGGTAGTCTACCCGCTGGATGTGGCCCTGGCATCGTCGGGACGCTGCCGGATACCGGATCTGTCGATCGGCATCGGCTGGAAGCGACGCCAATTTTGGCCTGCTGCCGTTGGGGAACATCCCGAACCGCTTATTGGTGTGGGACTGGCGAGCCGTTTCCGTTAACGCCGTTGGTATGATTCGTAGACCAGGCGTGGAGTTTCAGTTCGTAGAATCTCTCCAGAAACTCCACCATGTCGTTCAGCGCTTTTGTTTTCATTCGGCATTTTATGCGCATAGCGCCGACCGTTACGATCACTTCGCCGCGAATCCCGCCCGCGTAGGTGAGCAGGAAGACGATGCCGATCAAGATCAGGGAGACCGCCATCAAAAGCGAGGAGACCGTCGTCGCCAACCAGAACAGGGAAAGCAAGCCCAATAAGAAACCGCCGCCGATGAAGACCAAGCCAACGAAGACCCACTGACGGTTGCGCTCGCCGCGTTTGACCTCCACGGCCTGGACATCCTCCAGCGCCACGCTGATCGTGTCGATGCGGTGTCCACCGGCAGCGTAGCGGATCATGCGGCGATTGGTCAGCAACAGCGTCGCGTGACTGGGCTCCAACTCGTCGGTCAGGCCCCCCTCCAGTTCCACGGCGGCATCCATCTGCTCACCGGGCAGGAGGCGAATGCCGACGCGTTTGAGCGCCGCGGCGTTAGACATATAACGTGACGTTTCAATCATAGCGATCCTCGTAGCCGTCCGAAACGCCTCCCCCGTGATGCGCGCCGAGCCTGTGCTTTGCCGTCGATGTGCTATGCGGTCTAATTAAACGCGGCGACGGCTAACTAAACAATTCACAGGCGTAGGGCACGCGTGGACACCTGGCGGCGGCCCCCCCGCGGAACGACCCATGCATCTATTTCGAAGCGTGCGACACCGGACCGGGACCGGCGCCGTGTCAATCGGCCCGTAACCTGTCCATATTAGAGATGTCGGTGAATTAAGTCGCGGAATGTCAAGAAGCGCGCCACCCGCCTATGTGAGTGCAGACCGCAACACAAGTGGGGGAGGCCATCCACAAATACATCGACGATGTGGTTTAGGATACAAGAGTGAACCATGGCAGCATCTTGGGCATTGAGAGGAGATGCGATTGATCGCCGACCAGGCTGAAGGCATAGCAAAGGTAGCGAAGATACTTGGGGTTGACCGCAACGAAGTAGCCGTTCTGCTGAACGAAGGCAGGTTGGCTGGAGCGCTGGTGTCCGCCCTGAGAAAACGCGGAACGCGGCCGACTCCGGCCGTCAAAAACTCCGTTGAGAAGCTGGTCAAGCAGCTTGAACCGAAAGAAGAACCGCCTGCTCCGGCAGAAGTGAGCTTCGGGTCTCTCGCTGACGACCCCCTTACCCGCGAGATGACGGCGACCATCATGTTCACGGACATTGTTGGGTCCACCGCGATGAATCAACGGCTGGGAGATCGTGAAGCAAGAGACGTAATGAGGACGCATGACGACGTCGTACGGAAGCATACGAGCTTGCACGGGGGCATCAAGTCAAATCGATGGGCGACGGGTTCATGTTGACCTTCCCCAGTGCGAGAAGGGCTGTATCGGCCGGGATAGCCATGCTGAAGGAGTTGGAGTCCCCGGAATTCAGCGCCGCTGGCACGGACATATCCATACGAATGGGTCTGACCGTAGGTGAGCCGATTCGAGAACAGCAAGATCTGTTCGGAATCTCTGTCGTGCTTGCATCGCGTATCGGCGCGATGGCAAAAGGCGGTCAGATTCTGACATCGCAGATCGTCCATGCTCTGTTGGGCAACACGGGCGAATTCACTTTCGTTCCCGCGGGCGAGCACGCTCTCAAAGGAATCTCGGGGCTGCAAAAGCTATACGAGATTGAGTGGAGGAACTGATGACCTTGGCGAACAAATCTGCCAACGGCGGCAACAACTCAGGGCTGCCATCTCGGCGCGAATCCAGTCGGAAAAAGGCGGATCCTGCTCGGTTGTCAGGATCGTGGGTCATCCCGGATGACACTCGGAGAGCTTTGGAGCAGTGCGAGCTGTTCAGAGACTTCACGAAGGGCCAGCTCATGCAAATCGCGGCTCTCGTCGAGGAGTACTCGCTCGAGCCCGAGGAGTTGCTCTTGACCGAAGGCGAACCCGCCGACATATTATGATCGTGGTCGAGGGGCAGGCTGTTGCACAACTCAAGCTCAACCAGGGATGGATCTCGCTTGGGCTTGTGGGGCCGAACGAAATCGCCGGCTGGTCATCGCTTCTCGACGGACAAGCCTATCCCGCTTCGGTGTTGGCACTTACGCCGATGCGCGTCGCGTGCATCGAGACCACCGGGCTGACGCTGTTGATGAACCTTGACCCGGGAATCGGCTACCCGATACACCGGCGGTTGAGCACCATCTTCCACCGACAATACCAGGCGGCGTTGCAGGCCATTAAAACGTCGGTCTGACGTCAGCCGCCCAACATCTTCTTGAGATTCTGGTGTCCCTTGCCGGACGTCATCTGCTTCATCATCTTTTGCATTTGACGGAACTGGTTCAGGAGTTGGTTCACATCCTGAGGCATGGTGCCGCTTCCACGCGCGATTCTGCGACGGCGACTGCCGCCGATGATGTCGGGACGGTGTCGTTCTTGGGGCGTCATCGAGTAGATAATCGCCTCGACCTTTTTTAGGTTGCCCTCGTCCAGTTCTTCTGATCCCATGCGGCTCTTTACGGACGCGAAACCCGGAATCATCTCCATCACCTGAGAGAGCGGCCCCATCTTTTTGAGCGCCTGGAGCTGTCCCAAGAAATCATCCAAGTCGAAGGTCGCCTGCTGGATCTTGCGCTCCAGATCCAATGCCTGTTGTTCGTCGAAATTGTCCTGCGCCTTCTCGATGAGGGTCAGCATGTCTCCCATGCCCAGGATCCGCGACGCGAGCCGATCTGGGTAGAATTGCTCCAGGGCCTCCATGCGTTCGCCTGTGCCGATGAACTTGATTGGCACTTCCGTGACCTGTGTTATGGAAAGGGCAGCGCCGCCTCGGGCGTCTCCGTCCATCTTGGTCATGATCAGACCGGTCAAGCCAATCCGGTTGTTGAACTCCTCGGCCACGCTGACCGCGTCCTGCCCGGTCATGGCGTCGACCACCAGGAGCGTTTCCAGGGGCGATACCGCGTTGCGCGTGTCCTGCAACTCGTCCATGAGCTCTTCGTCGATCTGGAACCGGCCAGCGGTGTCCACGATGGCCCAGACCGCTCCAGCCTCGGTGGCGCGCCGGACTCCTTCTTTGGCAAGGGTCAAAGTGTCTTGGGTGTCACGCCTGGCGAACACCTCGACCTCAACCTGACGGCCTAACGTCTCAAGTTGATCGATGGCCGCCGGCCGCTGCAAGTCCGCGGCGATCAGGAGCGGCGTCTGCCCAGCCTGTTTGAGATGCCGGGCGAGTTTGGCCGCGGCTGTCGTCTTGCCCGAGCCGTTCAGGCCGGCGAGCAGGATTACGGTCGGCGCTCGCGGGCCTTGCTCCAGTCGGTGAGATCCGCCTGTGAGAATGGCAGTGAGCTCTTCGTTTGTGATCTTGACGACCTGCTGCCCTGGAGTGAGGCTCTTGAGCACGTCGTCGTCCAACGCTCGTTCGCGGATGCTGGCCACGAAGTCGCGGGCGACGCGAAAGTTCACGTCAGCCTCCAGAAGGGCCATCCGGATCTCGCGGAGGGCGGCGTCGACGTCTTTTTCCGTCAACCTGCCCTTGTTCCCGAGCTTGTGGAATACCCCGTTCAGCTTTTCGGACAGTGCCTCAAACATGGATCGCTCCCAAACAGCAGCACCGACCGAGGCGGTCGGTGCATGCGAAATTGCCAAATAGACACGTTGCTCAGATCAGCCGTATACGCGCTCGACCAATCTGCTCATAATCGATGACACGAATCTTACACCCGCGATCGCTCGCGTGTACTCCATCCGTGTGGGGCCAACAGCGCCGACGGAGCCGATCGCCTGCCCTGGAATCCCGTACTGCGCGATAACAACGCTCAGTGGCCGGAGCACGTCGCCGGTGTGCTCTTCTCCGATAACAACCTCGACGACGCCGCCTTCGGGCGCCTCGTCGAGCACTGCCTCCACCAAGGTGCCGTCTTCGACGCTGCCCACGATGGACTGTACTTTTTCCTGGTCCACGAACTCGGGCTGTCCGAGCAAGTTTCGCAAGCCGTCGATTGAGCGATCGTTGTGCGGCGCCACGTCTTCCTCTCTCAAAATCAAGACGGTAGCCTCGACAAGGGACTCCTCCATCGGAGAGAGATGCATCATCTTCGATTCGATCTCGTCCCGGGTCAGGCCGAGGACCTCGCGTCGCAAGCGCTGGGAGATAGTCTCCAAGTCACGGGTTTCGACCGGGTCGTCCAACCGCACAAGCTGCTTGCGGAGTCGAGCCTGTTCCAGGACCACGATGAGAACCGCGAGGAAATCCTGGACAGGAACCAACTCCAGGTGTTTGACGCGAGACTGCTTCATTTTTGGGAACGTGGCGATGCCCAAGTTGCCGACAAGTTGAGCCAAGAGCGAAGCCGCTGCGTCGCCCCAAGCGTCGACGTCGTTTTCCACGTCGGTAAGCCGCAGGCTTGCGGCTTGCATGGTGGCGGAAGATATCGCGTCGGCATCGTCTACAAGAGCCGATTCGACGTACCGGCGATAAGCCCTGTCCTCGGGAACGCTGCCGGCGGAGGCATGCGGTCTGTTGATATACCCTTCGTCCTCGAGGAAAGCCACTTCATTCCGGATTGTAGCGGAACTGACGCCGATGTTGTGGTTTCGGGCCAGTGATTCCGAGGCGATGGGGGTTGCCAGTCGGATGTAGTCTCCGACTATCAGGTCGAGAATATACCGTTGCCTTTGTGTCAGCATCTACTCACGCCAAAGCAATCTCGTCCCAGCCGATG
>CAZPQQ010000038.1:6953-29475 GCA_964588665.1 uncultured Dehalococcoidia bacterium | reverse complement strand
GTCCTTCCATGATCGAAAAGAAGAGGCAACGATCGCGTTCATGCGCAGGCTGGCCGCCGGTCGCGAGGCGTGACCGGCCAAGTACGAGTGCGCAGGTCAGGTGTCCGCCTACAACCCGTCCGCCAGCGCCCGGATGTGCTGCGGGCCGATGCCGCAACAACCACCGACCACCTGCACGCCCGAATCCACCCACGCGCGGGCGATTGACAGGTATTCGTCCGGCGCGATCGCGTCCTCGAACTGCCAGTTGGGCATGACCATTCTGCCTGCCTGTGGATATGCTCCCGATGGACCGCTCCACCGCTCTCTGACGACACTCAGGGCCGCGTCGGTTGCGGCGATGTCTGAGTGCATCACGGACACGAGACTGGCGCCCAGCGGCATCAGCGTATCCAGCGCCTCGGCGAAGCTCTCGCCTCGGCTGTCCAGGAGCACGACATCGCTCCCGTCGTCGCTCAGCTTGCAACTGAAGCCGACCCACGTCGGCAGTCCCGTGGACACCGCGGCTTCGATCGCGAGGGCAGTGCTTTCTATGTCCCGCATCATCTCCAGCATGATGAGGTCGACGCCGCCTTCCGCCAGGAGGTGGGCGAGCTCTCGGTATGCTGCCTTGGCTTCGTCGGGCGTTGGTGCGCGTTCCAGTCCCTCGCCATGCCGCGCCATCGAACCGGCGATGCACACTGGCCGGTCTGCCGCCGAGTCGCGAGCGTCCTTCGCCAGGGCGACTGCGTGCAGGGTTAGATCGCGTGCCTGGTCGCCTATGTCTGCCAGCTTGAGCGTCGGGCGGTCAGTCGAGAACGTGTTCGTGATGATGATGTCGGCGCCCGCGCGGATGTAGTCTTCGTGGATCTGGCGCACGACGTGGGGGTGGCTCGTCAGCGCTGTGGCGCTCCAGCAAACCCCGTGCATCGGCACGCCCCGCCTTTGGAGCTCAGTGCCGGTGGCGCCGTCAAGGATGACGACCTCGCCACGGTCGACCCTCGACTGCATTTGTTCGAACGCGGTCACTGAGACTCTTGCCGCCGTGCCCTGAGCTGCGTGGAGTCGGTCAATTCATGAAGAGCCTCAGACATGGTGACGTCGTACGTATGATTCGCCTCGAGTTCCTTCAAGCGCTCTGGCAGGCGTTCGAACTGGCCTTGGAATCGCTGCCTCATTTGGTCCAGATCGGGATAGGGCGCCGATGCCTTGCCATGTTGCATGACTTCGTTCAGCAGCGGCTCAGCCGCTGGAGAGGGTGTCGATTCATGCTCCAACGCGACAACGTCTCGCCGGAACAAGCCGTCGTCGTCGATCTCCCGCCATACCTGTTTGGCTCCGGGCAGGTTGGCTTTTTGCGAGCTCAGCTTCACGACGGGTTTACCCTCGAACGCGACGAGCTTGTACACGAACTCGGTGTGGGGCGCGTCGGCGGACGAACCCAGTCTGGTGCCGACTCCGAAGCCGCCAATGGGGGCGCCCGCCTTCACCAATGCTTCGATGGAGTACTCGTCAAGTCCGCCGGACGCGAGGACCATGACGTCCCCGAGTCCCGCCTCGTCGAGCAATCGCCGGGCGACCTTCGATAGTTCGAGCAGGTCGCCGCTGTCCAGGCGCACCGCTCGCAGCATCTGGCCGCGTTGTTTCATCTCGTTGGCGATGTCGACGGCGTTGCGGACGCCTGATTCGGTGTCGTACGTGTCCACCAAGAATGTGCTGGATTCGGGAAACGACTGGCCGTACGCCCTGAACGAGTCCGCCTCCGTTGGAAACGCGCTGACGAATGAGTGGGCCATCGTCCCGTGGGCCTGGATGCCGTAGGTCGCCGCTGCCCGTACGTTGCTGGTGCCGGCGAACCCGACGATGTACGACGACCGCGCCAGCTTCATCGCCGAGTCGGTCCCGTGGGTGCGTCTGCCGGCGAAGTCGACCAGGAGCCGGCCTTTGGCGGCGTGAACCATTCGCGCCGCTTTGGTGGCCAGCATCGTCTGCAGGCTGATCTGGTTGACGATGAAGGTCTCTGCAAGCTGACACTCGATGATCGGGCCGGAGACTTCGAGAACCGGTTCGTCGGCGAAGAGGAGCGTGCCTTCCGACATCGTGCGGACCCGCCCCGTGAATCGAAGTTTCGACAGAAACTCCAAGAAACCCTGGTCGAATATGCCCATTGCGTTGAGCGCCGCCATATCCTCGTCCCCGAAACTCAAGCCTTCGAGGTAGTCGAGAATGTCCTCCAGCCCGGCGAAGACGTAGTACTCGCGATTCGGCGGGAAGTTGCGGAAGTACAGATCGAATGTGGCTTTGCCGGTCACATCGTTCTGCCAATAAGCCTGTGCCATGGTCACCTGGTACAGGTCAGTGAACAGAGCGTCGGAGAGCTCCGATCGACTCAAGGCAACTCCTCCATCGAGCGATTGGTTCGAGTTCGGCGATGCGCCACAGTGTACGTATCGCGCGGCCACACGGTCAAGGAAAGAGCCGCGATGTTCTCGTCGATCGCAGCCTCCGTATTCATGCGCCGGGACCGACGACAACCCGTGGGGGCTCACCACAATGCTCTGGCCCGAAAAGAATCGGGGCCGAGCCAGGTACCACCCAGGGTCGGCCTAAAGACCGAGCCCACCGGTGTCTCCTGTGCTCTGGTCGGCCTTAGGCGGACCAAGCTCAGCGCCCCCAACTACGCCCCGGACCGCGCCGCGGTGACCTTCTCCAGCATCACTGGCGGCAGCGGGAACACCCAGCCGCGGTTCGCGATGATCTCGCGAGCAAGCGATGCTGGCACGGCGACGATGATCTCCGGCTCGATCGAGAACCTGCCGTCGAATCCGCCGATTGCGCTTCGAGCGTGGATGCCGGCGAATCCGCCCGGGTCGATGCCGTTTACCGCGTAGTCGCCCGAGGGGCCCCCGAAGACGGAATGCCATCGGAACGAGAAGCCGTTGGTTACGGGAGGTCCGGCGCTGGTGGCGCCGCCGCCCGGTGTGACGACCATGCCCAGCGCTTTGACCGTGTACAACACGTCGTTCAAGTCGCCCTCGCCACCGCAGCTCAGCGCCCAGTGGAGCCTGCGAATCAGCACGTCGGCAGCGTCTCGCGCGCCGGCCTTACCGTGCTCGATCCGGTCGGGATCGTCGTTTATCGGATACGTGCCGCCGCCGGTTCCCGAAAGATACACGAGTCCGCCCTCGTGGAGCACGACCCCGGCGATTCCGGCCCCGGCCAGTGAAGTGACCTCGTTCTCGAAGGAGCCGAGGGACAGCCCCAACTCTCCGATACGGTCATAGACATTGAAGTTCCGTCGCAGCTCGTCCGGTATCGCCGCCTCGTCATAGTGTCTGCCCACAGGGTCACCTCTTCTTTCGGTAAGCCGTAGCCGCTGAATTGGCGTCAACATCCTACCAGAACGGATTCGGGCATGCCTGAATTTCAACTGCCCTCAGGATGCGTGACCAGATAGCCCGACGACGAGCATTGCAGTGCACTTCAACGCATGCTTCGGCGAAACGACAGGATACGATCGTGAATAGATCGGCAGTCGTCGAATGCGGCAGCCACGCTGCCAACGAATTTGGTGTAACATGCTGTGAATTCGCGCGACGGCGGCACAATGTGGGATACTACGCTATGCGCTAGAATCACCGCCTGCCTCGTGCCTGGCATTGAGGACGGCAGTGGACCGCGATGTCGACTGATCGTCTTGCTAGAAGACCGTCGATTCGTTCTCGTGTGCCACGGGCGAAAGGCGCATGCGGTCACCGGTAGGACGGCGTTGATCCCAACGCGGTGGATGTGCGATCGAATAAGGCTTGGGCGAAGGATCGCAGCCTTCCGGTAATAGTATCGAGCGCTTACGGATGACAAGGAGCAACGATGGCAGTTAGCGATGTAGGTGACTTGGCCGGCCAATTGGCCCGGAGTTGGGGGCAGCGGGATATCCAAGAATTGCTCTCAGACTCCGTGATGACAATCGGCGCCGGAAGCCCGACTGACGCGGGCAGATCCTGGATCGCTCCGACCCAGGTCGAGAATCCCATCGCACTCGCCGGAGGCATCCCTGACGGACCGACCGTGCCCGTGGCGGAACTCCGTGAATCGCTCTTGGCCGTGCTCGCCGAAGAGCGCGACGATTCCATGACCTACGGAGGCCTTCTCGGCTTCGAAGGGCTCCGCGAGTCCATCGCCCGCCGCCAGAGCGTCATCGAAGGAATGGACCTCAGTCCCGACAACTTCACGATGCACAACGGCAGCTCCGGCGCTCTAGACAATATCTGCAACGCCTTCCTGAATCCCGGCGACATCGCCATCGTCGAGGGCCCCAGTTTCTCCGGCACGGTTCGGACGATCCGAGGGCACATGGCGGACGTGGTCGAGACTGGCATCGACGAGCAGGGCACATCGGTGGACGGCGTTAAGGCGTGCATCGAACGGGCGGTCGCCGACGGCAAGCGGGTCAAGTTCGTCTACGTGATCCCCGACTTTCACAACCCGTCCGGACTGACCATGTCGCTTGACCGCCGTCTCGAGCTCCTCGACGTATGCGCCGAATACGGCGTCATGATCCTCGAAGACGCCGCCTACACCGAGCTCTACTACGACGAGCCTCCTCCTCCGTCAATGTTCTCGCTTTCAGGCGGACAGGGCGTGCTCAGGATGGGGTCGTTCAGCAAGATTATCGCAACCGGCACGCGAGTCGGCTGGGTCGAGGCCATCCCTGAATACATCGACGCCCTCGCGAGGGTGCGATTCGACATGGGAAACAATCCGTTGGTCCAGAGAGCTTTGGCCCGATACGTGGACTCGGGAGCGCTCGAACCCCACGTCGAGCGGATGCGTGCCCTTTATGCGCTGAAGTGCAAGACGCTGAGCGAGTCGTTGATAGAGGACTGTGAGCCCTACATCAGGTTCATCCGACCGGAAGGGGGCTTCTTCCTGTGGGTCGAGTGCATCGGCGTCGGGTCTGCCGAATTGGCCGACGCGGCCGCCGAGGAAGGGCTGATGTTCCCCACGGGTTCATTCTTCTTCAAAGACGGCTTCGACGCCGACAAAACCCACTTCCGGTTGGCGTTCTCCAACGCCCCCATCGAAGACCTCGAACTTGCCAGCAAACGAATGAAAGCCGCATTTCTGCGGGTTGCCGACTAGCGTCGCGAGTCTTCGACAAGTCCCGACCCCGATGTAATCGGGGCCAGGATCCCGATGTGTCAGGACTCAGGTCGAACAGAGTAAGGGCTTTTTCGTTCGTGGTGAGCAACGTTATGTCAGCACGACGGACAATGCATATGGAAGCATCGGTCGTTTGCAGACTGTCATGCTGAGACCGCAGGCGAAGCATCTGGGGCCCCGCAGGGAGACAAGTTTCGCATCTAGCCAGATCCTTCGGCTTCGCTCAGGATGGGAAATTGGACCTGTTACTTGGTAGGACACTGGGAACGACGCACTCGGGTTGTGGCGGCAACGAATTGAATCAGATCGCGAATCGCCGAAGGAGCGCACATGGCCACAGAGACCCGCATCTCCATTCCTCTTGAGTCGACTTCCCCTGACGCCGCCGGTCTAGACGCACAGAGGCTCGACCGGCTCGACAAGCTGATCGAAAGCCACATCGAAGCTGGCCGATACCCCGGCGCACAGTACGCCGTGGCTCGTCATGGCAAGATCGCCCGACTTCGGACGTTTGGCCGCGCGACCGTCGACCCGTCGGCGCCCGCCGTCGACTCGACGCTGTGGCTCCTGTTCTCGCAGACCAAAGTGCTGGTCACCGCCGCCGTCTGGCAGCTCGTCGACAACGGCGCCATTCGGTTCGCGGACAAGATCTCAGACCACGTCCCGGAGTTCGGCAGCCACGGCAAAGCAGACGTCACGCTTTTCGAGTTGCTCACCCATCAAGGCGGATTCCCCAATGCCGAAGTGTCCGAGGACGCGTGGGAGGATCACGATCTGCTCAGGCAAGAGGTGTGCGGTTTCACGCTGGACTGGACCCCAGGCTCCAGGATCGCGTACCACGGCGGTTCCGCCCATTGGGCGGCCATGGTCCTCGTCGAAGCGATTACCGGCCGCGACTACCGCGAAGTCGTCAGAAACGATCTGCTGGCGCCCATCGGGCTGGCGGACCACGTCTACGTCGGCGTGCCGGGCGACCCTCAGAGCCGGTGCGCCGACATGCGCGTCGACGAGGACGGCGCCCCCGTCGCTCCGACCCGTTACAACAGCTCTGAGCACAAAGCAGCCGGAATACCAGGCGGCGGAGGGTACGGAACAGCGGCGGGCATGGCGGCCTTCTACCAGATGCTTGCAGCGGGCGGAGTTCTCAACGGCACACGCGTCCTGAGTCCTCGCGTCATACAGTTCGCCACCAGAAACCACACCGGCGATCGATTCGACGAAGGGATGGGAATGACCATGCATCGAGGCCTCGGCCCCCACGTCCGAGGCTACACCCCGACCATTCGCGGCCTCGGCACGATCGCCTCGCCGAACACATACGGCCACGGAGGCGCCGGCTCCTCGTACTCCTGGGCCGACCCCGACTCCGGCGTGTCGTTCAGCTACCTGTCCAACACCCAGTCCCCGGAGCCTTTCCACAGCATCCGCCTGGACCAGGTCAGCAACCTGGCCCACGCCAGCATCATCGAGCCTTAACGCGCGCTTCCGACGACCGCGCCTACCCCTCGCCGCGCTCCTGGTCGATTAGGACTCGGCGGAGGATCTTGCCAGAGGCGTTTTTGGGAATGGCGTCGACGAACTCCACCTCGCGGATCTGCTTGAAGGTCGCGACCTTGCCGCGCACGAAGGCCGTGACGTCGGCGTCTGACACGTCGGCGTTGGCGGCTCGGACGACGAAGGCTTTGGGGATCTCGCCGGACTCGTCGTCGAGCTTGCCGATGACGGCGGCGTCGGCGATTCCCGGATGCTCGAGCAGGATGCCCTCTAGCTCCGCGGGTGGGACCTGGAAGCCCTTGTACTTTATGAGTTCTTTTTTGCGGTCCAGAACCCACACGTAGCCGTCCTCGTCCATTTTCACGATGTCGCCGGTGTGTATCCAGCCGTCCTCGGTGATGGTTTCGGCAGTGGCCTCGGCGTTGTTGTAGTAGCCTTTCATCACCTGCGGACCGCGAACCATCAACTCGCCGGGCTCGCCGCGCGGAACTTCGGTGGTCCCGGTTTCCACATCGACGACTTTTTCTTCCGTGTCGGACACGGCGGGACCGATGGAACCGAGCCGAGCGAACTCCGGCTCCATGAAGTCGAAGTTGGTGACAGGCGACGTTTCGGTCATGCCGTAACCCTGGATGATCGGGAAGCCGAGAACGTCCTGGATGCGCGATTGCATGTCGGCGGACAGCGGCGCCGCGCCGAAGAAGCCCAGCCTGAGCGAGGACAGGTCGTAGTTGGGCACGCCAGGGTATTGGGTTAATCCCAAACCAACAGGGGGCACCGTGAACAGCACAGTCACTTTGTGGTTGGACAGGAGCTGCAGGAACTCCTCGATGTCGAAGCGTCCCATCATCACCTGGGTCGCTCCGGTTCCGATGCAGCCGTTCATCAACACCTCAAGACCGTAGATGTGGAATAGCGGCAGGTGGACCAACACAATGTCGTCCTCGTTGACCGAGGCGCCTTCGTCTGGGTGGCCGACGAGTTGCTTGAGGTTGGACGTGAGGTTGTGGTGTGTCAGCATCACCCCTTTCGACAATCCGGTGGTGCCGGACGAGTAGGGAAGCGCGACCAGATCCTCTTTGGGGTCGATCTGCACCGAAGGCCTCGATGATGGCGCATTTTCGATCATGCCCCAAAACGACGACGCATCGATCGAGTCCGGCGTGATCGAAATCGTGTGCTTCAGACCGTCCACCATCGGGCGGGCGGCGTCGGCCATGTCGGCGAGCGCCTGATGGACGATCAGGGTCTCGGCCTCGCTGTTGTTGAGCTGGTGGGCGATCTCGTGCTCTCGGTATCCTGAATTGATCGTCGAAGTAATCGCCCCGGTTTTGGCGATGCCATAGAACGCGATGACGAACTCGACGCAATTGGGAGAGAGCAGGCCGACCCGATCTCCTTTGGAGATGCCGGATGCCGCAAGAGCCGCCGCGAACTTATCGCTGAGGTCGTCCAGTTCACGATAGGTGAACGTGCGATCTCCGTCGATCACGGCGGTCTTGCCGGGAAGCCTTTGGGCCGTCCGCGTCAAGATGTCCTGCATCGGATAGGACTCGTATGGCGCAAGCGAGCGCCTTGCTCGGGCATTCGTTGACATGTCTCTGCCTCCTTCGCTTCAATCCGCCTTGTCAGCGCTCCAAATACGTTACTTAACATTGGTCGTAGGAGAGGGTTTGCACACTGGCTAATCATCGCCTGCTTGTCGTGTCATGGACGCCTCGGGAGGGTTGAAAACCCTCCCCTACGACCGTTCAATCCGGTCTCGAAAAATGGTCCCAACCGCCTGACGCAATCGTTATTGGGGCGCCGGCCTCATCCAAAACCTCGACCAACGGAGGCCCGTCCCGAACGACGCCGATTACGCTCACCGGCGTCTCCAACTCGCGGACAGCCTGCTCCATGATCTCCGGAGGCGCTGTGAACAACAACTCGTAATCCTCGCCTCCGCCGAGCGCCAGGCTCAGCCAATCGTCTGGGAAGGCCGATCTCAATGTATCGTCCGCGGGGATGTCTGCGGCCCTCAGCGATGCGCCGACTCCGCTGGCCTTGCACAGCTTGCCCAGGTCGTCCAGCAGGCCGTCGCTCACATCCATGGCTGTCCTGACTCCGATGCTCTGCAGCGCCACGCCCTCGGTCACACGCGGCGTCGGTCGCCAATGCGCCGAGGTTAGGTGCGAGCGTTGGTCGTCCGTCGCGTCGCCGCCGTCCATGAGCAGCCTCAGACCGCCGCCGGAGCAGCCAAGATTGCCGGTCACTCCGATCAGGTCCCCAGGCTTGGCGCTGTCCCTGCGCATCAGCCTGCCCGCGCCGGACGTCATGCCCTCCAGGGCCACTGTTACGAAGAAGACGGGTGATTTCACAACGTCTCCCCCTGCGATCACGCCACCGCTCTGCTCGCAGGCGTCCGCCATTCCGGAGTACATCTCCTTGAGGCTTTCGACTGACAGATCACCTCGAAGCCCCAGCGTGATCAGCGCGAACGTCGGGATGCATCCCATGGCCGCGATGTCGCTCTGGTTGGTGGCAATCGCCTTGTAGCCCAGGTCGCTCCACCCGATCTGATCGGCGATGAAATGGACGCCGTCCACCATCGTGTCGGTCGTCGCCACCACATCGCCTGCCAGCGACCAGGACGCGGCATCGTCGCCAATTCCAAGATCGAGGCACGCTCCTGCGCTTTCAAGGGCCGATTCGAGCTGGTCGTTTCGTGCCGCAATCGAGCCGACTAGCGCGTTAATCAGGTCAAACTCTCCGATGTCCTGAACAAGCATGGGCGCATTATACGCACAGGTATTTGTCGGCACAACAATTGCGGTCCGTGACTGGTGTTACAATACGCTACGTCCGACAGGGTCAGCATCCTGTTGATCGAGCCGCCGGTGCGTCGATCGACGCTGGCGGCGGCAATCGAACTGCGAGACGTTGAGCCCTTATCAAGGAGACGCAAATACAATGCGATTTACGGATGTTCTCTATTCTGTCGACGATGGGATCGCGCGGATCACCATCAACCGGCCCGAAGTATACAACGCCTTGAGAGGTAAGACGACTGACGAGATGGCGGTCGCTCTGAAAGAGGCGGGTGCGGACCCAAGCGTTCGCGCGGTCGTTGTCGCCGGCTCAGGACCCAACGCCTTCTGCTCCGGCAGAGACCAGGCCGAGGACCGCAGCAGCCCTGAGTATTCCGGCGATCCGGATGTGGACTACACGGCGATCATCAGGAACCTGCCGAAACCCGTGATCGCCGAGGTGGACGGCTTCGCGATCGGTTCCGGAAACATTCTCGCGTATCTTTGCGATTTCACGGTCGCGTCCACCCGCTCAACGTTCGGTCAAACCGGACCCAGGGTGGGGAGCCCGGCCACGGGATTTGGCGTGGCCTATCTCGCGCAGATCCTCGGGCAAAAGCGCGCTCGAGAGATGTGGATGCTAACCCAGCAATACAGCGGCCAGCAGGCCTTCGACATGGGTTTGGTCAACTCCGTGGTGACGCACGACAAACTCGCCGCGGAGGTGGATCGATACTGTGCTCTCATCAAGAACAACAGCCCCGTCATCCTTCAGCTTCAGAAGCTTACCTTCAACGAAGTTACCAAGTACATGGAGGATATCCCGGCCGCCGCGGGACGGTATGCGCCCAACTACATCACGTCGGACGAAGCCGAAGAGCGCAGATTGGCGTTCATCGAGCGGCGCCCGATCGATCCGTCAAAGAACCTTCCGTTGGTCAACACAGACTAGCCGGACGACCCAAAGACGTCGCTCGGAAGTCGGTTAAGGCGTCCGGCGAAAGATTCATCCCAGACCGATGCATGACACGAAAGGTAAAGATCAATGAGCGCAAACGAAGCAGTGAACATCGAATTGAAGGTTGCTTTTCCGAACGCCGGAATTGAGTTCCAACTCAGCGCCAAAGACGAATCCGGCGCCATCGGGTTCCGGTTGGAGGCCATCAACGCCGCGACCGGCAGCGCCGTGCAGATGAACGTGGAAACGTCGCCTGTGCTGGCCGATTGGGGCAGGGGCTACTCGCGATGGCTGTACAGGCCTCGCATCGCCGCGACCTTCGGCGAGTCCGCGATCACAGGAACGTTCTTGGACGGCACGAACTCCGAACAGGTGATGGACGGCCTGGAGATGGCTTGTGACATGATCCGGCAGAGGTTCGGTCTCTACCAGGAATCGATTCTGGCCTAACCCTGACTGGTCGACTGACCTCGGCATATCGGCAGCGCCGCCTGATTTGTAGAGGCGGCGCTGTTTTTGTGTCCCGTAGGACATGAGCTTTACGCGCCTGCGGCGAGTTGAGGCCCTGGGGAGCCAATGCTAGTCGATGCGTACGTTCAAGATATCCTAGGATAAATGACCGCAAACATGGGCGCCACGATCCTCGCTATTCAGCGTCGCCGAACTGGCGACGATGCACGCGCAGCGTTCAATCGTCCATGACGACAGACAACCCCGCGGCCGTGGCACGCGCGGCGGCCTCCTCGTCCACTACGCCGTCCTGCATCCAAACGAACTTCGCGCCGATCGCGATTGCGCTGTCGACGACCGGCCCGACGAACTCCGACCTCCGGAATATGTCCACCATGTCGATCCGGTCGGGGATCGATTCCAGGTCCGGGTAGCAACGTTCGCCAAGGCCTTCCTCGAGCGTCGGATTGACCGGAATGACCCGATAGCCGACCTCCTGCAAATACTTGGCGACGTAGTGGCTGGGCCGCTCCGGACGAGGCGAGAACCCCACCACGGCAATGGTCTGTGATCCCTCGAGCTGTTTGATCTCCTCTGTCTGCGATTCCATAGAAATCCTCCCTGGCTGGCTACTAGCGATCTTCCCAGGTCACACATCGCGATGCAAGCCCCGTCGCAGATCGCTTCACCGATGTGGGTTCTCCCCCTCTAAGTCCATCGATCCGATTTCCGTGGCTTGCGCTCTTCGCCGTACAGGTTGACGCCCAGTTGGACGCTCATCGTGGCAGGGAACACCGATCGGAGAAACGAAGCCGTCAACCGACTCCGGATCGGTTCGTCGAGCTTGTTGTCGCATGTGATCCGCACGACGGCATCCGCGTCAAGGTCCGCCGACTGCTCCCGCAAGAAGATGTTCAACTGATCGGGCGACTCGATGCCGTCGATGGCCACGTCCACCATCGGACGAGTAGGGAGCTCGTGGAATCGCGCTTCGACTTTGCGGCGATCACCGTTGTGTTCGTCGATGATGTCGATTTCGTAAAACCCCTTGGGCTCGTACCGCTCGGCGAACGAAGTCCGTTCCGTCGAGCCAGGGTAGATCACCGGCATGTCGCCTTGCTCACGAGGCCGTTTCAGGACTTGCGCCCGGTGGATGTGCCCAGCGAGCACCGCATCGAACTCAGGCGGTATGTCCCCCATCTGGACGACGTCTTTGGCGGTCCGAAACGTGTAATTTGACGTGCCGACTTGCGCCCCGGCGATTGCCTGATGCATGCAAAGCAACTTGACGTCGGCCGAGATGTCGTTCCACTCAGTTTCGGCGATCACGGAGCGGAGCTGCTCACGAAGTTCACCTCGAACGAACGGGAAACCCGCCACGGCCACGGCGCCGTCTGCCGTCTCTATTCGGAACGTTCTGGGTCGGTCGAACACGTGGATGTTCGGGTGCCCCAGCCATATCGACGGCGGCAGCCGGGAACGTTCGTGATTGCCGGGAACTATGAGCGTGGGAATGCCCGTGTGCGCGAACTTGTAGAGCATCTCGTACGATATGTCCACGATTTTCGGAGGCACTCTGGCCCGAAAGAAAAAGTCTCCGCCGTCGATGACCATGTCGGGCTCCGTGCGAGCCGCGTGGTCGAGGACGCGTTGGAAGTTGTCGAAGAAATCCGGTCCTCGCCGGCGCCTCTCGACGCGCGGTCGCACCGGAAAGTCGTAACCGAGGTGAGTATCGGCCAACAGCAGGATTCTGATTCGGTTATCGGTCATGATCGGCACGTCGGGTTTGTGAGCGGACGCCATACACCCGTCGGCGCCGAGCAAGGCAATCCGGTTCTGGCATGATTTTGACCCGCATTCGGGTCAATCTGAGCGGGGCAGGCGTGCGCGACCAACCGTCGATTCCGATGATTCAACCAGGGTTAGGCATAGTCCCCGTATCGCCCGTGAATCGCGCCCACCCCGCGCCAGCCAATGTGGGGAGCATGGACTTACGTAACCTGGTCAGGCGTCAGAAGCTCCATGAACTCGATGCGCTGGCTCTCGATCAACGGGCGAACCTCGGCGCCGACCTTGAGCGCCGCGCTAGGCAGATCGTTGCCGGCGCGCATCGGTGACTGGATGGCCTCGTCGGTCCACTCCAAAACGACCACGTTCTGCTCACCCGGCATGGTGTAACCGTTGTAGGCGACCCTGAACTCCCCACGCTGTCCGGCGTCGTGGTAGATCTGCGCCTGTTTGTGCAATAGCATCGCGACCTTCCGCGATTCACCGGGCTTGGTGTTGAATATGCGTCTAATCAGGTACAAGATTTGGCCTCCAGTTAGGTGGGTTATTGCGACTCGGTCGACTCCGACGATCAGGAAACAGGCCGTCAAATGACCCATCGTCGATGGGCGATCAGCCGGTCCCATTCTATCAACGCAGATGGAATTTCGGTGTGCTATCCGGGGGAATCGGCGGGCGATTGACTTTGCCTAGCACGAATCATACCATCGTAGCGGCCCGTCAAGAGACGGTTGATTCGAGCGGCCTCGTCCGCGTCGGCGGCGCGCGCGACTCTTCGGTTGGGTGGTGGCTGGGTTCGGTTATCGATGCGGCAAACCGGCAATACACCGCCCGACAGAGGGCGAACGGAGGCAGAATATGTTCTATGACGCTTCACGATTCGTGGAGATAATCGAAGGCGGACGAGACGACCGCACGCATGGAATCATCGTGATGACCCCGCCTGAGTCCCGCCGGATTCTGGCGAAGGGAATGGTGGCGCTGCCCGAAATACAGCGATCCCTGGACAAAGGCCTCGTGGTCGTTTGCCGGGGAATCACCACGGCCTACGTCGTCGAGGAGCTGCTCGGGATCACGCTGGACAAGGCCAACTGCACGGCTGGCATTGTGACGGAGGGGATCTTGGGCTCCACCAACCCGGATCAACCGCTGGGGCCCTGGGTGATCCGCGACGGCAAACTCTCCGAGCAGAGCATGGCGGACGCGATGGCGGAAGTCACGGCGCAGGACGTCGTGGTGAAGGGCGTCAATGCGCTCGACTCGCTGGGCAACGTCGGCGTGCTCTCCGGCAACAACATGGGCGGAACGGTCGGCGACGTATGGGGAATCGCGATGGCGCGAGGCACGCATCTGATTACACCCGTCGGATTGGAGAAGCTGGTGCCGTCGGTCGCCGAGGCCGCACGAACGTCCGGGCAAGAGTTGTACCAGTACGTGATGGGCGGTAAAGTCGGGCTAGTGCCGATCATGAACGCCGCTGTGGTGACCGAGGTCGAGGCGCTGGCCGTTCTCGGCGGCGTCGAGGCGACCCTCGTGGCCGCCGGCGGTGTCGCCGGATCCGAGGGCAGCGTCGTCATGAGCCTCGCCGGGAGCGACGAGCGAGTCCGAGACACGTTCGAGCTCGTGAAAAGCGTCAAAGGCGAGCCCGTGCTCGATGTTCCGAACCTGTGGCCGGCAGTGGTGTCGTAGGGGTTCACGGCGCGTCAGTTGGTTTGAAGGGGATGTACTTTGGAATTCAGTTTGATATATCCGGTGAAAGAAGATTACTGCGACCCAGAGCATCTTACTGCCGCGGCCGTCGCCGCTGAGAAGGCGGGGTTTCAGTCGTTTCTCGTGTGGGACCATTACATGATGCCAGGCGGGCCGAACACTCTGGACGCCTGGGCGACGCTCGCTTTCGTGGCTGGCAAGACTTCGTCGATCGGCCTCGGAACAGTGGTTACGCCGATTCCGTTCCGGCCGCCGGCACAGCTCGCCAAGATCGTCGCTACGGTCGATGTTCTGTCCAATGGCAGGGCCATCCTCGGAGTCGGCGCCGGTTGGCACCAACCGGAATTCGACGGCTTCAGCCGATGGGAGTCGCCCGGTGTTCGCGTCGACCAGACGATCGAGGCGCTCGACCTCATCGATCGACTGTGGCAGGGCGGACCGGTCGACCATCAGGGCACGCATTATACGGCTGCCGGAGCGCAGATCGCCCCGCTGCCGGTTCAAAAGCCGCGACCGCAGTTGTGGTTCGGAACTCGCGGAAAGCGCATGATGCGGCTCGCCGCTCGCTACGCCGACTGCTGGATACCAAGCAACCTCGAGCCGGACGAGTACCGTGACGGACTGACCCACCTACGAAGCTTGCGCTCAGATCTCGGGTTGTCCGGGAACGTCAAAGCATCGCTGCAGCACTTCACCGCATACGAAACCGCCGACGATTTCTTGGCGACTATCCGAAGCTACGCCGACGCCGGCGTTACGAACTACGGCGCCGTTTGGGCATACCCCGCCGACGAGATGGTGTCGCGAATCGAGTGGTTTGCCAGCGAGGTGATGCCGAACGCTCCGGCGTAAACGGAGTTGTCGCCTAGATCCGGTATAGCGCCTCGGCATTCCCGGAGAACATCGCCTCTTGCTCATTCGCGGAGAAATCAGAGACGATATCCGTGTACGCGTCCACCACGGCGTCGTAGTCGCTGAAGAGGCTGTCGACCGGCCAGTTAGTGGCGAAGATCGTGCGCTCGACCCCAAACGCTTCGATGCAATGGAGCACGTAAGGTCTGATGCTGGCGCCTGTCCAGTTATGGTCGCCCATGCCGAGTCCGGACACTTTCATCACGATATTCTCGGCGCGAGCTGCGATCGTAATGCCCTGCTTCCAATGCTCGAAATATCCGTCGTTGCGCTCAGCCGGGATCCCGGCGTGGTTGACCACGATCGGGACGTTCGGGTGCTTGTCGGCCAGCGTCCGCAGCTTCCCCATATCTTGCCACTGCACGGCGACACTCGATCGGAGGTCGTATTTCTCAAGCAGCGCAAAGCCTCGGTGGAACTCCGGATCGATCAGATAATCGCCGTAAGAGAAGTCGCGGATTCCGCGCATGTTCGGAAATTCACAGTGTCGGGCCAGGACCTCTTCGACTGCGGGGTCGCGGAGGTCGGCGTACGCAACGATGCCGTGCGGAAACCCGGTGCGGTCCGCCGCCTCCTGGAGCCACTCCGTCTCCTTCACGGGGTCGCGTGAGCCGATAGCCGCCTGGACGTGAACAGCCTTTGTGACGTTGGCGTTTCGGGTCAGGGCGACGAAGTCTTCCGCTACGAAATTCCGCTCGCCAAGCTTGCGCATCTGTTTGCCGATCATCGGAGGATCGACGTCCGGCTGCCAATGAGCGTAATGAAGCTCAGGGTGCTGCATGTCGTAGAAGTGAACGTGGGTGTCGACGAAGCTCAGCTTGCTCATCCCGATGCACCTCCGGAAAAACTATCTTTTTCGCGGTGTCAGACGATCTGCGGCTGTGCCCGCGTTCGAGTCAATTAGCAGCAGGGCTGGCGCGTGGGTCGATGATCATCCATCAATGATTTGGGTGTGCCGATCGCCCAGGAACCGACGCCGTCGTCGCCGAAGGTCGAAGCCCAGCGCACCGGTCGTTTGCCAGCGCGCTGATGCAGGTTCCACCCTCTCGCCAATCGATTTCGAACCGCGGCCAGGAACGTATCCTCTGCCGTTCGGGAGTGTATGAGGATGCACATTCGGTGTCAATTGCCGGGTCTCACGCGACGTGATCTCCAAACAAATTCCAGCATATGAGGCGACGTCAATGCCAGAGCACGGCAATGGCGGAAATCCGCAACGTGTCGTTGAAAGGAGACCGAATGGAATGAATACAGCGGTAACTAACGGGAGTTTACTGTGATAGGAGTTATTTGACGGCATCCTTGGAGGGTGCTACCGTGTAGCGTGTTAGCGGCTGATCGTCGACCTTGGGTCAAATCGCACCGTGCTGCGATGGCGAAAAGTTTCAGGCTACGATGAGCAGGGCGGTCTCAGAAGAATGGGGCGACAACGGGGCCGTCATGATTGGAGGGCACATCATGAGTAGACTCGAAGACCCCTGACTCAATTACGCCATTAATAGGTTGTCCCGAACCTTTCGTGGATCGCTTGACCCGCGAGTAGACCCGATCTCCACCCTTCGGTTCTGCACCTCGTAGTTACCCAAGTACAGCGCCTCAGCTCAATTCTTGTTGTAGGTTCGTCCCTGTTCCTTTCCGGTCTGTGTCCCGCTCTGGCCGCCCAACGGCCGATTTTGGCGGATGCTTACGACGACAGATCCCAGGTTGTTGGATCGAAGTATGACTTCGTTTGTGGAAGAGGCACGCCCGCTAATTAATCGGGGAGGATCGGTTGGGAATCGACCGCGGAATGATTCGGCGGTGCGAGAGAGGTTGAATTGGGATGCTCGGGTCGTACGCAGAGATACCCCATTGAGAAACCGGTGGGCGCCAATCCCGGCTGACAACCTCCAACAAAAAGAGTGAATATCATCGGAAACAATTGAGAAAGGTTAGTACAAATGATAGGTAAACCTCACTTGAGCAGGCTGCTCCCTACGATGCTTGTCGCTGTGGCGCTTGCACTGATCGCGGCTGCATGCGCCAGCGACAGCGAGCCCGCGCCCGCGGCGCCCATCGACACCGGAGCGATCACTTCCGCCGTCCAAGAAGCGGTCACGGAGGCGTTGAAAGCGGCCCCAGCCGTGCCGATGACGGCTGACGAGATCCAGTCCATGGTTCGCGGGGCCGTGTCTGACATCCCCGCGCCCGAAATTCCGGATCAGGTGTCCGCTTCAGAGCTACAAGCCATGGTTGAAACGGCAATAGCTGCTTCGGCCGCCCAGGCCACTGAGCCACTGAGCGCCAGCGACATCAATTCGATGGTGGAAGCGGCCATTGCCGCTGCCACCGCGGGAGCAGCTTCGAAAGAGGATATTGAAGGGCTGATCGCCCAGGCCGTCGACGCGTCAAGCGAAGCGGCGATTCTCGCTGCACAAGCCGCAGCCGCCGCCGAAGCCGCGGCCGAGACCGTGTACCAGGTCGTGGCCGGCCAGACCGCTGCAGTGGCAACTCCCACGTTCGAACAAAGCGAGATCAAGTTGGGCGGCACGCTGAGGGTCGTGATGCCCACGGACAGCAACACGCTGGATCCCGCGCATAGCCTGAGCACCAGCGACAACGCGACCACGATGCAGGCCTACAACAATCTGATCCTGCGCATGGAAGATCTATCGCTGGAAAACCATCTCGTGACCTCGTGGACGCCAAACGAAGATTTGACGAGTTACGAGTTCAAACTGCGCGAGGGCGTCAAGTTCGTCCACGGCAAAGAAATGGTCGCAGAAGACGTCGTCTTCACGTTCGAACGACTCCTCGACGAGGCAACAGGTTCGCCCGCGAGGTCGGCTATCGACTTTATCACCGGGATCACCAAAGTGGACGACTACACGGTCAAGATCGACATGAGCGGCGCGAACGCATTCTTGCCCGACACGTTGTCGCTCTACCAGGGCCGGATTATCCCGTTGGATATCGACCCGGACAGGCTGGCAACCGAGATGTTCGGGACCGGTCCGTTCTCGCTGACCGAATCCAAGCCTAACGAACTGGTTTCGTACGATCGCAACGTTGATTATTGGGACGCCGGTAGGCCTTATCTCAACAAGCTCGCGATCTTCTACATGCCGGAGCCCGTCACCCGCAACGAAGCACTAAAATCCGGCCAGGTGGACGTGCAGTTCCCCTTGGATGCCGCGAGTGTGAGCGGCACCGAGTCAGCTCAGGGCGCCGTGGTGTTGGAGACAGCTTCATCGGGCTACTTGAACCTCTCAATGGACGTGCGAGTATCGCCGTTTGACGACATTCGAGTGAGACAGGCAATCCAGGCGGCTACCGACCGAGAGACTATCCGCCAGGTGGCGCTATTTGGTCGAGGCGCAATCGCAAATGACCATCCGATTCCGCCGAACGATCCTCATTACGATGACAGCGTGGCGGTTCCGACGTACGACGTGGCGAGGGCCCAGCAGCTTCTGGCTGACGCTGGATTCGCGGACGGGCTTGACCTTACGCTTCACACGAGCACCATCACCCCGGGTATGGTCGAGATGGCCGTCGCCCTGAAAGAATCAGCGGCTCCCGCTGGAATCAACATCAGCATTGAGCGCGCACCGGAAGATAAGTACTGGGCCAGCGTTTGGATGACTGAACCGTTCACCACGGTCGGTTGGAACGGACGAAACCCGGACCAGGCGTTCAGCATCGTCTACAAGTCGGACGCCGTTTGGAACGAGGCTTTCTGGGTCAACACCCGGGCCGATGAGTTGATCGTCCAGGCCAGAGGGCAGGCCAATCTCGAAGATCGCAAAGCCACATACGGAGAGCTCCAGGCGCTTGTGGTCGAAGAAGTGCCCCGAATAATCCCGGTGTTCACCCCGCGGTTCATCGGCGTCCGGGACAACGTGCGAGGAATTGCGTCGCACCCGTCCAGTTGGATTCTGCTCCACAAGGCCTGGCTTGACGACTAAGCTCTGAATCAAACGGAGGGTCGTCCGTCGAAGGACGACCCTCCTCCCAAGAAGGGTGGCCCCAGTCGATGGCTCGTTTTCTCATGATCCGGACCAGTCTCATAGTTGTGACGCTAGCTGTTGTGTCACTGGCGATATTCGGCGTTACCGAGATACTGCCCGGAGACGCCGCCGTCATGAGCCTGCGCCAAGGCGCCACTGAAGAGAATCTGAAGGCCAGGCGAGCCGATCTTGGGCTGGACCGGTCGCCGGTTGTTCGCTACGTGGAATGGATCGGCGGTGTGGTGCGGGGCGATCTTGGCGACTCGCTAATTCGCAAAGAACCGATAACCAACGTCATCGGCGGCAGAATCGGAAATTCCCTTATCCTTGCGGCGCTCACGTTTGTCGTGTCAGTGCCGTCAGCGGTGATCGCCGGAATTTGGGCCGGTGTCAAACGCGATTCGTGGGGCGACCACACAATTAGCGTTGGAAGTCTCGTTGCGATCTCCCTTCCGGAATTCGTCACGGGAATCTTGCTGATGGTGATTTTCTCATCATTCCTTCAGCTTCTCCCATCGTCTAGTTTCATCTTCCCAGGCACTAATCCCATTACCAGTCCATCGATACTTGTATTGCCGGTTCTTACGCTGACCGGCGTCCTTTTTGCATACGTCATGCGCATGACCAGAGCAAACGTCATCGAGGTCATGGAAACGGACTACGTGCGTACGGCGATCCTCAAGGGACTCCCGATGCGGCGGGTTTTGTTTCGTCACGTGGTTCCCAACGCAATGCTTCCGACCATCAGCATCATAGCTATGAACTTGGGATGGATGCTCGGAGGGCTCATTATCGTCGAGAACGTGTTCTCGTACCCTGGCCTTGGACGCCTGCTGCTGGAATCCATCGACTCCCGAGACGTACCGTTGTTGCAGGCGTTGTCTCTGCTCATCGCGGTCACCTATGCCGTCAGCAACTTGGTGGCCGACCTTAGTTACGGAATATTGAACCCAAGAATAAGGCTGGCGTAGTGGCTTCCTCAGCGACAACAGCGCTACCAGGATCGCGACCTGTCCAGGCGTTGGTCAAAGGTGTGACAGCCTTGGGCCGGATGCTTCGCAACGAGGTCGCTCTGGCCTTCCGCACGACTGCAGGGCGTATCGGTCTGCCGATCGTCGTGTTCCACTTGGTTCTGGCGGTCTTTGGGTCATTGTTGGCACCCCATGCGGCCACGGATATCCAGCGCGATGCGGAAAACAACATACTGCAGCTCGAGAGCCCATCGACGGCCCATTGGCTGGGCACAGACAACTTCGGACGGGACGTGCTGTCAAGAGTGATGTCCGGAGCCAGCTCCATTATTGCGGTGTCGGTCGCGGGCGCGGCGCTGGGAATCATGCTGGGGACCATGATCGGGATGACCAGCGGATACCTGGGCGGCAAGATCGACGAGATCGTCATGCGCGTGATGGACGGGTTCATGTCGTTCCCGTCGCTGCTGTTGGCGTTGTTGGTGCTGAGCACCTTTGGCGCCAATCACGAAAACATTATTTTGACGATAGGCGTGGTGTTCATGCCACGCGTCGCTCGTGTACTTCGCAGCGCCACACTGTCATTGAAGTCACTCGAATTTGTCCAGAGCGCTCGTCTTCGGGGCGAAACGGCGCCATACATAATCTTCAGAGAAATTCTTCCCAACACAATACCCGTGCTGGCGGTAGAAGGCTCGGTGCGCCTGAGCTACGCTATCTTGCTTGCTTCTTCGCTTGGCTTTTTGGGCCTCGGCGTCCAGCCCCCATCTTCCGATTGGGGATTGATGATCAGCGAGAGCCGAAACTTTCTCGTAGATGCACCGTGGATAGGCCTGGCGCCCGCCGCTGGTGTGGCCTCGCTTGTCGTGGGAGTCAACCTGTTGACGGATGGGCTTCGGCAAGCCCGAGGTTTGCCCGTAAGAGAGAATCATGACTGATATCCGATCGCCGATATACCGGTGGCGGAATGCACGGACGTCGCAGTAACTTTCTTCAATCCGCGAGGCACGTTGCGGGCGGTCCGGGACGCGTCGTTTGAAATTACGCCTGGCGACTCCGTCTGCCGATGGGCGTAGTCGAACTCCGGGTGCTGCATGTCGTAGAAAGAAGGTGGGCGTCGACGAAGTTCAGCTTGCTCATCCACACGTTCCTGCAAGAATGCTTCGCCTGCGATTGTGCGCCAAGGCGAGTTCATTCCACCGAGGCATCGAATCTTACCAGTGCGACCGATTCCCCGCAGAGCATTTGACCGCCAGACGGTCGCTGTGCGTGCCCCGATCTGTGGAGGCGAACAGGCGTTATCGTCGCACCCTGGCATAGGTCTGTCACGCGTGGCGAATGATGTCGAGGTTGGCCCGAATCCCCTCCCAGCCCTGTCCGGCGCCCGTCGACCGTTCTCGTCTAAGCAACTGCCCCGCTGCCGGTGCGACGGCTGATGGCGGCGAATGTCCCAAGCATGGGGCCATGTCGCGTGAGAGGGCCGTGATGGCGGGAATTCAATGCGAGATCGCATTCAGGATGACGATGGCGCCGCCGCCGGGCACTCGGAGAGAGTTTAGCGCCGTGTAGTTTATTTGACTGCGTCCCAATAGAGTGTTACGGTTGCGGCAATTGACGATCAACCGCCAGCGCAATGTTATTTGTCCTTGAATCGATATGGCGGTACGATCGCAGCAGGATTGCAGGGACATCCAAAGAGTTCAAGGATGATAGCCCAAGCGGAGGAATAGTCGTGGCTAGATCTGACGACCCTTGAGGCAGACACGCCATAACTGAGTCGCTCGAACCTTTCGTGGACCGCTTCAACTGCCAGCAGTTTCCCGGTTCCGTTTCTCGATAATCTCCCTCAACGACCCCCCCGTGCGCCTACTACCGCACGCCCGCTCCCGCTAGGTTTGTCTCTACTCCGTGTCGAAGTCTGTTCGCGGCAAGTCGCGAATGGAGCTGCAGGACATGCCGACGAACACCGGAAACCAGTGAAGCCCGCACGAGATGGATGATGCATTTCTCAAATACGAATGATCGGACGAGTTTTACGGGCGTCTCTCCGACAACAGCGAGCCCAGAGTGGCTCAACAACCCCAATCCCTGGTTCAAAACGAGGAGGAAATCTTGTTAACGCCATATGCCAGAGTCAAATGGTTGTTGTTTACAGCAGTAGGCCTCGCGGCTGTATTTGCCGTCGCGGCATGCACCACCGAGGTGGAGGTGCCGGTCGAGGTCGTCAAAGAGGTGGAAGTCATTAAAGAGATGGAGGTAGTCAAAGAGGTGGAGGTAGTCAAAGAGGTTCCGGTGGAGGTAGTCAAAGAGGTTCCGGTG
>CAZPQQ010000038.1:0-6853 GCA_964588665.1 uncultured Dehalococcoidia bacterium | reverse complement strand
AGAGGTGGAGGTAGTCAAAGAGGTTCCGGTGGAGGTAGTCAAAGAGGTTCCGGTGATGGTAGTCGCCACACCGGTGGTCGCCACGCCTTTGGTGGCGCCGAGCGGGCAGAAATACGGTGGCACGGCGAAACTCGGAGTCATCGACTTTGGGACCCTGGATCCGGCCCTTATGGGCCTGTCAGAGGGAAGCGCCTACTACGCCGAACTCACCTACGATAACGCGATCGTGACGGATTTCGACGGCACCCTCATGCCCTGGTTGATCGAATCGTGGTCAGCGAACGCCGACGCATCGCAATACACCTTCGGGATCCGCGAAGGTGTGAAGTTCCACAACGGGCAGGATCTGACGGCGGAAGACATCAAGTTCACGTTCGACCGCGCACTGGACCCAGCGACGGCGTCTCCTCTCCAGGGCCAGATCGATTTCATCACGAACATAACCGCCGTTGACGACCGAACAATGGTCATGGATCTGGACGGCCCCAACGCCTTCCTGCCCGCGACCTTCACGATTTATCACAGCAGAATCCTCCCGGCCAATCTCACCACCCAGGAAGTAACCACTGGTGAGTACGGCACCGGCGCGTTCATGCTCGGAGAGCACAACCCAGCGGAGCGCACTGTCCTGGAACGCAACCCCGACTACTGGAGGACGGGCTATCCATTCTTGGACGAAGTCATCATGTTCTACATGCCGGAGATGACGACCCGAGTTGAAGCCCTCAAATCGGGCGCTATCGACGCGGTGTTCGCCCCGAGCTTCGCAGCTCTGGAGACTCTCGCCGACAATGACAGTGTAGTCGTGAAAGAGGCGGCTTCCGCCACGGTTCGCGTCCTTGACTTCCACACCAACACGGCGCCGTTCGACAACAAGAATCTGCGAAAGGCGTTCCAGTACGCCGTGGACCGGGATTTCGTTCGTGAGGCAGGTCTTTTCGGGCGTGGCATCAATGCAAATGACCATCCCGTGGGAATCAACGACGAATACTACTGGGATGAACAGCCCATTATCCAACAAGACATTGCCAAGGCCAAAGAGTACCTGACGGCAGCCGGATATCCAGACGGTTTCGACGCCGTGCTGCATACGTCGGACTTCAGCCAGATGCTTCAGGTGGCGCTGGCGTTCAAGGAATCGGTCGCGCCAGCCGGCATCAATATCGAGGTCAGCAACGACGACTCGACCACATATTGGGAAGAGTCTTGGATGAATCCGTGCTGCCCGTTCGTTGCGAGCTCGTGGAGTGCGCGTCCGGCAAACCAGGCTCTCAGCGTACAGTTGAGGAGCGGTGGCGTGTGGAACGAGTCCTACTACGAAAACACCCGCCTGGACGAGCTGTTGGACCTGGCAAACGCCGAGCCGGATTTCGCGACCCGGAAAGAGTACTTCCGCGAGATACAGGAGATGCTGATCGAAGACGTTCCTGTACTCTACCTGATGCACCCACCCGTAATCGTCGCCCACCGGAGCCGGATAATGGATGTCCAGGCCCACCCCGGCTTGTCAGAGACATTCATCGAAAACTGGTGGATTCAAGACTAAACTCCTGAAACTTCAGATGCACTCGTGAGTCCCGGCGCCGACTTTCGTGTCGGCGGCCGGGG
This sequence comes from uncultured Dehalococcoidia bacterium, assembly GCA_964588665.1. Taxonomy (GTDB): domain Bacteria; phylum Chloroflexota; class Dehalococcoidia; order Lucifugimonadales; family UBA1123; genus UBA2160. The sequence continues at coordinate 5,245 of CAZPQQ010000038.1, read as the reverse complement.
CCGCGGGAGCGTCGTCTGGCCGGGGCTCGCCGCCACCTTGCAGCGGCCATGGGGCATTTTCCCCGTAGATTTGCGGGCGATTTTCCAGGGACTCGGCCCAAGACGGACTCTCACGTAAAACCTCGGCGCCTGGGGCTAGCCCGCTATCTGTTTCAATCGATATTCGCCGCCAATCGCGTAATAAGTTGTTAACTGGAGACAATTGCCATAGCACGCTTCCTCGTCGTCCGGCTGTCCCTGATATTGGTGACACTCGTGGCAGTTTCCTTGATCATCTTTTCGGTCACGGAATTCCTGCCCGGAGACGCCGCGTCAATACTGCTGGGCCAGCAAGCCACGCCGAGTAATCTGGCGAACCTTCGCCACAAGATGGGCCTGGATCGCGGCGCGCACGTCCGTTACCTGGACTGGGTCGTCGGCTGGCCTGAACGCGAAGGGGCAGTATTCAAATCCACCGACGGAGGATCGACGTGGCAGCAGGTCGGGACGGAAACCATCACGCCCATCACGCGGACTAGCTTCGTCACTGAAAAATCGGGATGGGCTATTTCTGATAAACGTATATACATCACCGAAGACGGCGGCGCCCGTTGGATCCAACAGCTTCGATCTGAACACAAACTGAACGCCATCGCATTCGTGGATGAACAAAATGGACTGGCGGTCGGTGAGGCCGGCGCCGTCTACCGCACCGAGGAAGGCGGAATCCAATCTGAGGTGCAAGGGCAAGTGCTGTGCGCGGGCTCTGTGTGTGACGAGGAGATACTCTCGACGTGGAAACCAGTCGAGATTGGGGCCGAAATCGCGCTGACCGACGTCGCCTTCGTCGACGCTGCCCATCTTTGGATAACCGGCGAAGAAGGAGTCGTGCTCCGCTCCACCGATGGCGGCGCGACCTGGGATACGACAGATACAGGTGTCGATGCGACGCTGTTGGCGATCTCCTTCGACACGGTCGACAATGGCGTCGCCGTCGGGGAAAACGGCACGATACTCGTGACCGAAGACGGCGGCCGCACCTGGAGCCAGCCGAATACGGGAGCGTCGTCGCGACTGAATGGCGTCGACTTCGCCGCCGACGGCGCAACGTGGGCTGTCGGCGACAGCGGAACGATGTTGCGTAGCCGGGACGGAGGAGTCACGTGGACTCAACTCGTTTTCGGCACTCGTCTGAAGAGCGCGCTTCAGGCGGTTTCCTTCGACGGCGCCGTCGGCGTGGCGGTCGGCGCCGACGGTACGATTCTGACCACCGTCGACAGCGGCGATTCCTGGACCCGTCAGGAGATCATCGAGGATGGGCAAGGGCCGGACGCCGATCAACAGGCGCCCACAACCAGGCCGCTGAATGACCTAGCCGTGAACATGACCGAGTCAGGCGAGATCACCATGTGGACCTCCTCGGACGACAATGTCTGGGAATGGGGTCTGCTGGGTGGTGACTTGGGCGTCTCCCCCCGCTCGGGCGTTTCCATTTCAACGATGATAAAGCGAAACCTGCCCAACTCCGCCATCTTGGCAATAGCAGCATTCCTGGTGGCGGTGCCCACGTCGCTTGCCGCTGGCGTGTGGGTGGGAGTGCATCCCGACACAAAACTGGACCGAATCCTGAGCCAAGGAAGCCTGCTCACCATCTCGCTGCCGGAGTTCGTGACCGGTGTGTTGCTGATTTTGATTTTCTCAACGACCCTGGAGTGGTTCCCGTCGTCAAGCATCATGCTGCCGGGAGAGAGCGTTTGGTCCAGACCCGAGATTCTGGTGTTGCCGATCCTGACGGTCACCGGCGCTCTGTTCGCCTACATCATGCGCATGGCGCGCTCCAACGTAATCGAGGTGATGAACAGCGACTATGTACGCGCGGCCATACTCAAGGGTTTGCCGATGCGTCGGGTCGTGATCAGGCACGTGTTGCCCAACGCCATGCTTCCGACAATCACCGTCATCGCCAACAACGTCGGCTGGATGTTCGGCGGGCTTATCATCGTTGAGAGCGTGTTCGCCTACCCGGGCGTTGGGAGGCTGCTGCTGATGGCAATCGATACTCGCGATGTCCGTCTGCTCCAGTCCACCGCGCTGGTCATCGCTTCCGTGTACGCCTTTAGCAACCTGGCGGCCGACATGGCCTACGGCGTGCTCAACCCGCGGTTGAGGCTCGCGTAATGGCTATCCAGGAAGTAGAGCAATCAACTGCCGGCGGCGCAAGCACCATGCTTAGCGCGGCTGGCCGAAGCGCCAGGCGCGGGTTGTCAGTTGTCTTGCGGACCAACTCTGGTCGCATCGGGTTCGCCATTGTCATGATCCATCTGATTCTGGCGGTGTTCGGTCCGTGGCTGGCTCCATACTCCCCCACCGAATTTGACAGCGAAGATCTGAAGATCAGGCTCACGGGACCGTCGATGGACCACTGGCTGGGCACCGATCAGTTCGGACGTGACGTGCTGAGCCGTGTGGTGTCCGGAGCACGCTCGATAATTTGGATATCCTTTATCGGCACCGCCCTCGGCATTTCGCTGGGCACCATCGTAGGAATGACCAGCGGGTACATTGGGGGCAAAGTCGACCAGATCATCATGCGAGGAGTCGACATACTCCTGGCTTTCCCGGGTTTGCTGCTGGCGCTGCTTGTGATCAACATTGGGGCTCAGCGCATCAATTTGGACCTGTGGCCCTCCAAAGAATCTTGGTTGGTCATTATAACTATCGGCATAGCTTTCATGCCGAACAACAGCCGTGTTATCCGCAGCGCGGCTCTTGCCATCAAACCCTTGGAGTTCGTGCAGAGTGCTCGCCTTCGGGGGGAGTCGTCCGCCTATATCATCTTCCGTGAGATCCTACCCAACATCATCCCCGTGGTTGCTGTGGAAGCGTCCATACGGGTCAGCTTCGCTCTCCTGCTCACCGCCGGCCTCGGATTCCTGGGCCTCGGCGTCCAACCCCCGACGCCTGACTGGGGCTTGATGGTCAGCGAGAGCCGGCAGCACCTGTCAACCGCGCCGTGGGCGGCGACGTCGCCGGCGCTGGCCATGGCTTCTCTGGTGATCGCGGTCAACTTGCTAACCGATGGCATACGACAGGCGGTGCAACTGCCAAGTTCCGAGGAGGCGCCATGACACAGTCCCTTGCGTTGGAAGAACCGCTACTAGATGTAGACGGACTCGCTGTCACGTTCTACACCCCAAGAGGCACGGTCCGGGCCGTGCGCGACCTGTCTTTCGAGATTCGTCGCGGCGAGGTTCTGGGTCTGGTGGGCGAGTCCGGCTGCGGCAAGTCCACCGCCGCATTCGCGATCATGGGCTATTTGCCAGGCGTAACCCGTGTAGACGGATCTATACTTTTCGAAGGCCGGGACGTTGCCCAAATGGGAGATTCAGATCTCCGTGAGTTGCGTGGCAACCGCATCGCAATGGTCTATCAAGACCCGGCGACATCTCTCAACCCTTCGATGCGAATCGGACCGCAGGTCGAAGAGGCGCTGCGCGAGCACCTCGACCTCGATGCGAGCCAGGTTAAAGAACGAACCGTTGAACTCTTTGAGAGCGTTCGTTTGGCGTCCCCACGAACCATTGGCCGGCGCTACCCACACCAACTCAGCGGCGGAATGCAGCAACGAGTCGTCATCGCCATGGCGTTGGCCTGCGACCCGCACCTGCTGATCATGGACGAGCCCACGACAGGCTTGGACGTCACCACCGAAGCCACCATCCTCGATCTGGTTGTAGAGCTCAAGGACAGGGTCAACGCGGGGATCCTGTTTGTGAGCCATAACCTGGGCGTAGTCGCCAGGGTCGCCGATCGCGTGGCAGTCATGTACGCGGGTGAAGCCGTTGAACAAGCCCCCGTGTCAGAGCTGTTCAAGAACCCCCGTCATCCATACACGGCCGGATTGTTGTCCTGCGTGCCTCGACCTCCCGGAGACGACGGAATAGAGCGCGAACTCAGCAGCATTCCCGGCTCGGTGCTCGACGCAGGTCTTGAAAGAGAGCAGGCTTGCTTGTTTGCGCCACGGTGTCCGCTTGTTCAGGACGCTTGCACCGCCAAGGCTCCGTCGATGACGGATGTCGACGGGCATCTGGCACGATGTCTGTTCAGCGATGACGTGGACTCTTCCATCTGGGGAGAAGACCAGGCGCGAACGAAAGAGCTGGCCCCCGAGGACCCGGTTCCCGTGCTCAACGCCGAGAGCTTGCGCAAGTTCTATGGCAGGGATCGCAAGAAGTATATGTTTTTCGGACCATCTATGCGGCGCCGCGTTCGAGCCCTCGTGGATGTGGACTTGACCGTCGGCACAGGCCGTACGTTGGGAGTCGTCGGAGAGAGCGGTTCAGGCAAGAGCACGGCGGCCAGGACCATCGTGGGGCTGATTTTGAGAGACAAAGGAAAGCTGGAACTGCACGGCCAACTTCTGGAAGCCGGAGTCCAGAACAGGTCTTCCGAACAGCGAGCCGCCATGCGGATGGTGTTCCAGAATCCAACCGCGTCATTGAACCCCAAACTGCCGATCCGCCACTCTATCCTCAGAGCGCTGAGGAAGTTTGCCGGCCTGAGCCGCAGCGAAAGCCGGACACGAGCCGAGGAACTCTTGGAGGCCGTAGGCCTCGACCCATCCTACCTCGACAGACCGCCTTCGGAACTCAGCGGAGGCCAGCAGCAGCGTGTGGCCCTCGCCGGCGCCTTCGCCGCGAGTCCCGACCTCATCGTGGCCGATGAAGCCGTTTCGTCGTTGGACGTGTCCGTTCAAGCCCAGGTGTTGAACCTACTGGAGCAACACCAACTGGAGTCAGGGAACTCCTACGTCTTCATTACACACGACCTGGGCGTGGTGCGCTACGTCTCCGATGACATCCTGGTGTTGTATGCGGGACATGTCGCTGAGTACGGACCGTCCGAGGCTGTCCTTAGCGCGCCTTCACATCCGTACACCGAAGCATTGCTGTCCGCCGCGCCAGTCCCGGACCCGGACGCCGAGCCTGCCCACATTCGTTTGGAGGGGTCCGTGCCGACCCTACGGTCTGCCTTCAAAGGCTGCTTTTTCGCTGGAAGATGCCCGAGGAAGATCGGGGACGTCTGCGACACGACACCACCGCCGCGACAGGCGGGAACCGGTGAAGGGCACGAGATATACTGCCACATTCCACTGGCGGAATTGTCCGAACTGCAGACCGATGCGCCCGCGCTTGACGTTGTGACCACGACGACGGACTGAGCGCGAAGGTTTGTCAGCATCGGCGTCGAGGCGCACTGGCGCCAG
>CAZPQQ010000037.1:13628-30248 GCA_964588665.1 uncultured Dehalococcoidia bacterium | reverse complement strand
GGACGCCACCCTTTCAAGGTGGAGATCACGGGTTCGAATCCCGTACGCGCTACCACGCCTCTTTTGACGGCCGACGATTCCCAGTCTGAACTGCCTTCGCGCGCGTCCGCAATGGTCGTCCTCTTCGCCGCGCTGCGCGCCGCCAGCCTGCACTCCCGCGCCTGCCCGTGCGCTCGTCACATTCGTGAACCTCCAAAGTACCGATAAAAGGGTCCAAACACCGCCTTGACGCCATCCTAAACCAAAACCTAATCTAAATCTAAGATCATCTCTTATACTTTTTTGAGCCTTGGCAAGGAATGGTCTGAATTCATCGGTTTTCACTTTAGGACTCTGGGGGCATGCACTGAATCCGCAAAGTTGGCTTCGATCGAAACGCATCGCGACGCCTTTACTGGCGCTGTGCGCAACGGCTGCCCTTTCCGCGGCTGTCGCTTGCGGCGCGGCCGACGCGTTCAACGAGCGCCCTGCTGCCGTTGAGGCGCCTCCTTCGGTGGCGCCATTCGCCCAGGCCAAAGTTGAACGTGAGTTCAACGAGTTGCTCGTCCTAACCGGTCCCCTGGCGGAAGAGCTCGGTTTTTCGGCGCCCAAACCTGATGGAGATGCGTCAGAAGCGTTTTCACTGTTCGATTTCCAGTCACCGACGACGGTCCCGTCAGCAGCCGAGATCGCGCCAGCTCAGGCGCCCGTGTCCTTCGCCGCTGCAGCAAAGCTGGCCTCGGTGATGATCGGAGCGCCCCAGTCTCCGCCGCCAGCAACGTCCAATGCACTTTCGGCGCCGCCGTTCGGCGGGCCCGTCCCCGCAGCGCCCGCTGCTCTATCAGCGGCAGCCATCTGGGCGGATGAGGGCGACATCGTAACGTTCTCAGGAAGCTTCGTCGACCCCGGCGTACTCGACACGCACAGCATCCGATGGAACTTCGGCGACGGCGTTGAAACCATGAACGTCCTCGCACCGACGCATATCTACAAAGACGACGCAAACTACAAGGTCACCCTCGACGTCACTGACAAAGACGGCGATGTGGGCACGGCCAGCATCGACGTTCTGATCGACAACTTGCCGCCAACGGCGAACCTCGGCACTGCCCGACAGTTGTCGGAAGGCGAATTGACCATATTCGACGCCGCCGTATCCGATCCGGGAAAAGACGACACTCACAATTACCAATGGTACTTCGAACCTGGCGTCAACCCGATTGACGGCTCCGGCACCATGACCTACTCGTACGCGGATGAAGGTGTGTTTACAGTCAGCGTTACGGTCGTCGACGACGACGGCGGCTCGACCACGTCGAACGTTACCGTTCATGTTTTCAACGAACCCCCGGCCGTTCAGGCGGGCGGAGACCAGACCGCTGACGAAGGTTCGTTGGTTTCATTCGTCGGCACGTTCCTGGACCCAGGCATATACGACGTGCACAACATCACCTGGAATTTCGGCGACGGCACCATCGTGGGCGGCACTCTGACGCCGACGCATGTCTATCTGGACGACGGAACCTTCTCGGTGACCCTCACGGTTTCAGACGGCGACGGCGACGGCGGCTCCGGAACTGACTCACTTGCAAGTGAAGGTCGTCAACAAGCCGCCAGTCGTGCAAATCGGGCAGTAGTTCATAACAAATTTGCCTGTCGCGCCGGAGCCGAGAGACACTCGCGCTTCGGCGCAAGTTCTTCGAAGAGCCCGCCCAGACGGACTGAGCGGGCCCCGGCCCCTACCCTACTTTTTCGAGCTTTGCAAACCCCAGCAGCAATCGTTTTACGCCGTGCCCTTCTTTGAAGGCCACCGTGATCTGGTAATCCGACCCCGAAGGCTCGCAGCTAACGACTATCCCCTCACCGAAGGCGCCGTGTCGAACTTTATCTCCAGTCGAAAAACCTGGTACGCCTTTCGAGGACGAGGCAGCACGTCTGGGACGCGGTTGCGCCGGACCTTTCGAATTCTTGGCTGGGACTCGCCTGTCGAGCCGGCCCTCCCGACCTTTGCCGGCGCCGTCGGATGCTGTTCTCGATTTGGCTGGGAACTCGAATCCGGGTCGCTTCTTGCCGCCCGCAGGTTCACCGCCCTGTCGTCGTCGCAGTGTGGGGCCACTCGAACGCGGGGCGGGCTTCTCGTCCGGATCGGAGCGCACAGGTTGCCGGATGAGACTCTGGGGGATGTCGTGCAGAAATCGGGATGGCGCATTCGGTCCTCTGCCGCCGATGCCACCCTGGAACCCACGGCGGAACGCCCGCATCAGGTAGAGCCGCTCTTTGGCACGCGTCACTCCGACGTAGCAAAGCCGCCGCTCTTCTTCGATCGCGGACGGGTCGTCCATCGAACGCTGGTGGGGCAGCAAGCCCTCTTCCATGCCCACGATGAACACTACCGGGAACTCGAGTCCCTTGGCCTGGTGGAGCGTGATCAAGGTGATGGAATCGGGCCGCTCCTCCATGCCGTCGAGATCGCTGACAAGGCTGACGCTTTCGAGAAAAGTCGTCAGCGCCTCTCCCATTTCCATGTTGACGTAATCGCGGGCAGCGCTCTTGAATTCGTTGACGTTGTCCAGCCTGTCTTCGCCTCGGTCGGTCGACTCCTGGAGAAATTTGAGGTAGCCGGACCGTTCCATCACCTCGTCGATGAGCTCGACAATGTTGACCTCCGAAGCGCGCTTCTTGAGCGAAACGATCAGGTCGCGGAAATCGGTCAGCGCCTTGGTCGCCCTTGTGGTGAACGGGTTGGTTGCCAGAACGCCCGCTTGGCTGTCGCTCGGAGATATTTGGGAGATTGCATCGAACATCGAGACGCCCTGATCTCGGGCCATTCTCGTCAGCTCGTCGAGGGTCCTGCGGCCGATGCCCCGCGTCGGTTGGTTGATGACCTTGTTGAGACCGACGTCGTCATCCGAATTCGCTATGAGGCGAAGGTAGGAGATTACGTCTTTAACTTCCTGTCGCTGGTAGAATTTCTGGCCGCCCACGACCTGGTAAGGAACCCCGTATCTGAGACAGCCCTGTTCCAGCAAACGCGACTGTGCGTTTACCCGATACATCACGGCGATCTCGCCAAGAGCGTATCGTCGCCCATCCTTGCCAGCGGCGCCGGTCAATGCGCCGATCTCCATCAGGACCTTCCTGGCCTCTTCTTCGTCGTCGTACCCCTCTTCGACGACTATGGGCACACCCTTCCCGTTGTCCGTGAAGAGTTCTTTCTCGACTCGCTGAGAGTTGGGCGAGATGAGCTTGCCCGCCGCGTCAAGGATCGTCTGAGTCGAGCGGTAGTTCTGCTCCAGCGCGATCACTTTGGCGTCCGGGAAGTCGTCCTCGAAGCTGAGGATGTTGCGGATGTCTGCATTTCTCCACGAGTAGATGGACTGATCCGGATCGCCGACTACGCACAGGTTCCGATATCCCTGCGTCATCTGTCGCGATATCGCGTATTGGACCGTGTTGGTGTCCTGGAATTCGTCGATCATGAAGTGGACGTACCGTTCTTGGTACTTTTGTGCGACGTCAGGCTGCCTATCCAGCATCTGGTAAGCCTTGAGAAGCAGGTCGTCGAAATCCACCGCGGCCGACTGGGCCATGAGTTGGTCATAGCGTTCGTAGACCCGGCTGACGATCTCCTCGAAATAACTGGTCGTGCGCAGCGCGTACCCTCCGGCGTCGAGCAGCGCGCTCTTCGCCGCAGAGATTCCGGACAGGACGGACCGAGGCGAGAACTGTTTGGGATCGATGTCGGTCTCGCGCATGCTCCGCTTGATGAGGTCGAGCTGGTCTCCGTCGTCGTAGATGACGAAGTTGGGGTCCAATCCGATCGACGCGCCGTCGACTCTAAGGATCTTGGCGCAGAAACTGTGAAACGTGCCGACGGTCAGCGCGTTAGCGTCGAAGCGGACGAGCGACGCCAGCCTGTTCTTCATCTCGCGCGCTGCTTTGTTCGTGAACGTCAAGGCGGCAATGGAGCGCGGGGAAACGCCCACGACTCGCACAAGGTACGCGATGCGGTAGGTGATAAGGCGCGTCTTGCCGCTGCCCGGACCGGCAATGATCAGCAGCGGGCGGTCAATGGTTTCCGCGGCTTCTCGTTGGCGTGGATTCAACTCCGCGAGGATGTCAGAATTCATCGACTTTCCGGATCTACACTGAAGGTTGACGAGGCCGTTGACTATCGAGGGGAAAGCGAAAGCTCGGTCCACCGATCGCATGAGCAAGCGCATCGACGTAGATTAAATCACAATTCACGATTCGTGGATACGGAACGTGGACGGGAATCACGTCCCGCCCGAGGCCTGCTCGAGAGTGAGACCCGTCTTCATCTCCGCGCACCCCTCGCCGTTCGATTAAGGAACGTACAGCGGGTTGTCCCGAGTGATGATGCGGCGTTCGTTGGCCACGGCCTCCCGCAGATACTTGGGAACGGAAGTCATGCCCCGAAGGGCAATTCCGTCGAGGTAGCCGAGCTCGCCGCTGATCCGCTCTCCGATTCGCCTGTCGACTTCATCGGGCGACAAAGCGCTCGGATCCGGGCCCAGAGAACTGATGACGAATCCCCAAGTGGAGGCGAAAGCAGGCACAAAGGCTTCGCTCAGGATCACCGAATGGAAGACGCTCGCCGCGGTGTTGGCGACAGCCGAGAAACACTGTTCGTAGAACGCAGGGCCCGTCGGTCCGGATTGGGCTACCGCCACGCCGCCCGGCTTCAGGCGGTCTCGCAGCAGAGTGTAGAACTCACGCGTGAAAAGCAGGTAGGCCGGGCCCTCTTCGAGCGGGTCGGGCACGTCTATGATCACGACGTCGAACCGCTCGTCGGTCTGCTCCAGGTAGGCGAAGGCGTCGGCGAAATGCAAGGTGAGCCTCGGATCGTCAAACGAGCCTCGGTGATGGTTCGGAAGATATTGGCGACAGAGGTCCACGACTTCTTTGTCGATGTCGACCATGACGACGCGCTCGACGGTTTTGTGGGAGAGCGCTTCGCGGATGGTTGCCCCCTCGCCTCCCCCTGCGACGAATACGTCGACTGGGTTGGGATGAGCGATCATCGAGGGTTGCACCAGCGCTTCGTGGTACGCGAATTCGTCGGCTTCGGTGGATTGGGTCTTGCCGTCGAGGACGAGGCTGTGCCCAAATGCTGCGCCTTCGAGCACTTCGGCGTATTGGTATCGGGTCCGGCCCGCGTGGATTCGCTTGACGACTCGCTCCACCTGCAGCAGGCCAGGCGTTATGAGTTCGTAGTGCCAGTCGCCGTCTGGCGGTCCTTCTATCATCGAGCCTGGGCGCCGGAAACCGGTTTGGCATCGCCTTGGGGCAGAAGGCCGCGCTGCACTTCTTTGATGACAGGGTCGGTGCATCCGAGTTTTCCGATGAGGATGTCCGCCGCTTTACGAGGATCGAACTCGTCGCCGCAAGTGAAAACATCCGCCGCCGCGTACCCGTATTCAGGCCAGGTGTGGATGCAGAGATGCGACTCGGCGATGGCCACCATACCGGTCACGCCGATCGGGTCGAATTTGTGGAAACTCTCGCCGACAACGGAAGCCCCGGCTTCGTTGGCGGCGGCGAGCATCGCCTGCCGAACGAAATCGAGATCGTCGAGAAGCTCCCGGTTACATTCCATTAGCTCCAGCAACAAGTGCCGGCCTAGTGCATTCAATCACCCACCCTCCGCCTGTAAAACTCGTTCGGACAACCACGGATTATACAGGATGCGACCGGCCAACGACAGGCTTGCACGACCATTCATGAAGATTCGATCTAGTACCAGTGAGTGACTAGGAGCCTCAACCGTTTGGGCTAGCCAACGACCCTCCACATTGCCCTCCGGAATTCGTCGAATCAGATGATTTGGAATCGGACGAAAGAGAATAACATCAAATGTATAGAAACGCCGAAACACCGCGAAAGGAGGCTGAGTTTTGCGGGCTACATTGAACCCAAGCGCTCCCTCCGTGATCGCGGCGCCTCAAACGCCTTTCGTCGAACGAGCAGTTGGCACGGATCTGTTCGGCGTCGGGACCGAACCGGCCCGTTCCGTATGGTTCGCAAGGACCGCCGTCGGGCTGCAGGTCGTCGTGCTCCTGGCCGCTTCCGCGGTGATCGTGTATGCGATGGTCCACTTCAGGGGTTCGTTCACGAGCCTTGGCAATTGGGGATACCTCGGTGTGGCTGTCGCCGAATTCGGAAACAGCGCCGCCGTCATAGTCCCTACGCCCGCTCTCGCTTACACATTTGCAATGGGTTCGGTGCTCAATCCACTGCTGATCGGCGTGATCGGCGGCTTCGCGGCGGCAATAGGCGAGATGATCGGGTACCTGATCGGCGCCAGCGGACAACGGGTCATCCAACGAGGCGCGTTCTACGACCGGTTCCTGGGCGTCACTCAACGATGGGGCGGATCGGCTCTTTTCGCCTTAACAGCGCTGCCGGTCCCCTTCGACGTCGCCGGGATCTGGGCAGGCGCCGGGCGCTACCCGGTCGGTAAGTTCTTCGCGATAGTCGTCGCCGGAAAGATTATCAAGGTGACGACCGTGGCGGTTGCCGGCTACTACGGCCTCCGGCTGATCACAGGGTCTTAGACGCCTGAGCCGCTGCTTCACTCAGCAGTCCCGTTGCGCATGCGGCCAGCTCGCGGCTCCGCGGTGGCCCCAACGGCGATCAGGTAGCCCGAGACGCGCCTCACAACTCCCCCAATATCCTGGGCGTCAGGCTTTACATCCCGCCGCACAATCCATTAGCATCTAGGCAACATTAGGGTGCGCACCGAACACCGCTCGGCGCCGGGCATTGGCGAGGAACAAACTGCCCGGACGATTCACGGGGGCCATCGTTGCGCAGGGGGCTGATCATGTCCGAATACGACGTGCTCGTTCGGGAGATCAACGGCTGTGAGCAGTGTGAGCTGTCTCGTGACCGGCAGAACGCCGTCCCAGGCGAAGGCTCGCTGACCGCTGAGATCATGTTCATCGGAGAAGGTCCCGGTCAACAGGAAGACCGCAGCGGACGCCCGTTCGTTGGCCCGGCTGGTCATTTGCTCGACGAGATGCTCGCCGCGATTGGGCTGAAAAGGCCGGACGTCTACATCGCCAACATGCTCAAGTGCAGGCCGCCTCGCAATCGAGACCCACTGCCTTCAGAGTTGGACTCATGCACCCCGTACCTGGACCGCCAGATCGAGATAGTCGCGCCAAGTGTGATTGTCGCCCTCGGTCGGTTCTCGTTTTCCAAGTTCTTCCCCGGCGAGAGCATCAGCCGGGCGCGAGGGCGGCCCAGACGATGGAGAGACATCGTCGTTTTGCCGATGTACCATCCGGCGGCCGCGCTGCACAACCCAGGACTCAAACCTGCAATCAAGAAAGACTTCGAGAGCCTGCCTGGCCTGATCGGGCGCGTCAAACAAGCAGCGCAAAAGGCACAGGAGCCGGAACCCGCGAAACCCGCGCAGCAACTCTCGATGTTCGAGTGACGGTCTAAACATGCCTGACAACCCACTGCGAGTAATCCCCCTCGGCGGCCTCGGCGAAATCGGCCAGAATATGATGGCTCTCGAGTACGGCGACGACATCATCGTGATCGACGCAGGAGTCCTCTTCCCGGAAGAAGACATGCCCGGCATCGATTTCGGGATCCCGGACATCACCTACCTGCGAGAGAACGAGGACCGCGTTCGCGCGATCCTCATCACGCACGGGCACGAGGACCATATCGGCGCCCTGCCCTACGTTCTCCCCGAACTCGATGTCCCCGTCTACACGTCCCGCCTCACCCACGGCTTGATCTCCGTCAAGCTCCGTGAACGCGGTCTGCTGAAAAACGCGGACCTCCAGGTCGTCGAGCCCCTCGAACCGTTTACCGTCGGGTGCTTTGGCGTCGAGTTCTTCAGGGTTTGTCACTCCATCCCAGACGCAATGGGGATCGCGATCACCACGCCGGTCGGCTTGGTCATCCACACGGGCGACTTCAAGATCGACCATACGCCCGCAGATGGGCAGTCAACGGACTTCGCGGCCCTCTCCCAGATAGCCGACGGCGGCGTCTTGCTCCTCTGTTCCGACTCAACGTATGCCGAAGTTCCAGGCTACACGGCCTCCGAACAGGTGGTGGGCGAGGCGCTTGACCGCGCGATAGGCGACGCCAAAGGCAGGGTGATGATCGCGACGTTCGCATCGCTCATCTCCCGAATCCAGCAAGTGATCAACGCAGCCGTCAGATACAACCGGAAAGTGACCGTCATCGGTCGCAGCATGCAGAACAACGTCAAGATGGCGACCAACATGGGTTACCTGGTCGCCCCGCCCGGGGCGATCATCACCATGGCCCAGGCGCGCCAACTCCCGCTTGAAGAAGTGGTCATCGTGGCCACGGGGAGTCAGGGCGAGCCGACTTCAGCGCTCGTCCGGATAGCGAACGGAGAGCACCAAGACATCGAGATCGTTGCCGGCGACACGGTGATAATCTCCGCATCGCCCATACCGGGCAACGAGACGGTCGTCGCCAAGACCATCGACAACCTGTTCCGACAGGGTGCCCACGTTCTGTACAGTCGGATAGCCATGGTCCACGTCCACGGCCACGCCAGCCAGGAGGAGCTCAAGATGATGCTCAGCCTGGTTCGTCCTCGTTTCTTCGTGCCGATACACGGCGAGCACCGGCATCTCGTTCGTCACGCCATGCTGGCCAGCTCGATAGGTGTTCCTGAATCCAATTCATTTGTATTGGAGGACGGCGACGTACTCGAACTCACGGCCGAACGGGCCGAGGTGGTCGGCAGCGTGCCCGCCGGTCATGTATTCGTGGACGGCCAACACCGCTGGGGCAGCAACAGCGCGGTTTTGGGAGAGCGACGACGGCTGGCCCGCGAAGGCGTCGTCACCGTCAGCGTCACCCTCGACTCCCGAACAGGCCTCTTGGTCGGCGCGCCAAACATCGGTTCCGTTGGTTTCGTGGAATTGAACGAATCCCAAGACCTGTTTGAAAATACTTCTAAAATAACTGCTAACCACCTAGAAGAGATGGGGCGTTCTGTTCTAAACTTGGAACAGGTGAAAGCTGCGATCCGCAAGTCGGTTTCCGACTTTCTCTACAAAGAGACCCGCAGGCGCCCCACGGTTCTGGCAACGGTAGAAAAAGTCTAACTGCCTATCTGAACCCGGGTCGGTGGGTCATCTGACATTCACTGGCGGGGGGCAGCAACACGGCACACGTCCGGTCTCTGCACGGGTATTTTCATTTTCCCCGTCCCGATGAAGGGTCTGGCATTGCTTCTGGCTTCAATTCCACCCGAGGACATGAATAATGAATAAAATCCGGCGAGGGCGTAAGATTCAGACTTCAACGGACGCGGCTACGCGGTTTTGGTCATCGTGGGTGACCCTAGCCGCGGCGGCCGTGATCATTGTTGGCGGGGTCGCCGCGATTGTGTACTTCTCCCGCGGAACGCTCTCGGAAAGTTTGACCGCAGGCCGCGACGACGTGCTCTCGACTGTAGGCCTCGGCATCGTGCCGGTTGTCCTGTGGGTCACGACACTCGCGTTCGCCGCCATCAGACAGCGATCGTGGTTCCGGAAGCCAGGACTGTGGCTGAGTTCGATCAGCGGCGTGGCGATACTCGTCGGTGTCCTCTCCTTCTTCCAGCCGTACGATGGCCCATTCGGCTGGTTTTCCGTCTACGGACAGAACACGCTGGGCGGTGGTGTTGGCGACGCGATAATCGGCGCCCCAACCTGGGTCGGCGCATTGCGTTTGTTCGGCATATTCTTGGTGTCTGTGGCTGCCGCCTCCCCTGCCCTGGCAATCGATGTCGGACTTCTGATCAGCCAGGGCGCGGTGTTCGTCTACCTCATCGGGTTCATGGGCGTACGCGGCTTGATCGAACGCCGGCGTGCAACGAGCGCACAGATCGTCGACCCGAACGCCGAGATCGAAGTGCCGCCTGAACTGCTCACGCCATACGCGCGAACCAGCTACGAACAGCCGGAAGCCGCCGAGGATCCGGCGCAGGCGTCGGGCAAGTTCAAATTGCCTGAGTTCAGCGACTTTTTCGGCAAGAGCGACGAGACCGCCCCAGAACCCGACGAACCGGAGCCTGTCGCAGCCGAAGCAACGATGACCGAGACGGCCATCGCCGAGGCAGCCGTCGTTGACGAGTTGATAGACGAGGAAGAGAACGGCGACGACCTGTTCCCGATCGCCCCGGCGATCGCCAGCCCCGACAACTCGCCTCCCGCGCTGCATCCTGCGCGAAAAGCCAATCGATATTGGTCCGCGAACGATGACGAATCCGCCAAACCGTCCGGAGGACCGTTGGCGGTGACTTCCAAGACGGTTGAGTACGATCCTCCTGCCAACGGCGCAGGCCCTGGCGTCCGCCTGTGGGAGATGCCGTCCATGGAGATACTTCATGACGCTCCGGAAGGCACGATCACCGAAGAGGAGCTCCGCGAAACTACCGAGACCATAGTGAGGGCCCTTGGGGATTACGGCGTGGAGGTCGAGATCGGCAACGTTCGGCCCGGTCCGACCGTCACCATGTACGGCTTGGTGCCGGGGTGGGTCCGCAAACAGCGTCAGTCCAGACAGACCGACGAGAACGGGCGACCCGTGCTCGACGAGTCCGGCAAGCAGATCGTCAAGCGAGTCGAGACCAAGACGCGCGTCAAAGTCGACACGATCCTTGCCAGGGAGAAGGACCTAGCCCTCGCACTCAAGACCCAAAGCATCCGGCTCGAAACACCGGCCATGGGAAAGTCCCTGGTTGGAATCGAGGTGCCCAATCCTTCGCCCAGCTTGGTGACCCTGCGCGGCGTGATGGAGAGCCCGGAGTTCAAGAAGCTGAAGTCCAAGGCCCACCTGCCTATCGCACTCGGCAAAGGCAGCGGAGGCGAGACCGTCGTTCTCGATCTGGCGAAGATGCCCCACCTGCTGATCGCCGGCGCCACCGGCAGCGGCAAGAGCGTATGCATCAATGCGATCGTGTCATGCCTGGCCATGGAGAAATCGCCAGCAGATCTACGCATGTTGCTGATCGACCCCAAGCGCGTGGAGTTGACGCCTTACAACGGCATCCCACATCTGATGGCCCCGGTAATCGTCGAGACCGATCAGGTGGTCGGTTATCTCAAAGGCATGATTCGCGAGATGCTCGATCGATATCGCCGAATGGAAGAGGTCGGCGCCCGCAACATCGAGACGTACAACAAGCGCATGCCCGACAAGATGCCCTTCTTGGTGGTGGCGATCGACGAACTCGCGGACCTCATGATGTCTGCCGCGTTCGACGTGGAGGCGTCGCTTTGCCGGTTGGCTCAGTTGGGCAGGGCCACGGGCATACACCTGATCATCGCGACGCAACGGCCTTCCGTTGATGTCGTTACAGGCCTCATCAAGGCCAACTTCCCGAGTCGAATCAGCTTCGGTGTGACGTCCCAGGTCGACTCTCGAACCATCCTCGACGTCGCTGGAGCCGACAAGCTTCTCGGCAAGGGTGACATGTTGTACCTGCCCATCGACGCAGGGCAACCCTCCCGCGCTCAGAACGTGTTCATCTCCGACACCGAGATCGAAGCTTTGGTAGGACACTGGCAGTCCACGCCATGGCCCGCGCTTCAGAGAATCGACCTCAATGCTCACGCGGAGGACGACCAAAGCGACACGATCGGCGGTCCGGGCGACGAACGCGACGAGATGCTCGGCAAGGCCATCGAGCTGGCCTACAATCACCGCAAGCTCTCCACTTCCCTGCTGCAGCGGCGTCTGCGAATCGGGTACCCGAGAGCCGCAAGACTGATGGATCAGCTCGAGGACGAAGGCATCGTGGGGCCCGGAGACGGCTCGAAATCCAGGGATGTTATAATAACGTCTGGCTAAAATTCAAAGCCCTCATCGACAGGAGCTGGACGGTTGGTCCGTAATCTCACAGGTTTCTGGGGCTCTGCCGCTCGAAGAGGACAGCGACAGACTCCTGACGAGTCATCGGTCAGAGAGACCTGCCTGGTCGACGGGAAAGACCTCACAGGATCGGTCACCTACGCGCGGTATCGAGTCTGCCCTCAGTGCCGGTTCCACTACAGCATGACCGCTCGGGAACGCATCGACTCGCTCGTCGATCCCGACAGCTTCCACGAGTTTAACCGGTCCATAATTTCGCTCGACCCCCTGTCGTTCGCCTCGCGTGATTCTTACACCCGGCGGCTGTTTTCCGACCAACGCAGAACCGGCCTCACCGAAGCCGTGGTCACCGGAACGTGCACCATCGGCGGAAGCCAGACGATGCTGATCGTCCTAGATTTCGGATTCATGGGCGGCACCATGGGTTGCGTGGTCGGCGAGAAAGTCGCCTTGGCGCTCGAACGCGCGGTGAAACGCAAGTTGCCGGCCATCGCGATAGTGACTAGCGGAGGCGCGCGCATCCAGGAAGGCGTGCTCTCGCTGATGCAGATGGCCAAGACGTCCATCGCCGCGAACCGCATGAACAAAGCTGGACTTCCTTACGTCGCGGTGCTGGCGAATCCGGCCACGGGCCAGGCCTACGGGAGCTTCGCGAACCTGGCGGACGTCATCCTGGCGGAGCCGGGCTCGATCGTCGGCTTCTCGTCGTTCCGTGTCATACAACAGGCCACCGAAACGCCGTTGTCGGCCGAATCCCACATGGCGGAAGCCCGACTCCAGCACGGCCTAGTGGATGCAGTTACGGACAGGACGGAGCTCCGCACGGTGTTGGGCGTGCTGCTCGATCTTTTTGGCCCTCGCTACAAACTGACCCGCGCCGACGGCGCTCAACAAGTCAGCGCTTCGGCGACCCAACGCGAGGCGTGGAACTCGGTCCAGTTGGCTCGGCACGAATCCCGTCCGACCGCGGCCGACTACATCTCGCGAATATTCACCAGCTTCGTGGAACTCCACGGCGATCGTGAGTACGGCGACGACCGGTCGGTCCTCTGTGGATTGGGTCAACTGGCCGGCCAGACCGTCGTTCTGCTGGCGCAGGAAAGAGGACGACAGGGAGACCCAGCCACTCGCGGCGGGCGCACCCGTCCCGAGGGGTTTCGCAAAGCACAGCGAGGCATGAAGCTAGCCTCCAAGTTCGGTCTGCCGTTGATATCCATGATCGACACTCCGGGCCCGGACCTGAGCGAAGAGGCGGAACAGCACGGCCTGGGCAACGCCATCGCGACGACGATGGCCATGATGTCCGCTCTCGACGTGCCGACGATATCAGTTGTCCTCGGCGAAGGCGGAAGCGGCGGAGCGCTGGCCATGGGTGTGGCCGATCGCACCATGATGATGGAACACGCAATCTACTGGGCGATCTCGCCCGAAGATGCCGCGCAACTGATCTACCAGGACGCCGACAGGGTCGACGAAGCCGCCGAGTCGCTCAAACTAACGTCCGGCGACTGCCGGGAGCTGGAGATCATTGACATCATCGTGTCGGAGCCGCCCGGAGGCGCCCACACCGATCCCGATGAGGCAGCCCGACAACTGCGGCGGGCATTGCTCAGCGAGTTGGTCAGCCTTCAGTCACAGTCCAGCAAAAAGCTTCTCAAAGCACGATATGGGAAATACCGGAACATTGGCGAGTACAGCTCCCATTTCGGCGCCGCGATCAACCGAGAGGTCACGGGGCTCAGGAGCCTGGTGGCGTCAGGGGTCCGACGCGTGACCCGCCGCGGCCGGACCGAAGCAGCTCCGAGCACCGACCAGGTCGCCACCCCAGCACAAAACGGCGAGGGCGAACGCGAATAACGACGCACGCCTTGCGGCCTGAGTCATAGCAGGCCCGCCGCCTCCAGCGCCCCTCGAATCGGCTCCACCTCCGACTCGTCCAGACTTCGCCGAGGTCGTCTTGGAGTCATCCCCTCGAATCCGAGCAGTCCAAGCGCCGCCTTGACGCCTGCCGTGCCGTGGGCGCCGATGACCGCGTCCAGCCGCGTGGCCGTGCGTTGCAGCTCCCGTGCCTCCGAGAAGCGGCCAGTGTAGCCCAGGCTTACGATCTGCGTGCACAGGGCCGGGGCGACGTTCCCCAGCCACATACAGGCTCCGTCGGCGCCCATAAGCGTGCCAGGCAGCAACAGACCGCCGTTGCATATCCAGAACCGCCGGTTTGTGGGCACGTAGAGCCGCACACGGCCCTCGAATCGGATGTCGTGGTCTTTGATGTATCCGAACACGTTTTCGCGGGCGCAGAGCTCGCCGATCTGTTCGGGGGAGGCCGCGGGAACGCCTGTGAAGGTCTGGTGGATGATGACCACGGGTACGGGTGACCCAGCGATCACCGCGTCGAAGTACAAATCGATCTCGGCCGGCGCCATCTGCCTTGGGATGCGGACGCGCACCAAGTCCGCCCCCGCATCGGCGTAAGCCTCGGCCAGGCGCACGGTTTCCGACGATGAAGGGACGTCAATCCCTGCGACGACGAACTTCGCCCCGGCGTGAGCATCGGATACGGTCCGGACGATGTCCACCTTCTCGCTGTTGCTCAGCGCGAGTTCCTCTCCGTTAGCGGTCCCCAGAACGAATCCAGAGAGCGGCGTATCCAGCCAGCGTTCGATGTTTCGAGCAAGGGCATGGTGATCGACGCGGTCGTTGGCGTCGAACGGCGTCGGAGTCGGCGCCACGACGATGGGGTCGGCTTGGGGAAGTGGCATACAGGGGTTCCTATTCTCTGGGTGCGTGTAGCGGATCTGACGCGGCCCACGAGTCTCAGCCAGTGAGGTCCAACAGCCTCGCCGCGTTTTCGCCGAGTATCTTTTCCCGATCGGCCTGGGAGACGTTCGGAGCTCCCTGCACCCACGCGACAGGCGAGTCGAAGCCCATGTCGAACGGGAAGTCGCTGCCCAACAGAACGTTGTCCGCAGAGACCGTCTCCAACAGGTAGTCCAGCGCCGTGTAACTGTGGGTCAGGCAGTCGAAATAGAGCTGTTGCAGATAGTCGCTAGGCGCCTGACTCATATTGTTGACCTTGGCTTCATCCCTGACCTGGAAGCCGCGGTCCATGCGGCCGATGCCGTAACACGCGTACCCGCCACCGTGGGCGAAGCAGAGCTTGAGATCGGGAAGCCGGTCCAGCACGCCGCCGAAAATCAGGCTGGCGACGGCGATCGCGGTCTCCAGCGGATTGCCGATCGTGTTGGCGAGGTAGTACGACCGCGTGCGCTCGATGGCGGTCGGCGCGTGCGGATGGAAGAATATGAAGGCGCCCATGTCCTGGGCCGCCTCGAAGAACGGCAGCAGTGTCGGGTCGTCGTAATTGACGCCGTTGACGTGGGTGCACAACTCGGCGCCCTTGAGACCATGACCCATCGTTCGTTCGAGCTCCGCGACAGCGGTCGGGACATCCTGGAGCGGCACCGTGGCGAGTCCGCTGAACCGTCCTGGGTATGCCCGAATCGCGTCGGCGATCTCGTCGTTGAGCTCTTTGGACGCTCCAAGTGATTGCTGCAAAGGCAGGTGGTAGTTGAAGAAATACGGCGGCGTGGACAACACTTGCATGTCGACGCCGATCGAGTCCATAAGCGCGATTCGTTGTTCGAGCGAGACCTCCCAGTTGGTCTCGACCGGCCCAGCCTTACGATCTCGGGTGTTTATGAACCGCCGGTCGCCGTCGATGTCAAGCGTGGCGCCAAACCAGTCGTCGCCGTTCGACACGGCGTCCCAGAAGCGTTGCGGGATGATGTGGCTGTGGATGTCGATTCGCATGTTGGTGGCAGTCCTTGCGCCATCCTGAACCCGTCCGCCTTAGGCGGAAAGAATCTGGCTCGACACACAACTGGTCTCGCTACGAGACCGGAGATGCATCGCTCCGCTCAGCATGGCGACTTCTTCATAAAGGGCGCCGGCTAGATCGTCAGCGTGCCGCCGTGGGCGCCGCGGCCGGACTCGAATGCGGCGATGGCGGCTTCGTGCTCCATCGTGAGGCCGACGTCGTCCAGGCCGTTGAGCAGGCAGTGTCGTCGGAAAGGCTCCACGTCGAACGTGGCGACCACTTCTTCGGAGTCGTCCCACACCCGCTGGGCTTCCAGGTCCACGTGAATCGTGTATCCGGGGTCGTTCTCCGCCGACTCCATGATCTTCTGCACCGTCTCTTCGGGCAACACGACCGGCAAGACGCCGTTCTGGAAGCAGTTGTTGTGGAAGATGTCGGCAAAGCTCGGGGCGATGACGCACTTGATTCCATAGTCTTCCAAAGCCCATGGCGCGTGCTCTCTGGATGATCCTGAACCGAAGTTACGCCCTGCCACGAGGACCGACGCGCCCTGGTAGCCGGGCTTGTTCAGAATGAATTCAGGGTTGTCCGACCCGTCCGAGTTGTACCGCCAGTTGAAGAACAAGAACTCGCCGTAGCCAGTCCGCTCGACGCGCTGGAGGAACTGTTTTGGGATGATCTGGTCAGTGTCGACGTTCACGCGGTTCATCGGCGCCACGACGCCGTTCAGGGTCACGAATGGTTCCATTTGGAGCTCCTTGCTTTTCTGGTATGAGACGTTCATCGCCTCGTTACCAAGAGGGTGTTGTTGCGTCGATGTGGTTCGACGGGCTCACCACGAACGGAGTTAGATCTATCACGACGAACGGAACGCCTCTTTCGAGTTCGAATCCGGCATGGTCCTCACACCGTTCGCCCCTTCGGAAATCTCAGGGCAG
>CAZPQQ010000037.1:0-13618 GCA_964588665.1 uncultured Dehalococcoidia bacterium | reverse complement strand
TGTCGAAGGGTCGCCGATTACAGGTTCCGCACGTCAACGAAATGTCCGGAGACCGCCGCGGCTGCGGCCATCTCGGGACCGACCAGATGTGTGCGGCCTCCTGCGCCCTGTCGGCCTTCGAAATTGCGATTCGACGTGGACGCGCAACGTTCCCCGGGCTTCAGAATGTCCGGATTCATGCCGAGGCACATAGAGCAGCCCGCGACGCGCCAGTCGAAACCGGCGTCGGTGAAGATTGCGTCGAGCCCTTCGGCCTCGGCCTGCGCCTTGATCGCCGCCGATCCGGGGACGACCATCGCGTAGACTCGATCCGACACCTTGCGTCCTTTTGCGACCGCGGCAGCCGCTCGCAGGTCTTCGATCCGAGAGTTGGTGCACGATCCGATGAACACGCGGTCGAGTTCGATGTCCTCGATGCGGATGTCAGGCTCTAGTCCCATGTACTCCAGGGCTCGTCCCGCCGATTCGCGCTCTCCTTCGTCCTCGGCGGACGCAGGATCGGGAACGCGACCGGATATCGGCGCCACCATTCCCGGGTTCGTGCCCCAGGTCACGTGTGGCTCCAACTCCGACGACTGGATTATCACCTGCCTGTCGTATGTGACGCCCTCGTCGGACGGGAGATCGCGCCACTGTTCGACGGCTGTTTCGAAGTCGTCTCCCTGCGGCACGTTGGCGCGCCCGCGCATGTATTCGTAGGTGGTTTCGTCAGGCGCCACCATGCCGGCCCGGCCTCCTGCCTCGATAGTCATGTTGCAGACGGTCATGCGGCCTTCCATCGACAGTTGGCGAATTCCTTCGCCGGTGTACTCGATCACGTGGCCCGTCGCTCCCGCCACTCCGATTCTGCCGATGATGGCGAGGATCACGTCTTTGGCGCCCACTCCGACCGGCAGCGCTCCGTCGACCCTGATCTCCATAGTTTGCGGCTTGAACTGCCTGAGAGATTGAGTTGCCAGAACGTGCTCGACTTCGGACGTGCCGATTCCCATCGCAAATGCTCCGAACGCGCCGTGCGTCGAGGTGTGGCTGTCTCCGCACACGATCACCTTGCCGGGCTGGGTGTAGCCTTGCTCCGGCCCGATGACGTGAACGATGCCCTGCAGCGGGCTATAGCGGTCGAACAGGGCGAGGCCGAATTCGCGACAGTTCCGCTCCAGCGTGTCGAGCTGCTTGACGGCGATCGGATCGAGGATCGGTTGCGAGAGGTCCCACGTCGGTGTGTTGTGATCCATCACCGACACTGTGAGATCGGGCCGACGAACCTTGCGCCCGGACAGTCTCAGGCCGTCGAAGGCCTGGGGAGAAGTCACTTCGTGGACGAGATGCAGATCGACGTAAAGCAGACTGGGCTGTCCCGATTCCTCGTGAACCAGATGGGAGTCCCAGATCTTTTCGAACATGGTCTTCGCGGTCATTTATCGCCTCAGCATGGTTGTAGATTGTGGATATCGTGTGTGAGGGCGTCCCGATGCATTCGGGACGCCCTCACAGTTGGCTTCAGTTCATAAACCCCGTAAATTCACGGCGACGGATCATCCGGTTGCCCTCCGCCGTCGCTTGAGGCCAACAAACGGTTGAGCGCGTTCATGTAGGCTTTGGCGCTGGCCACCATGATGTCGGTGTCCGAGCCGCGGCCGATGTACGCGTTGGCGTCCTTTTCGATTCGGATGGTGACGTCGCCTATTGCGTCGATGCCCTCGGTGACCGAGTCGACTCGGTATTCGGTCAGCTTGTTGGACACGCCTACGATGCGGTTGATCGCTTTGTACACGGCATCGACTGGCCCGGTTCCGGTCGCCGCGTCGGTCGACGTTGAGCCGTCTGCCGAAGTCAGCCGAACCGTGGCGGTCGGCACTTCGTGGCTCCCCGCGGTCACCTGAACATGGTCCAGCGTGTACACGGCCGGCACGTCGACGGTCCGCCGCCGGCTCGACATCAGTGCAATCAGATCGGCGTCGGTGACCTCTCGCTTTTTGTCGGCGAGAACCTTAAATTGCTCGAACGCGTCGTTGAGTTCTTCCTGCTCCAGGTTGTAGCCCAACTCTTCGAGTCTGACGCGCAACCCCGCTCTTCCGCTCAATTTACCCAAAACCAGCTCGTTGCTCGGCCAGCCGATCGATTTCGGGTCCATGATCTCGAAGGTCGTGCGCTCTTTGATCACCGCGTCCTGGTGTATTCCGGACGCATGCCGGAAGGCGTTCCCGCCGACCACGGCTTTGTTCGGCTGGACCGGGAACCCGGTTATGTCGCTCACCAGCCTGCTGGTCCTGTAGATCTGCCGGGTGTCGATATTGGTGTCGACTTGGAAGAGGTCTTTCCGGGTTTCGATGCTCATGATGACCTCTTCCAGCGCGGCGTTGCCCGCCCGCTCGCCGAGGCCGTTGATGCATCCTTCGACCTGCCTCGCCCCAGCCGTTACAGCGGCCAAGCTGTTGGCCACCGACATGCCGAGGTCGTTGTGGCAGTGGACGCTGAGCACCGCCTGATCGATGTTGGGGACGTTCTTTCTTATCAGCCTGAGCCTCTCCGCGAACTCTGTCGGGAAGGTATAACCCACGGTGTCGGCGATGTTCACGGTCGTGGCGCCGGCATTGATGACCGCCTCGAGCATCGTGTACAGGTACTGCAGGTCGGTGCGGGTCGCGTCCATCGGCGAAAATTCTACGTCGTCGCAGTAGCTCTTCGCCCGCTCGACCGACGCAATCGCGATGTCAAGAACCTGCTCAGGCTCTTTTCTGAGTTGGGCCATGATCTGCAGATCTGAGCTTGAGATGAAGACGTGGATCCTGGGTCGATCCGCATCCTTGATGGCTTGCCACGCCTGGTCTACGTCATCCGGATAGCACCTGGCCAAGGAAGCGATGATCGGCCTCCGCACCTCAGCGGCTATCGTCTGAACCGCCTGGAAGTCGCCGGGCGAACTGGCGGCGAATCCAGCTTCGATGATGTCGACGCCGAGCCGCTCGAGCTGCTTTGCGATCTCCAGCTTCTCCGGCGTGGTCAAGCCGATGCCGGCCGACTGCTCGCCGTCTCGCAGGGTCGTGTCGAATATTGCTACTTTGTCCCTTGCCATGTCTGTTCCCCCTACTGTCGGAATTCGCTGGTTGCTCCCGCGCCGCTGCCGGACGGTTGAATCAAAGGGAGGTCAAAGGACAACGCAGTCCGCCGGATCCAGCCTTGCCAAGACTCGATCGCTGTGGCGAACTACGTAAATTACCTCGTTGCTACTCATGTTCCGCATCTCCGTCATATCGGTCGGACGGCCAGTTGTGATCAACTAATCGGCGTCCTTGAGGAAGCTCATCATCCCACGAAGCTCTTTGCCGATCTCCTCGATGGGATGGCCGGCGTTTTCCTGGCGCAAGCGGTTGAACGTGGGCCGGCCTTCGTCGTTCTCAGAGATCCATTCACGTGCGAAAGAACCGTCCTGGATGTCTGCGAGAACTCGCTGCATGTTCTCTTTGACGTGTTCGTCGATGACCCGCGGTCCGCGGGTGTAGTCGCCGTATTCGGCAGTGTCGCTCACCGAGTACCGCATGTATTCCAAACCGCCCTGGTAGAACAGGTCCACGATCAGTTTGAGCTCGTGCATGCATTCGAAGTAGGCGGACTCGGGCTGGTACCCGGCGTCGACCAGCGTGTCAAACGCCGCCTTGACGAGCTCGGCAACGCCGCCGCACAAGACAGCCTGCTCGCCGAACAGATCGGTCTCCGTCTCTTCTTTGAACGTGGTGTCCAGCACACCGGCGCGGGTGCATCCGATGCCTCTGGCGTAGGCGAGCCCTCGAGCATGGGCTTCACCGGACGAGTCCTGGTGGACTGCCAACAGTCCTGGGACTCCCGAACCGCGGGTGAACACCTCTCGCAAACGGTGGCCCGGCGCTTTCGGGGCGACCATCGACACGTCGATGCTCTCCGGCGGTTTGATCGCATCGTAGTGGATGTTGAAGCCGTGCGCGAACATCAGCGTCTTTCCCGGCAACAGGTGGGGAAGGACCGACTCTCGGTAGATTTCGGATTGTATGTGATCGGGGATCAGAAGCATGATCACGTCGGATTCAGCGGCGACTTCAGCGACTGACCCGACGCTCAGACCTTCCGCCTCTGCCTTCTCGATGCTCTTGCTGCCTTCGTACAGGCCTACGCTCACGTCCATCCCGGACTCTTTCAGGTTAAGGGCGTGGGCGTGTCCTTGGCTGCCGTAACCGATGATCCCGATCTTCTTGTTTTCGAGCAACGACATATCCGCGTCGTTCTCGTAGTACATTGTGGCCATTCGTTCAGTTCCTCTCGTTAATCTCGCCGGTGTTTGAGTTCCGCCGTTCAGCAATTTCCTCAGCCCCGTCTCCGTTCGTCCTGAGCCTGTCGAAGGACCTTGGCATGATTGTTCCTGGGCATGTGGTTCGACAAGCTCACCACGAACGGATCAACGGGCTCACCACGAACGGATAATGGAGTGGCGCCGCATATTAGAGTCCGCCCTCCATACGATGACGTGTTGTCGAGGCCGGCTGGCCTTCGGCTGATCCGTTCATGCCTCTGTCCATGGCAATGGTGCCGGTCCTCATCACTTCCAGCACGCCGAAACTGCGCAGAAGGTTTTGGAGCGAGTCCACCTTGTCCTCGTCGCCGGTGACCTCGATGATGAGCGAGTCGGGCGCCACGTCGACGATGTTGGCTCTGAATATGTCGACGATCTGCATGATCTCGCTGCGGCTCTGGACGTTGGCCCGAACTCGAATGAGGGCCAATTCGCGCGACACGCAGTTCCCGTCAGAAACGTCCGAAACCTTGATGACGTCGATGAGCTTGTGCAGGTTCTTGGTCACTTGCTCCACGGTCGCGACGTCGCCTTCCACGACGAACGTCATCCGTGAAAGGTTCTCGATTTCACTGTGGCCGACCGCCAGGCTTGCGATGTTGTATCCCCTGCGGCGGAACATGCTGGAGATTCGATTCAGGACTCCGGGTTTGTCTTCGACCAGCGCCGTGATCGTATGACGGGCAACCTCGGGGGTCATCATCGGCGAACCTCCTGCGGTTTTGGCGACGGTTCCTCAATCAGGGCGTCGACCGCCATGCCGGACGGGATCATCGGGTAGACGTTCTCCTCATGATTCACGACGAAGTCGATGATCGCGGGACCGTCGTAATCCATTGCTTGCTGGATCGCCGACATGACCTGGGACTTGTCGGTCACTCTGGCGCCGAATATGCCGAACGCTTCGGCTAGCTTAACGAAGTCAGGGTTGCCTGTTCGGGTCGTGGCGACGTAGGACTGCTCGTAGAACATGTCCTGCCACTGCCGGACCATGCCCAGGACGCCGTTGTCCATGATTGCTATCTTGACGGGAATGTTGTTCTCCGCCATTGTCGCGAGCTCGGCCATCGTCATCTGGAATCCGCCGTCGCCGGCGATGGACCAAACGAGCTTGTCCGGACGCCCAACCTGAGCGCCCATCGCGCCGGGCACTTCAAAACCCATCGTTCCTGAGCCTCCGGACGATATCAGGCTGCACGGCTCGGTGAACGTGTAGTGCAGCGCCGCCCACATCTGGTGCTGGCCCACGCCGGTCACGATGATGGCCTTGCCTTGCGTGGCTTCGGACAGCTTTTGAATGACGTACTGTGCGATCAGTTTGTCGGTCGGACGCAAACCCAAAGACGGGTGCTCGCGTTTGAGTTCCTCGATCCGCTGGATCCACTCGACTCTTGAAGCTGGCTTGATTCGCTTGTTGAGTTGTTGCAAGACCTTCTTGACGTCGCCGACTATCGGCACGTCCACAGGTATTGTCTTGCCGATCTCCGACGGATCGACGTCGACGTGGATCTTCTTTGATCTCGTGGCGAATCTCTTTGCATCACCGGTGATTCTGTCGTCGAACCGGCTACCCAGGGCGATGATAAGATCGGCCTCGTCCAGCGCAAGGCTGGCGTAGGCGACCCCGTGCATGCCTGGCATGCCGACCGAAAGCACGTGGTTCTCAGGGAATGAGCCGATGCCCAAGAGGGAAGTCACCACTGGCAACTGGGCCGTCTCGACCAGTTTCGCCAACTCCTCGTAAGCGTGTGACAGGATGATTCCGTGGCCGGCCAAAACCACAGGACGCTCCGCCTCTTCGATCAGCTTGGCGGCTCGTCTGATCTGGTTCGGATGTCCGGCGGACGTCGGGCTGTATCCAGGCAGGTCAACCGACTCCGGATAATCGAATTCTGCGTCCTCGATGAGCACATCTTTGGGAATGTCCACGAGCACAGGTCCGGGGCGTCCGGAGCTGGCGATGTGGAACGCTTCCTTGATCACCCTCGGGATGTCAGCTGTCTCCATCACCAAGTAGTTGTGCTTGGTGACGGGCAGCGTGATGCCGGTGATGTCGATCTCCTGGAAAGCGTCGGAGCCAATGGCCGCGCGGGCGACCTGAGCCGTAATGACGACCAGCGGCACCGAGTCCATGTAGGCCGTGGCGATTCCGGTCACCAGGTTCGTGGCGCCCGGGCCGGACGTCGCCCAAGCCACGCCAGGCTGCCCTGTGACCCGCGCGTAGCCGTCGGCGGCGTGAGCCGCTCCCTGTTCGTGGCGTACGAGGATGTGCCGAAGCTGCGGGTACTCAGGAAGCGTTTGATAGAGGGGCAGCATCGCGCCGCCCGGCATGCCGAAAACAACGTTAACACCTTCTCGGAGCAGACTCTCGCAAACCATCTGGCCCCCGGTCAGTCGCATCGCTCTCCTACCTCCATGGTCGTCTGTCTTGGACCTTTGACTTCAGTCTGTTTTCGTCGTCCGCACAAAAGAAAAATCCCGTCCACAATAAAGGGACGGGATCGTTGATCGAATGTTCCCGCGGTACCACCCTAATTGCCGGCCCTTTACGGACCTGGCCGCTCGGAAGCTGTGATAACGGGGCCAACCCGTCCGAATCCTACGTGAAGCCGTGACATCAATACCACGACGGCTCCTTCGAATCGGATGCTCCGGGGTGAGTTCCCGCGCGCCCTGACGCCGGTTTTCCACCATCGCCGACTCGCTGTGGTCGGACGGATGCGGTACTGCTCCCCATCTTTGCATTTGTGAATGATTTTACAGGTGCGTGCCGAAAACTCTAGCACGATGTGATGATACGTGTCAATTATCTCACAGGCGCACGCACGCCTATTCCAGGCGCGACGCCCTCCACGACTTTGCCGTCGGAGACAACTTGCGCGCCGCCAACGAAAACGTGGGGAATGCCGTCCGGCGCCAGTGTCGGTTCGTCGTATGTGGAGCGGTCCAACACCGTGTCGGGATCGAAGACCACGATGTCGGCGTCCGCGCCCGGCGTGATGCGCCCTTTCCGGGCGAACGCGGGCGCTCTGGCCTCCAGCCTCTGTGCGGGCATCAGCGACATCTTGCGGAGGGCGTCCATCAGGGACAGCGCCCGCTGTTGTCTGACGTACCGGCCCAAGATCAGCGAATAGCTTCCGGCGGTCCTGGGGTGCCCTTTGCCGTTGTGCAGCAGGCCGTCCGTGGCGATGGCCGTCAGCGGACTGAGCACGGCCGTATCCACGGCGTCCTGCGGCGTCGAGTGGACGATGACCATGCCGCCGATCTCGCGATACTCGGCGAACGTCGTCGAGTTCAGCCGCTCGCCGGTCTCCACCCATTGAAGGCTGCCGTAGCCGATGCCGTACTGCTCCTGCCAGCCCTCGCTGAACAACGCTGAGTCGATGGCGGTCATTCCGGCCGTGTACGGATAGCACTCGGTAGTCACGTCGAGTCCGCGTTCCCGCGCCCCGGCGATCATTTCGAGCGTCCTTCCGGTTGCCGACATGCCAGTGCTCTGGATGTGGACGATGTGAAGCGCCGCGCCTGTGATCGCTGCAGCGGCGATCACCTCGCCGGCAGCCTCGATGCCGCTCATCGGCTCCTTCGGCCCTTTGCCGCGCAGATGCACGTGGCACGAGGCGCCGTGGTCGGCCGCGATACGAAACATCTCGATGGCTTCCCATCGGGAGCACCCGCGAGTGTAGTCCAAGCCAAACCCGACGGCCAACGCTCCCCGACGAAGTCCGTGCTCGATTCCTCTTTCGATTTGCGCCAGTTCCTCTGGGGTCGCCTCGCGATTCGCGGCGTCCGCCACTGGAAGGAAGGCGCCGGGATCGTTCATGACCCCCATCCGCACCGGGATGTGTCCGACGCTCGCGCCGAAGTTGATGAGCGCAGAGCCATCACGCGCTTCATACCATCGGTCGACGTCGTTCGTGCCCACTTCGAGCTCCAAAGCAGTGGTCACCCCGTCCCTGGCCTGAGTCTCGTAGCTTTCGGCGTCTTGTCCGTGCGAATGAAGGTCGATGAAGCCGGCCGTAACCACCATGCCGGTGGCATCGACCGTTTCGCGGCCTTCGAGAGACGACTCGGACAAGGCCTGAACTTGCCCATCGGAGACGCCAACGTCTCGAACAGCGTCCAGCCCTGACTCGGGATCGACTGCCCTGCCTCCCTGAATCACAAGGTCGTATATCGTGGAATCGGTCATCGGCTCAACCTCCGAAGTTCAACATCTCTGAGATCGGCGACCATTCGCCGTTGTTTGGAAGCGGTTCCTCCACTATCGCACCGCGCTCACGTCGAAGCCGGAACGCTCTCGCCCCTGCCCTCGCCGAAACCACCTGATAGCGGTCGTCGTGAAACGCGATGGCACAGTCGTTGTCGATGGCGACGGCGGGACCACCCCGTTTCAGCACCATGCGATGGAAGTCCTCGCGACGCGGAACGCCCCGGGTGTCGGAGTCGTAGTGTGGGCACGCCAGCGCGTCCACGAACCCCATGCCTTTGACCGCGATGTATTGCCAGTCATCTTCGTTGTAGGAGGCCATCGAATCGCTGTGCCCATGGCTGAACCAGCAGATCGCCCCCGCGCTGACGCCGCACAGTACCGTGCCCCTGTCCCAAGCCTCGGTGACGAGCCGGTCTACTCCGAGCCTTCGCCAGCGGCGCATCATCTTCAGCGTATTGCCGCCACCGACGTACACGACGTCGGCTGATAGAACCTTCTCCGCCAGCTCGTCCTCGCTCGGGTTGCGCCCCAGCAGATAGAGCACGTCGATGTCGCAGCCCAGTTTGGCGCCGTAAACCTCGGTAAAGGCCTCGACGTACTCTTCCGAGTCGCTGCTGGCAGTCGGCACGAACAACACGCGCGGCTTGGCGGCGCCGGAGAACTCCAGGATGAAGCGATCCATGGCGTCGGTCTCACCCTCTCGCAAGACGCCGCCGCCGATGGCTACGATCTTTCGCATGGCGCGCTCCTGTGTTGCAGTCGCTCGTGGGCTATCAGCTATCAGGATCGATTCCGGCGCCGAAACCCGTAGGGGAGGGTTTCAAACCCTCCCGCGTGGCTTCGATCACATATGCCCCGCAATGTCGCTGCTGCCACTCTGATTACGCGTTCCGAGACGTGTATTCGTGCCAAACGCGCGGGAGGGCTTGAAACCCTCCCCTACCGGCGATGTCTTCCGTCGTGCAGTTGCCGTGGGAACCGTGGTTGTCGATTTCACGTTAACTCGCGGACCACGTCCTCCGGATGCCGTGTGTGCCAGTCGGTGATCGACTGGTATGCGCGGGCTATGGCGAGGATCGTGTTCTCCGCGTAGGGCCGGCCCATGAACTGAATGCCGGTCGGGAGGCCGTCCTCGGAGAAGCCGCTGGGGACCGATATCGACGGCAGTCCGCAGCCATTGCCCGCGGCGCCCATGACGTCGGGTGTCGCCGGAACCGAGCCGCGGAACTCCTCGGTGATCGGCGACGCCGTTCGGCCCGAGGTCGGTGCCGCGATCGCGTCGTATCGCGATATGACAGCGTCGACTTCCCTGGCCATAACCCCGCGCAGACGAAGCGCCTTGATGTAGTCGGTGGCGAGGACCGAGGTGCGCGCGTAGGGCCCGTGATGGTCTTCCGGCGCGGTGAGGCCGGACGCCCTGCCATCTTCGATGAAATCCTCGAACGCCGCCGCCGATTCGACCATCAAGATCGTCCTGGTGATCGCGACGTATGGAAGGTCTGGGAACTCGATCTCCTCGACGTCCACCGAATCGCCCAGGTCGGCCAACGCCTTCTCGAAATTGTCCTTCACCGCTGGTTCGGCTCCGGCCGTAGCGTCTCGAAGCACGCCTATCTTGAACTTTCTGCCCGGCGTGTCCGTGTTGTCGTACGTGAAAGGCGTTTCGTACGTCGTCGGGTCGTTGGGATCGGGACCGGCGATGGCGTCGAGCACGATGCCGCAGTCGTCTGCTGTCAGACAGAGCGGTCCGAGCTTGTCCAGCGTCCAGCACAGAGCCATTGCGCCGTGGCGGCTGACGCGTCCGTAGGTCGGCCGCAACCCGGCCAAACCGCAGTTGTTGGCCGGTGACAAGATGGAGCCCCAGGTCTCCGAACCGATCGCAAACGGCACGAGTCCGGCGGCCACCGCCGCGCCGGAGCCCGCCGATGAGCCTCCGGTCCACCGCTCGCGGTTCCAGGGGTTGCGCGGCGGGCCCGTGAACGTCGCGTGCGGTTGCTTGTAACCCATGCCGCCAGCGAACTCGATCATCGCCAGTTTGGCGCCCAGCACCGCCCTGGCATCCTCCAGCTTACGGACGACGGTTGCGTCGAAGTCGAACGTCTGCTCTCTGAACGGCGCCGCTCCCCAGGTGGTCGGGATGCCGCCGGATGTCGCCAGCAGGTCTTTCGCGCCCCACGGGATGCCGTGCAACAGCCCTTTGTTGGTCCCGTCAGCGATCTCGCGGTCTGCTCTCGTCGCTTGGCTTCGCGCCAGATCCTGCGTAACCGTAACCACGGCGTTGTAGTTGGGGCCCAGGCGTTCCAACCGGTCAACAAACAGTTCAGTCAGCTCAAGGGGTGAGACTTGCCTGCTTCGGATCATCTCTGAAAGCCGGCGAACGGGGGTGAATACGATTTCGTCAGCCATCGGCGTCCTCCCCTCGATGAGGTCGGAACAACGAATGGGGTTCGACCGCGTTGTCCAGCTTGACGCCCCGGAGCCGAGACACGAGGTCGAGGGTGTCTTTGACGTTCGAGCGAACAGCTTCGAGCTGCTCGTCGTCCAGGTGACGGCCGTATCTGGCCCTGACGATCTCGAAGAGATGCTCGGCCTCTGATTGGTCTTTCGTCGACTCCTCCATGCTTCACCTCCGAACAGAACTCAGTTGGTCCGTCAAATCGGCAATTGGCCCGCCCCGAATCCCTTCCATTCGAGGCAGGTCCATCTTATCATTCAGCGTTCCCTTTGTTCGGCCAATATACGACTGCTATAATCGCGCCATCACCGGATTGAGGAGTCGGAATGACAGACCGCGTCGGCATATTCGGATACCCGTTGGGCCACTCGATGTCGCCCGCGCTCCAGCAAGCCGCGCTGGACGAGTGCGGGTTCGACGCACTGTACGAAGCCTGGCCGACGCTGCCTGAAGAGCTGGAGGCCGCGGTCAACGGTCTTCGCGAGGCCAACTGCTACGGCGCCAACGTGACCGTGCCGCACAAAGTAGCGGTCATCGGCATGCTGGATCGACTCGATCCCCAAGCCGAGGCCATCGGCGCGGTCAACACGGTTGTGGTGGAGAACGGCAAAAACCTGGCCGGATACAACACTGACGCTGCAGGTTTCGTCGAGGCTCTGACGACCGAGGCAGGTTTCGACCCTCACGGAAAGCGCGTGCTGCTGTTGGGCGCCGGCGGGGCCGCGCGGGCTGCCGGTCACTCTTTGGCTCAGAAGGGCATCCGATCGATGCACATCGCCAATCGCACCCTTTCTCGGGCGGAGGCGCTGGCGGCTGAGTTGTCCGGATTGGACACTGAGGCCTCCGCCATCGCAATCACGTCGCCGGGACTGAAAGAGCGCTGCGCGGACGCCGATCTCATCGTCAACTGCACGTCAATCGGCATGCAGGGGTCGTCCGATGAGGGCCGCTCACCTCTCCCAGAGGGCGTGATACAGGACGGATGTCTCGTCTTCGACATGGTGTACAACCCTGAGGTCACTCCCCTGCTGGTCGAAGCCCAGAGAGCCGGCGCCGAGACGCTTGGCGGCTTGCCGATGCTCGTGTACCAAGGTGCAGCCGCCTTCGAGATGTGGACAGGGATGTCTCCGCCCATCGACGTGATGATGGAAGCCGCGCGCGCAGCCATGGCGAAGTTGCACTAATGTCATAAATCGCGAACCCGGTTCGCAGATCGCGATGAAAGCAGGAACGTCGAGGTGGTTCGACAGGCTCACCACGAACGGAAAAGGCTCACCACGAACGGGTTGTATTTCAACTTTGCATGCCGCAAGTCCGTAGTTCGACGTGCTCTTGATGAATAGGTAGGCTCGTCGTTTTCCGTTCGGCCCATCGGCATGCTCAGGGCTGGCTCTGAGCCTGTCGATGGCCCGCCGAACGCTACACGACCTCATGTATCGGGGCACTAGTATTCTTCACCCTGCACTCATACACTGATTCGTGACATTTTCCAGAACAACTACGGCGCACGATCCACGTGTGGTCAGCAAAAGGCACATCACATGAAACTAGTCTCCAAAGCGAATGTCTATCTCGTCTCACGCCCGAGCGTCGACTGGGAGCAGGTGGCCGCGTTCCTCGCGGACGAAGACGTTCCGCCGGTGCCCGACAGCATCCGCGCGGGCAGCGACGCGTCGAACGCCATCGTCGAGATATCGGCGCGGCTCTGCTACATGAGCTATGGACGGGGCCGGCGCGACATCGCGGACTTCATCCACAACCTGCTCTCGTCCAAAGACGGCAGCGTCTTCGAGCACGTCAACTATGGCTTCGTACTGACCGGGGTCTCCCGCAGCCTGACACACGAGCTGGTCAGACACCGAGCAGGGTTCGCGTTCAGCCAGAGATCGCAGCGATACGTCGACGAGACGGACAGCTCGTTCGTCGTGCCTCCAGCTCTCGCCCAAGACGGCGAGGGCGCGGAGGAGGCTTCGGCGATCCTCGAAAAAGCGCTGGAAACCGCGACCGAGAGCTACGCCGAGCTCGTCGACGCCCTGGGCAGCGTCATCCCGCGCGACAGGTTCGACAGCGCAACCGATCGCCGCAAGGCGATCCGGCAGGCCGCTCGATCCGTGCTCCCCAACGCGACCGAGACCAAGATATTCGTTACCGCGAACGTCCGCGCCTGGCGGCACTTCATCGAGATGCGAGGGGCGATTTACGCGGACTGGGAGATCAGAGCGGTCGCGCTGCAGATCCTCGACCTCCTCCAAGATGAAGCCCCGCTGCTGTTCGGCGACTTCGAGGTCTCGGACCTGCCGGACGGCACCCGCATCGCGACACCGGAGTTTTCGAAGGTGTAGGCTGCCTGCGTCCGAGCCGCGATGCCAGCGGGCCGTCGCTCCGTAGGGGAGGGTTTCAAACCCTCCCGCGTCGTTATAGCAACATGTCTCCGCAGTACATGCGACCAGACCGCGCGTGGCCCTACGCCATGGCCGCATATCGTTACGCCATGTCACGCCGGGCGAAACCCACGGGAGGGTTGAAACCCTCCCCTACGGTCGTCTGACGGGAATGGCCGTGCGGCGCACGATGTTGTTGTCCAGTGAAAATGTCAGGGTAACTGTTCAATGATTATGTCAGTAGC
>CAZPQQ010000036.1:0-30492 GCA_964588665.1 uncultured Dehalococcoidia bacterium | reverse complement strand
ACTTTACGTCGGTGATTTTCAGTCGCGGATTTTCAGACACGGGCAATCCTTCTCGCCAACGGCAGCATGCACTCGACCCGATTATGAGTCTCGTCTTAACGCTTGCCAGAGACCAGCGTTTTATGGACTCCAGTAAAGCCAGTCTTCTGAAGATATTGCCTGGTGTGTATGCCAGGACGACGGAAGTGATGGTGGCGTCCCTAAATTCCAGGCGTACTTCACGTTATCGTCACTTTGGACTTCTTGGAATGTCTGACCCCGATCAGTACGGTCTGTACCGATTCGCGATCGGCATCCGGCGGTCGCGCCCGAAATTCCTCGGCGTGATCTTGATCCCCGGAGCCGCCTGCCTGCGCTTGTACTCGCTGCGATCCACAAGAGACACGACCTGCTTGACCGTGTCGGCGTCGAACCCCATGCCGACGATCTCGTCGAAGCCCGCGTCGTCCTCGACATACGCCTTCAATATCGGGTCGAGAATCTCGTAAGCCGGAAGGCTGTCCTGGTCAAACTGGTCGGGCCGTAGTTCAGCGCTTGGCGGCTTCTCGATCACAGACGACGGGATGACCTCGCCGTCGCCCTGTCGGTTGCGGTGTTCGGCCAGCTTGTAGCAGAGCACCTTCGGCACGTCTTTTATCACGGCGAACCCGCCGGACATGTCTCCGTAGATCGTCGCGTAGCCGGTCGCCATCTCGCTTTTGTTGCCGGTGGTCAAGACCATCGACCCGAACTTGTTTGACAGCGCCATGATCAGGTTGCCGCGAATGCGGGACTGGATGTTCTCCTCGGCGACGCCCCACTCGGTGCCCTCGAACTGAGGTGAGAGCGTGTCCAGATAAGCCTGAAACGCGGCTTCGATCGGCGTCGTCCAAAGCTCGATGCCGAGGTTGTTCGCCAATGCCGCGGCGTCGGAGACGCTCCCTTCGGACGAGTAGCGCGACGGCATGGCAACGCCCACCACGTTGTCGCTTCCGAGGGCGTCCACGGCGATCACGGCGACAAGGCTGGAGTCGATGCCGCCGGATAGGGCCACCAGGACTTTTTCGAATCCGCACTTGCGCACGTAGTCGCGGGTCCCCAGCACCAGGGCGCCATAGACTTCGGCCTCCTCGTCGAGGGGTTGAGCCAATTGTCGCGAGACCGGCGGTCTATCCGAAACAGGGGTGTGCCCTGACACGTTGACCGTCTGTGGCTGTCCGATGTAACTTGCGGCGTCCGATTCTCGCGCGCTTGGCCGTGGCTCGCCCGTATCGGTGAGCTCAAGGTCCACGACCAACATCTGCTCTTCGAACTGGGCCGCGGACGCGATGAGCTCGCCGGTGGGGGAGAAGGCCATCGAACCGCCGTCGAACACGAGCTCGTCCTGGCCGCCGACAAGGTTGACGTACGTCACGAACACGCCGTTTTCGGAAGCCCTGCCCGAAAGCATATTCTCCCGTTCAGCCCGCTTGCCCGCGTGGTAAGGCGATCCGTTGATGTTAACGATCACCTCGGCGCCATTCGCGCTTTGGACGGCCGTCGGGCCGTCGGCGTACCAGATGTCTTCGCACACGTTGACGCCGACGGCGACGCCGTTGACCACGAACACCGGACATGCATCGCCAGTCCGAAAATAGCGGTCTTCGTCGAAGACGCCGTAGGTGGGCAGGAATATCTTGTGGTAGACGCCGGCGAGCTGCCCGTCGGCGGCCACGGCCGCGGCATTGTAGTTGTCGTCGCCATCCGAATCTATGAACCCGACGACGACGCAGATGCCGTCCGAGGCCGCGACAACCTCGTCTAGGCTGTCGCGGTTCTGGCGAACGAACTGCGAGCGGAATATGAGATCTTCCGGCGGGTATCCGGGTATCGCCAGCTCGGGAAACGCCACGAGGTCCGCCTGGACCGAACGAGCCTTGTCGATGTGGTCGATGATCTTCTGTGTATTGCCCGACAGGTCTCCAACGGCCAGATTGAGTTGGGCCATTGCAATCCTGAACTTACGCACAGACAATCCGGCTCCAGTCAATCTAACCATAACGCTCTCGAACTTGCCTCGACGCATCACGAGAGCGCCAGATAGGCCAAGCGATGCATCGGCGATCGTCACCCACGCCCCAAAACAGAAGGGTCTTGGACCCCGAATTATAGCTGGTAATGGTCGCGCGCGGACAAGTGCTTCGGGTCGTTGAGTCGGAAGACATCCGGGTTGCACCCCAACTCGACGGCGAGCCAATACGTGTATAGCTGGAGAGGGACCAGATATGGTATCGGCGACAAGGCCTCTGAAACGGCTGGGACTTCGATGACGGTGTCCGCGTCGGACACGCGGGGCCGATCGCCCGACTGGACGATCGCGGCCGTCCTCGCGCCGACGGCGTTCGCGGCGCCCAGCACGTCGAGCACCCTGTCGGCGCCAGTGATCGGAGGCGCGACAAATGTGACCTGACAACCTTCGTCGGTGGACACAAAGGGACCGTGGAGGTATTGCTCTAGGTGCAGACCCTCCGTGGTCGTGTAGTTCGCCTCTTTCATCTTGAGAGCTGCCTCGTAAGCGGTCGACGCGTTGGGGCCCCAACCGGTGAAGTAATGCCGCTTGGTGTCGCGTGTCGCGGCTGCCCATTCTCGTACAGCGGACTCCTGCGCCAACGCTCCCGACGCCAACTCAGGCAATCGCTGGAGTTCGCCCCGAAATTTGTCGGTGGCGACGCCGGAGCCGGCCAGCTCCGCGCTCAGCATCGCGAGGGCGGTCATCGCGCCGGTGTGGCTGACGGTGAACGCGGAGGATGGATCCGAATTGGATGTCTGAACCACCGCATGGGCCATCCCCGCATCGACAGCGGATCCAATGCCCGTGACCACTGCTGTTCGGGCGCCGTGGGCGCGCGCCAGGTCCAGTGCATCGGCTGAGTACGTCTTGGTTCCGCGATGGCTCATGACGATGACGGCGTCTTGACGGTCCAGCGACGGCGAAGCTGTGACGAACTCGAAGGAGTTCCATGCACGAGCATCCTCACGCGATGCGATGGTCCGCAGAAGGTATTCGCCGACCAATGCCGCGTGCCACGACGTGCCGATGCCCACGACGTGGATCCTATCGGCTTCCCCAACGAGGAGGGCAACGCGACTGACCGAGCGCCTTTCTTCGTTCAGCATTCGAGCGATGGCTTCGGGCTGCCCCAAGATCGCATCGTGCATGAAATAGGGATGCGAGTCCCTGGGCGTGGATGATGATGTCATTGTGAGGTTCCTTGCCGGCGTAACCCATGATCGCGTACGTGGCGAATTCGCTCTGGGGACGCGCCGCCAACGCGGTCAGCTATGGCTCCCATACGAGGGGCTGCAAGTCAGGCCTACCGGGAGCGCACGAACTTGCGGATGCGTTCCAGCGCGCTCTCCAGATTCTCCGCCGAGTTGGCGAACGAGAATCTGACGAAACCGTTGCCGAATCGACCGAAAGACTCTCCGGCCAAACTGGCGACCCCGACCTCCGACAGCAGCGAGTCCGCGAATTGTTGGCTCGACATGCCCGTGTCTTCGATGCTCGGGAAGACGTAGAACGCGCCGAGAGGAACGGCACAACGGATTCCGGGAATGTCGTTGAGGCCGCCCACGATGATGTCGCGGCGCTTCTTGAACTCCTCGACCATGCTGTAGGAGCTTTCCTGCGGTCCGGACAGGGCTTCCAACGCGGCAATCTGGGTAAAGCTGGCGGTGCAAGACACGCTGTTGGTGGCCAACCTGGAGATAGGTTCGACAAGCTCTTGGGGCATGACCCCGTAGCCGATCCTCCATCCGGTCATGGCGTAGCTCTTCGAGAAACCGTCGAGGATGATCGTGCGGTCGCGCATGCCGGGAAAAGCCGCGATGGAGTGGTGCTCGCCCTCGTAGAGAAAGCGGTTGTAGATCTCGTCCGACAAGACGACGATGTCGTGCTCTTTCGCGAGATTCGCCAGGCGCTCCAAGTCTTCGACCGGAATCACGCTGCCGCACGGATTGTTGGGCGAGTTGACGATCATCAACTTGGTTCGATCTGTGATCTGCGCTGCGATCTCGTCAACGTTGACGTTGAAGGCGCTCGATTCATGAAGCTGCATGGGCACCGGAACGCCGCCCACGAATTCGATCATCGACTCGTAGATGGGGAACCCGGGATTGGGGTAGAGCACCTCGTCACCTTGATCCACGAGGGCCAGGATCGCGAAGAACATGATCGGTTTGCCGCCAGGCGTAACGACCACGTTGTCGCCCGTTACGGACATCCCGCGTGTAGACGAAATCTCCCCCGCGATGCGGTCGCGGAGCTCGGGGAAACCAGGCGAGGGTCCGTAATGTGTGAACCCGTTGGCGATTGCATCGGAACCGGCGGTGACTACATTCTCGGGTGACTCGAAGTCAGGCTCGCCGATCTCGAGGTGGATCACGTCCATCCCCTCAGCTTCGAGCCTGCGAGCTTTGGCCAGAACCTCGAACGCTGTCTCGGTCCCGAGCCTGCTCATTCTCTGGGCTAGCTTCATTTCTGATGCCCCTGATCGTGCTTAGAACAGGCAGCATACAACGCCCGGCCATCATTGTCCAGACCGGCGAATGTGTTACCATTCTCGATGGAATCTCGGTCGTGAGGGAACGCGCGCGATGAAGGTGTATCTAGGTAAACCCCGAGGCTTCTGCGCCGGCGTGGTGAGAGCGGTCGACGTGGTCGAACTTGCCTTGCAACGATACCCGCATCCCGTGTACGTAAAGCATCAGATCGTGCACAACCCGTACGTCGTCAAATCCCTCGAAGAAAAAGGCGCCATCACCGTCGATGACGTGGAAGACGTCCCAGAGGGGTCCACTGCGGTCTTCTCGGCCCATGGATCGCCCCCTGAAGATTTCGGACGAGCCGCTGAACGCGGACTGAACGTCGTCGACGCAACCTGCCCGCTCGTAACCAAGGTCCACAACGAAGCTCGGAAATATGCCCGTGACGGTCGCAAGCTGGTCCTGGTCGGTCATCGAGGACACCAGGAAGTCATCGGCACGATGGGCCAGTCTGAAATGGACTTGCTTGACAACCGAGAGGGATACACGACCCCGGATTGGCCCGACAACACCCCCGTGACGGTGCTCACCCAGACGACTTTGTCCGTCGACGACACCCAGCGCGCAATCGAGCGGATCAAAGATCGATTCGAGGACGTGATCGTGCGAAACGATCTCTGCTATGCAACAACCAACCGGCAGGCGACGGTGAAAACACTATCGGAAATGGTCGAATTGGTGCTGGTGATCGGCGCGCCGAACAGCTCAAATTGCAACAGGCTCCGGGAGGTTGCCAAGGCCCACGGCGTCGACGCACATCTAATCAACGGTCCGGACGAACTGGAACTGGGCTGGCTCGAAGGCGTGGAAAACGTCGGCATAACATCGGGCGCATCGACGCCGGAAAGCCTGGTTCGTGCGGTGATCGACGCGCTGGCACCGACAGAAGAAGTGACCATAGAGGGCGCCGACGAGGACGTAAGCTTCGTATTGCCCGCCGAATTGCGAAATGTCGACCGCCCCGAACCGAATCCGGACCGAGTCGTGGCCGGGGACATAAAGTAGTCATGGCGCAGTCTCGGGCAGCCAACTGTGACAGGGAGATAACGCCGATCGAATGAAATACGACGTGATCATCGTCGGGGGCGGCCCCGCGGGAAGTACAACGGCACGGGAATGCGCGGCGCTCGGGCTGTCGTCTGTGGTATTGGACAAGGCGGAGTTTCCGCGTGACAAACCGTGCGGCGGCGGCGTTACGGCGCGAACCGTTCGCCTCTTGCCGTTCAGCATCGACCCTGTTGTCGAGCGCGTCGTAAGCGACGTCATGTTCAGCTACAAACAGGCGAACACCTTCGAGCGGCGATCCGACAGAGCGCTGGCCAGCATGACGCGGCGCATCGACTTCGATGCGCATCTGATCCAAAAGGCGCTGGACGCGGGGGCGACGCTTCGCGAAAAGGCAGTCGTCCGCGATGTGTCGAGAGACGCGACCGGCGTCGAAGTTCGGACGGATGACCAGACATTCCGAGGCGCCGTTCTCGTTGCCGCCGACGGCGCCAACGGCGCCACTGCGGCAATGGCGGGCGTCGCTTCGAAACGGTGGAAACAGGTGGCAATCGAAGGTGACATCGCCCCGTCGAACGGCGTCCCTGACCAATGGCAGAACAGGTTTGGGCTCGACATCGGCTCGATGTCCGGCGGGTACGGCTGGATGTTTCCGAAGTCGGATCATGTCAACATCGGCGTCGGGGGGTGGCGTTACCTCGGGCCGACTCTCCGCGAACACCTGGCGCAACTGGCCGTATTCTACGGTTTCAACGCGTCCGACCTCACGAGCATACGCGGTCACCACCTGACGATCCGCAAACCTGACTCGCCGCTGGTTGACGGGAACACGCTGCTGGTCGGCGACGCCGCCGGCCTCGTGGACCCGATGACCGACGAAGGCATCTACTCGGCCATTTTGAGCGGCGGTGTCGCGGCCAAACACATTGCTCAGTATGTCGCGGGCGACGCGCCGGACCTGGAGGGTTACAGGCGCGAGATGGCAGCCACGCTGTTGCCGGAATTGAATGTGTCGCGCAGGTTTCATGACCTGTTTCACCTGACCCCCGGATTCTACCTCTGGGCAGAGCGGCATTCGTCCTTGTTCTGGAGTCTCGCGCAGCGGATACTTTGGGGCGACCAAACATACGTGAACGTGATGCTGAGGCATCGGGTTACCGGAACGGCTATCGATTTCATCTCCGACCTGGTTCGAGTCACCCCGTTCCTGCAGCGAAAGTCCGGCCTCAGGGATCCCGCGCCGCCGCAGAGATTCTTCATGGGGGACGCGGCACGATCGTGAGCCCTGGGCGGGCCAAACAGGCGGCCCCCTGAAGTCGGCGGCAGCCAGAGATCGCGTACCCCGGCATCCTTCGGACGGGACCCCGACGTAACCGGAACCGAGGGAGTGCAGTGCGCCTCCAACACGACAATCGCTAGAACGGACACAGTTCAAGGACGTGTGAATGGAGATCAAAATCGGGAGCCTCTTGCGGGGCGCCCAAGAAGCCACCGGAACAGCCATTATCATCGACGTGTTCAGGGCATTCACGACCGCGGCAGTCGCCTTCTCGAGGGGCGCGGAGCGGATCGTTTTGGTCGCCGAAGTCACCGAAGCCCTCGAACTCCGCGAACGCGGCGTGGGAGACCTATGCATAGGCGAGGTTGCCGGCGTTCGGCCCGACGGCTTCGATCACGGCAACTCACCGAACGAGATGTCCGGCGCTGACGTGCGAGGCAAAACCTTGATACAGTCGACGCGCGCAGGGACCGTCGGCATGGCGGCCGCATCGAACGCCGACGAGATATACGCGGGCTCGTTTGCCATCGCGTCGGCGACCGTGGCGGCAATCAAGCGGCGCGACCCGGGCGTGGTCAGTATCGTGGCGATGGGCGCCGAGGGCAAGGTTCGCGCGGACGAAGACGAGCAGTGTGCGTTGTTTCTCCGCAACCTTTTCCAAGGCAGAGAACCCGACCACGACGCCGTAAGAAACCTCGTTCTTGCCGGACAGGAATCACAGAAGTACTCGGACCCGGCCAAGCCCCACTTCCACCCCGAGGACCGGCGGCTGGCCCTGGAGATCGACTCGCACCCCTTCGCCATCCGCGTCACTCGCGAGGACAGCTTGTTGGTGGCGCGCAAAGAAGCATTGTAAGGAAACTGGAGATCGCAAATGGAATATAGACGCCTCGGCAACTCCGGACTCGAAGTCTCGGCAATCGGGCTCGGAACAAACAATTTCGGCGGGATGTTCGGCAGCATGCTTGAACCCGAAGCGTGCGCCGTCGTCGTCAACCGCGCATTGGACCTTGGGATCAACATGATCGACACCTCCAACAGCTACTCCGCCGGCGTCTCCGAAGAATTCATCGGCCGGGCGTTGAAGGGACGGAGACACGAGGCGATCATCGCCACCAAAGTTTCGAGCCGCATGGCCGACGGCCCCAACAACGCCGGCAATTCCCGTGGCCACATCATGACGGAGGTCGAAAACAGCCTGCGACGCCTGGGCACCGACTACATCGATCTGTACCAGATTCACAGGCCCGACCCCAACACCCCGATCGAGGAGACGATGCGCGCGTTGGACGACCTCGTCAAGTCGGGCAAAGTTCGGTACATCGGCAGTTCCAACTTCGCCGCCTGGCAGGCGTGCGAGGCGTTTTGGACCGCCGAGGGACTGGGCCTGACAAAATTCGTGAGCGACCAGCCCAGGTACTCGATGATGTATCGCGCGCCCGAACGTGAATTGGTTCCTTTCTGCGACGAGTACGGCGTCGGGATACTGCCGTTTTTCCCACTGGAGAGCGGCTTCCTCACCGGCAAGTACAGGCGCGG
Organism: uncultured Dehalococcoidia bacterium; assembly: GCA_964588665.1. GTDB lineage: Bacteria > Chloroflexota > Dehalococcoidia > Lucifugimonadales > UBA1123 > UBA2160. Next base: position 22,106 of record CAZPQQ010000036.1, on the reverse strand, counting down.
GCAACCCGCTCCGGAAGGGACGAGGTTGGCTGGCCGCGACAGAGGGATGTTCACCGACTCCAACTTCGACATACTCGAAGGCCTCGAAGCGTTCGCGCAAGAGCGAGGCCACACCGTCCTCGAGCTGGCTTTCGCCTGGTTGCTGGCCAAGCCTTCGGTGAGCTCGGTCATCGCGGGCGCCACCAGGGCGGAGCAGATAGAGGCCAACGCCGCCGCGGCCGATTGGACCCTGTCCGCGGACGACATGACGCAGCTCGACGGAATCCTGGCAAGCGAATAGCAAGGAGGCCTCGTGAGATTCGGTTTCATCGTCCCCCACAACTATGGGCTTGGAGACCCGCAGGACGTGGTCGGCGTGGCCCGGAAGGCCGAAGAAGCCGGCTACGACTCAGTCTGGGTCAACCACCATGTGTTGCATGCCGGGTACATTCTGGACCGGCTTGGCGACGCTCCGTATTATGACGCGCTGACGCTCTTGACTTGGGTGGCTGCTGTCACGGAGCGCGTGAGACTGGGCACGACGGTGATCGTGCTGCCGTACCTCAACCCACTCGTCCTGGCGAAGACGATAGCTACCCTGGACGTCATGTCTCACGGCAGGGTGAACCTGGGCATCGGCGTCGGCGCCCTCGAGCAGGAATCCGACGCGCTGGCCCGCGACTTCCATAATCGAGGGCGGTACACGAACGAAGGCATCGCGGTCATGCGTGAGCTGTGGACTTCACTCGATCCGGCGTACGACGGGGAATTCTTTTCGTTCTCAGGTGTGAAGTTCTCGCCAAAGCCGGTGCAGCAGCCCGGCCCGCCGATCCTGATCGGGGGACACAGCCGAGCGGCGCATCGCCGTGCTGCGCTCTTGGGCGACGGCTGGCATCCCATGGGGCTCACCCCGAAACAAGCGGGGGTTCAGATGCAACCGATTCGTGATATGGCCAGCGCGGCCAGCCGCGACGGGTCGGCGCTGGACCTGTCGATCAGGCTGGAGTTGCGTGTGACCGGAGACGGAACGGACGGCGTCGATTCACCGATGTCCGGAACGCCCGACGAGCTGGTTCGAACGGTCGAGCAGTACGATGCACAGGGCGTGAACGAGTTGGTCTTTTCCGTCAGCACGGCAGATGTCGACTTCATCCACAGGACGATGAATCGCTTCGCCGAGAAGGTCATGCCGCGAGTCCGATAGCGGCACGCCGCTACGGCAGGCGGGGTGTCCCGTCCGGGGGCTCGACTTCGAACGCGTTCAAGGCGCAGGCCAACATCGTGTAGTAGCCCAAGGTGGCCGTGAGCTCGGTGACGCCCTGGTCCCCGAACCTGGTTCTTGCGTCGTAGAAGGTCTGCTCCGATACGCGGTTGTCTCCGAGCAGCTCGCGGGCATAAGAGATGATCAGCGCCTCCTCCTCCGTCAGGTCGCCCACGGGAGCTTTGTTCGCGACCGCGTCGATAGCCTCGTCGCGCACGCCGGCACGTTGTGCCATAGGTGCGTGTGCCGACCATTCGTACTGGCAATCGGCCATTCTCGCGGCGGTGATGATGGCGAGTTCTCGCTGCTGCGGCTCCAGAGTGGAGTCGAATCTGATGTACGCGCCCAGGTGTGCAGCTCGCCCGGCTACCTCGGGGCTGTTGAGCAAAACGCTGAAAGGACCGCTGACCCTCCCTCTGCTCTCTGCGATCGAATCGAAGATCGTCTGATGTTCTTCAGCGACCTGTTCCCTCTCGGTGATCTGCGTGACTCTGGCCATGGGAGCTCCTGTCTTTGTGTTGCGGAACCTACCGAGCGCGCCGTCGGCAGTCGATGGGCGACGATTGTCGCGTCAACGCGGGCAGCGATTTACGATGGCGACGGCATGAGGGTTGACGTTCAAGGAAGTTTTTACGGCGCAGCGCCGCCTAGTTTCGCTAGATGCTCGTCAGTCGAGCAAACCCCATTGGCGAGCGAGCCCTATGAATGTCTGCCAGAAAAGCGCCACCCCGAGGATGATCAGGCCGACGATGCCCAGGAAGAAAGCTTTCCCGGCCACGCCGGATGCGAACCCGTTGACGACGGTCTCGAGAATGTCGATGAGTTTGTTGGAGGCCATTAACTGGGTGCGGCCGAAGTTGTCCGCCACCTCGATTTCTTCGAGGGCCTCGGCGCGGAGATCGTCGAAGTTTGGCACGTCCGCGACGCCTGCTTCGGAGAACGCGCCGAACACAGGGCCGAACACGAAGAATATGATTGCCGACGAGACGACCAGATAAGCTGCAGCCCACCCGATTCGGCTGCCCCAAGTACGTCCGCCAAGGAACGCGATGATCAACATCAAAACGGCAACCGGAAGGTAGACGATCAGGCGCCATGACCTCGCTCGCTGGAACCACACCCTCGACGTGTCGTAGTCGTCCAGCGTCTGTATTCCCTCTTCGTCGACGATCAATTGGCGCAGGTCCTGATCGGTGTACGTCCATCCGTCGGAAAGGAATCCCCGGATGTCGTCGAGCCGGTCGACAGCCTCGGGATCGATGAATTCGGCTAGATCGGCTTTTAGGTCAGTGTCGTCGTAAGTCCACCCGACGCCGATTATTTCGCGAACTTCTTCCAGCAGGTCGTAGTTGTCCGCGGCGCCGACTTTCGCGAGTGCATTCTTGAGGTCCACTTGAGTGTAAGTGAGTGTGTTCGGCACGCTGCTGAGCACCATCGAGTCGACGGCGCTCTCGACTTCGCCTGTCAGCGAATCGACAGCGGCCAGCACCAGTCGCTCGACCCTGGCGTCCGCGGGCATGCATACCGGCAGAGAGTCGATCCCGACAGTTACGATGCGCGTGATCTGCGAGGAAGTGCATTCGGGAAGGTCGTCGACGACCCGTGCAAACTTGTCGCGGGCTATGTCGATGAGGACCTCTCGCGCGCGCCCTTTATTGTCACGCAAGTCGATGTCGACGCGAAGTTCGTCTGTCTTCATCGTCACGTAGTCGCCGACCGAATCGACGACTGAATCTGCCTGATCTCGCACCCACTCAGGCGGCGCCACCGCACGGAGTGCACCCGTAATCTCATCCTCGGTGACACTGACGCCATAGGGGAGGTCGACTGCCTGGCCAAGCGTGTTGGCCAGTATCGGGTCCATTACCTCTTCGTACACGAGATCGTATATGTCGCTGTTTCCGACGATGTCCTTGATCTCGACCAACGCAATATCGACCTGGTTCGCAAATTCCAGTTTAATCTCGAATTGATCGACTTCGCCCACGGCGTACGGGGTGAGCGAATCGAGCACGTTCTCGACGTTCGTTTGGACCCACTCGGGCGGCACGATTTTTCGTGCGGCGGCGACAGCCCGATCGGTTGTCAGTTCGATCCCCAGGGGCAATTCGTCGCGGAGGGCTTCCTCGATCGTGGGCGTCACAATCTGTTCGAAGAGCAGGTTGTGGGCATCGGCTCGCCGCATCAGGTCTTTGGCCTGGTTCACCATCAACTGAACCCTGTCGCCTGCCTGAAGCGTGACGGCGAAGTCGTCGTACTCACCGGTCAGGTAGTTCCCTGGCTCGTCGAGGATCTGTTCGACGAGCTCCTGAACCCACACGTGCGGCAACGCCTCGTTGAGCGCGACCACGAAATCCTCGGTCGACAGACCAGACGTCACCAACGGGTTCTCGTCCAAGTCAGGGTCGATCTCGGCGGGCGGATACTCTCTGGCTTCCTCGAAGGCCACCGTTGCAAGATCGTTCAGGACCCACCGGTAGATGTCGGCGTCTCGCAGGGTGTCGCGATAGTAGTCCGGGTCCAGGAATGTGTCGTTTACCTCTAGCACTACGATTGCCGCCAACAAGAACACAAACAGGAACAGACCAAAGGGGATGGTGATTATCCGGCGCAACCAGATCATGCCATTTACTGTAGAACAAGGAGTGACATAAGGCAACACCCGATCGAGCGATATTGACGACAAGAACGGCTTCGCTTTGAGGGACGCGAAGGGCGCGCAACCCGCCCTGGCTCGTTCGATTCAGCTTGACTTTGCATGACCGCAGCATTAGTGTTCGTGTACCGCCAAACCCAACGTGTTTGAACCCAAATCGGAGAGCAAATTTACATATGAGCAACGCAGAACGACTCACGTTCGTGGTCCCCGGAGACGACCCCCCTCAATTGCAAGGATCGGCGCACGCCGACCGTCTGGCGCCCCACGGCGAGTTGATCATGCACACTGACAGGCCCGCATCCTACGAAGAGAAGATCGAACGCGTCTCGAACGCCGACATCATCATCAACACCAGAGGCGCGATCGACTGGCCAGGCGACGCGTTGCGCGCGCTGCCCAAGCTGCGCATGATAACAACCTGCTCGATTGGAACCGACATGATCGACCTGGCCGCCGCGTCGGAGTTGGGCATCGTGGTCAGCAACCAGCCTGGGCGCACCGCTCCGTCGGTTGCCGAGCACATGTTCGGCCTCATGTTCTCCGTCGCGAAACGGGCGGCCTACCAGACCGCGGAGCTCAAGGCAGGCCGATGGGGCCGGGTCATCAACATCTTCCTTCAAGGCAAGACGCTTGGCGTTGTCGGCACCGGCAACGTGGGCGCTGAAATCGCGCGGCTCGCCAACGCGTTCGGCATGAATGTGATCGCGTGGACATTTCACCCGTCCGAGGAGCGAGGCCGCCGCCTGGGAGTCGAGTACGTAGAGTTGGACGAGTTGCTCAGTCGCTCCGACGTGGTCAGCCTCAACGTCGCGTCCAGCGACGAGACCAGAGGCATGATCGGAGCGCGGGAACTCGGTCTGATGAAGCAAGAAGCCATCCTGGTAAATGGCGCTCGCGGCGACATCGTGGACACAAACGCGTTGGTCAGCGTCCTGAACGCCGGAGGCCTGGCTGGAGCAGCCATCGACGTCTTCGATGCCGAACCAATCGCCCCGGACAACCCGTTGCTCACGTGCGCCCAAGTGGTGCTGACCCCCCACATGGCCGACATGACCCCGGAAGGAATCGAAGCGCTGAACGAGGGCGCGGTCGACAACATCCTGGCCTATCTGTCCGGCGCCCCACAAAACGTCGTCGCTTCGTAGGGTCGCGAGGACCGCGCCGGCGTACGGAGGTTTTGCGACGGGTTGAAGACGAACGGGTGGGGCACTGTCGCGCTTATGGATATCTTGCCATTCGAATGTGGTGACCGAATTGGCAAGTAGGTCCGCGAAGGCCGGCCCAGTTAACTCGTTCGTGGTGAGCCTGTCGAACCACAGGCCCCAATTCAACCCTGGCGCAGTTGACGCTCTGAGCGCGCGATTCTTGTCGCACGCTGGATAACCCGCGACATCGGACAGGAGCCAACACAGTGAACCCTTACAACTACGAAACCTTCCCCCTGGACATGACCAATGACGAGTTCACGGCTTTCCTCGATGTGCTGAAAGCTGGCGCCAAGGCGCCGGATGGCGTTCTGATCGATGCGGCCACCGGCGAGAGCGTTCAACTGTCGGACTACTGGAAGCACGGCCCCGCCATGATCGAGTTCGGGTCCATCACTTGACCGTATTGTGGACTGGCGGCGCCGGTCCTGGAGCCACTGGCCGATGAGTTCAAGGCGCACGGGATCAACTTCGTCTTCGTATACACCCGCGAGGCTCATCCGAGCGACGAGCGGCCCGCCCACACGTCCATCGAGCACAAACTGAGCAACGCCCGCGACATGGTTCGGCGATGGGATATCAAACGGCCGATGCTGGTCGACGACATTGAAGGCACGACGCACCGAGCGTTCGGCACGTTGCCCAACATGACATACATACTCAGCGCCAACGGAACGGTCATCTACCGGGCCGACTGGACCGACGAAGGCACCATCAGGATCGCCTTGGAACAGATCCTGTTCGAGCGCGGCCTCCGTCGCGACCGAACCCGCGTGTCGCCGTACTACGTCGAATGGCTGCCCGGTCGAACGAATGAACGCCTTGTGTTCATGGAAGGACTCGCCAACGACGCCGGCGCCAGGGCAGTGGAAGAGTTCATCGCCGCGGTGGAGCACACGGCGGGAGAGGCCGCCGCGAAACCCGCTCGGGAATGGTGGGTGGAACGGCAAGCGTCCACCGCGGCGACAAGATCGGAGTGACGGCACGATGACCGAAGAGTTCCTGGCCGCGAATCGGGCTCACTGGGACGAGCTCGTGCCCATCCATGCGAAGTCGGATTTCTACGACCTGGGTCGATTCAAAGCGGGCGGAACAAGCCTGAAATCCGTCGAACTCGAACAGTTGGGAGACGTGAGCGGACGCTCCTTGCTCCATCTGCAATGTCATTTCGGAATGGACACGCTGTCCTGGGCCAGACTTGGCGCTCGGGTCACCGGAATGGACTTCTCCTCCAAGGCTATTGAGCAGGCCACGAACGTAGCCGAGGAGATCGGCATCGACGCCAGGTTCATCGAGTCGAACATCTACGACCTTCCGAACGTGCTCGATGAGGAGTTCGACATCGTGTTCACGTCGTACGGCGTCCTCGTACACCTGCCGGACATGCCGAGTTGGGCAAAAGTCGTGGCTCGTTTCTTGAAGCCGGGCGGAGCCTTCCATATGGTCGAATTCCACCCATTTTCGCAGATGTTCGACGACACGCCGGACCTGTCGGAGCTGAAGTTCGCCTACCCGTACTTCGACCACAAGGCGCCGCTCAAGTTCGAGCCGGACGACCAAGGTTCGTACGCTGACCGCAGCGCGACCGTGGATACGCCCACTTACGAATGGAGCCACAGCCTGTCGATTATCCTGGGCTCGCTCCTGAAGGCGGGTTTGCGCATCGAGACGTTTCGCGAGTTCAACCACAGCGTGTACCGGCAGCTCCCGTTCATGGAGCAATCCGACGACGGCTACTGGCGGATGCCGGCCGGACAGCCCGACGTACCGTTGATGTTTTCGGTGCTCGCGACAAAACCCGCATGACCCGCGAGGAGACCGATTGAGAAGATCAGGAGACCGCATGCTGACATCGCCCCCGCCGGACCCACGTATTCGCGGGCAGTCCGCGCCGGAGACATGTTGTACATTTCGGGATGCACAGCTCGTGGCACATCCGCCGAGGGCGGCAGCGCCCTCGAACAACTCAAAGTCACCCTCGACTGAGTTGTGCGCATCGTTGAAGCTGAAGGCGGCGAAGCCACCGACATCGTAAAGTGCACGGCTTTCGTCACCGAAATGAGCGACTGGCATCCTGCATCCGAAGAGCAGATCGCCGTCTATGACGGATACTTCCACGGCGAGAACCCCGCCAACTCACTGGTTGAGATCACAGCGCTCGCCCTGGCGGGACTGGACATCGAGATCGAAGCCGTCGCAGTGCTGAGCTAAGCAATCCAAAGGACGAGACAGCATGAGCAACCCACGCGCACAGTACTCTTCGCCTGCAAGCCGTCCCGTCCTGACACTGCCGAACAACTCCCGGATCGTGGTCTGGTTCGTCCTGAACGTCGAGGAGTGGGTCTTCGGATCGACCGTGGCTCGATCGGTGCTTCCGGCGCCTCAAGGCGTCAGCCTAATTCCCGACGTGCCGAACTATAGCTGGCACGACTACGGCATGCGGGTTGGGTTTTGGCGGATCAAAGAGGTTCTCGACCGACGCGAGATCAAGGCGACCATAAGCCTGAACGCCTCGGTCTGCGAGTCGTATCCCGAGGTTGCACAGGCCATGGTGGACGCGAACTGGGAGATCATGGGGCACGGATTCGTTCAACGCCCGCTGCCCATGGAGAACGACGAACGCTCCGTCATACGCAGGACGATCTCCATGATCGAGAGCTTTACGGGCTCGTCTCCGAGAGGATGGATGGGGCCCGGCTTGGCGGAGACGTACGATACACCCGACATCTTGATGGAAGAGGGAATCGAGTACGTCTGCGATTGGGTGAACGATGACCAGCCGTACGTGATGAACACCGCGTCCGGCAGATTGGTCTCGTTGCCGTACACCGTCGAGATGAACGACATTCCGATGTACATGGTCCAGCACCATCGCTCGCCCGAAATCTTCGAGAGAGGTCGAGATCAGTTCGACACGCTCTACCGCGAGGGGGAGACATCGCCCCGCGTAATGGCAATCGCCGTTCATCCGTACATCACGGGCGCGCCCCATCGAATCAAATACCTCGACATGCTTTTCGAGTACATTGCTTCACACGAAGGCGTCCTGATGTGGACCGGCGGGCAAATACTGGACTGGTACAACGAGGCAACCGGCGGAGTCCGGCGCCTCTCGTCCTGAAGTCCAAGACCGGCGGAAGTGAACCGACACGGACTCGGCCTGAAGATCGTGCCTGAGGCAGATTCGCCTAAGGCGAACCGAGGCCATCGGTGTCTGAGGTGCTGGTGCTCCTCTGGTCGTTTACGGCCAAGCGAGCCGACACGGACTACCCGCCCGTGAGCGGACGCGAAGGATACCGCAATACGCTGCAAGGCGTCGCTCAGCACCCCGCGTTCGCGAACCCGATGGACCGAGAGTGGGTCATGGGGAAGACGGCTCTCGGCGTATTCGGACTCTAGGCGGCCCTCGAACCCAGGGCGTACTTGAGGAACCGCTTCACCACGTGCACGGGCACAGCCAACCCCACCGAAGGCCCCGTCAGCATGGTGTTGATGCCCACGAGCCTGCCCTGAGCGTCGGCAAGCGGACCGCCGGAGTTCCCGGGTCTCAGGTCCAATCCGATGGCGATCATCTCCCGTCGGGTCGGGTTGAACGCGGGCCGGTGTTCGCTAACGGCGATGACGACGCCCGTCGCCACCGCTCTCTCGACGCCCCAGGGATGCCCGGCGGCGAAGACGAGTTGGCCTGGCTTCAGGTCTCTCGACTCGCCAAGCGGCGCGGGCGTGAGGCCGACTGCGTCGATTGACAGTGCCGCGATGTCCAGTTGCGCGTCTTCCGCAACTATCCTTGCCCGGTGACGGGTCCCGTCGTTGAGGACGACCTCAACGCGCCGATGTTGCACTACATGGGAATTGGTCAGCACGAGCCCTTCGGAATGCCAGACCGTTCCCGCGCCGGCGCCATCGCCGTCGACGCTTCGCACTTCCACCAGGCTCTCGCGAATTGCGGCGACCACGTCTCCCATTTCGGCGTTCAATGATCTCAAAATGTTGGACATAGATGATCTCCTAGACCCAACCGCCGCCATTTCCGTTCGCCCTGAGCCTGTCGAAGGGTCTCCGGCGTCAATAAGGGGTTGGCGATTAAGCTTCAAGGACGCTCTCCGATCCCAACCGACAGTTCCTGTACCTGGCCGCCGCGCACGATTCAGGCGGTCGCGGAGCGTCCGATCAGTTCGCCGCTCAAGCGCGCGAGTAAGTCGTCGACGCACGCGATGGGTTTGCCGTCGAGGCTCACCAACGTGTCTCCGAGCAACAGGCCTCCGGCGTCCGCTGGGCTGTCCGGTTCAACGGAAACGACCAACAGTCCGGCATCTTGTCCGATCTCGTCGTGTAGGCGATCGGGAAGTTGCGCGGGCTGAGTCCCGATGCCCAGGTAACCCCGCTTGATCCTCCCGTGAGACAGCAGCGTGCCGACGATCCTGTCGAGCGACGACGTGGTTATGGCAATTGCGATGCCCCGGAACAGGGCGGATGCGTCGACCAAAGGACCGCCGGAGAAACCGGGATACATGACGGCGTCCGTCTGGAGGTAGTGGTCCAAACTCCCACCGGCTGGTGTCCGCCATGTGCCGCCAAGTGCACTTATGACGCCGAGGGTGGCGGCCGGTGCGGCTCCTGGACGACCGAGGGCCAGGACCAGATGCCCGACGCGGGCGGCGTCGATGTCGGCCCGGAGCAGCGTCGGCAAATCGGACGCCTCCGCTTTCAGCACCGCGATATCGGTGGTGGGATCGCGTCCGACTAGGCTCGCATCGACGTCTGGCCCGTCCGCGAATCCGATGCGGATGTTTTCCTGCTCCTCGATGACGTGGTGAGTCGTCACGATAACGCCGTCCTCAGACCACACCATCCCGCTGGCGGGCAACCGCCTTCGCGCCTCAACCCTAACGATCCCTGGACCTGCCGTTTCAACGATGCCTGCAAGGTCATCCGAAACTTGTTCGAGTAGCTCAGCCATCTTTCTCTCCCTTGAGTGTCTTCTGAATCGGGGCCCGAAATCCCTTGAGTCCGTCTGGTCCCTTCGGTCCCTTGAGCCGCTTGACTGCGACCACACTCTCAGCATAGGCATGCGCAACGCGCCAAGGTACGGCTCGTTCGGGCAGGGACTGACCTGGAAGAACGGTCAGGTTGACGCCGAGCTGACGACTACAGGTAGAGGAGCCCGAGCCGTGCCGCGTTCGTCACGGCCTCGGTGCAGCTTCGATCGGCGAGCTTCGCGAGAATGGAGTTGACGTGGAATTTGACCGTGTGGTCGCTGATGTCCAAGTCGAAGGCGATCTCTTTGTTGGACTGCCCCTCTGCGACGAGCCTCAGCACCTGCAGTTCGTGGAGTGAGATCGGGCGCGGCGTTGTCGGCACGGCGACCCGGCGCCGTTAGGACGGCGTCTGCGAACCGAGGGCCGAGGACCGTCAGTCCCTCGACGGCAGCGCTCAGAGCGGTCGCGATTACGTCGCCCGAGGCGTCACGTGGAAGAATCGCTCTCGCTCCAGCCGCGAATGCTTGGCTCGCGTGCACCTCGTCGGGCAACAATACGACGATCGGCGGGGCGCCGGCCCCGAGGTCGCGCAGTGCATCCAACGCCGTCTCCGAGGCCCATCCCGCATCGAGCACGATGACATCCGGACCGAGGTCGTCGATCAGAGCGTTCATTGCGGTGCTGTCAGGCGCCTGCCCGACGACGTCAATGTCCGGCTCCTGGCTCAGCAACGCGGCCAGTCCGGCACGGGCCAGCGGATCGTCCGCTGTTACCAAGACCCGGTTCGCGCCTCACGGTCTTGGCTCTCTCATCGGCGTCAGGATGTCAGTTGGGCGGGTTGAACTCATCGTAAATCGCTTTCGAAACCTTCGCCAAGCTGAGGTCGACCTCAAGGCTGTTGCCTTCCACGTCCTTTGCCATTATGGCCACTGCGTACGGGCCGCTTGGTCCGTATACGATCCCGACGTCGCATCGGACGCCTTTGTAGCTGCCCGTCTTGTGCGCAATGACCGTACCTGTTGGCAGAAGCATCGGGATGACAGTGTTGAGCTGTTGACGCTTGAGGATGTCCAGCGCCGCTTCCCGAGACGACGGGGTCAGCGCATCGCCGTTGTGAAGCGCCGCCAGCAGCCTGGACATGTCGGCCGGAGACGATACGTCGGATTTTTCTTCGCTGAATCCGTCCGCGTCAGGCACAAGGCGGCCTGATTTCAGCCGAGCGGTGGCTTCGGCGTAGGTGTGTTCAGGGTTGGTCGGGTCGAGGCCGCCGATGCTGTATAGGAGCTCGCGTGTGGTCATCGGGATTCGAGTCTGGGCGAGCCCCAACTCGTCCATCGTGGACCGCAAGTAATCCTTGCCAACCAGGCCGAACACGAGGTCGGTGGCGGTGTTGTCGCTTACGATGATCATCAGCGTCGCAAGGTCGTGAACCGTTGGATTCAACCCCGCGCCCAGCTCTTTGAGGACGCTGGAACCCGGCACGCGGTCCGCGTCGGTCAGCTCGATGCGCTGACCTGGATCGATGCGCCCTGCGTCGATCAGTTTGTAGAGGGCCGCCAGCAGCGGAACCTTGAACGTGCTCGCGGTGAAGAACACCTCGTCGGCCCTCGAACTCAGCTCCCGTCCGGTGTCCAGTTGTGTTGCGGCGTAACCAACCTGTGCTCGGACAGCGGACACGGCGGTTTCTATGGAAGACACATGCGCTCCTCGTCGGTGCGGATATTCGAAGTATAGCATCGGCGGTCGTTGGTTCCCTTTGGATTGACCGCTGGGCGTCGCCCGCGTTGCCCTCCTTGCCCTCTGAAAATGGAGCGGCCGCCGCCAAATCTTGTCATTCTGAACCCGCAGGTGAAGAATCTGGCCCAACGTCGAATGTGCCGGCGTGCGGGCCCCAGATGTTTCACTTCGTTCAGCATGGCGAGCATCTTCTTATCTATCAGCTACGTCCGCAGTAACCGGCTCCGGGGATTAGTCCCTTGGCATCAGCAGCCCAGGGTTTACAAATCATCGCCCCCTTGTATCATGTTGCGGACACTGACAGACAACCTGATCTACCACAAGGACACGTATTATGACGAGCGGCTCGATCTCGGCGGCGGACCTGAAATCCGCGCTTCCGGACACAACCTCGACAGTGACTTTGAAAGGACCAGACGGCGCGATTCAGATCGTGCGGGACGGCCATGGCATCCCCCACGTGCGTGCATCGTCGACCCACGACGCCTTCTTCGGTCAGGGTTTCTCCACGGCGCAGGACAGACTATGGCACATGGACTACGACCGCCGCAAAGCGTACGGACGTTGGGCCGAGTTCGTCGGCGAGTCAGGAGTCGAGCACGACAAGACGATGCGCCGCTTCCGAATCGCCGCTTCGGTCGAAATCGACTGGCCCGCGCTGAGCTCCGAAACCCGGGCCATGTTCGAGGCGTACGCGGACGGCGTGAACGCGTTCATCGAGTCGACGCAGTCGTTGCCGATCGAATACACGCTGACCGGCGCGACGCCCGGACACTGGCGCCCACAGGACAGCGTGGCAGTGTTCAAAGTCCGGCACATCATGATGGGAGTGTTCGAAGGCAAGTACTGGCGAGCCAAACTCATCAATACGCTGGGACCGGAGAAGGCGGCCGAGCTGCTTAAGGGCTACCAACCCGGCCATCTTATGATCGTCCCACCGGGCTCCGAGTTCGATGGGCCGACGCTCGACGGCCTCGATGAGCTGAACAATGGCCTCGAAGCTGTCGAGTGGCTTCGCGACGACGACTCAGGCAGCAATAACTGGGCTGTGTCAGGCGATCGAACTCGCTCCGGAAAGCCGCTCGTGGCGGGCGACCCACATCGTGGACTGGACACGCCCAACGTGTACTACCAGAACCGCATCGCCGGTCCGGAGTTCGACGTGATCGGACTGTCGTTCCCCGGCTGCCCCGGATTTCCGCATTTCGGGCACAATGCCGATGTCGCCTGGTGCGTCACACATGCCGGCGCCGACTACCAGGACCTTTTCGTCGAGAAGCTACGCAGCCAAGACGGCGTTCTGCAGTACGAATACAAAGGGGAATGGAAGCCCGCCGAAGTCAGCGTGGAGACGATCGAAGTACGGGGTGGCGATTCAGTCGAAATCGAGGTAGCGGCAACCTATCACGGCCCGATCATCGGTCGTAGCGAAGATGCCGAGAAGGGCATCGCTTTCCGATACACGGCCACGGCGGGACCGAACCTCGGTTTCGAGGCGCTCCGCCAGATGATGTACGCGTCCAACGCCGACGAGCTCGACGAATCGATGCGAACCTGGGTGGACCCGTGCAACAACTTCGTGTTCGCGGACGTCGAGGGCGCGATTGAGTACCTCAACCGAGGCGCCGTGCCGCTTCGCACGATGGCCAACGCCTGGCTGCCCGTGCCGGGATGGACAGGCGAGCACGAATGGGAAGGAGTAATTCCCTTCGAGGAGCTGGCCCGGTCGCGCGACCCCGAGAACGGGTTCATCGTGACCGCAAACAACCGCATCGTGGGCAACGACTACCCGTACTACATCGCCCTCGATTTCGCCTCAGAGCATCGTGCCCGCAGGATTTACGATCGTCTCAAAGATCTGAAAAACGCCACCGTCGAGGACATGGCCTCTGTGCACTCCGAGGTCGGCTCAATTCCGGGACGGGTCTACGCCAAGCTCATCTCCAACACCCTGCCCTTGGATGCCGCGGCCACGGCTGCTAGAGACCGAATTGCGGCCTGGGACGGTCGAATGGACCGAGACGGTGTCGCGCCGACGATCTACAGCGCCTTCAGGCGTCGACTGCACGAACAGGTCATCGGCGAGTTGCTGGGCCCGCTGGCAGACGAAGCGCTGTCCGCGTCGGGTCGAGGCGCGCCGGGTCACATGCGACAGCTTACGTCGTTGCTTGTGACGCATGCAGAATCGGGCGACACGTCGTTGTTGCCTTCCGGGGCTGACTGGGATTCGCTCGTCTCGAGGGCGCTGACCGACGGAGTCAACGATCTTCGGCAGCTTCTCGGCGACGACATGGACACGTGGACGTGGGGTAGGGTGCACCACACGAAGCCTGCACACCCGCTTTCGGTTGCGTTTCCTGATGCGGCCGGCGATCTGGACCCGCCGTCGGTTCCGATGGGCGGCGACGGCGACACCCCGCAGGCGGGCAGCTACTCGTCGGCAACCCCGTACACGATGCAAGGGATGTCGGTGGCGCGTTATGTCTGGGATGTCGACGACTGGGACAACTCCCGATGGATCGTTCCGCTCGGCTCGTCAGGTCACCCCGGCAGCCCGCACTATGCCGATCAGACGCCCGTTTGGGCAGAGGTCGATCTGGTTCCAGCCACGTACTCGTGGGACAAGGTCGAGGCCGGCGCAGAATCGATACAGACGTTGTTGCCCGACGGGCCCCCAGCTTCAACTGAATCCCTTGCAGAGACACAACCCATAACCCGAATCAAGCCTCCAACCGCTGATGAGTCGCTCGGCTACGAGGGGTCGCGCCAGCAATACGGAGTCGTGATCGACCGCGACATCATGCTCACGATGCGCGACGGCGTAAACCTGGCGATGGACATCTACTTCCCGGCGACTGGCGGCGACGTAGTCGAAGGACAATTCCCGGTGATCCTGGAGCGGACCCCGTACAACAAAGCGACTGCGGCCCAGACGAGCAAGGCCAAGTACTTCGCTCGAAGAGGGTACGTGTGCGTGATCCAGGACGTGCGCGGGCGGTTCGAATCGGAAGGACACTGGCGTCCCTTCGCAAAAGAGGCGCCCGACGGCTACGACACGGTCGAGTGGCTCGGCACGCAATCGTGGAGCGCCGGCAAGGTCGGGACCATGGGCGACTCCTACGCGGGCAGCGACCAGGCAGCGTTGGCAACGCTGAACCCGCCGCATCTGAGCACGATGCTCGTCGCCGTCGGCGCATCCAACTACTTCGACAGCTCGATGCGGCAGAACGGAGCGTTGGAACAGCGATTCTTGATCTACTGTTTCAGGATGGGCGTGACCAGCAAGGAGGCCGCGGAAGATCCAGCGCTGAGGGCCGCGATCACTCGCATCTTCGAGGGCGGAATGCCGGAGATCGTCGAGCAGTTCCCAATCCTCGAGGGCGCGTCAATCCTGAGTCGACTTCCGACCCACGAGCAATGGGCCATCGAGCTTCAGACCAAGGGCGACTACGACGACTACTGGAAGCAGCGCGGCTACGCTCCGGTCGAGTACTACGACGAGTATGCGGACGTTCCGACGCTATACCTGGGCGGATGGTACGACTCGTACGCTCGCAACACGTGCCAGAGCTACGTCATGCTGAGCAAGATGAAGAAGTCGCCGCAGCACCTGCTCATGGGGCCCTGGACCCACGGCCAATACGAGGTCACGTTCGCCGGAGACATCGACTTCGGACTCGACGCTCACATCGACTACAAAGACCTCAAACTCGCCTGGTTCGACCGCCATCTGAAAGGGCTGCACACGGAAGTGGACGACTGGAGTCCTGTCCGGATATTCACCATGGGCGGGAGTGAAGGCGAGACGAACAATGATGACAGGCTCCAACACGGTGGATATTGGCGTAACGAGCCGGACTGGCCGTTGCCCGGGACCCAGCCGACGCCATACTATTTCCACGGCGACGGCGCCCTGTCGACCAAGAAATCAACCTCAGACGAGGCTCCGGAAACCTCGTACGTCTTCGACCCGTCCTACCCGGTGCCAACCATCGGCGGCGGGATATCCGCGGCAAACCCGATCATGGAGCCGGGCGCGTACGACCAGCGGGGCGACCCTGAGCGGTTCTTCGGCAGCGAGGACACGATGCCGTTGGCGTCGCGTGCCGACGTATTGGTGTTCCGAACGCCGGAGCTCGAAGAAGACGTCGAAGTCACCGGACCCATCGAGGCGCGCCTCTGGGTGTCTTCGTCGGCGGCGGACACCGACTTCACGGCAAAGCTCGTGGACGTGTACCCGCCCTCGTCCGAGTTCCCTGAGGGGCTAGCGATCAACATCACGGACTCGATCATGCGGGCTCGGTATCGCAACGGCTACGAGCACGCCGAGATGATGGCGCCCGGCGAAGCGTACGAGCTCGCGTTCCAACTATACCCGACATCGAACGTCTTCGCGCGCGGCCATCGAATCAGAGTGGACGTGAGCAGCAGCAACTGGCCCAGATTCGACGTCAACCACAACACGGGCGCGTCCCTGGGAACGGATCGCACCTACGAAACCGCCCGCCAAACCGTCCACCACAGCCCGGACCGCCCGTCGCACCTGGTGCTGCCGATACAGCGAGGGTCGTAGCTGGTTCGCGACGTCGGCGGGCCGGGAAACAAGATCGTCTATTCTGACGACACCCCTTGGGCAAAGGCGCTCCGGCAGGACGACTTGCCGTCGCTGAAATCGCGACCTGCTTCAGAGTCGCGCGACGAGATTCTTCACCTGCGAGCTCAGAATGACTAGATTGGGTTGAGGCCGCGTAGTCGGGATGCCACGTTCAGACCGGCTTGACCCAGCAGTTCACAGCCTGGGACTGCCCAACCGCGACGAATCGGGATGCAAGGGCGAAGCCCTGCCGGGGAACCGGGGTGTCCCCGGAAAACTGTCGCGGGCGGGCGGGTGGGACAGAGCGATTTCGGCACAGGCCCACCCAAATGTTCGTTCATTCGCCCGTGACCGGCGTTTTCGAACACACTTGCAATCACCGCGGATGCTGCCTGATCCACGACGATACAGCGAAAGAGTTCGAAGCCCAATTTCTATCGATCAGATCAGTCGATCACCCCGATCAAGGACCAGAGAAATCAGCGGGCGCTAACATCTATGTCTATCCGACGGATGTTGGAAGCAGCAGAAGCCGCCCGCTCATCGAAATGCAAGACCAAAGCCTCCCTCAGATTCGCTAAGGCTGCGTCTTGCGTTCCCCCCTGGCTCGCAACGTTAACCTCGAGGCATTGCGCGACGTGCCATTCGCCTTCTTTAGACACGCTTGCCGTGAAACTGCGCTTCATTTGTCGTTCCTACCATCTCGTTTTGATCTCGAACGATCGTACTGAGAGCTGAAAGCTGATAGCTGAGCGCCGCAACCTCAGATCATCGCCCTCACCTCCCATGCCGCAGCGCTCGGCCCGGCGTGGCGCCAGTGTGCTCTCCGCCGTCGATCACAGGTGTGCCGTTGACGATCACGTAGTCGATGCCGATTGGGAACTGCTTCGGGTGGGTGCGTGTCGCCGGGGCGCTGACCGAGTTCGGGTTGAACACCGTGATGTCCGCCTTCATGCCGTCGCGAAGGACGCCCCGATCGCTCAGCCCCAACCTCTGCGCGGGGAACGACGTCATCTTGCGGATTGCGTTGGGCAGCGACATCTGGCGCTCTTCGCGGACGTACTCGGCCAGGATGATCGGGAAGCAGCCGTAGGTGCGTGGGCTCGGGAAGTCGCCTAGCAGCACGGCGTCGGAGCCGACCATCGACAGCGGATGCGTCACGAAAGCGGGTAGGGTCCTGGCGTTCAGGCCTTCCGCGACGTAGCAGACCTGCAGGTCCTCGGACAGCAGTAGGTCGCACAGGGCATCGACTGGATGGCTGCCCATCATGTCCGCAATCTCGGCGATCGACCGGCCCTCGTATTGGTGGTTCTCGGGCTGCTTGAAGTACGTGAGCCACATGTCGTGCCATGTTGGGGCGCGGGGCACGACCTCGCTGCGCAGCCGTTCGCGGGCTTCGGCGGACGCCAGGACCTCGCGCAACTTTTCCGGGCCGCCTTCGTGGGTCCAGTCCGGGAACACGATCAGGATGCGGGTGCTGCCCAGCGAGTAGGGGTAGCTGTCGAACGTCACGTCATGACCTTGCTCCGCGAAGTCCTCGACCAGTTGGAGCAGTCTCGAACCCCCTCCAGTGCTGGGCGAGCGCTGGTAGAAGTGCGTCACGTGCACAGGCACGCCGGAGCGGTCGCCGATCTCGAGCGCTTCTTTGAACGGATCCAGGAACATGTCGCCCAACCGGTAACGGACGTGGGTGTGGTAGATCCCGCCCAGATCGGCGACCTGCTCGGATAGCTGGACCAGCTCGTCGGTGTCCGCGTAGTTGCCGGGCGGGTAGTCGAGGCCCGTGGACATGCCGACGGCGCCCTCTTCCATTGCCTCACGTATGATCGCCTTCATGTTGGCGATGTCGGATGCGGTCGCAGGGGTGGGGTCCCAGCCGATCGCGTCGATGCGGACCGGGGAGTTCCCCAGGATGTACGCGATGTTCACGGCCGACTTCCGGTCGAACATGTTGAGGTACTGCTCGACCGTCGACCAGTTTCCGGGCAACGGCGGGTTGCCGTCGAGGCCGGAGTTGAGCTCGACGAACCGCAGAAAGTCGTCATGTGACTTGAACGGGGCGTACGAGTTGCCGTCGACGCCGATGAGCTCGGTGGTTATGCCTTGCCGAACCTTCGGTTCGTGTCGGGGCTCGGCGAGCAACACGAGACCCGAGTGGGCGTGCATGTCGATGAACCCGGGGCTGACTATCCGGCCCGTGGCGTCGATCCGTCTGGCGGCATCGACGCTCGCGGAGGAGCCGCGCAATATCCGCACCGCGTCCCCGTCGATCCCCACGGCGCCGTAGTAACCGGGGTTGCCAGTGCCGTCGATGACGAGCCCGTTTTCGATTAAGACGTCAAGCATGTGCCGAACTCCCTGCGCTAGCGGCGCGCCTCAGATTGTACACTTTGCTTTGGCCGTTCACAGTCGGTCTCCGCGATTCGAGACCCCCGACTTGGTGGCAGTCTGAAAAGGGCAGTTGCTATAATCTGTGGCAGCGGGCGTGACCGTTGACGCCAAGAGGGCTTGGTCGCGTCCCCATCGACGTTTCACCTCAATCCGATATGGTGACCTAACCTGTGACGGGCCTCGTCGTTTTAGAGGCGTGGGACCGTCGCGGGACCAGGCGCCCACACGAAGGACTTGCATAATGCAGGAGATGCGGCAGTCAATCGCCCAAATACTGGATAGGATATCCGATACGATGGTGCGGCTTTGACCTCGTCGAAAAAGACAAACTGATCCTTGGGCTTGAACGCGAGGCAGTGGACCCCTCTTTTTGGGGAAACAACAAGACGGCGCAGCGCAAGATGCGCGAACTTGCCATACTGAAAAAAGAGGTCGAGGACTGGCGCGGGATCAAAGCCCGGAGTGACGACCTCCACGAGTTCTTGACGATCGCGTTGGAAGAAC
Source organism: uncultured Dehalococcoidia bacterium (assembly GCA_964588665.1). Classification (GTDB taxonomy): domain Bacteria; phylum Chloroflexota; class Dehalococcoidia; order Lucifugimonadales; family UBA1123; genus UBA2160. The sequence goes on along the minus strand of CAZPQQ010000036.1, from coordinate 2,797 downwards.
GTGACGTGTCGTTGGCTGAGAGCTTCGAGGAGGAATATTCGGCTATAAAGAAAACAGTCGACGATCTCGAGTTCAAATTGATGCTGTCGGGAGAGTTCGACGAACGCAGCGCCATGATCGCGCTGCACGCGGGCGCCGGCGGGGTGGATTCTCAGGATTGGGTGCGAATTCTGATGCGGATGTACGTTCGTTGGGCCGAGCGCAGGGGATTCAAAACGGACATCCTCGACGTTTCACCGGGCGAGGAGGGCGGAGTCAAGACCGCGATAATCCAGGTCACGGGCGATTACGCCTACGGATACTTGCGAGCGGAACGAGGTGTGCATCGACTCGTGAGGATTTCGCCTTTCGACGGCAACCACGCCCGACACACCTCGTTTGCGCTGGCAGAGGTTATGCCGGAGGTGGAAGAAGGCGTCGACGTTACGATCAACCCGGACGACCTCAGGATCGATGTGTTTCGAGCCGGTGGACACGGTGGACAGAGCGTCCAAAAGAACTCCACCGCGATTCGTATTACACACTTGCCGACCAAGGTGGTTGTAACCTGTCAAAATGAGAGATCGCAGCATCAGAACAAAGAGATTGCGATGCGCATTCTGATGGCGCGGCTGATGGAAATCGAGATGAAGAAGCGAGACGAAGAGCTGGCCCGAATCAGGGGTGAGCACATCTCGCCGGAGTGGGGGAACCAGATTCGCAGCTACGTTCTGCATCCCTACCAGATGGTGAAAGACCACCGAACGGACTTGTCCGTGTCCAACGCGGACGCCGTTCTGGATGGAGAACTGGACGAGTTCATCAGCACATACCTGTCGTCGACCGTCGGCGTCGGCACAGCGTGATCGAAAGAGCAGCGTCGCGCCAAATTGGACCGACCAACGGATTGGCGCATCAAACCTAGAAGACTCTGAGCATGGGAAGTGCGATGCGAAAGATAATATTCGTCCTGATCGCCCTGGTCTCGGTAGCCGCGGTCGCTTGCAGCGACGGCGTCGAGGATCTGTTGACCGAAGAGCCGCGACCCACACCAGAACCCCTCGTGACTCAAGCGCCGGCCTCACCGGCCCAAGCGCCTGCCGCGGCCCCGTCACAGTCCGCGCCGTCGCCGACGGCGCCCGCCAATTCGTCCACATCGCCAGCGTCTCCCAGTGCGGCGCCTCAGACTCAGCAGGCGCCGGCCTCGCAACCGGCCCCGTCGGTCGAGTCCTCGGGCGGACAGGTGCGTGGCGGAATCTTCCGCAGGCTCTGGGCCGACCCGCCCACGCTCGACCCCCACCTGACGACCGATACGACGTCAGCGGGCGTGGTCGTCGAGATATTCAGCGGCCTCGTCGCGCTGAACACCGATTTGCAACTTGTCCCGGACATTGCCGAGAGTTGGGACATCAGCCCGGACGGGACCGTATATACGTTCCAATTGAGGCCGCACGCGAAATTCCACGACGGAAAAGCGATCACTGCGTCGGACTTCAAATGGTCCATCGAGCGAGCGGCTAGCCCTGACACAGCGTCGCCGGTGGCGGACACGTACCTAGCGGACATCGTTGGGGTCAACGCGGTCTTGGAGGGCGATTCAACGGACATCAGCGGCATCAAAGTCATCGACGACCACACCCTGCAGATCGCGGTCGACGCACCGAAAGTCTACTTCCTGGCAAAGCTGACCTATCCGACCGCATACGTGCTGGACCGGGAGAACGTCGAGGCGGGCGGCCGAAACTGGACCGACAGCCCCAACGGGTCGGGTCCGTTCAGGTTGAAGGAGTATCGAATCGGCGAGCGGATCGTTCTGGAGCGAAACGAAAACTACTACAAAGAGCCTCCGTTCGTGGACTCGGTCCTCATGAACCTGGCCGGCGGGCAGTCCATGGCCATGTACGAGAACGACGAGATCGACATCACCGGAGTCGGGCTTTTCGATCTGGACAGGGTCCTGGACCCGAACGAGGAACTGAATCGAGAGCTCGTGGTTGCACCGCCGGACTTCAGCGTGTCGTACGTCGGCTTCAACACTGAGATGCCCCCATTCGACGACGCCGACTTCAGAAAGGCGCTGAACCACGCCGTCAACAAAGACCTGATCGCCACCGAGGTTCTCTCCGAACTGGTCGAGGCAGCCTATGGCGTGCTCCCGCCCGGTTTCCCCGGCTACAACCCTGACCTGCAAGGTCTCAGATACGATGGCGAACTCGCGAGACAGCTTCTGGCCGATTCGAAGTACGGCGACGAAGCGACCAGGCCCCGCATCGTGGTCACGGTTCCCGGCACTGGCGGCACTATCGGCCTGGATCTCGAGGTAGTGATCGAGATGTGGAAGCAGGAGCTCGGCGTCGAGGTCGAGATTCAGCAGGTTGAATGGGCGACCTACCTTCAGGATTTGAACGCGAACAAGTTCCAAGCGTTCGCGGGGCTCGGCTGGGAAGCCGACTACCCAGACCCGCAGGACTTCTTGGACATTTTGTTCCACTCGGATAGCTCCATTAACCACGGCGGCTACTCCAATGCCGAGGTCGACTCGGTTTTGGAGCTTGCCCGCACGGAGCCTGACGTGGTCAAGCGAGTCGGGCTTTACCAGGAGGCGGAAGAGCTGATCATCAACGACGCCGCCTGGGTCCCGCTCTGGTTTACCGGCGAGCGATACGTGCTCATCAAGGAACACGTCCAGGACTACCGGGTGACGCCAATGATCATTCCGAAACTCAAGCAAGTCCACTTTACCGACTAGACGAATCGACTTCACCGACCCAACCCGCCCCGATGCATTCGCGCCGGGGCGGGTTGCGTTTTGACATGG
>CAZPQQ010000035.1:0-30730 GCA_964588665.1 uncultured Dehalococcoidia bacterium | reverse complement strand
GCCCAAATGTGTCCCATTTTCGCTGACGGTCTACAGTCAAGACTGTTCGGCAATTGGAGGCCGATTGCTGAAGACATCTTTGCGCGCTCGTCGAACTCAGGGACCCCGATATGCTCGGCCGTAAAGATTTCACAAAACCTGAGTTGAGCGCGGCGCAGCGAACCGGCCACCGCGCGGTGGGGCTCCGAGCGGAGGAACGGCCAGAATCAGTCCGCCAGGTTGCGACGCCTCGGGCGTTGCTTCCTGGCCCCGAGTCGTTCGATGACTCCGAGGTCAAAAGGCAAGCTGATCGCGGGAAGGTCCCAAGGCTCGATTTCGAGCCTGCGGGACACCGTCTTCTGCGTGAGGCGTGAATAGGTGATCTCCGCCAAGCGAGGCAGAGACGCGACGTCTTCCGCGTTGTATCGAATCAGGGTGTCCCTGGCGCCGCGATCGCCGTTGAGCCACATCCTCCACATGAGGACGGCGTCAAACCCGTCGAGTGTCGTCAGCTCCGATGGCCTGCCAATCTTCAGACGCTGCTCGATGGCTTTCAATCCTCCGCGCTCACCCAGCCGGCGCAGCGGGTGCATCAGGTCGATGTGCGCGGTCCTCGAGAACATCCTGCCCATCTTGTGTTCGATGAACGGCAGGTCGAACGACGCCCCGTTGAACGTCACGACCAGGTCGTACTCCTCCATCGCGTTGCGGAGCTCGTCCAGGTTTTCGTCGGCGACGAACGCCCGATAGCCGGTGTTGTCGAGCACCCCGACCAACGTGATGTCCGCGAACTCGGGCGACAGGCCAGTCGTCTCGATGTCGAGAAAGGCCGCACGATCGCGAAACTCGGGGTACAGGCGCCACATTTCGGAGTTAGGCAGCGCCGATGCGAAATACGCCGCGTCCATCTCGGCCAGGCGATCCCGTGACCGGCCAATGAGCGTGCGCAGGTAATCCCGACGGTTTTGCGCCCGCCGAGGCAGCTCTTCGGCGCAGAGGAAATCGTCCCAGTTGTGGATGCCCGCGGACCACAGCTCACGTTCGGTGACCGCGCCAATGCCGGGGAGGTGAATGAAAGTACGAGAGAGCATGATTGTGTCCCGACCCGATCAGTCGGCGGTCACCGCGCTTGAACTCTTGTCGCCCGCCAGCGCCGCCTGGAGACCCCTCGTGTATATTCGTCGGAGAGTGACGCCTTGCCAGCTCGCGAACATGATCGCGACGAATCCCGCGCCGCCGATCAGAAGGAGTGTGGCCGCGTCCACGTAGTCGGCCATCCCACCGTTGATCAGGTTGGCCGAAGCCATCATTCCGCCGATGTGCACGGAGTAGACAGCCCCTACCCGACCTCTGACCCTGTCGGCGGTGATCGACTGGATCATCGTGTGCGTGATCGTCATGAACCCTGCCTGTGACGCGCCCATTGCCATCGCGGCCAGCAACGCCAACGGCATGTTGCCCGAGATCGCCAGCAACGCGGGGGTCAATCCGCTCAACACCCCCAGGTTTAGGAAGAGTTTGCCCTTCATCGACTCGCTGGTCACGCCCGCCATTGCGACGACGGCGACCAGCGCTCCCGCGCCGACGGCCATCATCAGATAGCTGAAACCCGCCCCTTCGGCATTCAGGCGTTGGGTCGAAAGCACTGGGAGGAGCGACTCGAACGACATGGTCAGTCCGCAATGGAACAACGCCATGACGACGACCGCCCGCAGGACGGGTATCGCGTACACGTAACGCAGCCCTTCGAGCATGTTGCTGACGAATCCGCGGGTGTGGTCGATCTCACCGGTCGACGATGTGCGCACGCGCAGCGCCTGCACCAGGCTAATTGCATAGAATCCCGAGCACAGCAGGAACGCGCCGCCGACTCCGGTAGTGGCCAACAGCGGAGCGATCGCCAGCGGGCCCAGCAACCGCGATCCGTTCATAGTGGCCTGGTTCAGTGCGATGGCGTTCAGCAGCAGGCGCTTCGGCACCAGGTTGGGGATCAGCGCGGAGCCGGCCGGCATCTGGGCGGCCCTCACCGAGCCGTTCACGAACGCGAGGACCACGAGATGCCAAATAGTGACGGAGCCCATCATCACGACGACAGCCAAGACGAGGTTGTGAGCCAGGTTCAGGGCGAACATGGTGGCGAGGACTTTGCGGCGGTCGAAGCGATCGGCCAGGTAGCCCGAGAATGGCGTGACGAGCACACGGGGGATCATGGCCGCGAAAGTAACCACGCCCACCCATAGCGAGGAGTCTGAGAGGTCGAACACTAGCCATCCGCGGGCTACGATAAGCGCCCACGACGCCGCGCCTGCCGCTAGGCTTGCCACCCAGAGGGTGCGGTAATCCTGATAGGACAACGCGCTGAGATACCGGGATGACACCTCTTGGAGCAGAGATTTCGCTTTGGGCGTTCGTCCGATAATGTTCCCCTTTTCGCCTCGTCGATATTCCCCTGTGCGCCGTTGCGTCCGAGGCTGATCGGCCCGAATCTGTCACTGCTATGGCTCACGAAATCGTCGCCTACACACTGCGCAATGTCAAATTCCGATTAGCATTTCCGGGGGCAATGCAGGCGAGATCGATTGCCGCATCGCCAACCTCCGTCGCCTTGCTCACGGCAGACTTCGTCATGAATGCTGTGAACGCCTTGGTGTATCGCGCGCGATCCCAGAAGATGCGCCGTCTTCGGCCGTCTCGCCCAGACTACTGGCTCGCGTCAAAGGGAGAGAAACCGCTGTGCGCCCTCGGGATCAACGAACGATTGACGACCAGGCGAAGGCTCTCGTCTTCGCTTTCCGCGTGTGCGTCCCGAACCGCGAACAGCACCTTTCCAGCCACGGTTTCTCGCCAGAACCAATCGGCCAGAGTGTCGCTGTCAGCTCCCTCTTGACCGGGTTGAGCCGTTGCAGCCTCGAAGTAGAACGACTTGAGGTCCTCCACGGCCAGCTTGAACATATCACCGGGACTGAGTTCGTCCACGGACGACGGTACGGCCCCGTCCAGAAGCCCTGCAACGAACGAGCCCATCGCGTCCGGCTCCATGCCGTTGAGGCCGACGGTAGTGCGCATGCGCTTGTTCACCGCCATGTCGTACCAGGGGCGCATCAGCGTTAGTTCTTCGAGGAAGCTCGCTGACAGCTTCTCAACGTCGCCCATCTCCGAGGCTGGCAGGTCGAAATTCACAGGACACACGAGAGCGGCGGGCCCGTCCACGGGAGGCGCGTCTTCCGGGTAGTCCGCCAGAACCGGGCCGCTCGGAGCCTCCAACAACTCCAATGCGCTGCTGAGCACCCGCGTCTGAAACGCTGCGTCTCCCGGAACGCCAAGGGGACGGCCCAATTCGAACGAGACCCACAGCGCCCGGGGCGGCACGATCTTCTCGGTGTGCTCGCGGATGAGGCTGATCTGCGTCGTGGGCACTCCTTCGTCTTCGATGTAGTGTGCAAGCCCGCCAACGGCGCGCGTGCAAGCCGGTCAAACAGGAACCAGCAGTGCGGCATCGACGTTGTCTTTCTTCAGCAGTCCGGTGAGAGTGCGCGCGGCCGCCTCCATCTGCGCCGGGGCAGTGGCGCCCATGAACGAGTAGTGGAAATCGGCCACGCTTCCGATGGCGCCGTCCCGTGCGAGCTCGTGAAGACGATCGAGAGGAAATACGACGTTCCAGTCCTTCTGGAATCCGGTGCGGTCGTAGTTCGTCGAAACGTGGCTCATCACCAGGTCGTTGGCCTGCGTGTCGCCGGGAATGACGCGATACTCGCCCGGTATGCTCCTGACGTTTCCTGACGAAATGTTGAAAAGTCGGTCGCCTCGTATATGGAGCCCCGCGGTCAATATGATGGCGACTCGCCGCTGCGAGACGGGCGGCCCTTCCACCCAAGGACGCCCGTCGAATACCGGGCATTCGATGTTTAACAAGCTCGTTCGGACAACATCGGACACCTGATCTAGCCGGACCATTCCACACCCTCCTCGGGTTCACTCCCCACCATACGGCTAATTCACGCTCACCAGCCTATTCACGCCTGAGGATGCGATCTTACACCGATCAGCGGTTGATTGCCTAGCGCTGCATCGATCGCCGACGACTCCGTCGTCACTGACGCACGTAGGCGAAAACCGATGCGGACCGAACCGAAAGTCCATTTCCGTCGTACTTAACTTTGAGTTTCGAATACGTGCAGCAAACAAGGATTCGTGGTTGGGCGCCAACGTGAGGACTGCCTGACCAGGTTGTTCAGATCGTGCGGTGCTCGTGACAACGGCGCGGCGCCGTGTCCGTCTTGGTGCACACGGCAATCAGCGAGACGACGGTGTGGGGATCGAATCGTTCCGTCGACTTTTAATGGAACCTGTTCGCAACCGAACCACATCTAAAGTTGGGAATCGTCTCGGAGAGATGCTATGCAAGTGCGCCCAGGGCTGAAGGTTCTCGTTTTCACTGGAATCGTTGCAATCGTCGGATTGGCGTGCGGCCAATCGACGACGTCGACCCCGGCGTCGTCACCGCCGGCTGTTCCTGCTGCGGCCCCGACCGCCGTCGCGACTCAAGCGCCTCCGCCGGCAGCCAACGCGACCGCGAGTCCTGCCGCCGTCAACGCGGCCGCTCCAACGTCTGCGCCATCTGCGCCAGCTCAGTCAGCGCCTACGAGCGCCGTCGAAGTGCGGTCGGACATCTTCAACTTCGTTCTCGAAGACCTGACCGTTCCGGTTGGCACGACGGTCATCTGGGAGAACCTCGACAGCGCGCCTCACACCACGACTTCAGGCAATTCGCCGGGGCCGTCGGGAGTGTGGGACAGCCCACTGTTGCGACAGGACGGAGTGTTTCGATTTACATTCGATCAGTCTGGGAGTTTTCCGTATTTTTGCACGGTCCACCCAAGCATGATCGCGACGGTGACCGTCACCGAGAGCGGCGCGACGGCCCTGGCGGCGCCATCATCGACAGCGATGCCAGTTCCTGTCCCGGCGGCTACCACACCGCCTGCCACTCAGACACCAACCGCCATGCCTGCCCCGACCGCGACGCCGGCGCCCGACCCGACCGCCACCCCAGGTCCGCAGCCTGCTGCCAGCTCGCCGACGGTCATGCCTGCCGCCACGCCAGCGCCTGCCGCTCCGACGGCAACACAAGTCCCGCCCACTGCCACACCCGCCGCGGCGCCGACCAGCACGCCGGGGCCAATGGGACAAACAATGAACTCCGACATCATCAACTTCACGCTGGAGGACCTGAACATCCACACGGGGACGACGGTAGTGTGGCACAACCTCGACACGGCGCCGCATACATCGACATCCGGCGACTCGCCGGCGCCTTCAGGCGTATGGGACAGCGGAATTTTCAACCAAGGCGGCAGTTTTTCATTGACCTTCGAGGAGACCGGTTCGTTCCCATACTTCTGCACCGTCCACCCGTTTATGGTCGGCACGGTTACAGTGACTGAAGATGAGCAAGCAACGGCCACGCCAGCGCCGATGGCCCCCACGCCGATTCCGCCAACGCCTGCGCCGATTCCGCCGACTCCTGCGCCCACCGCAACTCCGGCGCCGGTGGCTCAGTCCATCGAGTCCTCGATCAAAAACTTCGCGCTCGAAAACCTCGACGTCACGGTGGGCACAACGATCACGTGGGAGAATTTCGACAGCGCGCCGCATACGTCAACTGCCGGGGTTTCGCCGGATGCTTCCGGGGGATGGGACAGCGGGATTCTGAACATCGGCCAAAGTTTCCAGTTTACGTTCAACGAACCGGGCCGGTTCGCCTACTTCTGTACGGTTCATCCATTCATGACGGGAACGGTGTTTGTGGAGAACTAGGCGCCTGACGCGTCAGGCCACGGAAACCAACCACCGTAGGAATGTTGCAACCTCGCCGACGTTGGTGACCGTGTAATCGGCGAGTTCGATCAACTCGGCTGGCGATTCAGGGCGGGCTACGGCGATCCCGACGGCGCCGATGTCACCGGCGCCGCGCATTTCGGAGACGGCGCGCATTCCGTCGATGTCGGTGGTGTCGTCTCCGATGAACACTACAGAATCCAAGGAGAACTCGTTGACGAGTTTACGGACGGCGTGACCTTTGTTCAGTCCAGTTTTGCCTCGGACTTCCAGGATATGGTTGCGCCAGAACACCTCAAGTGACTCCATGTTAGGAGCGGAGTCGAGGCCTGCTTGGAGTTTCTTTTTCGCCAAGATCGGGTCGGCTGCCCGTCGGTAGTGAACGGAGACGCCGAAGCCTTTGTCCTCCCATATGAAAGCAGGGTCATAGACCTTTGTTCTGACATGCTCCAGCACCGATTCAAGGCTCGCGCGGGCCGTATCGGCTCCGGCGACGACTTCGTACACACCGTCGCTGATGTACTCGGCGCCGTGGTTGCCGCCGTACCAGACTCCGTCCAAACCCACGTGCGACTCCAGGTCGCGGACTCCACGGCCCGACAGCACCGCCGTGAGCGGCAGCTTCGCGACAAGTGAAGTTAGCGCGGCCAGGCAGTCAGGGTCGGCGGTGGCTGCGTCGGGGTCCGGATTGAGCTCAGACATCGTGCCGTCGAAGTCGATGATGACGCCCAAACGGGACACGCGAACAATGGGGTCGACATCGTGCAGGTTATCCAGCAGTCGAATGAGAGAGAGTCCTTTCGCCCTGGTCGGAATCCGGTAGGGTTGATTCGAGTTCAGCGATTGTCGGGCAGCAAGCTTGCGAGCGCCCTCGAGACCAGAGACGCTGTCAGACGAACCTTGTAGCCGTTGTCGCTCAGCGGCTCGGCATCCCGAACCGCCAACGAGCCGATCGCGTCGGGGTCGACGTCTCCGACAGCCTGACCGATCAACGCGTCGTCGACATGCGGTACCCGGAGCGGGATCGGGGCGACGCTCCCCAAAGTGACGCGGGCGCCGGTCACGACGCCGTCCTGCACCACCAGCGAAGCGGCGACGCTGACGAGCGGAAAATCCATCGCCTGCCGTTCCTGGGTTTTCAGGTAGACGCTTCGGATGTCACCGGACCGTTTCGGAATCTTGACCCGAGCGACGTACTCGCCGGGATTCAGCACTGTTTCGGCCATCACGTCAATCGAGGGAAGAATGAACATGTCCTCGATCGGCATTTCGCGATTGCCTGAATCGTCTCTGATCACGACGCTGGCTCCAAGCGAAATCAAGACAACCGCCAGGTCCGACGGGTGGACGATGTGGCACGGCCCACCAGCCAAGATGGCGTGGTATTTGTTCTGCTCGCCGACGGCGTAGCAGTTCCCGCCACCCTTCTTCAGACAGTAGTAGAGATGGCTGCGGAAGTACCAGCATCGAGGCCTCTGGCACAGGTTTCCGCCGAGAGTGCCGACGTTTCGAATCTGAGGCGACGCCACCGACGCGGCAGCCTGAGCCAGCACCTCATAGTTTCGCCGGACTTCAGGGCTGTTGGCGATCTCGGTCAACGTCGCGAGCGCCCCGACGTCGAGGCCGTCGTCGTTCGACTCGATCCCGGACATGTCCGGCACGCTCGCCAAGCTGACCAGCGTCTCGGCCCTCAGCGTTCCTTCTTTGACTTGCGCCAGCAAGTCCGTGCCGCCGGCGATGAACCGAGCCTTGGGCGCTTGTTCCGCGTGCAGCCGGCTCGCAACGGCGGGAGACGACGGCTGTTCGAGTGTGAACGGTCTCATCGGTCTTGACCTCTTTCGCTGGCGTCCAGCAATCCGAGTATGCGGTCCGGGGTGATGGGCAGGTCGCGCACTCGAACGCCAACGGCGTCGAATATGGCGTTGGCCACGGCAGGCGCGACACCGATGCTCGGCGGCTCGCCAAGCGCCTTCGCCCCGAACGGGCCGACTCGGTCGACGACATCGGCGAACACCACTTCAATCGCCGGGTAGTCCGCTGCCGTGGGACTCTTGTGCATGAGAAAGCTGTCGTTCAGGGTGGTGCCGCTTCGCGAGTCGGTGACCATCTCCTCCGTGAGTGTGAACCCTAGCATCTGGGGCACCGCGCCTTCGACCTGGTTGGTCGCCATGTTCGGGTTCAGGATCCGGCCGGAGTCCTGCGCGGCCACGTAGCGGACCACACGGACTTGCCCGGTGGCGGTGTCCACCTCGACTTCGGCGAAATGCGCGCCAAACGAGTTCACGATGTACTCTGTGCTCCCGGGTGTAACAGAAGCCTCGACCTCGACCTCGTCGACGGCCTCCGCTATCCGGCGCAGCGTCGTTCGTCGGGCCGGGTCAGCGGATACCGTGACGAATTCGTCGCTGATGGTTAGGTCAGACGGGCCGACATCCATCAGCGATGCCGCCGCCGCCAATATTCGTTCTCGAAGCTGGCCTGCCGCGTCCTTGGCGGCCAGACCGCTGGAGAACGTCGCCGTGGACCCCGCGGTGATCGGCGCCTCCGGGGTGTAGTCAGTGTCGCCGAACGTCGTTCGGATCTGACCTGTGGCGACGCCGAGCTCTTCCGCGGCGATCTGGCTAATCACGGTAATGGCGCCCTCGCCAACGTCCATCAGTCCGGAGATCAGGTGGATTGCGCCGTCAGAAGCCAGTTTCATTCGCACCGAAGACCGGCCTCCGGGGCCGCCGCGGTAGACGAACATGCTCATGCCAACGCCTCGCCGGACGCCGTCTGTCTCGGAGGATTGGTCGAGAGGTCGACCCCAACCGAAAGCTTCGGCGCCGCGCTCCAGACACTCGCGAAGGCCGTTGCTGGAGAACGGCACGCCGCCCTCGACCGGTTGGCTGTCCATGATCTGGTCGATGGGCGTCACACGCTGTCCGGGTTGACCTTCCGGACCGACGTGGTTCTTCAAGCGAAATGCCAGCGGGTCCATGCCGACTGCCTCAGCCGCTTGGCCCGCCAGGACTTCCAGGGCGAAGTGGCCCTGTGGGGCGCCCAACGCGCGGTACGATCCGGCGGCGGGGGTGTTCGTGTACGTGAGGTAGCCGTCGTATCTGACGTCCGCGCAACGGTAGAGGTACAGCGCCCCTTGTCCGGCACGTCGGATCACCCCAGGCCCCGACGAGAGGTACGCTCCCGTGTCCATGATCGTCGTGGCATGGACCGCCGTGACCTCCCCTTCATTCGTCACGCCCATGCGGATCGTCGTGATCGTCGAGTGACGATGGCGACCAGCGACAAACTCCTCGGAGCGCGTCAACTCGATCTTGACCGGCTGTCCGGCGCGTTGAGCAAGAATGGCCGTGATCGCGCTGAGCCGAGATTCGTCCTTGCTTCCGTAGCCGGCGCCCATGTTGAGGCCGAGCACCCTCACCTTGTATCTCGGGATGTTCAGGGCCGTGGACAGCGTTCGCTGATCGACGTGAACGCCCCGGCTGGACTTCCACACCGTCAGCCGATCGTCGTCCCACGCGGCGACGACGGTCCTGGGTTCGAGCGCCGCCGGCGAGTGGGCGGAGGTCGAAAACGTGTCCTCCACGATGACGTCCGCCCGAGCGAAGCCTTGTTCGACGTCGCCGCGCGTCAGCGATATCGGTTTGCCACCGACCAGGTTGCCGTCCGGGTGGATGCTGGGCGCGCCGTCGGCCAGCGCCTCCTGGGGATCGATCACGAAAGGAAGCGGCTCGTACTGCACGCGGATCAGGCTGATGGCATGCTCGGCGATGTCCTCGTCGTCCGCCGCCACCGCCGCGACCTCGTCGCCGACGAACCGGACCTCGGCGTCGAGAATCGCGACGTCAGGGGCGATGTCTCCTCGCGGAGCGTCGAACGGTGTGATGACTGCCCGCACACCTGGCAGGTCTTTCGCGGCATCGACGTCGATGGACAGGATGCGGGCGCGGGCGTGCGAACTGCGAAGCACTTTGCCGGCCAGCATCCCCGGCAACATCACGTCTGCCGTGAATTGGGCCTCGCCCGTCAGCTTGGCAGGCAGATCCCGTCGAGGCTCGGATTTCCCGATCGTGGTGAATTGTGTCATTGGAGTGTGCTTACGCCGCTGTTGTTCCGTTGGGGTGAAACGCTTGGCCGTGAACGGCCAGAGCACCGCTGGTTGGTGGCCTCGGTTCGCCTTGGGCGAATCCGCCTTAGGCGTGATCTTTAGGCCGAGCCGTCCTTACCACTCGCTGCTCGCTTCACCGATTCGATGATCCGGCCGTACGCGTTGCAGCGGCACAGGTTCCCGACGAAGGCCGCCTTGATTTCGTCGTCGGACGGGGTGGGACTGGCTTCCAGCAGCGCGGTGGCGCTCATCACGAATCCCGGGGTGCAGTAGCCGCATTGCCCTCCGTCCTCGGCCAGGAACGCCTGTTGGAGTGTGTTCAGATCTCCGGCGACACCCAAGCTTTCGATCGTGCGTACTGCCCTGCCTCCGACCTGAAGCGCCAGTATCGAGCACGCGTAGACGGGCTCACCGTCCAGCAGAACAGTGCAAGCGCCGCACTCGCCGCGATCACAACCACGCTTCGCGCCGGTGAGGCCCAGCGAGTCTCTGAGTACCCGAAGCAGCGTCCAACGATGATCGACTTCGACCCGCCGATCTTCGCCGTTTACGTTGAGTGTCGTCTCAACCCGATTCGACATCGCCATCGTCATGCCTCGATCAAACTTCTTGCGAGTGCGCCCGAGACCGTCAACTCCGCGCTGCATCGACGTTCTGCCATTCCACCCACCAGCCGTGTGGGTCGGCGGCGGCGGCGCCTATGGCGCGCCATACGCCGCCGTAGCATGCGTTGACGGCGATCTGACCTGCCTCGGCGGTCACCGAATAGACCGCTTTGGCGTGCGAAGCCTTCTCGATGATCGCCCAAAAGCGCTTCCGGTCTTCGCCTGTGAGCTGGTTCAGCACGTGACAGGCAAGAACACAGGGCGCCGCAGCGTGCGGGATAGTGTCGAGTATTCCCGGCGCCAGGTCAAGAGCATTGCCTTCGACCAATTCGGGAGGGTCTGCCAGAGCGATCGACGCCGCTCCGTTGAGCCGCGCCATACGCTCCGGATGATCCGGCCAGACCAGGGACCTCATCCACATGAGCGTCTCGAAATCGGAGAGGTCGACCGGAGTCAGGTCGATGCCCGTGCGACTGGCCACCGCTGGGATGCCGTTGGCCAGATCGGGGAAGAAATCGCCTCTTACTTCCGCGGTCAACTGGACTTTCGAGTCGGTTGAGCCGTATTCGAGGCCATTCGAGTAGTTGTAGTGGTACCGGTCGAAGAGCAGGTTCAGCCCGGCGCTTGCTCCGACGTCGACTAATGCCAGCGGCATTCCGCTGTGCCGCGCGATCAGGCCGAAGGCCGAAAGCAGGTAGGCGCACCGGCCCACTTCATTGGTCTGCACGCGCTTCGAGCCGAGCAACTCCAGCATCTGTTCACGATGGTCCAAGCAGAAAGCCTTGAACGCCGGAAACGGATCGGCATCGGGCGTCGGACCGTCCGACACGCTCAGGTAGTGTCGTGCGACGTCGTGAGACGAGTCGGCGATCACGAGGCGGTGTGCGGCGGCGAGGAACAGGTTCGGGATTGGTTGCCCCTGTTTCGCATAGGACGCCAGTTCGAGCAGCTCGCGGTCGTTCGATATCGCGACCGAAAGGTGATCGTAAAACGACGTGTAGCCTCGGCACTCGAATGCGGCGAAGTGACGGAAGCGCCTCGACAGCGCGTCCTGTGTTCGCTGGTCCCTGGGCGCCAAGTCCATCAGCGGTTCGCCGGACTGCGCCCCGTACCGACCGGCGTCGAGACGGGGTTTGCGATGCGGTTCCGAGTCCGCCGTCACTGCGCGGTGAAACCGCCGTCGATTACGAGCTCGGCGCCCGTCATGTACGACGATTCGTCGGAGGCCAGGAAGAGCGCGCCGTAAGCCACGTCATCCACGGTCCCGATTCGGCCCATCGGTATGCGGGACTCGGAAGTCGCCCGCCCCTCGGGTGTGCCGATGTTGTCGGCGATCATCTCCGTGTCGATGGGCCCTGGATGAATCGAGTTGGCGCGGATATTGTCGTCCGCGTGCTGGACGGCCGTGTACTTGGTGAACAGCCTGATGCCGCCCTTGGAGGTTCCGTAAGCGCTGCCTCTGCCGCTCCCGACCATGCCGGCCGTGGACGAGATGTTGATAATCGAGCCGCCGCCGGCTTGCTGCATCGCCGGGATCGTCGCCTTGGTTCCCAGGAACACACCCGTGGCGTTGACTTCCAGAATCCGGTTCCAGTCATCGAGGGTCGTTTCCATGATCGGCACGCGGCTGTACAGGGCCGCGTTGTTGACGAGAATGTCCACTTTCCCGAAGGCCTCTACGGCCTCGCGAACCGCCCGCTCCCAGTCGTCTTCCGACGAAACGTCCAACGACACAAACAGCGCACGACCGCCCGCCTCGTTGATCTGCGCCTCGACCTGCTTCCCCTGGTCTTCCAATATGTCGGCAATGACCACGGCAGCGCCCTCACGAGCAAACAGAGCCGCCTCGGTGGCCCCCTGCCCTCTGGCGCCCCCGGTGATCAGCGCAACTTTGCCCTCGAGTCTCATGCATACCCTCCGAAGAGTCATCGTGCGAAGAAAGTCCAGACACCGGCGTGATTGTATCACTACGGAAGGCCGCCGTTGGCAGAATTTCGACGCGATGATCCCCTTGCCCACGCACTGTAGACGGCCTCGAGCGCCTGTGTCAGGACGCCTCCAGCACCTCGGTCAGCGCCTCGCCCAGATCGGCGGGCGTCGGGAAGCGTGCGTCGTAGTCGACGTGAACGGCTTTGAGCGCGATCGCGTCGATTTCGGGCGGAACGGCGGGATTGATGCTCGATGGCGTCTTCGGGGTGTCGGTGTAATCGAGTTCTCGCCTGTAGCCGCGGTCCTCGTCATCGTCGTCGATTTTGATGACCGGATACGGGATCTCGCCGGTCAGGAGCTGGTAGAACACGGCGCCGTTGCCGTCATTCGCCTTAATGGTGACCGTCTGGTCTTGGGCCGGACCGTCGTTGGTTCCGAACGACCAACTCCACGTGCCGCTTTGCGAGCCGACCTGGGAGACCGAACCCACCGAAGCGGTGATGCTCACATTGTCTCCAGTGTCGACGTCGTCGAACGTGCCCGTGTTAACCGCAGTGTCGCCTTCGTTAACCGTCACGGCGGAGTTGTCCGCCGATACCGTGGACGGGCACGACGGTGACGAACACTTTGGCGGATGCGCTGAGAGGCGTCGGTCCATTCGGCCCGTTGAACCCTAGATTCAGCCTGAATCCACCCGCCCCATTGAAGGGGTTGTAGGCCCAAAGTGAAGGCAGGTTCCAACCGCAGTAACCACCGCCTGTTACGTTCACGACCTGGTTGCCTGCACTGAACGTGGCGGCGCCAGCGGCGTTGTTTCCGCCGACTGAGAATGTGTCATTAACGAAGAATGGAGTTCCGGTCAGATCGACATTCGCGCGTCCCGCAGCGTTCCAACCGCTAATGCATGCCGCAGCGGTTCCGAGGGACATCGACGTCACAGGACCGCCGTGACTCAGTGACCCGACCGATGAGGCGAAAGTCTGATCGCCAATGTTCACAAGGAGATTGATCGGGTCCAGCCTGACTTTGCTGTAGTTGGTCCTAACCGTCGACCCGAACGATGCGCCTCCGGCCGTGTACTGGCCGTAGTTGAAATTGCCGCCGGTGTTGACCAGCGTCAAGTAGTCACTGGGCGTCCCGGACATGTCGTGGCAGTAGACCGTGAACATGTTGCCGTTCGGGTATATCTCGTAGTCGCCGTCACCCGCGGAGGGGTCGGCGTCTCGTATGTCCTGACATGTTTCCGGCAGGACTTCTGAGACGGTGTACGAGAACATATCCGACCCGTTGAAGTTCAGATCAGGGTCGTAGTTGACCGTCCCGCTCGGATTGATTGTGACGGTGCCGTCTGCGCCCTGCGTGACGCCGGTTACAGCCAGCGTCGAGCCTTCGACATCGGAGTCGTTGATCAGGACGTCTATGTCGACATCCTGGTCTTCGTTCGTGGTCGCGCTGTCGTCTTTAGCGACCGGTGGGTCGTTGACCGGCAGAACAGTCACGTCCAGGGTCGCCACGTTGCTGGCCACGCCGCTATTGTCGCGCGCCTGGAATTTCAGGCTTCCTGCCGAACCGTTGAAGTTCAGCGAAGGATTCAGCTTGACGGTGTCCGATGGCAGCAAGAATGGGAACGGCCCTGCTATCACAATATCCGAAATCGTGAGAGGAGCCACGCTGACTAGGTTCAGCGAGACGATCTCGATTTCGATGGTGTCGCCTGTGTCCGGATCCGTGCATTTGGGCAACAGATTCCGCGAGACGATCGTGTCTTCGTTGAAGGCCACGCTGTCATTGACGCAAGTAGGCGCCCGATTGTGTGTGACCGTCGTCGTCTCGGTTTCGCTGTTGTTGCTGCTGTCTGAGTCTATCTCGGTAGCGGATACGCTGACCGTGTTCGTGATGCTGGTGACAGAGCTTGGTACGTTGACTGTGGTGACGACGGTCAACGTAACGCTGCCGCCACTCACGATGTCGCCGAGATTGCAGTTTGCGAGGCCCACAATCAAGGTGCAGAAGCCTCCGCTGGGGATGCCTGACACCGATGGGATCGACGTTCCTGCGGGCAGGTTGTCGATCAGGTTCACGTTGGTGGCAGTGTCCGGGCCGTTGTTCTTCACCGGACCCTGTGCTCAACGTGTCGCCGTTGAGCACAGGGTCCGGCGAATCGGATTTGACAACCGAAAGGTCGGCCTCGGGCGGAGGAGTGCCGGTCAGTGCGACTGGCAGATCGGTAAAGTTCCCGGCGCCGTCGGTGACGCGAACCGTTCCCGTTCCATCCAATGTTGGATCCGTTAGTGTGACCGTGAACGTCGTGGACGGGTCGCCTGGCACGAAAGCTGCGACTGTCAGAGTCAGGTTGGACGCTCCCGGCAACAGTTCTACGAAGAAGATGCCAGTATCGGTGTCCACGATGCCGTTCCCGTTGAGGTCTTCACCGGCGTCTAGGACTCCGTTGCCATTTGTGTCTTCGCTTGGGCGGTTGTCGGTGGTTGTGCCGTCGATTGCGGCGGAGGGCCTGGAACGAGATTATCGGTCACGATGGGTGGGTTCGCGTCGCCCACGGGGTTGATGAATTGGAACAACGCGCCGCCTGGATAGAGATAAGAATCGTAGCTGTTGTAGCCTTCGACCGTGATCCCATGTGGGTTTGGCGAGCTGGTGGTGTGCGTACCCGATGTTATGGTTTTGATTGCGGAGGACCACCCGGTCGTTCCGATTGTCGCGAAATCGCCGGCTGGTACGGGAGAGCCGTCGAGGTTGACCGATCCTGCCGACGCATCGCCGTTCTGTGCGTAGATGGTGACGAAGTTTTGAGCGAACTGTCCGCCGCCCGGCGCGCTAAACGTATAAGCGCTACCGAATTGGGCGAACGGAATCAAGTTTCCGAACGCAGGATCGCCTGTTCCACCGCCTGGCTGCCCTGTCATGAATTGACCGACATAGATTGGTTTGGCAGAGCTAAAGATATGGCTTCCGGTAATCTTCGCGGTTTCGATGAATTGGCCGCGATTGATGGTTCCGATGGAGGAGCCGTTCTGCAGAACGTTCGTGCCGTCTTCTGACGCAATGATTCGGTAGATTGTTCCGCCCGCACGTAGCGGCAGATTAGCGGCAAGGATCTCTTTACCCCAGGTTTGGACCGGTTGCGCGACCTCGAAAACGTGATCGCAGACGCCTTGTCCGCCGATGTTGGCACAACGATTGCCGTTGGTGACGCTGACGGGGCGATTTGCTTCAAAGGTCGTCCCAGTGATAGAGCCCAAGCCTTTGATCAGGTAACCTTCACCACTTTGCAGGGTGATCGTGAACGGTACACTCGCGGCGTGACTTGTCAGGGCGGCCGATGGCGTGATCGTCACGTCAGTATTGTCGTATGGCGGCGCCACGAGCGCTTCACCTATTTGATGGCTTGCGGAGGAGCCGTAGTTGAGGAGGATGTATTCAGTGTTCAACGCGTCAACCGGCAAGCCCAATGCCGCGTCAGAAGTCGCCGAGGCGCGGTTGACCATGTAAACGACAAACTCGTCGGTTGAGGTGGCCTTGAACGCGTTGTTTTGGATAGTGTTTACCGACCAGCCGTTCGCGACCGCGTCGGAATTGTCACTATTGTCACGCTGCCCGGGGTAACCGCAACTGTTTGCGTAAACGTCGGGGAATTTACAGGATATGTCACCGTTACGTCAGTTGACACGTCACTGGTCAAATGGAGCTCAGCACTGGGTGTCGAATAGTTCGGTATGAACCCCATCAAGAACTCGGTGCCTTTGTTGTCGAGTGACGCGGATGCGATGGCAGGCACGAGAACTGCCAGCAGCGCAACGACCAACAACGAGACACCGGCCCACGCTTGAACTTCGTCATTTGAATCCCCTTTTCATGTTGGTAACAGGCGCCGCTCTTTGGTGCGTCGCACACATTTCGTCTGGGTTGCCCGCGGGTCAGCTCCATTGAGAGCGATTTATCGCACGTTCACTATGCACTGCTAAGGTCGACGCAATCCGGATTGCCAGCCCAGCGAAGCAACCGGACGACGGAAACCAGACGCAACGCGACCTTCTGAGTTCGTCATTCGAATAATGCCAAGAACACCGGAGTCGCCCCATCCGCTGGCTCTCGTCGATATCTAGGTGTTCGCACCCAGAGTATCGTTGGTGCTGCCACCCAAGTGGTTCAATCGAGAATTCTAACAGAATCTTACACCGAGTCAACCAATTCCCGGCAAAATACCATAAGTTTCGATTATGCAATCCATAGCTTTTGGTTGTGTTCCGAACCCGCATGCCAGATAAATACTGATCGCGGGTAGCGTTCTTGTTCAGCTACGTTGCTGAGCAGGTCATCACGTTTTCGGACACATCGAAATAGTCGCCCGTCCCGACCTGCCTAGGTATAATGTTGACAGTATGATTCGCCAAGAATATAACCTGGAGACTTTATCAATGCTCTTGCCGTCAACGTCGAATATGGCTCTCAAGGAATGGGCGGTAGCGGATCGCGCGCTTGGCCGCGGGCGGCAGATCCTCATCTTGCGGAAGGGCGGAATTCATCGCGACGACAAAGACTTCCGCATCGTCCATCCAGAATTCTTGCTCTACCCGACTTACGAGCACCAGAAGCCGGAGTTGCTGAAGCCGCAACACGTGGCCGAAGTCGAAGCAACCGGGCGCGGCGACGGCGTGGCGGACCTCGTCACTTTCACGCATTGGTGCCGGGTCACGGACCGATTCAAGCTCAAGGACGAAGCCGAGTTGGCCGCGATTTCCGAGCACCACGTGTGGACCGACGACTATGCCGAGAAGCGATTGCACTGGCGTCCGAAGCAGCCGCTGACTGTCGCGCTTCTCCGCGTCTATCAATTGCAACAGCCCCAGTCGCTGCCCGTTCTGGACGAGTATTCGGGTTGCAAGTCCTGGGTGGAACTCGGCCAAGAAGTGCCGCTCGGAACCCTTGCTCCGGCGCTGTCCGACTCCGAATACGAAGACCGCGCGGACGAGATTCGAGGAGTGCTGGGGGCCGCGCCAACGCCGGTGTAGCGGAGTGAAGGTCTCCGGGGAGTCGTGCCTCGCATCGTGAGTATGGCGCGGATGCAGGGTCGCGTGTGGGCGTAAGCGTGTGGTTCGACAGGCTCACCACGAACGGCAAAAGCCGCACTCCGTTCGCCCCTTCGGAAATCTCAGGGCAAGCTCTGCGCCAATCGAGGGGGTCCTTTGACAGGTCCAGGCAAGGCTAGGATTTCGACTAACCGGAACTCACAACGAACGACGTTTATTTCGACTCGAAAACTCAGGGGAGCGCAGATTGAAATACAGGCAACTTGGGACGACTGAACTCAACGTGTCGGAGGTCGGATTCGGCGTCTGGACAGTGGCGACTAACTGGTGGGGGAAGCGGTCCGAGCAAGAGAACGTCAACCTGCTTGTGAAGGCGTACGACCTCGGCGTCAATTTCTACGACACTGCCGACACCTACGGCGAGGGCTACGGCGAGGAGATCCTGGCCAAAGCGTTGGGCAAGCAACGACACGACATACTCATCGGCACCAAGTTCGGTTACGACATCTACAGCCCGTTCGAGAGGGTCGGTCACCAGGAGCGGCCCCAGAAATGGACCACGGACTACGTTCGATATGCCTGTGAACAGAGCCTGCGACGCCTGCAGACCGATTACATCGACCTGTTCCAGCTTCACAATCCTCGTATGGACGCCATCGAGCAGGACGAACTGTTCGATCTACTCGACGAGTTGGTCAAAGAGGGTAAGATTCGGCATTACGGCGCGGCGCTCGGCCCGGACATCGGGTGGTTCAAGGAGGGCGAGGCCGTTATGAAATACCGGCATGTGCCGACCGTTCAGATCATCTACAGCATGCTCGAGCAACAACCGGCGAGGCAGTTCTTCCCCATCGCGTTGGAAGAGCAAACCGGGTTGCTCTCGCGCGTGCCTCATGCGTCCGGTCTGCTGGACGGGACGTTTAACAAGGACACCGTTTTCGATTCCAGCGACCATCGCGCGCATCGAAAACAGGAGTGGTTGGATCGATCGCTCGTAAAACTGGAGCAACTCGGCTTCCTCGAAGAGCACATCAACGCGACCATCGGCCAGATTGCGATAAAGTTCGCTCTGTCGGGCGAGCGCGTCGCCTGCGTGCTCCCGAACATCACGGGACTGGATCAGCTTCACGAGTTCGCCGCCGCGCCCGATTCGGAGGAGATCCCGGACGACGACTTGGAGACGACGCGTCAGCTTTTCGACGAGAACTTTGGGCTGCCCGAGGAAGCGGAATCGCCGGTGGTCAACTAGGCCATGATGACAATTGCTCGAATCTGGTCGCAACACCACCTTGCCCGTTCGTCCTGAGCCTGTCGAAGGACTCCGGCGCGCCAAGTTTCGCCCTGTGACGGACGCAACCCGACGAGGTTAGCGAAACGTCAACACAACCTGAGGTTTGTCTCGAACCTTCCACGAGGCGCCACTGCGTGTGCGGTCTAATTGGTCTCTCGGAATCGAGGCGCAGCGAGCAAAACGGCGCAACGGGCGTCCGATCTCCGAGCGTCTACTCTTGCTGGTCCACCGCTGGTTCATCATCGTCTACCAGTGGCTCACCTTCGTCCACCGCCGGCTCACCAACGCCCACAGCGGTTTCATCATCGGTCACTCCGGTCTCATCCGGCGCCGGGGATTCGTCGTCGAAAACCTCCGCTTCCCGCGGAATCTCTCCGGCAGGTTCGAAATCCGGACTCGGCTCGTCGTCGCCTGATTCTTGGGCGCCAACTTCCGAGACGCCGATGTCGTCCTCGAAGTTCTCCTGGGGATCGTTCAGATGCCCGCTACTCTCTTGGTCGTGCATCAGGAGACCGTGTTCCGCTTGCGTGTCGTCCTCAAGCTCGCGATCATCTTCGTCGTCGATCAAGAGGTCGTGATCCGCCTGCGTGTCGTCCTCAGGTTCGCGGCCCTCTTCGCTGTCGATAATCAGGCCATGTTCCGCCTGGGTGTCGTCCTCGAACTCGCGATCCTCTTCGCCGCCCAGGTCGGTGTTGCTGCTCTCCCGGCCGTCCATGTCGAGCTCGTAGCTCTCTGGCCTGTCGATCACCGAGGCTCGTCGACGGCCACCGCACCTATGTCTGGCCGCGGCTCGCTCCATCTCGCTCTCAATGAGCCGGAAGTCGCGTTGAGGCAGCAGGTGTAGGCGATCCCAGAATGCCAGCGGCCAGTCCTGCGGCGCCCAGCGCTTCACGTAGTCCAGCCTCGGGCCCAAGACGAGCGCGTCGATGTAGTCGTCTTCTTCGAGCACGATACTCGGTTTGAGTTTGATGCGGTACCTGAACGACTCGTGTCGCGACGTCGGAACCCACAGCGGTGTGTCGTCCTCGAAATACGTGGACGCGATCGTCGCGGTCGCCGGCCATATGCGCAGGCCCGACACGTAAAACAGCACCTGATCGTTGGGTTTCATGCGTTCGGCGCGTCGCCGATATTTCGGACCCATTCCGAACAGGCTGAAGTTCATGTCCCTCAGGACGTTGAAGTTTTGCGCCGACTCGACGAACATCCAGAAGTTACGACCGATGGCGGTGCGTTTTTGTCTTTTGTTGCTCATGCCGTCATCTTAACATGGAAGGCTCGACAGCCCGAAATCACGACGCAGCATCGCCCGCCGATTCCTATGTCGCTGGCACGACCACCTTGATCTCCGCGGTGACTTCGCCCGAATCGACTGTCATCTCGATCACGGTTGCCGGCACCATGAACGAAGCGTAGCCTTGGCCGGGATTCAAGAAGAGGATGCCGTTTCGACGTTCGTTGATGGTTTCGTGGAAGTGGCCGAATATCACCACGTCCACCCCTTCGGGGAAATCCGGCAGCAACTCCTCCAGAGGGAATTCAGGGCCGCCCCACGCCGGATGAGTCACGCCGATTCTGACGCCCTCGACCTCCAACACCTCGACGTATGGGATGGCGTTACGCAGCACCGGGGGGTCGGAATTGCCGTGAACGACCACGACCTGCTTGGCGATCGTTCGCATGCCGTCCACCACGTCCATAGTTGCGAAGTCGCCGCAGTGGATCGCGATGTCGGCAGCGGCCAACTCGCTTTTGATCGAAGGATGGACTTCTTCCCATTTGCGGCAGTGCGTGTCAGATACGACGACGATTTTAGTCGCCAATCAGATCACTGCCTCGGACCGCAGCCGGGTCATGGCGTCTTCGTCCAAGCCCAGGATGTCCTGGAGAACTTCGGCCGTGTGCTCGCCCAGAAGCGGGGCATGTTTCATCTCCACCGGCGAATCTCCGAGCTGCACGGGGAATCCTGGCATGTCGAAGCTGCCGCGCACCGGATGGTGCATCGTGGTGATCATGCCTCTGCGCTTGAGGTGTTCGTCGTTGTGGATGTCCTCGGCGTTGAGCACCGCCCCGCACGGGATGCCGCCCTCGCCCAGTATCCGCATCACTTCGTGTTTCGTATTCTGAATGGTCCAGTTCTCGACGAGTTCGTCGACCTCAGCCTTGTTCTGCCCGCGCCACACCGGGTTGCTCCAGTTTCCGTCATCTACAAGGTCTTCCCTACCCATACAAAGGAGTATCGCATCCCACATGTGGGCGCGAATTGGCTGGCAGTAGATGTACACGTAGTCGTCGGGACCGCCCGGGCTGCAACGATAGATGTCGCCTGGCGCCGTATTCGGAATCGCGTTCCCAGAGCGGCCGGGGTTCACGCCGGTTTCGTAGTATTCGCGCATCTTGATGCGGCTGAAGTTCACGACCGCATCCTGCATCGAGATTTCCATGACCTGGCCTTTGCCGGTTTTTTCTCGTTGCCACAGGGCGGCCATGATACCAAACGCGGCGTGGATGCCGGTGCCGGTGTCACCTATCGTCGAGCCGGGTTTAACAGGTGGCCCGCCTTCGAATCCGGTGAACGCCATGGACCCGCCGACCGCCTGGGCGATCATGTCGAAGCTCTTGTATCCGGAGTACGGTCCGTACGTTCCGAAGCCTTTCACCGTAGCGAGCACGATCCGTGGATTCACTTCGTTGAGCACGTCGTAGCCCAGGCCGAGCCGCTTCAGCGTTCCGGGTCCCATGTTCTCGGCAACGACGTCCGCGGTCTTGACCATTTCGAGGAACAGCGCCTTGCCCTTCGGGTTCTTCAGGTCGATGGTAACGCTGCGCTTGTTGGCGTTCAACAGAATGAAGTAGAAACTGTCGACGTCGGGCAGAGTTGACCGATTCCGACGGCCCGGGTCGCCCGAGCCAGGCTGTTCGATCTTGATGACGTCCGCGCCCATCCAAGCCAGCGATTCGGTGCAGGACGGACCCGCTTCGAACTGCGTGAGATCCAACACACGTATGTCGTCGAGTGCGTTGCCCATTATCGCGGCCTCCCACATCCTTCTCAGGTCCACACAGCCGATCCTCGCTGCGGCGGAATTGTACCATACCACCCTACCCGAAACCCCGGCGAAACATCCAGCGTGCACGGAGCGCTGTCCCTCCGGATCGATTCGTCCGTGCTATGTCGTGCGGGGTTTGTGCTACAATCCCGCTGTCGCGAAAAACGCGGCCCAGAAGCGTCGGATCGCGGTCGAAATCTAACAGTCAAACACGCCGGAGGCATCAAGTGAACGCTGCGTATGAAGCTGGAGCCAGTGGACCTCTGAAGGGCGTGCGCGTCTTGGATTGGACCATGTGGCAATTCGGGCCGATGTCCTCCGCCATGATGGGCGACATGGGCGCAGACGTCCTCAAGATCGAAGCCCTCGACGGCGACTCCGGCCGTGGTTTGGCGAGAGCCAGCACGCTGCGCACGGGCCTTCCGGAGGGCCGCAACGTCTACTTCGAGACCAACAACCGCAACAAGCGCGGGATCGCCGTCAACCTGAAAACTAAAGAGGGCCAGGAAATCATCCACAAACTGGTGAAGAATGCCGACATCTTCGTGCAGAACTTCCGCAAGGGAGTGGCCGAGAGGCTCAACGTGGGCTACGAAACCCTCAGCGAAATCAACCCCATGCTGATCTACGGCTCCGCATCGGGTTACGGACCGGAGGGGCCGGACGCGTACTTGCCCTCGTTCGACGGCTGCGGCCAGGCTCGGGCAGGCCTGATGATGTCCGCAACGCCAGTCGGCGTCAAAGAGCCGACGCGCATCACGCAAGGCGTGTCCGATCAGATGGGCGCGATCATGCTCTGCCAGGGTGTCCTCGCGGCGCTCGTCGCCAGGCATATCCAAGGCATCGGCCAGAAGGTCGACGCATCCCACCTCAGCGCCAACATGTGGCTCCAGGGGTTGGGAATTAGCATGACCATGATGAGATCAGGGGCGTTCGAAGCTTACGACCGCCTCAACCCGCGAAATGCGCTCGCCAATATTTACGAGTGCAAAGACGGACGGTGGGTCCAACTGATGCACCTTCAGCCAGACCGTCAATGGGTACCGCTGATGACGGTGATGGGGCTCACGCACTTGATCGACGACCCTCGATTTGATTCGATGGACTCGAGGATGGAAAACGGTACGGCGCTCGTTCGCGAAATGGATAAGGCGATGGCCACGAAGACCTACGACGAGTGGGACGCGGCGTTCCGCACCTCCGGCGATTTCATCTACGCCAAAGTTCAGCACATCCACGAATTGCAGGACGATCCGCAAGTGATCGCCAACGACTACATCACCGAGTTCGACCACCCGTCGATCGGGACGGTGAAGATGTGCAACCACCCCAACCACTACAGCAAGACCCCGGCCAAGATCTGGCGGGAAGCGCCCCAACTCGGCCAACACACGGAAGAAGTCCTGATCGACGAGCTTGGCTACACCTGGGACGATATAAGCGACCTCCAGAACAAGAACGTGATACTATAAATCGGAATTCAGCCACTACCTTAGGAGGAGACATTGGCAGAGATAGACGGAGGACGCCTCTTCGGCAAAGCGCTTAAGAGGGAGGGCGTCGAATACATTTTCACCCTGAACGGCGGTCACATCTACAACCTATACGAGGGTTGCGACGCCGAAGGCATTAAGATAATCGACTTCAGACACGAGCAGGTCGCCGCCCACGCCGCCGAGGGTTGGGCGAAAGTCACCGGCAAGCCAGGTGTCTGCATCGTGACGGCTGGCCCCGGCGTGACCGACGCCGTGACCGGCATCGCCAACGCATTTCAGGCGCCGAGCCCGATGCTCCTGATCGGCGGCAACGCCGCCATTTCAGAGCACCTCATGGGTGGTCTGCAGGACTTTGACAGCGCGACATTCCTCAAACCCGTCACGAAATTTGCGGAGCAGGTTAAACGCGTCGACCGTATACCCAACTACGTGTCGATCGCGTTCCGGCATGCCATGTCAGGCATTCCGGGACCGGTCTACCTTGAGATTCCTTCAGACATCGTCAACGGCAAATGCGAAGAAGATGACGTAATCTATCCCGAAGCCTACCGCACCGAGTCTCGAGCATACGGCGATCCCGAGTACATCAGCAAGATGGCAGACATCTTGATGGAAACCGAGCGCCCGATGATTCTTGCGGGCTCAGATATCTGGTGGACCCAGGCGTCGGATGAGCTACGCGAGTTCGTAGAGATGATTGACTCGCCCGTGTTCCTCAACGCAATGGGTCGCGGATCGCTGCCCGCCGATCATCCGAACCTCGGCAGTCTGGGCAGGCGATACGCTCTGGTCAAGGCCGACACGGTTCTGCTCCTCGGGACGCCCATCGACTTCCGGTTGGGCTACGGCTCGGACCGAATGTTCCCGCAGAACCCGCGACTGATCGAAATCATGCAGGACGCCAGCAAGATCGGTCAGAACAGGAATATCGACGTTGGAATCGCCGGCGACTCCAAGGCGATCCTTCGACAGATCATCGACGAGCTCAAAGCCCGCAAGTACAGGTCGCCGGGTCGCGAATGGGTCGAAGAGGTCGTCACGGAGGATCGAGCCCTCAAGGCAGTCGACGAGCCGATGCTCAAGAGCGACGCCGACCCCATCCACCCAATGAGGCTTGTCGGCGACCTCCGAGACTTTCTTGACAAAGATGCAACGGTTGTCGGGGACGGCGGTGACATCGTCACGTTCGCCGCGCGTGTCCTCAACATCAACGAACCCGGTCACTGGCTGGACCCGGGACAGTTCGGCTGCCTCGGCGCCGGCAGCGGGTTCGCAGCCGCGGCGCAGCTTGCAAGGCCCGGCAAGCAGGTCTGCATCGTGTACGGCGACGGCGCATTCGGTCTCACCGGCTTCGACATCGAGACCTACGTGCGGTTCAACCTGCCCATCGTATCCATCGTGGCCAACAACGGCGCGTGGAACCAGACAACGCAGGGCGTGTTCCGGCGCACGGGCCGGGCTCTGGGGACGTTCCTCTCGCAAGAGACCGACTACGCCAAGGTCATGGAGGGATTGGGCGGTTACGGCGAGCGGGTCACAGACCCCGCGCAGATCACTCCAGCACTGGAGCGCGCGTTCAACTCGGGCAAACCCGCGTTGCTCGACGTGGTGACGGACCCGCAGTTCGCCTATGCGGACATGGGCGGCCGTTCGAGGCAACAGCGCCAGTACTAGCCATTACGCGGAACTAGGCTGACCGACAGGGGCGACACAGCGTCGCCCCTGTTTTCGTTTCCGGAGTCCGGCCACAGTCGTTTGCCAGTCTCCCTGACTCCGTGTGAGTCTGCCCAAGGCGACATGGCGGCCGACCGCAAGATGGCGCTGCGGTCCTCGCGGAGATCACGTGATTTATGCCATAGCTCGTGGTAGGATAGCGTGAAGCGCTTCGGGCCAATCCTTCGGAAGCCCGCGACCGATTACGTGAACGAAAACGCATCAGCGTAGGAGGACAGAATGGCCAGTCAACAACGCGATCCGGAAGAGGCCTATGCCGGGAAAGACCTTGGTACGCGGGAGTTCGTAGCCCACACGGAGATGATGAACAACTATTACGCCGGACTCGAGGTGGACAGGGATTTCTACGATGGGTCCGGCTCGCCGATCGGCGGATCGCACACGCCCTCGATGACACTGACCGAGGTCGACGGCGGCTTCGCTGGAGCTGGCTTCAAGCAGAATTTCGGCAACCTGTGGATGCGCCAGCAGTGGGAAGTCAACGCGCCTATCGTGCCCGAGACACAGTACGGCGCCCGGTCCAAGGTGCTGGACGTCTACGAGCACCGCAACAGGACCGTCGTCTTGCAACAGGTCGAGCTACTGGCCGAAGACGGTTCAGTCATGGCATTGGGCCGTCATCATCAAAGCTATCTGTTCGGCCAGTCGTCCGGCTTCGTGGCTCTACGAGATCCGAAAGCCAAAGGCGGCGCGCGAAGGTTCGAGATGCCTGAGGGAGACCTGATCGAGAGCGACCCGCACACGATCAGCCTCGAGATGTGCGGCACCTTCTTCCACGGCAACCGCAACTACCACACCAGCAAGGAAGCCGCCGAAGAGCTCGGTTTCCAGGAAGTGGTTGTCGGCGGCAAGATGTCGCTGTCATACGTCGGCGATCTGATGGATCGACATTTCGGCGCGAATTGGTACATGGGCAGCAAGCTGGACGTCAAATTCACCAACATCGTTTGGCCCGACGACACGATCGTCGCCAAGGCCGTCGTGACCGACGAGGTCAACGAGGGCGGCAAGAAGATGGCCAATGTCGCGGTCTGGATGGAGAAGGAAGACGGCACGGTGACCGTCGTCGGAACCGCCAGCACGCCGATCTAAGCCGATCAGCAATCAGCCGTCGGCAGTCATTGACGACGGTTCGATCACGGAAATCGAAACGGGCGAGCACGAGGGTGCTCGCCCGTTTTTCAATGCAGGCCGACCTGCTACTGCTAGCCATCCCCTGCCCGCGCTCCGTTTACGAACTCCCATTTGACGCGCACCAGCGCAGTGAATTCGTTGATGTCTTCCCTGGACGTGATCGGCATCCGTAGCTCCTTCGTATTGCGAGGTGCAGGAGTTTCGGCGACGGCGCGATGGTTCGCTGGGGACAGGTCGTCCGACTGCATCAGATACGGCTCCAGCGTTTTCATGCCCACAAACATCGTCGCCCTCAGGTCGGTGCCGAAATCGTGCACGTGGCAAAGCTGCGTGCCTTTGGTGTAGAAAGCAGGCGTCCATTCGCGGCAGAAGTGATCGTACAGCGTCCGCTCCTCGACGCCGCCGAGCGATTGCATGATCTCGCGTAGCCGCATGACGAGCTCTCGACGCTTCTTCGTCATGCCGTCGATGACGCTCAGCACGGTCGGACTGTCTTGATGAAGCGGCACGTTTTGCGCCTCCTGCGACTACACCCTATGCCGGCGGGACGTCTTGGACATCCAGCGCGTCTCGGCCGACGATCTCCAAAGCTCGCTCGGCGTTCGGCGGCATCAGAGTGGCCGTGCGAACGTCTCGGAGGAGCCGCTCCAACGGCATGCCCTTCTGGGCGCCGCGGCCTCCGACCGTCTGAATGGCTTTCGAAGTGACGGAGAGCGAGGCTTCCATGGCCAGATGCTTTGCCCGAGCCGCCCACACCGTCCGTTGCTGGGAGTCGGCGGACTCCCAGCCATCCGCCGATTGGTGCAGGACGAGCCTGGCGCCTTCCAGCGACATGGTCATCTCCGCGACCGCTCGTTGGATCAGGATGTTGTGAGAGAGTGGCTCCGGATCAGGCGCGAACCGCTGAGTTTTCGCGAAGTCCACGGCGCTGTCCAGCGCGCGCTGTGCCGCCCCGATGTAGACGGCCGCATACCCGAGGCCGAATCCTTGGCCCGCGCCAACACGAGTCGCCTCGCCCGGTTCGCCGAGCACATCGTCAGCGTTGACGAAGCAGTCCGTGAACGACACCGCCGGGCTGACGGTGGCTCTCATGCCAAGCGTGTCCCATTCACCGGATATCTCCATGCCTTCGGTGTCGTGGGGTATCAGGGCAAGGGTATATCCGTCGAATTGATCGTAGCCCGACATGCTGCAATGGACAAGACACAGGTGGGCGGCCCCGGCCATGGTGCAGAAGTGCTTCCGGCCGTTGACGAGATAGCCGCCGTCCGTCGGAGCCAGCGTGGTGTCTCGGACCGCCGCCCCGCCTC
This sequence comes from uncultured Dehalococcoidia bacterium, assembly GCA_964588665.1. Classification (GTDB taxonomy): domain Bacteria; phylum Chloroflexota; class Dehalococcoidia; order Lucifugimonadales; family UBA1123; genus UBA2160. Next base: position 3,208 of record CAZPQQ010000035.1, on the reverse strand, counting down.
TGCGCTCGGGCTCGCTGCCCCAACTCGCTAACATCCGGCCATGCTCCACGACCTCCGGGTAGAACCGAGCTTTCTGCTCCGGTGTGCACAGGGCCGCGATGAACCGCTGAACGGTCGAGTGCATGTGCATCGTCATGGCAGTGCTGGTGCATCCCCAGGCCAGACGCTCCAGCACTTTTACGCACGTCAGCATTTCCAAGCCCAGGCCGCCGTACTCTTTTGGAATCGCCGCCGCCAAGAAACCGGCTTTCCAGAGGTCATGCCAGCTCTCTTTGGGGTGCGTGGCCGACCGATCGTAACCGGCGGCTCGCGGCTCCAGACACTCGCGAGCCATTCGAGCGGCCCGCTCCAAGACTTCGGTCTCTCCGCCGGACAGGTTCGTTCCCATCGCGAGGCTCCTGTTGGTGTCTAGTGGATCGCTTTGGCGGCCTTCAATTCCTCGACGCGCTCCAACGGATGACCGAGGACTTCGCCGAAAACGAAGTCGTTGTGCTGGCCTAGCAGCGGGGAATGGAAGTAGGCTAGGTCCGGGATCGCGCTGAATCGCACGGGGAGCCCCGTAACGTCCAGTTTGCCGGTCTCCGGATGCTCCATCTCGATCGTGAACCCCCGGCTGCTGAAGTGCGGGTCGCTCACGAGTGCAACGACATCCATCACCGGTCCCGCGGGAACGCCGGCATTCTGAAGCTGAGTCGCTGCATTCGTTGAAGTCAAGGATCGCGCCCACTCGCCGACGATCGCGTCTAATTCGGCTTCGTTGCGCTTTCGATCAGCCAACGTCGCGAATCGTGCATCCGAGGCCAACGCGGGCTGTCCGATTACATCACAGATCGCTGACCAATCGCTTTCGTTTCGGCCTGCAATGGCAAGCCACTCATCCACGCCTAGCGACCGATACACGTTGTGTGGCGACATGTTTGGGTCGTGGTTGCCATCCCGTTCGTGGAGGACGCCGTTCATCGTGTAGTCCATGAATGCCTCGGGCAGCATGCTCGAGATCACCTCGGCCATCGCCGCTTCGATGTACTGTCCCTCGCCGGTCTTTTTGCGATGATGCAGCGCGCTCAGAATGCTGAACACCATGATCGTGCCGACCAGATAGTCGGGCCAGTTGCCGCCCTGGTTCAGCGGAGCGCCGCCCTTGTATCCCGTAACGAACGGCTGTCCGGCGTACGAGCAGACGTTCGGTCCGAAACCCGTGGAGGCGCTCTCGGGACCGGTCACCCCCATCGTCGATCCGGAAAGCATGACCAGATCGGGCCGGATCTTCCGCAGATCATCGTAACCCAAGCCCAGCCGGTTCAGCACACCAGTCGAAAAGTTCTCCATAACCACGTCTGAAACGGCAACGAGTTCTTTGACGAGCTCCCTGGCTTCGGGATCGCGAATGTTCAGAGTCACGCCATGTTTGCTGTAGTTGAGCCCGTTCCAGAGGGCTCCTCGGTTCAGGCTCGGAGCGCCATTGGCTGGTCTGGCCAAACCGCCCGTGCGACCGATTTCGAGACGCGTGTTCGATTCGACTCGAATCACTTCCGCGCCCAGTGAGCCGAGCCAGGCGCCACAGTGCGGAACCGACAATATCCAACCGAAGTCAACAATTCGAATGCCCTCAAGCGGCTTGTTGGCGGGACGCGCGCCGTTTGACGCGCCGCTCGGAGTCGCGACCTGTTGCGGTTGAGTCCGGCGCGTGGTGGCGAAAACTTCATCGTTGTGCTGACCCAGAGTTGGCGCAGGGCGCGTCATCTCCCAAGGCGTTCCATTCAATCGGATGGGCGCGCCCGGATGTTTGACGGTTCCGGCAACCGGGTGATCTTGCTCGACGAAGAACCCGCGCGCTCTGTAGTGCGGACTGTCGAGCACTTCGGCCATGTTCAAGACAGGGAAGCACGGCACGCTGGCCGATTGAAGTGTTTCGTACACTTCGAATTTGGTCTTGTCGCGCAGCCATTCGATGATGCCGTCTTCGATCTCGGCGATGTGTTCGCGACGGCCTGCCAGAACGTCGTATTCATCCTTGTCCGCCCAATCCGGCGTGCCCATCAGTTTCTTGAGGGCCTGCCACCAATGGTCGAAGATGAACGCCATCGAGACGTAGCCGTCGCTGCACGGCCATGTCCAGCGGAACATCGACTTTTCTCGGTTCTGGGGCAGGAGCGAAGCGTCGCTCGATAACATCGCGAAGTTACCTCGAATGTGGTTCGCGACCGCTTCGAACGCCGACACATCGACTTCTTGGCCGACGCCGTATGCTTCGCGATGGTAGAACGCTACCATGGCCGAGGCTGCCGCGGTCCATCCCGCGAGCAACTCTGCCTGGCTGCCTCTACCTTTGAGCGGCGGTTCATTCTCCGGGTCGGTCACCGCGAACGCCGGAGTCTCCCAGCCCATGCCGCCCATATGCCAGACGATCAGGTCGGTGCTCTGGTAGTCCCGGTACGGCCCGATGTTGCCGAACGGCGTAACGTGGGCACATATCAGGCTAGGATGGGCGGCGCCAACGGTGTCGTAGCCAAGCCCGAGCTCAGCGGCGGCGGCTGGTTGCACATCCGTGACGAAGATGTCGGCATCCGAGAGGAGGCTGTCCATGTGCCGGCGATCGGAGGCGACGCCAAGGTCCAGCGTCACGCCGCGTTTGTTGGCGTTCAAATACAGGAACATGCCGCTGGCTTCCGGGTTCGGCCTTCCTCCCGGGAACGGACCGTGCCGTCGCGTTGCATCGCCCTCCGGAGACTCAACCTTGACGACGTCCGCGCCGAAATCGGCCATGGCCTTGGCGCACATCGCGCCGGAAATCCCTGTGCTGTACTCCACGACCTTCAGGTCGCTCAAAGCGCCTTCCATCGATGCCTTCCTTCTGTAGCTGCCCTTTGACGAGCCAAATTGCTGCGGTGCATTCTACGCCAGGCTCAAGCGGCGCGCAATTCAACGCAGGCGGCTCATGCTGGCCAACATTGACCAGCGGCAAGACAGCGGCGCAGACCAGCGAGAGACGTGGCAGTGACCGTCGGAGCCAAGCCGGACCGTAAACCGATTCCGGCAACCATGAAGGCGCCTCCTCTGCACTTATCGTTTGCCAGTCCGCCTGTTTGTGCACAAACAGGCGCTGCCGTCAGTATCTTAAAGTGTCGCCACGCGCTTCTTTTCGAACTGTTCCCAGTCCCATTCGGCGCCCCAGCCGGGAGCATCCGGAAAGCTGACCCAACCTTCG
>CAZPQQ010000034.1:0-32134 GCA_964588665.1 uncultured Dehalococcoidia bacterium | reverse complement strand
CGGAGAGGCGCCAAGCATTGGTGCAATTCGACCCCTAAACCCGCCCATCCCGACAACCGTGACCGAAGACGAACACGGAAGGCCCGTAGCAGTAGCCATCGGTGCCACGCAGCCGTCCGCTGCGTCTCACAGGAACATACCCCCGAGAACAGGGGTGCAGGGGACGGAGTCCCCGCCGGGGTTTGGGGTGTCCCCAAATTCTTTTTCTCCCGGGGGTGGGGCGGGGCCGCCGCCCAGTGCGCCTCGCAAGAGCGCATCTGCAAGAACAGGAATGCAGAGGCAAGCGCCGCCTGAGCCTGGTTCTCGGGCTACAGTCTCCCCAGGTGACGCCTCCGAATACGGGCGCGGCGCCAACCCGACACGGCAGACCCCGACGTCCACGGACTTCTCTTTCCTGGGGCCTGCAGCGGAGGAGTCGCCTGACACCCGGTCCATCGACTACATGCTTGCAGATACAGGGGCGCAGTCTTCCCTAAGAAAGATAGAGACGCCCCTCAATGCTTCTTCCGAGGGAGGGGACGAACTGCCACGGGCACCCAGTTCATCTGCGACGACAGGAGCGCAGTCCTTCCGCTTCCGTGGAAGCGGAAGGACTCCGAAGTCTGGGGTGTCCAAAGATGCTTTTGCTCTCGAAAGAGAGGTGAGAGGCTCGCTCAGAGCGTCCAATGCACCTGCAGCAACAGGGGTGCAATCCCGACTCGTCAGGACGCTGGGGTTCGTCGAAGCGTCCTCAAGCTCTTCTTATCCCGAGGCAGGGGTTGCGTCGACACTCGGCGCGCCTCGTAAGAAGACACCTGAAACAGGGGTGTCCCCAATTTCTTCTTCTCCCAGGGGAGGGGCGGGGCAACCGTTCGGCGGCAAAACCCTGAAAGTAACCGCCATCGAAGACCAGTGGGAGATAGACGAAGAGTGGTGGAGACCCAGACCTCTATCGCGAAAGTACTACCACGTGCTGCTGGAGGACAACCAGACCGTCACCCTCTTCCGTGACATGCTCAACGGCGCCTGGTACCGGCAGCGGTACTAGTGTCAGCGATATCCAGTCTCACAAGGCATATGCTTGTGGCAAGACAATGACAAGGTGAAGGATGGCAGGATAAAGGCATTCAAAATAATCGTTGAGAAGCATCCCGAAGGCTATACGGCTTACCCGCCGGGAATCAAAGGCGTCGTCATGGGTGAAGGGGACACTTACGAGGAAGCCCTAGTCGATATCAATTCTGCGATCAAGTTTCATGTGGATACGTTTGGCCTCGATGAACTCGAGGCCGAACCGCCCGTTTTGGGGGCGTTTGTCGCGGAGGTCAATGTCTCGATCTGATGGCTCACCTTTCACCCCGAATCCCGATTTCATTGAGCACAGGTCCCCATGTGAAATGTGCCGAGTGCCGGATGAGTACGTTGTCTCGTCGAAGTGGTTCGACAGGCTCACCACGAACGGAGAATCGTGAGTGCATTTCGATGCAACTAGCGCCGGCTTGGTGGCGATAAACAAAATAAGTGACCGCGAACGGCTCTCGCCATTCTGAGCCCGCGGGCGAAGAATCTCGCCGCAAGACACGCGCGATTGCCTGCGAGGCCCCAGATCCTTCGGCTTCGCTCAGGATGGCAATTGCTTTGAGCAAGTATTTAGTTGATCGCCTTCAGGGCCAAACCCGTGAAACTGCCAAATGACCTACGCCGAGCTACACTGCCATAGCAACTACTCCTTCCAAGAAGGAGCATCCTCCGTCGACGAACTGCTGGCCCGCGCTGTCGAGTTGGGTTACCCGGCCCTGGCGCTGACCGACCACGACAACATGTGCGCGACGATGCAGTTCGCTCAAGTCGCCCGCAGCCTGGACATCAACCCCATCGTCGGCGCCGAGGTCACGCTCCAGGGCGGGCAGCACCTGACGCTGCTGGCCTCGGACCGCGCCGGCTACGGAAACCTGTGCCAGCTCGTCACCTATTCCTATATCGGCGCGGAGCGTCGGAACCCCGAGCTCGACGTCGAGCTTCTGTCCGAATACTCCGAAGGTGTAGTGCTGCTCACCGGCTGCCGCAACGGCCCGGTCCCCAGCCTGGCCGCCCAAGGCCGGACCGACGAGGCCGAGGGCGTTCTGAGGCAGTACGTGGACTGGCTCGGCCCCGACAGCGTTTTCGTTGAGCTTCAGCAGAACCTGGTTCACGGTGACACGCGACGCAATCGACAGCTCGTGGAGCTGGCTGGGAGGGTCGGCGTACGGGTCGTAGCTACCAACAACGTCCACTACCACACGCCGGACCGCCACAGGCTCCAGGATGCGCTGGTCGCCATCCGCAACAACAAGAGCCTCGAGGAGACTCATCTGGAGCGCAGGCCCAACGCCCACTTCCACCTCAAGTCTCCCGCCGAGATGGAATCTCTTTTCCGTGACTGTCCCGAGGCCGTGCACAACACGTTGCTGGTGGCTGAGCGGTGCTCTTTCGATCTCACCCGCGATCTGGCATACAAGTTCCCCGACTATCCCGTGCCTCCCGGATACACGCCCCTGAGCTATCTGGAAGAGCTATGCCGCCAGGCGGCCATCAGACGTTACGGACGCATCAACTGGAGGGTGCGCAAGAGGCTCAGCGAGGAGTTCCGCCTCATCAAGAAGCACGACCTCGCCGGATTCTTCCTCATCTACCACGACATCATCCAGATCGCCCGCGACATCCAGATCGAGTTGGGGTTGAGCGACCCCGAGATACCCTTGGAGGAGCGTCCTCCGGGCAGAGGCAGAGGGTCGTCGGTCGCAATGCTGACAGGCTATCTCGTCGGCCTCTCCCACATTGACCCTCTGAAGTTCGACCTGTCGCTGGAGCGGTTCCTGCAAGACGACATGGCCTCCGTGCCCGACATCGACTTGGACTTTCCCCGGAACATCCGTGAGGAACTCATCAAGCGGGTGCACCAGCGCTGGGGATGGGACCGGGCCGTCCTCACCGGCATGATAAGCACCTACAGGATGAAGGGCTCCGTCCGCGACCTGGGCAAGGCCCTGGGACTTCCCTTCCAGGACGTCGATCGTCTGGCTAAGCGCGTGGAGTCGGGAAACGCGGGGCAGCTTCAGGCGGAGATGGAGCGCCTGCCCGAATTCCGCGACCGCACCGACACCCCCGTTTGGCGCGACTTGATAAGCCTCGCCGCCGAACTCAACGGGTTCCCCAAGTACCTGGCCCAGCATCCCGGAGGCATGGTCATCGGCTCGACGCCCTTGACTGAGATCGTTCCCGTGCAGCAGAGCGCCATCGACGACCGTTTCATATGCCACTGGGACAAGGACTCCATCGACGACGCCGGATTCGTGAAGATCGACTTCCTGGCCCTTGGCGCCCTGTCCCAGTTGCAGGACGCCCTCCAGTTCATCGAGCAGCGCACGGGGAGCTACATCGATCTTAGCCGCGTGGACTTCGAAGACCCGGCCGTGTACGAAATGCTGCATCGCGCCGACACCATCGGCGTGTTCCAGGTGGAGTCGGCTGCTCAGATGCAGGCGATCATCCGAATCAAGCCTCGAAATCTGGTCGACATGGCCTACGAGGTCGCCGCCGTGCGGCCCGGCGTGGGCGCCAACGACGGCGTGACCCAGTTCATACGCCGCCGTCTGGGCGAGCCCTGGGACTACGACCACCCCCTGGAGCGTGTCGCACTGGAGCGCACGCTGGGCGTCATCCTGTTCCAGGATCAGGTCAACCAGGTGGCGATCGAGGTCGCGGGATTCGGCTCGCTGGAGGCCGACCAGCTTCGCCGCGCTTTCCGCCGCCGCAACAACACAACGCTCATCGACCAGTACTGGGTGAAGTTTCGGGACAAATCGGGCGAAAGAGGAGTGCCCGAGGACGTCGCGGCGAAGATATTCAAGAAATTCAACGGCCAGTACATGTTTCCGGAGTCTCATGCCTTCGCTTTTGGCGTCACCGCATTCCACATGACATGGCTAAAGCACTACTACCCCCTGGAGTTCTTCGTGGGCCTCTTCAACCAGCAGCCGATGGGTTTCTACAATCTGGAGACTCTCAAAGAAGACGCTCGACGTCACGGCGTGTGGGTGTTCAACCCCGACGTCAACGCCAGTGTCGAGAAGTGCATCATCGCCTCTCGGCCTCCTGACTCGAACGGAGCGGGCAGCCTCACGGAGCAGCTCGACGAAGGAGTGCTCCTGGGTTTCCTGAACATCAAAGGCTTGGGCAAGGCGGCGGCAGAGGCGATCGTGGATGCCCGGGAGCGCGGCGGGCCCTTCGCCGACATGGCCGACGCGATGCTGCGCACCGGCCTACAGCGCGAGACCGTCGAGCACCTGGTGCTGGCAGGCGCCTTCGACTCACTGGCCTCGGACCGACGCTCCGCGCTCTGGGAGGTGGGCCTGCGCTACAGGCCGGTTCCTCTCGGTCAGGGGATGACAGGCAGCAGGGCGCGGGAGGGCTTGAAACCCTCCCCTACGACGAAGAGCATGTCGTTAGGTGACGGGCGAGAAAATTCCACTCCTACGACGGCGAGCATGCCTGGTGAGGAGCAGCATGACTCGATGCAATCGGGATTCGGGGTGGGCGAGCGGGTCCAATCGCCCCGGGGAGAGGGTCTACGGACAGATGGCTCAGCGGTTGTTCGGCAACAGCCTCCGAAACCCGCCTCTACGACGAAGGGCGTGTCTCAGAGCAACGGAAAAGGCAAACCTTACGCCTGGCAAGCGCCTCTCGATCTGCCCGTTGACCAGGACATGGCCGAGCTCGAACCCATGACAAGCTGGGAGCGGATGGCGGGCGAGTACCAGACCATGAGGCTGTACCCAGAAGGCCACCTGATGGCCCACGTTCGCCCGAACCTGCCCGCAAACGTATTGCCTTCGGACGAGATCCCGCACCTGAAGGAGGGCATGGAAGTGTGGACCGCGGGTCTGGTGGTGCGGCGTCAACGACCGAGCGGCAAGGCGGTCTTCATCACGCTCGAAGACGAGTTCGGCCACATACCGATGATCGTGTGGCCTGCGGTCTACGCCGAATACCGCCTGGTCCTGCGGGAGCCGGTGCTGCTGGTGCGGGGCAAGATATCCCGCCGAGAGGGCACGCTGAACCTGGTGGTCGAGCACGCCGAGAACCTGCCGTCCGTTAGACACACGCCAAAAGCGATGAACTTCAGGTAGACGCTGACTGCTCATCGGTTGTGATCAATTCTGGTCGGTCATGTTCCTCTGACCGCTCAGCCGCCACACTCAAAGGCGGTCGGCAGGCGCAATAATATATTTGACGGCGATTCGGAGTCACCCTACCATCGTCATGCAAGATTCGTGGCCTATTTCGTGGCTCCCGGATCAATATCGTGAAAGCCGGCTGATGTCACCTAGCCGCAGCATCTGACGAGTCAGAAGAAAGACGCCGTCGACGCTGCCATTCTTTCAAGTTTCACGAGGAGGGAATGCCAATGTACGTTGGTGCACCGACACTCTGTCTCAAGGTAAAGGACCTCGATCGGTCCACAGCCTTCTACCAGGCGCTTGGCATGGAAATTCAGCGGAGTTCCCGGACTGGTGTGGGATTACGCCGCGGGAGCTTCAACATTGCACTGATGACATTTCTCGAGAGAGACCTCTTGAACTTTAGAGGAGTCGACGCGTTCGCGATATACGATTTCCTTCAGGAAAACGGTTTGTCGCTCGAGGGCGAACCCGAGCGATACGCCAAAGAAAAGTATGATGCAGATGTCGACGGCGCCTGTTGGACCACCAAAGACCCGGACGGCCATGAGATCTTCTTTGACACCAATGAGAACGAACTCGGTGAAGATTTCGAGCAGCGTCGGTTGACCGAGCTGCTCAACAACACGGAGCAGGACCTCGTGGACATCGGCGCGAGTGAGGAGTGCCTTCGGGCGTTTCGGGAGGAGGTCCTCTTCAAATTCGGGGCTACGTAGTAGCCCGTGAATGTCAGTATACGGTCCCCGATCATTCGGCCCTCCTCGTTTTACCGAGGCTCTCGATCACGGTCCGGAAGGAACGTCCCGAAGGAACTGAACCCGAAGTGTGGGCGGGTGGGACAGAAACTCACAACGAATCGTCACCAAAGAGTTTTGGCTGACCGGCAAACTCGTTCACTGTGGTATTCTCTTCTCATCCGTTCGCTCACGTGTTGGGCTGGTACACGACTTTGAAGCGTTCGCACACTACCGGCATGCGCGGGTCTGGCGTCTTGCCTATCCGCGCGCATTCCCTTGAGAACGCAGCCCAGTGAACATCCCGCCAATGCCGTAGCGAACCGTCTCCCTCGCCCTCCACGGCCGCGTAGGCTTCGGTTACTTCTTGATACGGACAGATATCCACCTGAATTGTTTCAATGACGCATAGCGGCTGTCCATCCCAATTGGTTACGACACTGAAATCTCCGGATTGTGGCATAGGCTCGTTGTCCGCCTCGTAAGCCCATAAGAGCGATGTGGTAGCTCGTTTTGTGCCGCTCAAGACTAATTCGGCGAGTGCGTTTGCAACGCGTTCATCGTCACCGAAGAAGAATGCTTCGGAAAACGCCGGTGGCGGGTCAAGGTCAGCGGCAGCGACGAAGCTGTCCCAGAAGGGTTGAATGAGGCTCGGAATGTCTGACGACGTCAACTCGATCCACCCGATCAGATATCTGAGGATTCAACGAGAACGGAACGCCGCCGCAATCGGGACTGAGGGCCGACGTGCGCGCCTAATCGACGGGAGTGACTGCGTCAACAGAGCATGACCAGGACGAAACCACTCGTACTCTGGTCCCTTCCGGGCCAAGCCCCGCAATCATCAGCGCCTAGTGATCCAGCATCTCCCTGACTTTGCGGGCGAGCTCGACCATGGTCACCGGTTTTTGCAGGAACCCGCCGTCGAGGTTGGCGTCGCCTTGCCTCGTAATCATGGAATCCGGGTAGCCTGACATGTAGAGGGCTTTGCCGTCCGGGCGGGATATCCTGAACCGTTGGGCAAGCTCCCTGCCGCCCATCGCCGGCATCACCACGTCGGTCACCAGCAGATCGATGCAGTCACCGGGGTCGTCTTCGATCACGCCAACGGCCTCGACGCCGTTGGTCGCTTCGAGCACCCTGTAACCCTGGTTCTGGAGCACCTCGGACGTAAGCTTTCTCACGGCTGGCTCGTCCTAGACCAGCAACACGGTCTCGGAGCCGGTCAGCACGTCGTCGGTATGTTCCGATTCGTCCGCCCGCAACGCATCGGGGGATTCGGTCAACAGGGGCAAGTATATCTTGAACGTCGTGCCTTCGTTCAGCACGCTTTCGACAGCAATGTGCCCGCCATTCTGTTTGACGATACCGTAGCACGTGGAGAGGCCCAGCCCTGTGCCTTCGCCGACCCCTTTCGTCGTAAAGAACGGCTCGAATACGCGAGCGACGACCTCCGGCTTCATTCCAAGACCGTTGTTGCTCACGGTCACCCTCACGTACTTGCCGGGCTCCAGTTCCAGATCATTCCGCGTACTTTCGTCGTCCAGGTCCACGTTTTCCGTCCGGATCGTGAGTGTGCCGCCTTCGCCCATGGCGTCGCGGGCGTTCACTACGAGATTCGTGAGCACCTGCTCCATCTGGCCGAGGTCCACTCGAACCGCCCCCAGCTCGGTGGCGGTGAGCACCACCAGTTCCACATGTTCGCCGATCAAGCGACGCAGCATTCTGTCGAGGTTGACGATGAGCTCGTTCAGGTTAAGCACCTTCGGCTCGGTGACCTAGCGTCGAGAGAAGGCGAGAAGCTGGCGGGTCAGTTGCGCGCCGCGCTCCGCCGCCTGTTGAATTTCGTCCAGGTAGCTGCTCTCCACCGTCCCTCGTGTTTCCAGTTGCAGGTTGGCTAATTGGGCGAACCCAATCACGGCCGACAACAGGTTGTTGAAGTCGTGAGCAATCCCGCCCGCTAGCTGTCCAACCGCCTCCATCTTCTGCGCGAGGAATAGCTGCTCTTCGAGGTGTTTGCGCTCGGTGACGTTGCGCATCACCACTAGAACGGCCGGATCGCCCTGGTAGTCGATGACTCGGGGTCTGACCTCCACGGGCACTCGGATCCCGTCACGGGTTACGAGATTGGCCTCGTACTGGTCGGGCGGCCCCTCGCCGTTCAGCCGTCTCCGGTAGTGATCCAGGACTTGTTCGCGGTCCTCGTCGGCCACGTCGTCGATGAAGCTGCCGCCTCGGTTGTCGTCAATCGTGTATCCGAGGAGTTGCTCATAGGTGCTGTTGGAGAAGACAATCCGGCCGTTCTGGACGACGACGATCGAGTCATTGGCGTTCTCCACCAATGTGCGGTATTTCTGTTCGGCCTCGCGAAGAGCGGTCTCCGTCTTCTCACGTTCCGCGTACATGAGAGCAATAGCGATGGCGCCGGCAATCTGGTTCCCAACACGTTCCGCCAGCATCGAGTGGTGGCTGGTGTACGACTCCGGTTCGAACGTCCGCATCTCCAGCACGGCCACGACGTCGTCGCGGTGCACCAGGGGAACGGTCAAGAACGAACGATACCCGTCATTGAAGGCTGCGCGCAGCGTCGGCAACTCGTTGTCAACCTGCTCGCGAGTGGCGTTGTTTACCGTTGCAGGTGACCGCTTACGGACTACAATTCCAGCCAATGATCCTTGCAGCGGAATCGATTCGCCAGGTTGGCGGCTGTCGGAATTGCCGGCCCCGGCGACGTACGAAGCAACCGCGACTCCTTGCTGTGTATCGACAATGCTTATCGCTAGGTGGTCGAACGGGATTATCGTACAGAGCTGCTCGGCAAAATGATCGAAGACTTCCTCCATGTCCAGCGAGGAACTCATGATCTTGCCTATGTCGGCGAGCACCTCTCTGTACATGGCCTCTCGTTGAGCTGCGGCGACATACGTGAACGCGGCGCCGGCGGCGAATCCGACGGCGGCATCGAGCGCCCACGTCGAGAGCACCGAGCCGGCAGAAGCTTGGGTGATGACGGCGCCCTCTGTTATCAGTTGAACGTTCGACTGGAAGACGATGGCGATGCCGGCGGCGACGAGGCCGCTCTTCAATCCGCGCCGGCTGGCTATGAAAACAGGCGCCAGGAACAGACCTTGGTACACCTGCATGGGCCGGAAGACGAGCAGAGCTGAGAACACCACGACGAAGGCAACAGCCGTCGGCGAGATTTCACGGAGTGAAGGCCATCCGGACGATCGCACGTGCCGTCGGAATTTTGGACTGTCAGGAGTCATGCATGTGATCTCGGAGTTCCGGTTTCGGCTGAGTATTGAGTCCAACGTGTAGCATCGTCGTCACGACATTCCTTCACGCGATGCCCCCTTGATCGGCGATCGCAAGACGGCTGGGACCGACCTACGATGATCCGCCGCCAATCTTACGTACGGCTGCAATTGACGTTGGACAGTGAAGTCCACAGCGGATTCATTCCAGTTAACATATACACAAACACCAGACACTTTGAAACGATGAGACGGACGCAATCACCAGGTTTACGAGGGACTCTCCCGTACGTATCGCCGCGGCCGTCCAATGTGAACTTTCGACCAGATTGCGGGTTTGTTTGAGAGTATGCAGACCATCGGACGACCGGCCGCCTGAGCAACGGCTAGAGTGGAAACGGTCGGTGCACCCGCCCGCCTGCCCTATCGGTTGCTGGCTCGCCAGAACTCGTATCCTCGGCGGTTGCGTTATATGGGCGGGCCACCGAGCGCTCGGAACGGTTCAGGGACATAGTCGCTGAGAGCGTCGGTCCAGTCATCGAGGAGCGATGCGATCGTCGGATCGTCCTTGCGGAGCCAGGCCAGATGGCGCAATTGGTGTTCCTGAACTTGCATCACACCGATTGACGTAGGCGGCGCGGTCGCGTCTCCACGTGCAAGCTCCGATCGCCCCACTTCCAGTATTTGCCATGAAGGCGGCGGCTCTGCTTCGGGCGGGACAACAGCGAGGTAGGTCAGGACCACTTCCTGATTGGCGTGGCGCCACGAAGTCGAGTGCAGCACGACCGGGTCCATGCCGAGTTGGACCATTGCCTTCTCCGCAACTTCCTCTGGGCGCGCCGACGCAGGCCAGGCAACGATGAACGAGTCAGCATGCTCGGGGCTCATCGACCAGAGGCGACCGTCGCGGCGCAAGACAGGCAGGATCTCGATCGCTTGCATGACGAAATCCGGTGACCACAGCGCCTCGGACAACGGTCCTGGCAACGAATCGATATGCCGAGACGGTCGATCGCCTTGCAGGGCTGTCCTCCTTGAAAGCACCTAGTGTCCTGTCTCCGAAGTTCGCTCAACAATTACGGGCGATCGACGACCCTTCGACAGGCTCAGGGCGAACGGAAGTGTGAGCCTACTTGATCATCGTGAACCCCGACAAAACCGGAACCCACTGAAACACACGGCGCGGTTTACGCAACGAATTTGCGAGTCAGGACACTAGTACTTGCTTGCAGTAATCGGCGTTAACCATTCCGTTCGTGGTGGGCTTGTCGAACCACCGGCCGCAAGCCCTTCGACAGGGTCAGAGCCTGCCCTGAGATTTCCGAAGGGGCGAACGGATTATCCTAACGGCTGTTTCCGACGCTAGGTACTTGTATCCTTCTCTGACTCCGGCCGAGCCAACGACGCTGTCCGGGCGATTCGCGGGCATTGAAACCACGAAAACATACACGCGGAGGCAGATGCGGCGAAATCGCTTGCAATGATACTCTGGCATTGATACCGTAAATCATTCTCTTGAATAACGAGACAGTCGGAGACCGACTGGGAAGTCCGACTCGAGGGACGGGGTTGAGGATATTCGGCGTACCAGTGCAGTTTGCAGCCGTCGTCTTCGTGAGCGCGGCCTTGGCGATCTTTTTCGCCGCCTGGGCGGCGGACGCGCGCGTCGAAGCTCGCAGTCAGACTTTCGCGTCGACGGGCGCTCATCGAGCGGCTCCCGACGGTTATCTCGGGACGAATGTATCCAGTCCGTCCGTCCCGCAAGCGGAGTCAGAAAAAGAGCTGTGGGAGTCCTCGGCATTGTTCCTGTGTCCGCTCCATTGACTGGCCCGGCAGCTCAAGCATGTCGCTAGACTCGACGACCGGCCCCGAACTGTCCGGCACTTATCAGACGCGCACGTTCTACTGGCACTACGCCTGGGTGATCGTCAGCATCATCGCTGTGATGCAGATGGTCGGCGCCTCCGTCCGCATGGCGTTCGGAGTGTTTATCGACCCGCTAACCGCGACGTACGGGTGGGGCCAGGGCACGGTCACGTTTGCTTACGCGCTAGCCAGCATCGTCACGGCGCTGGTGTCTCCGCTGGCCGGTTCGTTCGGCGACCGCGTGGGCGCCCGGCGCGCAATGATGGCTGGCAGCGTGCTGTTCGTCATCGGGATGGCGCTGACCGGCACCATCACCGAGCCCTGGCAACTCTATCTGTACTTCGGCGTCCTGCTGGGAGTGGCTCAAGCCATCTTCCTGGTGCCGCTCATCCCAGCCGCGATGATATGGTACCGCCGTCATCTGGGGCTCGGCATGGGCGTCCTCATGGCGGCCTGGGGCGTAGGCCCCGCTCTCGCCGCTCCGATTTTAGGATTGCTCATCGAGCAGACTGGCTGGAAGAGCACGTTCTGGATTACGGGCGCAGCGTCCGGCGTGATCATGGCGATCCTGATCGCATTTTTCCGTGACCAACCGTCAGACAAGGGATTGGTCCCTTACGGCGCCCAACCGGGGGACGCCATCCCGACACAACGGGACGTGGACAAGACAAGAATCAAACTGTTCGCACGGTACATTCGAGAAACCAAAGCTTACTGGAACCTCAGCTCGATACATTTTTTGGGATGCGTTGGGCACGCAATTATCATCGTGTATATCATTCCGATTGCAGTGTTCGCAGGGATTTCATTGGTCGCTGCCGCGAGCTTGCTCACCGTGATGTCTGCAGTCAGCGTGAGCACTCGATTGATAGTTCCCATCCTCAGCGAACGGGCCGGCACGAAGACAACCATGACGATCACGTACATCCTCCAAGGCGTTACGGTCCTTCCGCTCTACTGGGCTCACGATCTGTGGCAGTTTTACGTGTTCGCCGTCATATTTGGCATCGGATATGGAGGCGAATCGGGCGCGTTCCCGATCTTGAACAGGAAGTACTTCGGCCACGCCCCCGTTGGGATAGCTCACGGTTTTCAGATGCTCGGCGCTGGGCTTGGAATGGCCCTCGGCGGATGGATCGGCGGAGTCATCTTCGACACGATGAACAGCTACGACCTGGTCATCGCGATCTCGATCGTCGCCAGCCTGGTCGGAGCAGTCAGCGTCGTATTTCTCGAGCCGACCCACGTGATGCTGATCCCGGATTGGGAGGCCGCGACCGACGCCGACGCCGAACAGCAACCGAGCGCCGCGCCACGAGCGGCGCCGAGCTCGGAGACGGCGGACTGACGCCGCGCCCGGGATTCAGCTCCCGCGCGATAGGCAGCGAAGCCCGGAACGGGAAGGCGCAGGAATTGACGAACGCGCCAAGAGAGACGGAGCCAAGCAGGTCACTTACGTTCCCTGGCAACCGGAAACGCTCTGCCCTGAACGGAATCGACGTGAATCGTCCGTGATCGAAATTCGCGACGAGCGACCCGAAGATGCCAGCGACATCGAGGATGTCGTCAAACGGGCATTCGGCAGTCAGGATGAAGCCAATCTTGTACAGATGCTGCGCGACGCGAACAAGGCTGTGATCTCGCTTGTCGCCGTGGATAACGGGCGCATGGTGGGACATGTCATGTTTTCCGAGGTGTCCATCGATCCGCCGCACGAAGGCTTCGATGGCATCGGGCTCGCGCCGCTGGCGGTGACGCCTGAGTTCAAGGCGCTATGGGTTGGCTCGAAACTGGTCCGCTTGGGGCTGGATCGATGCAGGCGAGCTGGATACAACATCGCGGTCGTGCTTGGCAGCGCCCGGTACTACCCTCGCTTCGGTTTTTCCTGTGCCAGCGATTTTGGACTCGGAAACGAGTACGGCGAAGTTGAGCACTTCATGGCCATGGAACTCGAACTGGGTGCGTTGGACCGAGTCTGCGGAACAGTGAAATACCAACCCGAATTTCAGGAAGCCAGTTGCTAGGCGGCGCGTCCTCGCGCACGCGCGGATCGGTGGGATACAGTCCATGAGTTCATCACAAGACGAATTCTCAATTCAGATCGAACAGATCGACGCATGGCAGGCGCCCGAGGGACAGGCGGGCAGCGGGTTGATGATCCATACGACACGCGGCGACATCCAGGCCATCGCGCATCACGGTCAGGCCGGAACGTCCACCCGCGGCATCGTCTGGGTCTGGGGCGCGAGGGGGGGATTCGACGGTCCAGCCGACGGCATTTACGGCGACCTGGCCGAGCAACTCAAGCCGGACGTGACCTCGATTCGGATCAACTACCGCGACCCCAGTATTCTCCACGAGTCCGTGCTCGACACACTGGTCGGCGTCTCGTTCCTGGCGGGCACCGGACACACGGAAATCGCGCTCGTCGGACACTCGTTCGGAGGCGCTGTCGTCATCTCGGCCGCGCCGTTCAGCGAGCGAGTGAAAGCCGTGGTCGCCCTGTCCAGCCAGACCATGGGCGCGACCAAAGCCGCCGACGTCTCGCCTCGGCCCCTGCTGCTGGTCCACGGCGAGGAAGACACCCGCCTGCCTCCTCGGTGCTCCGAGCAGATTTATGAGTGGGCCATCGAACCAAAAGAGTTGAAGCTGTACCCGGACGCGGGCCACGGCCTGACGCAATGCAAAGACGAACTCCGGGAGCTGCTCGCCAGCTGGCTCGTCGACAAGCTCGGAGCTTAACCCACTTCGTTTACACTCGCGGGTTTGCGCGATATACTTCGGGCCAATCCCCGCGCCGGAATCTCCGTACACGACGACCTGTTCGTGTTCGACGTGTGAGGTCGTCGGTCCGGACGCCGCGCATCAATACAACACTGAGAGGATGAGAACATGCCAGAACTGGATGGAAAAGTAGCCATCGTCACCGGCGCAGGCCGGCTCCGGGGCATCGGCCGAGCCGCCGCCGTTGAGTTTGCCCGGTTGGGCGCCGATGTCGTCGTCACCGGGACCGGACGCAACCCGGACTCGTTCCCGGACGACGAGAAGGCGATCGGCTGGCGCGACGTCGAGAGCGTCGCCGACCAGATTCGAGAGCACGGGAGGCGCGCACTCCCGTTGATTGTGGATATCACCAATCGAGAGCACGTTCAGAACATGATCGACCGCACTGTCGAGGAGTTCGGCAGAGTCGACATTCTCATAAACAACGCGGCCTTCGCGCGAGGCGCCGACCGGGTGCCGATCCTCGATCTCGACCCTGACATCCTCCAGCGAGTGGTGGACATCAAGATCACCGGCAGTTTCCTATGCACTAAGGCATTCGTTCAGGCGCTCAAAGACCAAGGTCACGGCGGCAAGATCGTCAACATCTCGTCGAGCGCCGGGAAACGCGGAAGCGCCAACACGCTGGCATACAACGCCGGGAACTTCGCTCTGGTCGGTATGACCCAGTCCATGGCGCGTGAGCTCGGTCCGATGGGCGTCAACGTCAACTGCGTCTGCCCCGGCGCGGTCGATACACATCGGATGGACGATCTGGGCCGCGGGGAGCGTTGGTCGGACATGGCGACGAACACGCCTATCGGACGCAACGGCACCGATGAGGAGACCGGGAACTTCGTCGCATACCTGTGCACCGAGGCGGCGTCCTGGATCCACGGCCAGTCGATCAACATCAACGGCGGCACGATCATGGAGCACTGACCAGAACGCAATACGGGACGGTCTCTGGCTTTGTACAGAGACCGTCCCGCGATGTTCGGAAGAAACTGAGTGGCTTTAGCCCCCTCGCATCGGAACGATGACGGTGGCTTTGCCGATGACCAGCGGCGTGCCTTCTTCGTTCTCCAGCGTGACGTCGCACTCCAGACGGGGCGTGCCGTCGACGATGTCTTTATCGGTGACCAGGCCCTTAAGCGTGAGCGGCTTATTGTGGGGAACCAGCCCGCGGAAGACGCAGTCCAATTTCCGCAACGTGACGGTGGGCGACCAGCCCGTGATGAGCTGGGACACGATGGCTATGTTCATCGCCCCCGGGACGATAGGGTTCGGGAGGCCTTCGCTCTTGGCGACCTCCGCGCTCGTGAACCGGCTGGGGCCGACCTCGTCGCGAGAGACGGTGACGAACTCGAGCACCTGTTCGCCTGTCACCACTCGAGGCACCGGGCCAATTTCGTCGCCTAGATCAAGGTCTTCGTAATACAGTTCAGTGTCGTTCAACGGGGATTCCTTTTTCTGCTTACGAAGGACTCTTCGACCAACGCGACCGTTCCTCCGTCCTGGTTGGTAAAACTGGTCTCCCAAACAACGAAGACCATCTTGCCGGACCTGCCTGTCTTAGCGTAGACCTCTTTCAGCTTCGTGCTGGCATGCAACGAGTCCTTCGGTCTGACCACCGCCAAAGTTTCGATGGATTGCCCTGCGAAGAGGCTCACGTCTCCGAACTTGAGTCCGATGTCGGGTCGAGTCCCGCCGTTGACGAACGTGTTGCAGAATGTCGGAGGAGCGATGATGCTCCCGTACTTCGACTGCTTGCCGGCTTCGTCGTCCAAGTAGATGGGATTGGCCTCACCTGTGGATCGGGCGAACCTCACGATCATCTCGTGCGTCACTTCGATCGAGCCCATGTCTTGCTCGGCGCCCAACAGGCTTCGATCGTATTTCAGGTCCGGATCTTCGTTGGTCATCTTTACCCCTGTTGTGTATCGTC
The DNA here is from genome assembly GCA_964588665.1 of uncultured Dehalococcoidia bacterium. GTDB lineage: Bacteria > Chloroflexota > Dehalococcoidia > Lucifugimonadales > UBA1123 > UBA2160. The sequence goes on along the minus strand of CAZPQQ010000034.1, from coordinate 16,368 downwards.
CAGCCAAACGGGAGCGAACGCGCCGCCCTTGATCTCCCGAACCAGATCGGTTTCAGTCGCGATTGAACCTTCGAAGCGAGTCATGCACTTTCCGATTGCGCTGACCAGATGGGCGTCGCTGCCGCCGGTGCCCGCCAGTTTGAGGCCGGACAAAAACTCCTCGGCCCGTTCCTGTTCGCCTGGACGGTTGCTGCCGTTGAAACGCTCGCCCGCATGCAACACGCTGTAGTCTTCGCCGTTCTCAGTGAATTCGCACAGCCCAATCCCGAACCTGCCCGGATGAGCCGGAATCGCGACCGCGCCAGTGTCAGCGGCGGCAGCGACAAGTTCCAGGCCGTCCATGTGAACGTCCGAGAAGTTCACGCGGTCGGTCAGATCTTCGGTCACACCGTATACCAGGAAGTGCCCGTGGTCGGTGTCGAGCTCGGAGCCCTTCAGAATGACCACGTCGCTGTCCGTTGATAAGGCCGAATAGTCCTGGTCGAAATCGAATTTGCGATGCTCGGTCAGGACGAAACCGTCGATGTGATATCCCTTGCGTCGCAAGACGCCTACCCACTTGACGTACTGTTCGACGGTAGCCCTGGAATCGTCGGACGAAACGGAGTGTGTGTGAAGATCGAAGTACATGTTTGCCGTTGGTCGCTCGCTGTTCAGATGGAATCCGCAGGCCGTGCCCATGGTCGGTCCGCCTGCCCTGAAGCATATTAGGCGAGGCGGCCAGCCGCGTCAAGGCCGACGAGATTGTGCGGGTTCAGCGTGCATGTTACGCTGGGCGCGAATTCGTCATGGAGGCAGCAGACATGGACTTGGGCATAGCGGGCAAGACCGCTCTGGTCACCGGGGGCAGCCGAGGGTTGGGCAGACAAGCTGCCCTTTCACTGGCCGCGGAGGGCGTAAACGTCGCGATCTGCGGCAGGACGCAAGACACGTTGGACTCGACTGTGGCTGAACTCGAGGCCATGGGAGTCAAAACCGTCGGCCTCGTCGGCGATGTCTCGGACGTCGAGACCATGGGCGACTTGCACCGGCAGGCGCTCGATGGGCTTGGGCCGATCGACATTCTCATCAACAACGCGGGAGGCACACGCTCCCGAGAGGACATCACGGGAACGTCGGTGGACGACTTCAAGGCGACGTTCGACCTCAACCTTTTCGGCGGCTACCAGTTGATGCGCGAAGTGATACCGCACATGCAGGGCCAGAGCTGGGGACGCATCATCAACATCGCGTCGATATGGGGTCGCGAAACGGGTGGGAACATCTCCTACATGGCTGCCAAGGCCGCACTGATCGGCGCAACGAGGAGCACCGCCATGTCGCTGGCCAAGGACGGCATACTCGTGAACAGCATCGCACCTGGTTCCATCGCCCACGCGGGCGGCTCCTGGGAAACGTTCCAGAACAGCCAGCCGCCCGAAGTCGTGGAGCAGTTCATCGCGACGCAGCTTCCAATGGGGCGATTCGGCTGGCCCGAACCACTCGGCGATCTGATCGCGTTCCTGTGCTCCGACCGAGCAGGTCTGATCACGGGCGCCTGCATCGTTGTGGACGGCGGCCAGAGCCACTCGATGATCTAGGGGCGCCACAGGCGCCTTCATTCACGCCCCGAAAATATGGATGCCGAACGACCAAAGACCCGTTCGGCCTGAGCCTGTCGAAGGCCCCTTCCGATCGCCTGAAGTCTTGATCTTGATCGACACGAACCGCTTCGATGTGGCGCGCCACTGGCTGTGAACGACCCCGCCTACCACCACTGCTCGTAGCGGATTAGGTCTTCGGGCACGCCCATGTCCGAGAGAATGCGTCGCATGTCGGGGATCATCGACGGCGGGCCGCTGAGGAAGAACATGGCGCGAAGGTCGACGCCAGTGCGCTCGAGCATCTCTCTGTCGATCCTGCCCGCGGCGCCGTTCCATGGCTCGTCGCTCGGCCCGGTGACTGTGGCAGCGTACCTCAGACGCGAGTTGCGTGCCGTCATCTCCTGCAACTCGTCGCGAAACAGCAACTCGGACGGCGAGCCCGCGCTGTGCACGAGCGAGGCGTCGACGCCCGGCACGCCCTCGTCGACGTATCGCATCATGCTCATCAGCGGCGTGACACCGATGCCGCCCGCCAGCAGCACGATAGAACCGGCCATGTCACTCGTGTAGTAGAAATCGCCGCCAACCTGCATCTCCACGCCGTCCCCCACTCGCGCACGACTGTGGAGGAAATGTGGGACAGGATTGTCGCCGCCCAGCTTGATCGCCAGACTAATCCGGTCCTGACGGATTGGCGACGAGGTGATCGAATACCCTCCCACGGCCTCCGCGCCGTCAATGCGCACGAAGAAGTCGACCCACTGACCTGCCTTGAATTCCAGGCTGTTGTCGCCCAGGTCGAACTCGAACGACTTGACCGTCGGCGTCTCCTGCGTGATGGACACGATCTTTGCGGGAACTCTCATCGCATGTCGCCTGCCAAAAGATCAAACATCGCTCCCATGTCCGCCGCCAACTCGGGCACATCGTCGGGCATGGGCACCCAGAACAACTCGAACTCGATAGGCGGTCCGCCGTCGGACGGGTCTCGTTCGAAGTGGGTCCATCGCTCCGGCGCGGTCCCAACCAGCTCGAGATGGAAGCAGTGCCGGCGGAAGACCTCGTTTCGGCCGAACGGCGTGACGTCGATGACTTGGACGCCAAGGAACGAGCTCACCCGCAGATTCTCCAGGCCGGTCTCCTCGCGGGCCTCCCGCAGGACGGCGCCCTCCGGAGACTCTCCCAGCTCGATGGTTCCTGCGGGGACCTGGATTCCCGCCTCGGGTATCCCGACGTGACTGAACACAAGCAGCCGGTCACCCTGCGTAATGTACGCGACCGCCTTGTCGATGACCGGCTTGGCGGTGATCAACGCTCCATCGCTTTTCGAGCGAATTCCGGCCTGACGACGCTTTCGTACGGATGGCGCCCGCGTACGAGTCCTGCGTCGATCATCAGGTCTCGCATCGTCGTGTACCCGTCTTCGCCGATCGCGGGGTCGCTGGGCCACGTCTTTTGTATACGGTATTGATGGATTGCTGCCTCCAACGTGCTGTCGGACAGGTCCGGGAACAGCGGCGACACTCGTTCGACGATGTCGGCGTCATCGGCTGCCGCGAGCCAGGTCAACGCCTTGCTGAACCCGTCGACGAAGCGCTGAACGGTGTCTGGCCGTGTCTCGATGAATTCAGGCATCGCGGCGAAGGAGCTGTAGCATATGTAGCCCGACTCGGGTCCGAGGGCCGTTACTAGGTGTCCGACGCCTTGTTCGATCAACGTCTGGGCCTGCGGATGCGGCATCTGGATATAGTCGACGCCTTCCCCGCGGAACAGATCAAGCGCGTCACCGGCGGACAGTCCTTCGACCAGCGTCAACCGGCCTGGATCAACGGCGTTCTTGAGGAGCGCCGACCTGAGCGACGTCCATGGCACCGGAGTGAACCCGACCGGGGCCACGGTCGCGCCTTCAAGACGCCCCCACGTCCAGTCCTCGACTGGTCGCCGCGACAGGAGGAAGAAGCCGTCGCGTTGGTTGATCTCGGCCACGTGGAGCGGGGCGTCCGTGCGACCCGCGTCAAGCTCCATGAGCGAGCGGCTGATGCCCGTCTGCGTCACGTCCGCCGCGCCCGACCTGAGCATCTCCATGGCCGACCCGCCTTCGGGGACGGTGCTGAAATGCACGTTCAGGCCTTCGGCGTAGAAGTGCCCGCCCGTCACCGCCACGTAGATGGGCGTGTAGAACAGGTTGTGGAAGGTCTCCACCAGGCGCAGGGGTGTGGGGTCAGCGTTCATACGGTGTTTTGAGGGAGTATCTATGGGGAGCCATCGGGGACAACTTCAACGGGCCGCCGCCTTCGACGGCGGATCGTACTCCGAAGCGTAGTCGCGCACTTCTGAGAGCATGTGCTCTGGAAGATCCAACTCGATGTCTCCGACTACGACGTGGGATGCGCAGACGTTGGGCGGCACTGGGGTCTGTTCCGCATCGTCAACCTCCAACATCAGTTCCAGCGCCTGATTAGCGTTGGAAAACGCCTCTTCCGGCGTGTCGCCAGAGGTCGTGCATTCAGGGTAATGCGGCACGATGACCTGATATCCAGTGGTGTCGGGAATCAGTATGACGGTAAATCGTTGCTTGGCCATATCGATTCATTCACTCCAGGAGCCGGCCTTCGTAGTCCACGTCGGAGACCGGCAGACCGAGCTCGGCCACGCCGTCGCGTATCGTTTCGCCGTCGCCGACGACCAGGATGCGCAGGTGATCGGTGTCGAGCATATCTTCGGCCGCTTGATGAACGTCGTCGAGTGTGATCTCGTTCACTTTGTCGGCGAATGTCGTGAAGTAGTCGTCCGGCAGACCGAACACGACCATTCTGGTTAGGTGCTGCAACACCTGTTGTTGTGTCTCGAACTGGCTGGGTATGCTGCGCAGGATTCCGTCGCGGGCGTCTGTGAACTCTTCCTGCGTTACGGGCCGAGAGGACCTTATTTCGTTGAACTCCTTGATCGTCTCGAAAAGCGCTTCCTTCGTGACGGCGGTTTGGACGCCGCCTCCGACCATGAGCATGGACGGGCCGTGGCTCCAGTCGATCATCGAGCTGTAGCCGTAGCTGTAGCCTTTGTCCTGTCGCAGGTTGTTGTTGAGACGCGACGCGAATTGCCCGCCGAAGATGTAGTTCAGCATCGTGAGACGCAGATAGTGGGCGTGGGCGCGCGGGACCGTGAGGTGGCCGGCGCGGATGATCGATTGCGCAGCCCCCGGTTTGTCGGCGATGTAGATGCGGGTCGGAGTGAGGCCGTTCGAATCAACGCTGGGGCCGTCAGGCGCCGGTGAACCGCTGCCTTGCCAGTCTCCAAACGCCGCTTCGGTCGCTTCGACCGCGTCGTCCAACGAAACGCTGCCAACGACGATGAATGTCGCGTTGCTTGGGCCAAAGTGTGATTGGTGGAACGACTCGAGGTCGTCGCGGTTTATTGTCGCGACCGATTGTTCGTTGCCCGTCAGAGGATGCCCGTAGGGTGTGCCGGGACCGTAGAAGAGGGACCGGGCGGCGCGGCTTGCGATGGCGAGGGGGTTGTCGACGATGCGGCTGAAGTCGGTCATCAGGTCTTTGCGGATCCTGGCGAGTTCGTGGTCCGGGAATACGGAGTCTCGCGCCACCTCAGCCAAAATGGTAAGCGCCTTGCGCCAGTTCGAAACGAGTGAGTCGCACGAGACCATGGCGAACTCACGGCTCGCGTGGTGCCTCAAATGTGTTCCCAAAGCCTCCAACTGGTCGGATATGTCCTTGCTGGTGCGAAGTCGAGTTCCTTCCGCGAGCATCGTGGCCGTCAGGTTCGCCAGGCCGGACTTTGCGGCAGGGTCGGCAAGCGCGCCGCCCGACAACACGAGACCGAACGCAACGGCTGGAACGCCGCCACGCTCGAGGTGCACGATTTCGAGGCCGTTTGCCAGCGTGGCGCGTTGCGGCACCGGCGGCGAAAACTTCGGCTCCGGCGCTGCGCTGGGAGCGGAGGTGCGATCGATCGCGGTCGTCGCCGCCTCACGGGCCTCCTCCGGGTTCACTATCAACCTCACCTGGTTATCGCCCAGGACGGAAGTCGCCTTGTGGATGTCATCGACGCTAACGTCCAGGTACCTCTGGACATCGGTGTTGATGGCGCCCGGATCGCCCTGAAGGGTGTTGTAGTAGTTCAGTTGGTCCGCGCGGCCTCCGAACCCACCGAAACGCTCCAACTGCATTACGTGGCTCGTCTCGATTCGAGTTCTGGCCCTCTGCAACTCTTCTTCGGTCGGCGGCGCCGACCTGAGACGGTCCAACTCCTCGGCGATGACTGCTTCGATCTCATCAATGGAATGGCCCGGATTGGCCGTCACCTGGATACTGAATTCGCCGGCGATCTCCTGAGCGTAGTGCTCGACTCGAACCTCTCGCGCGATCTGCCGGTCGTACACCAACGTGCGGTATAGCCTCGAGCTCTTCCCGTCTCCCAGGATCGACGCCATCAAGTCCAACGGCGCCTGGTCGCGGTCGAAGATCGGTCCGGTCGGCCATACCAGGTACAGCCGAGGCAGTTGGACGCTGTCGTGGGTCGTCAGCGACGCCTGGCCGCGAAGGTTTGAATCCATGCGGCCTATTCGATCGACAGCCGGCGCAGAGGGAATCTCCCCAAAGTATTTTTCAACCTGGTCTCTCACGTGCGGGGCATCGAAGTCGCCGACGATGGCGAGGCTGGCATTGGACGGTGAGTAAAACTTCTGAAAGAACGCGTTGATGTCGTCGAGCGACGCGTCGTCCAGGTCTTCTGGCGAGCCAATCGTCGTCCAGTTGTACGGATGGGGAGCGGGATACAGGTTGGGCTGGATGATCATCGAAGCCATGCCGTAGGGGCGGTTCTCGTAATTCTGCCGCCTCTCGTTCTTCACGATGTCCCGCTGAACCTCGAAGCGCTTCTGGTCGAGGGCGTCCAGCAGGAAACCCATTCGGTCGGACTCGAGCCACAGGGCAAGCTCTAAATAGTTGCTGGGGAGGTTCTCCCAATAGTTCGTTCTGTCGGGCGTAGTGGACCCGTTCAGGTTGGCTCCGACTTTTTGTAGCGGGTCGAAGTAGCTGTGGTTGTGGTGCTTGGAGCCCTCGAACATTACGTGTTCGAACAGATGGGCGAATCCCGTCCGTCCAGGCTCTTCGTTCTTGGAGCCCACATGGTACCAGACGTTCACGGCTGTGACTGGCAGAGAGTGGTCTTCGGATAGGATGACGTCGAGCCCGTTGGACAACGTGAACTTATCAAACGCAATTGAGACCATCTAACACTCCGAGTGGATTTGACGGGCGTCAAGCCTCGCCTTGGACTGGATCGGATTATATCATTTCGGCGACACGGAAAGATCGACAGAACCTGCTCGATCCGCACGGTTGGGGCTCTCTGCCCGCACGGATCGATCGATTTTCGCTGAGTTGTGAATCGCTGCCGACCAATGTCTCATCATACTGGCATAGAGTGAATTGGAATCCGGTGCGACGAGGTGAGGAAGTGGATGTCCAACTGAGTGCCGAAGCCCAGCAGTTCATCCTGGATAAAGGCGGCCGCGCAGCGCTGGACCTGATCTGCATTTCTAATTGATCCTCGCGTTCCGTTGAGGTATCGGTCGATACCCATGTTGGCAAGCGAGACACAACGAACTACAGCATCGTGAAACAGGACGGCATCGAAATCCTGGTGTCAAACGCGATGGCGCCTCATTTGCGAAGCATCCGGATTGACGCGAAGCGGTTTCTGTTCATGCGCTCTCTCCGAGCGAGTTTGGAGCTTCAAAACGGCGCAGTGATATACGCGTGACGTCGATGTGAATTGTCCGTCGCGCAGCATGAAAACCAGACCCCCCGACCAGGCGCCCCCTCCGGGCCTGGACCTGACCGCCCCGTCCGCCGCGGGGCGGTTTTTTGTTGTCAACGAACTCGACTTGCCCGCCTAAACCGAGCCCAGATTGATCCGTGCGGCCTGTCGACACGGGTTGTCGTCGCGGCGGGCGACCTGCCGGAAATCACAATACCAACGGCGCTCATAACATTTCGCACACTTTGTGCCTGTGATAAACTGTGCGAAATGAGTGGCCTGCCATGAACCGGAGGCGGGCGTCCGGAGGTTGACGTATGAACTGGCTCGACATCGTTTTATTGGTCGTCTTGGCGCTCGGGTTGTACCAAGGATTGAAGACAGGCCTCATTGGCGCCGCGATTTTGGTCGCGGGCGCGTTCATCGGGTGGCTGCTGGCGGGGCAGTTGTCCGACGACGTCGGGGCAATGTTCGAGGACTCCCTCAACACCGACACGCTTGTTACAGTAGTCTCATATGCCATCATCATTGGCGGGACCATCTTCGTCGCCAAGATAATCGGCAAGATTCTCAAGCCGGCCTTGACCGTTCTGACCCTCGGACTCGCGGGGATGGTCGACAAGCTCGGCGGAATCGTGCTCGGACTGTTGATGGGCGCCGTTGTGGCCTCTATGCTCATAACAGGGATGGCGAGATTCGCCTACAACTTCACCTTGCCCGTTCCCGACGTGGATCTGCCGGCCGGCGTGCAGGGCGGCGCTCAGGCGCAAGCTCTGGCGGACGCCGCGAAGGATGCTCTCAAGGACAATTTCGAACTGCCTCAGATAGAGGACAAAAAAGAGTTCGTGGAAGACGCTCTGGCCGAATCCACGATCGTACCCATCTTCTTGGACGTGAAGAACGTACTGCCAGACGATGCATTCGGTATGATCCCGACAGACTTCAGAGCATCCCTGGAGTTACTGGAAGAGGCTATCGATGCATTGGCGACACCGTAGTGGGAGAAAATGAACGGTAGGTCGACGGTATATCTGCCGGTCCTGGTTCTCAACCAGAACTATCAGCCGCTCAACATCTGCAATGTCAGGCGGGCGTTCGTGTTGATCGAGCGCGGCAAGGCAGAGCTTGTGACCGACGGTCGAGGCTTCGTTCGGTGCGTCGCAACGTCTTACCCGGCGCCGTCCGTCATCAGGTTGGTCTACATGGTGAAGCGGCCGGTCATGCGGCGAAGGCTCTCGCGGCAGGCCATCTTCTACCGGGACGGATTCACCTGCCAGTATTGCGGCCAAAAGACCCGGCAGCTCACGTTGGACCACATCGTCCCCCGCTCCCGAAACGGGCCGCACGTGTGGGAGAACGTAGTCAGCGCCTGCATTCCCTGCAACCACACTAAGGCGGGCCTGAGCCCTCGCGAGGCCAAGATGCAGTTGCTCAGAAAGCCGACTACGCCTCGTCCGAACCCGTACTACATGTTCCACCACCGCACCATTCTCGAAGAGTGGCGCCCCTTCATTCCTTGGGTCGAATGAGCTAGCGGGCATGGCCGTTGCTCACGACAACATATCGCAATAATCCGGGGTAAGGCGCATTGGCGCACCCATATCGCGAGTCACCGGAATCTAGTCACTGACTATCCAGGCCACGACAAGGTTGTCGTCCGGCGGACCGGCGCGCAATCTATGTGGCGCGGGTTCGCCAACGCCATAACCACGCACGAGATCCAGAGTCGGATCGCCGTCTCGATCCAGCGCCGCCAACCCAAGTCCCGCTCGATTACGATTGGACGAATTCGGGTGCATCCGTCGACGATTCCAGTGGCGGCGTGTTCACCCGATCGGTTGGGCGCCGACCACGCGATTAGATCGGTCCGCGCAGATCGATGCCGCCGGCGACCATTATCACTTGACCGGTTATCATGCGGGAAGCCTCGGACGCGAGGAACACCGCCGTGCCCGGCAAATCGTCGTATCGCAGGCCTGTCGGCAGAGGAAATTGTGCGTCGGACTCTTCGGATGACGATATCGGCCCCGGCGCGATCGAGTTTACCCTGATGTTGTACTGCGCTAGATCGAGCGCCATGGCGCGGCCCATGTGAGCGATCCCCGCCTTGACCGTGGAGTAGGCGGACGATCCGTAGCGAAGCTGCATGCCCATTCGAGACGATATGTGGATGATCGCGCCTCCGTCACCCTGCTCCGCCATCTGTTTCGCGACGGCCTGCGACATGAAGTAGGTGCCTCTCAGCCCGATGGCTTGCATGTCGTCGAAATCATCCACTTCATATTCGAGGAACGGTCTGTTCGTGCCGCCGGTCTTGCCAGCGTTGTTGATCAAGATGTCCAGGTGTCCGAACTCAGCAGCCAAGGCCGTTACTTGTTCTCGAATCGAATCCACGTCCCGAAGGTCAAGCGGCAAAAAGATGCCGTGGGCGCCGCGTTCTCCGAGTTCGCCAATCACACCGGTCGCATCCTTCTCCTGCCCGGGGAGGTCCAGGATTGCGACGTTGGCGCCGGCGTCGGCGAGAGCGAGCGCGAACTGCCTCCCCATATTTCGTGAGCCACCCGTAACGATGGCATTCTTACCGGCCAAGCTAAACGAGATGGGCATTGGTTCAAGCTCCCTATCATCAAGATTTCAGGCCACAGTATACCTGAGAGACGTAGGAGGTGAGTTCGACGGACTGTCTCGCTTTTGGAAGGGGCTGCCTTCTTGAACGGCGATCGCCGAGTTTGCAGATGCCCTGTCTATGGCAACTCCACCGCGATGTCGTAGAATGGGCGCCAGATGTCAGCATCGAAGACGCGCGGGTCTGCGCCCGCGCTCAGCGTAAGAGCCATGGAGGATTATCGACGTTATGGGTGAAGTAGGGTTGATGAGCCCGAGGCCGCCGGGCAGCACTTGGAACGACGTCAAAGAGATTGCCGTGTTGGCGGAGAAACTGGGCTACAGCAGCCTGTCGACGGGCGAGGCTTGGGGCGAAGACGCATTCACGTCGCTGGCGCAACTGGCGGCGGTGACGTCGCGTATCCGGATCGGCACGAGCATCGTACCGGTGTTCGCGCGCTCGCCGGCGAACATCGCGATGACCGCGCTCAACATGGACCTCATGTCCGAGGGGCGGTTCTTCCTGGGGCTCGGGTCGAGCGGAGCGCTGGTGATCGAAGACTTTCACGGCGAGAAGTTCGAGAAGCCCGTTACCCGGATGCGAGAGTATATCGACATCATCCGTAAAGCGATGCGCGGCGAGCGGATGGATCACGACGGGGAGTTCTATCAGACGAAACGGTTCCGGCTTTGGTTCAAACCGTATCGCCCGAACCTCCCAATCTACATCGCTTCGCTGGGTCCGCCCAGTCTTCGGATGACGGGGGAGATTGCCGACGGTTGGCTGCCGATCTATTTCGCGCCTTCGCGAAAGGACGCTGCCATGTTGCCGCTAAAGGAAGGAGTGGAATCCGCCGGGCGATCCATGGACGACATCACGATCTCGCCGCAGGTCTCGGTTTACGTCACCGACGATGTTCCGGCGGCCCGAGACCGGGAGCGGCCCCACATCGCCTTCTACATCGGCGGGATGGGCGTCTTCTACCACCGGTACTTCCATCGAATCGGGTTCGGCGAGGAGGCCGACCAGGTCCGCGAAGCCTATCTGGGGCGGGACCGCGAAGGGGCCGCTCGACTCGTCACCGATGAGATGGTCGACGCCACGGCCATTCTGGGCAACCCTGACCAATGCCGCGAACAGATGGAGGCGTTCTTCGACGTCGGAGTATCCGAAATCCGGCTGGTGCTCAACGAACCCGACAAGGACCATTACATACGGACGATCACAGCGCTGGCGCCTTCTCCGTAGCGGGCGCTTTCGATCCACGTCCGTCGTCCCTCTCCGACCCTGCGTCGAGTGGCCGCCGGCTCGAGGTGACTCGCGTGATCTGGCACCGGTTGCCTCGGATTGGTAAAATCTTGTTACGGTCTTGCGCGTCAGCTACGAAGCGGGGTAGTATAGGCGCGCCTAGAGACCTAACTTTCGGATTGGCCCGGCTGAGCCCCGACACGTCGAGCACACCTTCAGAGAAGGCCACCGCCGCCCAACTGCCAGCCTGATCCGCACACTACTCGCTTGCACAGGAGGAACACCTTGGAAATCTCGCTTTCGGCCATGGTTATGGAAAGCCCGGACAAGATGGGGCGGCTGACCAACGAAGAATTCATCAAGATGGCCGCAGACATCGGATACCACGGCATCTGCATGCGCGCGTCGCTTGCGGGAACGCAGACGCCGCGAGCCGAGCGACTGGAGCTCAAGCGCGCCATGGACAAGCTCGGCCTGAAGTCCACGATGGTGACCGCCGACTTCGACGTGCCGCTCAACAACGAGCGCGGTCCGCTGGCCATGCGTGAGATCGGCCCTCATCTGGACGTGGCCGACGACTTCGACGCCAAGCTGCTGCGGGTGTGCATCAAGAGTTGGTCTGACCTCAAGTGGGTTCAGCGCGCCGCCGACGAAGCGCTGGAGCGAGGCATCACCCTGACCCACATGGCCCACGGCCAGAGCATGTTCGAGACCGTGGACGGTTCGATCGAGTACGTGCGCCGAGTCAACCGACGCAACTTCGCGCTCACTTACGAGACCACCAACTGGGTGTGGTGTCTGCAGGACGTGGGGCGCGAGACGATCAAACGCATCGCGCCGTATCTGTGCTACGTCTACCTCAAGAACACCTATATGTGGGACGGCGGCTCGAAACGAACCCTGCGCTGGCATCCCGGATGGGTCAACCTCGACGACGCGCCGTTCGGAGCGCCCGACACGATCGACTTCGTGGAGATTCTCGATGCAATGGGCGAGATCGGCTACGACGGCGTCGTGGCCGTCCACCAGTCCCCAGTCGACGACGAAAGCATCGAGCACTGCGCCCAAGACTGCTACGACTACCTGACGAAGATCGTCGCCTTCGCACCGCGTGCCGGCGCTTCGGCATAGCAGCTCGAAACGCCAACACGAGTGGTGCGTTGTTCCCGGATCGACCAGGAATCGCCTCGAACACGAGTCGATCTGCGAGTTCCGGTGGTCACCGCACGGAAGCACGTTTCTTCGGCCCTGGGAGCGCTGCGTTCCCGAAGCCGCCAATCTGGAGTGACAAATGACTGAGAATCAGACAAGTCCGACCGCCCTCGGCCACCTGCGCGTGTTAGAGGTGGTCGACGATGTCGGCGAACTGTTAGGCAAGATGCTGGCCGACATGGGGGCCGTCGTCACCCGCATCGAGCCCCCTGGCGGCGCGGCGACCCGAGGCATTGGGCCGTTCCTCGAAGACGAGCCGGGTCCGGAACGAAGCCTCCACTTCTGGAGCTACAACACAAGCAAGCGCAGCATCACGCTGGACCTCGACGCCCCGGAGGGCCAGGCTCTCTTCAAACGCCTGGTCGAAAATGCGGACATCGTGGTCGAGAGCATGCCGCCCAGCTACATGGACGACCGGGGGTTCTCATTCGACGACCTGCACCAGATCAATCCGCGCTTGGTCTACGTATCGTTGAGCGCGTTCGGTCGAAGCGGGCCGCGAGCCGGTCTCGCGGGCGGTGACCTCGCCGGTTGGGCTTCCAGCGGCTTCATGTACACGACGGGCTGGACATGGCAGCCGCCGACGCGTCCCTGGGGACGGCAGGCTTCCCACGCCGCGTGTCTGTACGCCCTAAGTGCGGCCATGTCCGCCATCCTGCATCGTAGGCGCTCGGGCAAAGGGCAGCACGTGGACGTGTCGCTTCAAGAGGCCGCCGCGTCCACGGGCGAGGGATACGTGCCGTTCTACGTCGGCGACAAGATGGTCTCCGGGCGCAGGGACAACGACCACATCAACAGCTTCGGGTTCAAGGTGTTGCCCTGCAAGGACGGTTGGGCGCACTTCAACATCGGTTGGCGGCAGGATCGAAACGCCATCGTCGAATGGATGACTGAAGAGGGGGTCGCCGAGGACCTGAACGACGAAAAGTGGCTCGACCCCAAATACCGTAGGGCCAACTTCGACCATGTGGTGGAAGTTGTTTCCGAGTGGACCAAGAACAAAACCAAGACCGAGATATTCGAGCAAGGCCAAGAGCGAGGCCTTGAGTGCGCCGCCGTCTATTCGATCCCCGAGGTCATCGACGATCCCCAACTCAAACACCGGAGGTACTGGGTCGATGTCGAGCACCCGGAGCTGGACCGGAAGTTCACCTACTCGGGCGCGCCCTACTTGCTCACGAAGACGCCATGGTCGCTGCACCGACGAGCCCCGCTGATCGGTGAAGACAATGAGGCAGTTTTCGAGGACGAACTCGGGCTGTCGAGAGCAGAGTTGGCCGCGCTTTCTGAAAAAGGGATCATCTAGGCGGAGACGCCGGAGGACCGACATGAGTGGACCGTTAACCGAGATTCGCATCACCGACTTCACGTGGGTGCTGGCGGGTCCGTTCTGCACCAGGACACTGGCGGACATGGGCGCCGAGGTCATCAAGATCGAGGCCCGGAACCGGCCCGATCCGCACCGCAACTACGTCAATCGAACGAACGACCAGCCCGACCCTTTTCCCTATGGCGCGTTCGACAACTTCAATCGCAACAAGCTGAGCCTCACGATAAATGCCCGCGAACCGGATGGTCTGGGACTCATCAAGGACCTGATCTCGGTCAGCGACGTCGTGACCGAGAACTTTAGGGGCGGCGTGCTCAAGCGGTGGGGCCTCGCCTTCGAGGACATGCGTGAAGCCCGCCCGGACGTCATCGGCCTGAGCATGTCAGGGTTTGGCCAGACCGGTCCCTACAAAGACTACGCTTCCCATTTCCACATCCCTCAGGCGATGTCGGGCTATACGTATCTGTCCGGATACGAGAACGACGTGCCGGTGGTTGCGGGCTCGTGGGGAGACACGACGACCGGGCTCCAGGGCGCCGCGGCCATCTGCATGGCCCTCGAACACCGGAGCGAGACCGGTGAAGGGCAGTACATCGACGGCACTCAGCTCACGTCCACGACGCACGTCATGGGCAGCGCGTTCCTGGAGTACACGGCCAACGGTGCCGAGCCGCAGCCCAACGGCAACCGCCTGCCTCATACCTCAGCCTCGGTGGAGGGCGCCTTCCCATGCCAAGGCGAGGAACGATGGGTGGCCATCCGAGTCTACACCGAAGAAGAATGGCCGGTGTTCTGCACGGCCATCGAAAGAAACGACCTGCTGCGAGACCCGCGGTTCGCCTTGCTGTCGGACCGGCAGGAGAACTGGCGGGAGCTGGAGCAAGAGGTCGAGCGTTGGACCAAGGAGCGTAGCGCCGAAGATGCCATGGCGACGCTTCAAGCCGTCCGAATAGAGGCCGCCGTCGTCGAGAACGTCGTCGACATGATGGAACACGACGACCAACTGAAACACCGCGGCTACTTCGTGGACGCCTGGCATCCCGACCGCAGCATCGGTACATTGAGAACAGAGGGGCCGGTGGCCAAATTCTCGGAGACCCAGGGCGAAATACGCCGCACGGCGCCGATGATCGGCGAGCACAACGAGTACATCCTCGGCGAAATCCTAGGCGTGTCAACCAAGCGAATGCAGAAGCTCCAGGAGGCTGGGGTCTTCTTCTGACCAGAGCTGGAATTCGCTCGAAACGCGCCTTTGCTCGGTCGTGCGGAGCAACGTTCAGCTAACACTGCGGGCAATGCAAACTGAAGCGACGGTGGCCCCACGCCGTGTCTGAACCAAGAGTGGCATGCGGGAGTCCGTAGGGGAGGGTTTCAAACCCTCCCGCCTGGTTTCGAGGATACAACCGGTCGCCCTGCGGGCACAACGCACCCGCTGTCACTCGCGCAAGGTCCAACCATGCGACGCACCGGGAGGGTTTGAAACCCTCCCCAACGACCTTGAATTGCGGCGCGCCCGCCTCATCACGGGATGCCGATCATCTCTGTTCTTCCGCCAAGCACGAGGCTTTCGGCCACCCACTCGCCCATGCCGTCGGGCTTGATGAGTTTGCGGTACCCCGCCCATCCCGCCTCGTTGCGGAAGTAGATCTCCGCCATGCCTGCGTAGGGTTCGGTAGCGGGGTCGATGCTGTGGTTCACGACGTACCTGAAGCCGCCAACCTGTTCGACCACGGACTGCACGTTCGGCGCGTGGACGTTCAGCCAATGGGCAAAGAATCTTTCGTAATTCACGCCCTCTTTGGCTTTCACCAGGAACGTCACTTTGTAGAACCCCGACCGAGTAGTCGGGAACGGGGCGTCGAGAGTCAAAGGAGCCACCTTGAGGTCGTCCGAGCCCTCCATCACCACGTATTCGGTGGTTGCCCAGGGGACGTAGGGTTCCGCCGCTTGCTGGAACGAGTCCGTCGGCGTCGTTCCGTGTGGGGTCGCCGATTTTGCCTGAGGCTCGTCCCACATCAACTGGGCGATGCCGTCCCAAACATGCTCTCCGCTCTGGTTCGCGTCGTAGAGGGTGACGATGTATCGGAGGGCGTGGGGATTGCCTTGCGCCGCCTGGTTTTGGGCGCCTTGCATCACTTTGGGCATGTGATTGGCGTACCAGTGGGCCACCAACTGCTCTCGAGAAGTGGCGGGTTTGCGCTTGATGAGGTACATCATCTTTACGCCCTGAGTCGCTTCGGGGGGCGAGAAGGTTGCCGAGGGGGCCATGGTCAGCTCCGATCGAGAAGTGGGTTTTGGGCCGTCAACCGGCATCTTAACGTCGGCGTCCGGAGAGCGCAACCGCGCCGCCGGCCGCCGACGTGTCGTGTTTGACCGCGTTCTGGAGTGCCCGTACAATCGTCGGTGTCAGGGAATGCGGGGCTCCCGGTAGGCGTGCGGTTCGACGTGGGAAACGACAGTTGCAGACGGGAGGTTGAGCGAAATGGCCAGACCGCAGATTGACATCTTGGCACAACTCATGGACAGGGCGTTTACCGGCAACGAACATGCGTTGCTCGACTGTTGGCTGTCAGCCCAAATGGGACAGATTGTTAATAGAGACTTTGAGCTGA
>CAZPQQ010000033.1:0-34891 GCA_964588665.1 uncultured Dehalococcoidia bacterium | reverse complement strand
CCCTGGACACTCGGATTAAAAGTCCGATGCTCTAACCAGGCTGAGCTACCGGCCCATGCTGCGGGGAGGTCGGATGCGTTCGGCTGCGGGCGCCGAGGCGGTCCGAAATCTGGGAGTAGCGGACACCGGTCGCGTGTCGCTGCTCACCGAGACCCATTGATGATACCGCTGTTCAAGATCGGCTCGCAAGCGGTTTTTGGCGCCCGTGATTGTCTGAGATTGATTTGGGCTGGACTGGGTGCCGTGCGCGACTCCTTTTGAATGGTAACGTATGCCGACAAAGTTGGTGGCCCCACGGCTGGGCGAATGGCCTCGCGAGTCGGGCTGCGTCCTCGCCTGCGCACGCCCGCTCGCAAGCTGATATGCTTGCGTTGTCGTTCGGTCGGTGGCCGTGGGTCAGGTCGAAACAGGTGGGATCGAGATGCCAGAGGCTCCTGAGCTCGAGGTCGTGAAAGACTTTCTCAACCAGCATTTGGTTGGGCAGAAGGCTGTCGCCGCCAGGGTGCTGAAGCCGGTTGTGCTTCGGTCGCTCCTCGGCGACATCACCGAAGACGTCGTTGGCAGGAGTTTCGAGAGCGTCGAGCGTCGTGGGAAGTTCCTTCTACTAAGGATGTCCGGCGACAGCATCATCGTCGTCAATCCCAAGTTGACCGGCGGGCTCCAGTTCTGCCCGCGGAAACAGCGGGTGATCAAGCGAACTTGCGTGTTGATCGAGCTCGGCGAAGGGATGGACCTTCGGTATGTCGACGACCGGCAGATGGGGATGTACTACTACGTTTCCGAATCCCAACTCATGGTGGTGCCAGGGCTGGATGAGCAGGGACCCGACGTGTTGGGCGAACTGGACTTCGACGAGTTCAAGGAAACGCTGAAACGATTCCCCGGCGAGATCAAGGGGGTTCTGACTCGCGGACGGGTGATCTCCGGAATCGGCAACGCCTACTCCGACGAGATCCTGTTCGCGGCCAAGGTCTACCCGTTCAAGCGCCGTAAAGCGTTGAGCGACGACGAGTTGCGACGCGTGTTCGACTGCTCCCGGCAGGTGGTGGCCGAAGCGACCGAGACGGTCAGAAAGCGGATGGACGGCGTCTTGGACCGCAAGCTCCGGGATTTCTTGAAGGTGCATAACAAAGGTGGGCAGCCGTGTCCTGATTGCGGGAACAGGATCAGCCAGATCACCGCGAACAAACGGATCACGAGCTACTGCCGGCGTTGCCAGCCAGGGTTGCTCATTCGGAATTAGCGCCTAGTCTGTCTCTTCGTTACGGGAGTCGTGTAGCGTTGAGCCTGCGGTTCGGCAAGCTCCGAGCAACGGTTTACGTTCGCCATCCTGAGCCGTAGGCGAAAGATCTGGCCTGACCGACAATTTTCGCCCTGCGGGGCACGAGATGTTTCGCGTTGCTCAGCATGGCGATCTCCAAATCGGCCAACGCTTCGACGCAAATTGGCCGCCGTCTGGGCACGATCCCGACAATACGGGCCTCACTGGCGATGGCAAATTCGCAGTCCCGATCGCTGTGAGCCTTTGAAAAGGCAGGGTATCGCTCTGCCATTTGGCGATTCGGCACGCCCTTTACAGGCGTGCGCGAGCTTTGCCGCACGCGCCTGCAAAGGGCACCTGCGGACCGTAGGGCTTCAGATGGCCCATCCGTGCCTGAAATCAGGCGTAAATGCATTTGACACGGTGGAGTCATCTGAGTACAATTTGTGTTTGTCGCCACATGGGGCGGCTCGTTTGTTTTGTCTTCCAACCCGAGAGCGTTGAGGGGTAGTAAATGCCTACCGTAAATCAGCTTGTGCGCAAGCCCAGAAAGCTGAAGCAGAAAAAGAACAAAGCGCCTGCGTTGAGCTTCTCGTTCAACTCGCTGAAGAACCGCACGCGCAGAGATACCGCCGCTCCGCAGAAGCGCGGAGTGTGCATCCAGGTGAGGACGCAGACTCCCAAGAAACCCAATTCGGCTCTCCGCAAGGTGGCCAGGGTCAGGCTGACCAATGGGATGGAAGTCACGGCTTATATCCCGGGTGAGGGGCATAATTTGCAGGAGCACTCGGTCGTGCTGATCAGAGGCGGCCGTGTCAGAGACCTCCCCGGTGTCCGCTATCACGTGGTCCGAGGGGCCTTGGACACCAGCGGTGTCATCGATCGAAGGCGGGGCCGCAGCAAGTACGGCGCCAAGGTCAACCCGGTCGTCCAGTAAGCGATTATCGTGGACCGATCAAGGTCCTTCGACAGGTCCCGACTAGACCAGGATCCCGATGCGTCGGGACTCAGGACGGACGGGTTCTGGAATAGTAATAAGGAAGAACAACAATGGCGCGAAGACGGCGAGCGGAAAAAAGAAGGATTCTACCGGATCCGAAATTCCACAACATTGAGCTTGCCCAGTTCATCAATAAGGTCATGCTAAACGGCAAAAAGACGACGGCACAGCGAATCGTCTATAACGCGCTGGAGACCGCCGGTGAGTCTGCGCGCCGACCGGGCATCGAGGTTTTCGAGATGGCCATCCGCAACACGATGCCGATGGTCGAAGTAAAGTCCAGACGTGTGGGCGGCGCAACGTATCAGGTGCCCACCGAAGTCCGGCCCAACCGACGTTTGGCGTTGGCGATGCGATGGTTGATCGCGGCGTCTCGCGCCAGGTCCGGCAGGCCCATGGCGGAAGGATTGGCCGCCGAGCTCACGGAAGCCTCCAGAAACCAGGGCGCCGCCGTGAAGCGCAGGGAAGACCTTTATCGAATGGCGGAGGCCAACCGAGCCTTCGCCCACTATCGCTGGTAGAAACACCGGGCGAATATCCCGCCCAGGATTAAGATGCCTGAAAAACAGTTGCTCGAAAACACCCGAAACATCGGATTCATAGCGCATATCGATGCGGGCAAGACGACCGTTACCGAGCGCGTGCTCTATTTCGCCGGCCGAATCTACAAAATCGGCGGAGTGGACGAGGGCACCGCGGTGATGGACTGGATGGCCCAAGAGCGCGAGCGCGGGATTACGATAACGTCCGCGGCGACGACGTGCGACTGGAACCAGTACACCATCAACATCATCGACACCCCCGGCCACGTCGACTTCACCGCCGAGGTGGAGCGCAGCCTGAGAATCCTCGACGGCGGGGTCGTGGTCTTCGATGCAGTTGCGGGCGTTCAACCCCAGTCTGAGACGGTGTGGCGTCAGGCGGACAAGTACGATGTCCCCCGAATCTGTTTCATCAACAAAATGGACCGTGTCGGCGCTGACTACAACCGGGCCATCGAAAGCATCACCCGTCGGCTCGGCGCCAACCCCGTCGCGATCCAGATACCCATCGGGTCTGAAGACGGCTTCCGAGGCGTCATCGACCTCGTCGACGAACGAGCGATTACGTACCACGAAGAGGGTCCTTCAGTCCCACGCGAAGGCCCCGTCCCCGAAGAGATGATCGAAGAGGCCCGAAACTTCCGAAACGCATTGATCGAGAAGGTCGCCGAGACCGATGACGACCTCATGCTCAAGTACCTCGAAGACGAGGAGATCTCGAAAGAAGAGATCAAGCGAGCGCTTAGGAAGGCGACTATCGCCTATCGCATCGTCCCCGTGCTTTGTGGAACGGCGCTCAGGCACATGGGGATCCAACCCCTCCTGGACGCCATCGGCAACTACCTCCCCTCCCCCGCCGACGTAGCCCCAACCAGGGGCAGAGACTACCGCACCGGAGAGCCCATCAGTCGTCACTTCACTGACGAGCCGTTCTCCGCCCTCGCCTTCAAGACCGTAGCCGATCCGTACATAGGCAGGCTCGTATACTTCCGGGTCTACTCTGGCCATGCCAAAACGGGAGCGATGGTATACAACTCGACCAAAGGCCGCCGCGAGCGACTGGGCAGAATCGTGTTGATGCACGCTCAGGCCCGCGAGGAGATCGAAGAGTGCGGCGCCGGCCAGATTGTGGCCGCGGTCGGGCTCAAAGAGACGACCACCGGCGACACCATCTGCGGCGAAGACAGCCCGGTTGTGTTGGAGACCATCACATTCCCGCTGCCCGTCGTGTCCATCGCCATCGAACCCAAGTCGCGTATCGACCAGGATAAGCTCTCGGACGCGCTCGGGACCATGGCAGACGAAGACCCTACATTCAAGGTCAGCTTCGACCAGGAGACCGGCCAGACCGTGATCTCCGGTATGGGCGAGCTGCACCTCGACATCATCACCGACAGGATGCGGCGAGAGTACCGCGTCGAAGCCAATATCGGACGGCCCCGCGTCGCTTACCGCGAAACGGTGGCGCACGCGGCAACAGCCGAGGGCAGATTTGTCCGCCAGAGCGGCGGCCACGGTCAGTTCGGCCATGTGTGGATGGACATCGAGCCTCTGAAGCGCGGGTCCGGGATCGAATTCGAAAGCAAGATCCGGGGCGGCTCGGTGCCTCAGGAGTTCATTCCAGCCGTCGAGATCGGCGCCCGCGAAGCGCTTCGCACGGGGCCTCTGTCCGGATACCCTGTCGTCGACGTTCGACTGACATTGACCGACGGCAGCTACCATGACGTCGACAGTTCGAAGATGTCGTTCCAGATCGCTGGGTCGATGGCCGCAAAGTCGCTCATCGCCAAAGGCCGCGCCACACTCCTGGAACCAGTGATGAGTCTCGAGGTCGTGACGCCGGGCGACTACCTCGGCGAGGTCCTGGGAGACCTGGGCCGGCGACGAGGCACGATACAAAACATCGAAGGCCAGGGCGACATCCAGGCCATTCGTGCGCAGATTCCGTTGGCGGAGAGCTTCGGCTACGCCAACACGCTCCGGTCGTTGACCCAAGGCAGGGCCAGCTACACTATGGAATTCGACAACTACCTTGAAGTGCCAGTGGAAGTTGCAACTGACCTTTAACCGAACCCAGACAAGCACAGGATGATTGAGCACACATGGTCACACGTCAAAAGATAAGGATCATTCTCAAAGCCTTCGACCACCGGATTCTCGACCAGTCCGCGGGGCAGATCGTCGAGACCGCGGAACGGACCGGGGCACGGGTTTCAGGCCCGGTTCCGCTGCCGACCTCGATTCGGCGGTTCTGCGTCATTCGCTCGCCGCATATCGACAAGGATTCTCGGGAGCACTTCGAGTTGCGCACACACAACCGACTGATCGACATCCTCGAGCCCACGTCGAAAACCATCGACCAGCTTACGCGCCTCAACGTGCCTGCCGGGGTCGACATCCAAATTAAGCTATAACGGGTCAGGCTCAGACGAGCCAGCCTGTTCGTCAACAGAAATCAGATACTGCCGGGGACGAAATGTCTGTACACGGAATCATAGGGAAAAAGATCGGAACGACTCAGATGTTCCGAGAGGACGGGACCGCCGACGCGGTGACGGTCATACAGGCCGGCCCATGCGTCGTCACCCAGGTCAAAACCAAAGAGGTCGACGGCTACCCTTGCGTCCAGCTTGGCTACGAAGAGACTCGTAAACTCAACCAGCCGCGAAAGGGTCACCTCGCCCCAGTCGGCAAGCTGTTTCGGTATCTTCGTGAGTTCGGCTTGGACGACCCGTCAGACGCCCAGGTCGGTCAAGAGATCGACGTCAGCCTGTTCGCGGCGGGCGACAGAGTAGATGCGACGGGCACCTCGAAAGGCCGCGGCTTCCAGGGTGGCGTCAAAAGGCACGGTTTCGCGGGCGGCCCCAAAACCCACGGGCAGTCCGACCGCCACAGGGCTCCAGGGTCCATCGGAGCGGGCTCGACGCCAGGGAAGGTCATCAAAGGACTGAAGATGGCTGGCCACATGGGTAACTCCCGCGTGACAATCCGGAACCTGGAAATCGTGGAGTCCGACGCCGAGCGCAATTTATTGTTCGTGAAGGGCGCCGTTCCCGGCGCCAGAAACTCCATTGTCATGCTCAAAAGAGTTGGCAGCAGAAAGAGGGCACTGAAGTGAAGCTCCCTCTCAAGAATTCAAAAGGCGGGGCTGTCGGCGAGGTCGAGGTAAGAGACGACGTTTTCGGCAAACCCATGAACGCGGCCGTGATACATCAGGTAATGGTCGGGCAACTGGCTAACAAACGTCAGGGTACGGCCAAGACCAAGACGAAGTCGGAGGTCTCCGGCGGCGGGGCGAAACCCAGACCGCAGAAGTACACGGGACGCGCCCGGCAGGGCTCGATCCGGGCGCCTCAGTGGAAGGGCGGCGGCACCGTGTTCGGCCCGATCCCCAGAAGTTATCGCCAACGGACGCCCAGGCAAATGCGCAGGCTGTCCCTCGTCACCACCTTGTCCGGTAAGGTCAGGGAGGGCGAACTGGTCGTCGTGGATCAATTGGCCTTGGACCAGCCCAAGACCAAAGACATGGTTCAGCTATTGGCGGCGCTGTCATCCGGGGCATCGGTGCTTCTGGTTGCAGACGGCGCGAACCAGGATGTGCTCCGCTGTGCGCGGAACATCCCGAAAGTCAAAACCGTGCCAAGCCATGCATTGAACACGCTGGACCTCCTGAACCACCGGACGATCATCATGACTCTCGATGCCGTCCGAGGCGCCGAGACGCTTTGGGGCGGGTCGTTCGTCAGAAAGCGTTCGCCGAGCTCAGCTTCCGTCGCGGAACCAGACGAATCAGAGCTGGATGCCGAGGACGCCGTGCAAGCGGCCGACGTAGCGGTGGCGGAACCCGAAGCCGTCGTTGAGTCAACCGAGGACGGCATCGCAGCCGATGAAGCCGAGGCCAGCGTCGACACCGAGGAATCGGCAGACGAAGCCGAAGCCAGTGACGCTGCCGCCGCAGAAGAAGAAAAAGCGGATGAAGAAACCGAATCGGACTCGGGCGACGAACCCGACTCAGCCGAAGACGAAACTGTGGAGAAGTAGACGATGCAGGTTTTCGACATACTACGCAAGCCCGTCGTCACCGAGAAGAGCACTCTGCTCCAGGAAGAGGGCCGTTACACGTTCGAGGTCGATACTCGAGCCACCAAGCACCAGATCAAACGCGCGGTGGAAGAGGCTTTCGGAGTGGAAGTCCTTAGCGTCAATACGATGAACGTCAGAGGCAAGCGCAGGCGCTTTGGCCCCCGAACCACAACCGGGCCGTCCAAGAAGAAGGCGATCGTCCTGCTGGCTCCTGGCAACACAATCACAATTTTCGAGGGGGTATAGATGCCTCTCAAGACACGGAAGCCACACACACCCGGACAGCGGGGCCTGGTCCTACAGACCAACGACGACATAACAGAGTCCAAACCCAAGAAGTCGCTGCTCAAGCCGATCAAGAAATCGGGCGGGCGCAACGGCCAGGGAAGGCTCACGGTGCGGCATCGCGGCGGAGGCCACAAGCGCCGCTACCGCGTCATAGATTTCAAGCGGGACAAGTTCGGTGTGCCCGGTGAGGTCACGTCGATCGAATACGATCCGAATCGCTCGTCCAGAATTGCGTTGATAAAGTACCCGGACGGCGACTGGCGTTACATCCTGGCGCCCAACGGCCTCCAGGTCGGCGCTAAAGTCGAGTCAGGCGAAACCGCTGAGATTCGTGTCGGGAACGCGCTGCCGCTTGAGTCGATGCCCGCGGGCACGCAAGTCCACAACGTGGAGCTTCGCAAGGGCAAGGGCGGTCAGATCGT
Organism: uncultured Dehalococcoidia bacterium; assembly: GCA_964588665.1. GTDB lineage: Bacteria > Chloroflexota > Dehalococcoidia > Lucifugimonadales > UBA1123 > UBA2160. The sequence continues at coordinate 27,295 of CAZPQQ010000033.1, read as the reverse complement.
TCGGTCTGCCGGCGGCTCGGCGCAGGTGCTGGCCAAAGAAGGCAAGTACACGCTGCTCAGGCTGCCGTCAGGTGAGATGCGGAACGTGCTCAGCACGTGCATGGCCACGGTCGGACAGGTCAGCGCGTTGGACCACAAAAACATTAAACTGGGCAAAGCGGGCCGCAGCCGGCACAGGGGCCGGAGGCCGCAGGTCAGAGGCGTCGTGATGTCGCCGCGAGACCATCCGCACGGAGGAGGCGAGGGCCGATCGCCTATTGGTATGCCGGGGCCGAAGACCCCGTGGGGCAAGCCGGCGTTGGGCCTGCGAACGCGACGCAACAAGTCCACGGACAAGTTCATCGTCCGGAGAAGATATCAGAAGTAACTGCCGGCGCGAAGAAAGTCCGCGGCGCCGGGTCAACGGCCTGTCGGACGAAGCGCGCACAGCAGGAATCATGAGAGGTTTCAGGCAATGTCGAGGTCTATCAAGAAGGGCCCATACGTGCAAGAGAAGCTCGCCAAGAAGGTCGATCTGGCCCGGCGAAGCACGAGCCAAGCTGTGATCCGCACGTGGTCGCGAGCGTCTACGATCATGCCCGACATGCTGGGACTGACCATCGCCATCCACGACGGCAGGCGGCATGTTCCGCTGTACATAACTGAAAACATGGTGGGTCACAAGCTGGGTGAGTTCGCTCCAACACGAACGTTCAGAGGCCACTCGTCCAAGTCGGACCGAGCCTCCGCAATACGGTAACCTGGTCCAAGGTCAAATTATGCCAATCAAAGCAAGCGCGACAAACACGGGCATATCGGTGAAGAAGCTGATGCCCATTATCGACCTCGTAAGAGGCAGCAAAGTCGAAGACGCCCTGATCACGCTTAAGTTTCTCACCTCGCCCGCGGCGGCGCGGGTGGCGAAAGTGGTCAAAGCGGCGGCGGCGAATGCCGAGAACGAACTGTACTTGAGCGCCTCCTCCCTGAAAGTGGTCGAGATTTACGCCAACGAAGGCCCTCGACTCAAAAGGTTCCGCGCCAGGGCGCGCGGACGGGCGTCGCGCATCATCAAGCGAAACAGCCATATCACCGTCGTGGTAGACGAAGTCGAATAGGAGTCCTAGTTTGGGCAACAAAACTCACCCGATCGGTTTTCGGCTGGGCATCGTCAAGGACTGGCACGCCAAGTGGTTCGCTCTGAAACAGGCGGACTACCGAGCGTTGGTCCTGGAAGACCTGGGCATTCGCCAGCGGATCTCCGGCAAATACCCGGACGCCGGGATCTCCATGGTGGACATCGAGCGCGGCTCCAGCGAAGTCATCATCACCATCCACACCGCGAGGCCCGGCATTGTCATCGGGCGCGGCGGGCAGCGGGTGGAGGAACTTCGCAAGGAACTCGAAGGTCTCACCGATCGTAGGGCGCGTCTGAACGTCCAAGAGATTCGTCAGCCGGAGTTGGACGCCTTCTTGGTGGCGCGCAACATCGCCGACCAGCTCGAGCGGAGGATTGCCTTCCGACGAGCTATACGACAATCGATCACACGAACCATGCAGGCCGGGGCTCAAGGCATCAAGGTCATAGCCGCCGGCAGGCTTGGCGGGGCGGACATCGCCCGTTCGGAAAAAGCCATGGACGGCCGAGTTCCGTTGCATACTCTTAGAGCCGACATCGACTACGGCCTGGCCGAAGCGGCCACCGGATTCGGACGTATCGGCGTGAAGGTATGGATATACAACGGCGACATCCTCCCCGAGCTTCCGCCCGAGCCTGAAGTCGAGGAAGAAGTCTCGCCAATCGAAGTTACCGTCAGAGCAGACGCAGTTCAGGAAGCAGTCACGGATGTTGACCAAGCGGCGGTTCCGGCTGCCGCTGTGGCCGAGGCTCCTGAAGCGGCTGCGGCTGCGGTCCCTGAAGCAGTCGCGGAGGCAACTCCGGAAGCAACAACTGAGGCGGTTTCCCCGGCGGCGCCGGAGGCAACTCCGGAACCGGCGCCGGAAGCAGCCCAGCCAGAGGCGGAAGACAATGCTCCAACCGAAGAGGGTTAAATACAGGAACATGCACCGCGGGCGCCGCAAGGGAATGGCGGTCGCGGGCAGCACGATCAGTTTCGGCGAGTTCGGACTGAAGTCAACGCAAGCCGCGTGGCTGACGTCTCGCCAGATTGAAGCTGCCAGGCGCGCCATGACGCGGTACGTGCGGCGCGGCGGGAAGCTGTGGATACGTATTTTCCCGGACAAGTCGGTGACGGCTCGCGCGGCCGAGACCCGGATGGGCAGCGGCAAGGGCCCTGTGGACCACTGGGTGGCCGTCGTCAAACCCGGCCGGGTGCTGTTCGAGATATCCGGGGTGCCGGAGGAAACGGCCAGAGAGGCGCTCAGGCTGGCGTCGTCAAAGCTTCCGGTCAGCACCAAAGTAGTGTCTAGGCAGAACGTCTAGTCTGCGTCGTGCGCTCGCGCAACATGAATGTGAATCGATTAATCGACGGGCGCCAACCGGGGCCCACCCTGCATAAAGGCGACAAAGATGGAAATTGACGACCTGAGAGCATTGTCCGACGAGGACCTGGACAATGAACTGTACGACACGCATCGAGAGCTGATGAACCTCCGATTTCGCTCGGCAACGATGCAGCTATCCAACGTCAACGAAATTTCGAGTGCAAGAAAGCGCATCGCGCGCATCAAAACCGTGATTCGCGAACGGGGACTCACAAGGGCGGCAGTATGAGCTACGAGAGACGCAAAGTGCGGGTCGGCCGCGTCGTCAGCGACAAGATGGACAAGACCGTGGTGGTGGTCTACGAATGGAGTAGGCCGCATCCGATCTACAAGAAGGCCGTCCGTCGCCAAACGCGCTTCAACGCCCACGATCCTGAAAACCAGTGTCGGCTGGGGGATACGGTGAGGATCGTCGAATCTCGGCCCACATCCAAGACCAAACGGTGGAAAGTGGCTGAGATCCTCTCCAATAAGGAGATCGCAGAGCTGCAACCCGAGGAGATTCAGGTGGACGAGTCTGTCGCATCCGCGGCGGCCACCTCCGCTCTGAACACTCAGGCCGACGAGTCAGCGTCCGCGGCGCCAGAAGATGAGGAGACGGACGGACAATGATACAGATATACAGTCGCCTCAGAGTTGCAGACAACTCCGGAGCGAAGACGATAAGTTGCATCGGAGTGCCCGGCGGAAGCGGCAGACGCTATGCCTGGCTGGGAGACGTGATCGTGGCTTCCGTGAAAGAAGCCGCGCCCGCCGCAGCGGTCCGTAAAGGCGAGATGGTCAAGGCCGTCATCGTCCGGACCACGAAGTCCCAGCGACGAGCGGACGGCTCCCACATTCGCTTCGACGACAACGCTGCCGTTATCATCAATGACGACCAGATGCCCCGCGGCACCAGGATTTTCGGCCCGGTCGCCCGTGAATTGCGGGACAAGAACTTCATGCGTATTGTTTCGTTGGCCCCGGAGGTGCTCTAGATGCGCGTCCATTCCAATGACAACGTGCTCATCACCAAAGGACGCGACCGCGGGAAACAGGGTCGAGTCAGCCGGGTGTCGTCCAAGCAGGACACCGTCGTGGTCGAGGGGATCAACGTGGTCACTCGTCACCAGAAACCCACCGGCACGTTCCGGCAGGGCGGCATGATTCAGAAAGAGATGCCGATCCCCGTGGGCAACGTCGCGTTGATATGCGCGCATTGCAACAAGCCAACGAGGATAGGCTATCGGCGACTGGCCGACGGGACGAAAGCCCGCATCTGTCAAAAGTGCGAGGAAGTCATCGAATGACACAAAAAGAGGAAAGCAAAGAGCAACCGCGTCGTCGCCGTCGCTCCAAAGCCGAACAGGATCAACCCGCGGCCGAGGCCGAAAAGGGACAGGGCGAAGACCAATCGTCGAACGGCAAGGCGCCCGAGCCGTCGCCGCCCCCTCGTTTGCTTCAGCGGTTGCGTGACGAGATTGGTCCGCAGATGACGGAAGAGTTCAGTTACAAGAGCCCGATGCAGATCCCCACTCTCGAAAAGGTGGTGCTCAACATCGGCCTGGGTGAGGCTCTTCTGAACGCCAGAGCCATGGAAGCCGCCACCGGCGACCTGACGGCGATCTCCGGGCAAAAACCGGTAACCACGCGGGCCAAGAAGTCCATCGCCGGGTTCAAAATCCGGGAAGGAATGGCCATCGGGGTAAGCGTCACCCTCAGGGGACGGCGGATGTACGAGTTCATGGACCGGCTTCTGAACTCCGCCCTGCCGAGAATAAGGGACTTCCAAGGCGTCCCTCGCGAGTCGTTCGACGGCCGCGGCAACTTCTCGTTGGGGATTCGAGAACAGGTGATCTTCCCTGAGATCGACTACAACAGCATCGACCGAATTCGTGGGCTTCAGGTGGCGATCGTCACCACGGCCCGCAACGACCAGGAAGGGTTCCGCCTGCTTGAACTGCTCGGAATGCCCTTCGCGCGAACCCGGGACTCTTTGGTGGCGTAACTCCGAATCGAGCTCCACCGAGAGTTGAACGGACAATCATCAGCGGGGATTAAATATGGCGAAGACATCGAAAATCGAGCGTTGGAAGAGACCGCAGCGCTTCAAGGTGCGTCAGCACAACCGGTGCCACAACTGTGGCAGGCCCAGGGCGTATATCAGGTTCGTCGGGCTGTGCCGGATCTGCTTCCGGAACATGGCGCTCACAGGCATGCTCCCTGGCATCAGGAAGGCTAGCTGGTAGCCGAGAGGCCGCCCAACGTGGGAGGCCCGCTCCAGGGCCCATCGACTTCAGGAACTAAGCCAAAAGGGAAACACAGATGCCAGTCACAGATCCGATAGCGGACATGCTCACGCGCATACGAAACGCGATTATCGTTCGGCACCGAACCGTGTCCTTTCCCGCCTCTAAGATGAAGGGGGAGTTGGCGCGAATACTTGCCGAAGAGGGATTCGTCGAAGGCTTCGACACTGTCAGGCCGGGCGACCCCAAGGCGACGATCAGGCTCAGGCTCCACTATCGAAGCAAGGACGAGCCCGCGATCACCGGTCTGAAACGAGTGAGCAAGCCCGGCCTACGGGTATACGTGGGCAAGGGCGAAATACCTCGATACTACGGCGGACTCGGCGTTGCCGTGCTTTCGACGTCCCAGGGCGTCATGACAGGCCGACAGGCCTGGCGAGAAGGCATCGGCGGCGAGTTGCTGTGCTACGTGTGGTAAGGAGCGAAATATGTCACGTGTAGGCAGTCAGCCAATCGAACTCCCGTCCGGCGTGGATGTAACCGTCCGCGGTCAGGACGTGACCGTCAAAGGTCCCCGAGGAACGCTTAACCAGAGCTTCCACGACGAGATGAACATTGCCAGGAACAACGGGCAAGTTCTCGTCGAACGCCCGTCCGACTCCGCGCAGCACAAGGCGCTGCACGGTTTGACCCGCAGCCTACTGAACAACATGGTGATCGGCGTCAGTGAAGGATTCGAAAGGATCCTTGACCTGGTCGGCGTGGGTTACAGGGTCCAGCAGACAGGGCAAAGCGTCACGTTGACCGTCATGTTAAGCCACGCGGTGGAAGTGCAACCCCTTCCGGGAATCACCCTGGAGGTGGAAGGCAACGCTCGAATCCACGTGCGCGGAATGGACAAGCAGGCGGTGGGCCAGCAGGCGGCGGAGATACGCAAAGTCAGGCCGCCCAACGTCTACACGGGCAAAGGAATCCGATACGCCAACGAAATCGTACACATCAAGCCGGGCAAGAGTGCCAGGAGAGCCTAGGAAATGGCCAAACCGAAGACAGGTAAGTCTCGCAGGACGATACGGCATATAAGAGTGCGCCGAAAGATTTCGGGCAGCAGCGACCGCCCGCGACTCGCGATCTTTCGCAGCCTCAACCACGTCTATGCACAGGTGATAGACGACTCGAAAGGCGTGACGATTGTCGCCGCGTCGAGTCTCGACGCGGAAGTCAGGCAAGAGCGCGACGGCAAAGCCAAATCCGAGGTTTCGGCTTTGGTCGGCAAGCTCGTCGCCGAACGCGCCAAAGAAAAAGGCGTGACGTCGGTCGTCTTCGACCGCGGCGGATTCAAATTCCACGGAAGAGCCAAAGCGTTGGCTGAAGCCGCCCGCAAGGAAGGTCTGGTTTTCTAGATGACATTCAATAACCAAAGAGGCCAGGGCAATCGAGACCGAGGCGACAATAGGGACCGGGGCGATATGGAAGAAGCCCCGTTTACGGAACGGGTCGTCCGGATCTCGCGCGTGGCCAAAGTCGTAAAAGGCGGACGACACCTTAGCTTCAACGCTGTGGTGGTCGTGGGCGACGGCGAAGGGCAGGTCGGAATTGGCATGGGCAAAGCCGACGCGGTCCCCGACGCCGTGCGCAAAGGCGCCGCCAACGCTCGAAAGAACGTCGAACGGATCCCGATGAAGGGCAGCACGGTGCCCCACGAGGTGATCTCGAAATACGGCGGCTCCGTGGTCATGATCAAACCGGCTTCGCCAGGCACGGGCGTCATTGCCGGCGGCGCCGTCCGCGCCGTCGTCGAGCTCGTCGGCATACGTGACGTGCTGACCAAGGCGCGCCGCAGCACGAACCCGGTCAACGTCGTCAAAGCAACTTTCGAGGGACTTAAGACATTACGCGATCCCGAGGAAGAAAGCCGCAAACGGCAGGCATTGGTCGAAACGATGCGAGAACGACGGCAACAACAGGCGGAACGCAGAGCGGCCGCGCGGCAACGGCAACAGCAATAGCAACAGCAAGACGCGTAACGGTTTGCGAGTCCGGTAAATAGGACCGAAACGAGATTGATCTGATGGGAAAACTAGCAGTAACCTTGAAGAAGAGCACGATCGGCTTCGCGCGCAACCAACGCAGAGTCGTTGAAAGCCTCGGTCTACGAAAACTGCACCAGACCGTCGAACATGACGACAGCCCGGTGATTCGAGGCATGGTCCGCAAAGTCCGACACCTCGTAGAGGTGCGGGAGTTTGAGTCTTCCGACTAGATCCGGATGTCCGGCTCGCCACGACGCCGGCACACCATCGATACCGATAGAACAAAGACGGAGCAGTTCACGGCAATGCAACAGCACTTGATTCGGCCCCCGAAAAAGGCGAAGCGACGACGACGCGTAGGCCGCGGCGATTCCAGCGGCTACGGCAGCTACTCCGGCAGAGGCGTGAAGGGGCAGAAGTCCCGAACCGGCGCACACAGGATGACCGCCTTCATGGGCGGCCAACTTTCGTTGCTGAAACGCCTTCCGTCGATGCGAGGGTTCACCAACAACTTTCGACAAGAGTACTGGGTCGTAAACCTGGATCAACTTAACGGATTTCCCGCGGAGACGGTCATATCCCCCCAGGCGATGGTCGAAGCCGGCATAATCCGAAACCTGAACAACCCTGTCAAAGTCTTGGGTCGCGGCGACCTCGAAGGTCCGATCCTGGTGGAAGCGCATCGCTACTCCAAGACTGCCAGCGAGAAGATTCAAGCGATGGGCGGCAGCGCCGAGGTCATCGAATAATGCAGCGGGCGCCAAGGCGAGCCATGTGCGAGGGATTGCCCGTCGCGGCGCCAGTCGATGCCCGTCTATCGGTTCTTAGTATGAAGGAGACCGCTTAATGCGGCAGAGCCAAGCCGCCAGAGCACAGCAATCGTCCACGCCACAGCTCATCCAGTCGATGATGGATGCGTGGCGCGTTCCGGATTTGCGGGCGAAAATCCTTTTCACCATGGCGATGCTGGTCATTTTCCGGTTCGTGGCCCAGGTGCCCGTGCCCGGCGTGGACACGCAAGCGTTGTCCCAAGCGTTCGACCAACAGGCGCTTCTCGGATTCTTGGACCTGTTCAGCGGCGGCGCCCTGGCCAACCTCAGCGTCGCAGCCCTGGGCGTCTATCCGTACATTACGGCCTCCATCGTGATGCAGATTCTGACCCCTGCCATTCCCAGCCTCAAAGCGATATCGCAAGAGGGTGAGTACGGGCGGCAGCGGATCAACCAAATAACCCACTGGCTTACGGTTCCGATCGCGTTCCTTCAGTCCTGGGGCCAGCTCACGCTGTTGCGCCAGTCCGGCGTCCTGCCGGGCGTCGAGTTCGGGCTGAATCTGCCGACCGCGGCGATGCTCACTTCGATGGTCGCGGGCACGCTTTTCCTTGTGTGGCTGGGCGAGCTCATAACCGAACGTGGCCTCGGCAACGGCATTTCACTGATCATCTTCGGCGGCATCGTCGCCCGCTTTCCGTCGGTGGTCGGCCAGGGTCTTCTCGAGAGCGGCCAAATGGGCAGTCTCCTCCTGCTCGGCGTGCTCGGGTTCGGCATCATATACGTTATCGTCATGTTCACCGAGGCCCAGCGTCGTGTCCCAGTGCAGTACGGTCGCAGCGTCTTCCGAGGCGGGAGGATGCAACGCCAGAGCGGCTCGACGTTCCTGCCTCTGAGGGTCAACTCAGCGGGCATGATCCCGCTGATATTCGCCTTCTCGATCATCATTCTGCCTGCCACGGTAGCAAGCTATTTCCGAAACAATCTATCCGATTCGTTCTTCCAAAAGTTCATAGGTTTCATGACGGACAATTTAGATCCAAGCAATTGGGGATACTGGGCCGCCGTGTTTTTCCTGGTAATCGTATTCACTTTCTTCTACACGCTCGTGATATTTCAACAACAAAACCTCGCGGAGAGCCTGCAACGCAACGGCGGATTCATTCCAGGAATCCGACCGGGACGGCCGACGCAGGAGTATCTCAATCGAGTAATCATCCGGATAACATGGGGTGGCGCGCTCTTCCTAGGCATCATCGCGGTAATCCCGTTTTTCGTTACGTTGGCCACCGACGTACGCTCATTGACGCTAAGCAGCACCAGCCTGCTTATCATGGTCGGTGTCGCCTTGGACACCATGCGTCAGCTTGAGTCGCAGCTCTTGATGCGGAATTACGAGGGGTTCATCCACTAACCACGCGGCGCGACGCCCGTTTCGGTTCGACTAACCGAGCATCGCGTCACAGACCTACCGTTCGACACGTCATTACGCCGGTCGATTACGGACGCCAAGGAGCGGAGACAGTTTGAGAGTAATACTGATGGGGCCGCCGGGGTCGGGCAAAGGGACCCAAGCAGCCTCTATCGCGAATCATCTGGGCGTAGAGTCGGTGTCATCCGGAGACCTTTTTAGAGATCACCAAAAACGAGACACCGAGCTGGGGAGACTGGCTCGTTCCTTCATGGAACGAGGCGTCTACGTGCCTGACGACGTAACGATCAAGATGGTGATGGACTGGATCGGCGATCCGGCCCATGCAAGCGGCTTCGTCTTGGACGGCTTTCCAAGGACTCACGCCCAGGCGGTGGCGCTCGACGAAGAGATCAAATCGCTCGGCGGCATCCACAGGGTGCTGTTTTTTCGCGTGACACAGAATGAGTTGGTTCGAAGACTCACCGGCCGAATGATTTGCAGGCAGTGTCAAACGCCCTACCACGTCGAGTCGTCTCCACCGGACAAAGAAGGCGTCTGCGACGCGTGTGGAGGCGAGTTGTACGAACGAGACGACGACAAAGCCGAAGTCGTCACCCAGAGAATACAGATTTACAGCGACGAAACTGAACCTGTCGTCGAATACTATCGAAGCGGAGGAAAGCTCCGTGAGATCGACGGCGAGGCGTCAATAGACGTCGTGGGCGAAGCATCGCTGGCCGCGGTTTCAGGCTGACTTGGCGCCGCTGCCAGGTTTAGGTAAACTTACTTAGTGATGTTGAGGCCGGTAGATCGACCGGCCTGTCTGAGTTAGACGCATAAACGAGAGAATCGACGAGACAAGAGACGATCAGGTGTGCCCCATGGTGGAACCACCTGAGTTGAAGCCTGGACATTGGATCGGTGCACATGCCCCGTGACGGGATCACAATTAAGTCGCCTGGCGAAATCAAATTGATGCGCGAGGCAGGCCAAATCGTGGCAAAAGCGAAAGCCGCGGTGGAGAACGCCGTCCAACCGGGGACAGAGACCCGCGAGTTGGACGAGCTGGCAGAACGCGAGATTCGCGGGCTCGGCGCCATCCCTTCTTTCAAGGGATACAGGGCAATGGCGGCGGTCCCGTTCCCGGCGACGATCTGCACTTCGATAAACGAAGAATTGGTCCATGGCATTCCGGGCAACCGAAAATTGAAAGACGGCGACATCATCAGCATCGATGTAGGCGCCATTTACGAAGGACTGCATGGCGACAGTGCGTTTACGCTGGGAGTCGGCGACATAGACCCGGAGGCCGAGCGGTTGATTGCCGCCACGCGCGAGTCATTGAATCGCGGCATATCCAAAGTTCGCGCCGGAGCCCGCATCGGCGACATATCGGCGGCGGTCCAAACCTTCGCTGAAAAACAAGGGTACGCGGTCGTGACGCAATACGTCGGACACGGAATAGGGTTCGAGATGCACGAAGAGCCGCAGGTGCCGAACTACGGCGAGGCCGGACGCGGGCCGCTGATCCGAAAAGGAATGGCTTTGGCGATCGAGCCGATGCTAAATGTCGGTACAAAAGATACGAAACAGATGGACGACGGGTGGACTGTGGTCACTGCAGACGGAAGTCTTTGTGCCCACTTCGAACACACCGTCGTCATCACGGAGCGTGGCGCAGAGGTGACGACGCGCCTGAACGGCGACTGAGCGTAAATCGAATCCGCTCACACAAGAAACGTACCCAAGGTACGAAGGGAGTCTGATGGCACGTAAACAGAAAGAAGCGATCGAGGTCGAAGGCAAGGTAACCGAATCTTTGCCAAATGCGAGCTTCAGGGTCGAGTTGGCTAACAGCCACGAGGTGCTGGCATACGTGTCCGGCAAGCTCAAGCTCAACTTCATTCGAGTCCTCCCAGGGGACCGAGTGCTCGTAGAACTCTCGCCGTACGATTTGACGCGCGGCAGAATCACGTATCGCTTCAGGTAATCTGAAAGCCAATGACTCAGCGCCGGGTGAGGTTCGAGTAGCCGCGTCCGGCCAGACAGGGTAACCAGGCGAAGCAACGCCGGGCGGCGCTGCCGTCTGGCCAAACCGGGAAGCCCGTGGAGATAGATCATGAAAGTATCGGCATCAGTCAAGGTGCGGTGCGCCAAGTGCAAGATCGTCAGGCGACATCGCAAGGTATTGGTAATCTGCGACAACCCGCGGCATAAGCAGCGGCAAGGCTAACAACCAACCCGTAGGGAGAACCCATGGCCATCGTATCCGGCGTAAACATCCCCGACAACAAGCGCGTTGAGATCGCGTTGCGAAGCATCTTCGGCATCGGGCCCACCCAGGCCAAAGATGTCGTGGAGAAGGTGGGCATCCTAGACAACCCGCACGTGCGGGATCTGACCGAAACCGATCTCACTCGCATCAGGGAGGTTATCGACCGCGAGAAGATAGTCGAGGGCGACCTGCGACGCGAGATTAACCTGAACATCCGCCGGTTGATCGACATCGGGTCGTACCGAGGGTTGCGCCATAGGCGCGGCCTGCCAACCCGCGGACAGCGAACTCGAACCAACGCCCGCACGAAGCGCGGACGGCGCGTCGCTGTAGCCGGCCGAGGCCGTTCGGTCACCCGGAAGTAACGAACCACCAAAGGACAAACGATGGCAAGACGAGCACGGTCAAGGCGAAAGGAACGCAAGTCCATCCCTGTGGGGCGGGCTTACATCCAGTCGACCTTCAACAATACGATAATCACTCTGGCCGACCCGCAAGGCAACCCCATCGCATGGGGCAGCGCGGGCGCCGTCGAGTTCAAGGGATCGCGAAAGTCCACCGCATTCGCCGCCCAGCGCGCCGCAGAGGATGCTGCCCGCAAGGGCATGGACCACGGCATCCGACAGGTCGAGGTCTTCGTCAGGGGACCTGGTCCCGGTCGAGAGGCCGCGATCCGAGCGATCCAGGGCGCCGGAATCCTGGTGACCGTCATCCGAGACGTTACGCCTATCCCGCACAACGGGTGCAGGCCTCCCAAGCGGCGCAGGGTCTAGGGGATCGGCAAGAATCTTGATCGATCAGGAAACAACAATGGAGGTTCGCAGTCTCGGAGAAATTCTGAGCGAGACCTTCACGATATACGGCCGGCATTTCAAGCAGCTCATTCGTTTGACGGCAATCGTGCAGATCCCGGCAAACCTGATCTGGTTGTTGCCCATCAACGATGTGGGACTGTACGTTGTGCTCAACGCGGCCATCGTACTCGGGATGCAGTTGTTGTATGGCGCCGTCATCGTCGCCGTGGGGCAACAGTACCTATCCGCCAAAATCGACGTGGCAGCTTGCTACACGAAGGTTGTGGAACGAGCGGTTTCGATGTTCATACTCGCGTCGGTCCTCGTGGCGCTTGTCGCCCTGTTGGGGATTGTCGTTGGGGGCGTCGACCTGCCGGCGGCCGGACTGCCGATATTGATCGTCATGGCGGTCTACACCTTCTATTTGGCCATGGCGACCCCTGCGGTCATGGTGGAACGGTACAAATGGACCGGAGCGCTTCAAAGAGCTTTCGCGTTGGCGCGCCGGCACGAGTGGAGAATCCTTGGGCGCCTGTTGGTGTTTTCTTTGGTCACCGTCGGGTTGTCCATTGTCGTGTCAGCTCCGTTTTGGCTCATGACAGAGGCGGCTTCCCTGGATGAGACGGCCATGCTCAGTCGAGCCGTGATCACGATCGGCAATATTGTGGTCGTCGTAATAGCAGCGCCGGTGCTGCACATCGCGACCACGCTTTTATACTACGACCTGAGAGTGCGAAAAGAAGGCTACGACATCGCCGCCTTGTCCCACGAGATGGAATTGGCCGCGACCTAGATCGCCAACATGATGACAAGATCGATAGAAGTGCCACAGAACACAGAATCGCGAGAGGCTTAGGAACACCAATGGCAAGATACAAGGACGCCGTCTGCCGCAAGTGCCGTCGGATCGGCGAGAAGCTTTTCCTCAAAGGCGAGCGCTGCTATACACCCCGATGCGGCGTGGAACGGCGACGCCGGCCGCCCGGAGAGTCAGTGCCTCGGCGGCGCAGGCCGTCGGACTGGGCGCTTCAGCTTCGAGAAAAGCAGAAGACTCGCTTTATGTACGGAGTGCTTGAACGTCAGTTCAGGCGGTACTTCGAGATGGCGCGGGAAGGCTCCGGCGCAACCGGCGACAATCTCATGCAGGTGTTGGAATCGCGCCTGGACAATGTCGTGTACCGGCTCTCGTTCGTCGACTCCCGACAGCAGGGAAGACAGCTCGTGAACCACGGGCATTTCTATGTCAACGGAAGTCGCATGGACATTCCTTCCTACCTGGTCAACCCCGGGGACGTCATCACGTGGAAACGAGGCGGCGAGAACGGATCAACTCCGGAGTTCATCCAGGATCTTACGGCCGGGCTGCCGAAACGGCCGGTGCCTTCGTGGCTCCGACTGGACGTGGCGAACCTGACTGGCGAGGTGGTAACGCCCCCCGTCCCGTCGGAAGTCGACAGCAGCATCGAAGTCAGACTCGTCGTGGAGTTCTACTCCAAGTAAGTGGACGCACAGGAGCACACGTATGGTTTTGGATCTGAACAGTTTAATGGGCCTAGAGACGGTCGAGGAGGAAGAGGAGCCGATACCGAGTCCAAAGATCGAAGTGGAGATTGCGGACGACCGATACGGCAAATTCATCATCGAGCCTCTCGAGCCTGGATACGGCGTCACGTTGGGCAACCCTCTGCGACGCATTCTTTACAGCGGCCTCGGAGGCACCGCGATTACATGGGTGAAAATCGAGGGCGTCCAGCACGAGTTTGCAACCGTGCCGCACGTTAAAGAGCAGGTCACCGAGATGCTGCTCAACGTCAAGGGCATCCGGCTCCGGTCCGAGGTGGACCGCCCGGGCAAGCTCCGGCTGGAAGTGGCGGGCGAAGGTGAGGTTTGCGCCGGTGACATCATGGCATCCGCCGACTTCGAAGTGGTCAACCCCGAGCTGCATCTGGCGACGTTGGACTCCTCCGAGGCGAAGCTGTCCATCGAGCTCAACGTCGAGCGCGGCAAAGGCTACCAGGTGGCCGCAGAAGGGGACGGACAGGCCATTGGCGTGCTGCCGGTCGACGCCATCTTCACGCCGATCAACAAAGTCAGCTACACCATCGAGCGCACCCGCGTGGGCCAGCGCACCGATTTCGAGCGCCTCGTCTTGCAAGTCTGGACGGACGGTTCCAAGCTGCCCGTCGAGGCAGTTAGACAGGCTGCCAACATCCTGGTCACCCAGTTCTACATGTTCGCCAACGTGAAGATCGATGCACAGGAGGGCCCTGGGCTGCCGCAGAAATACATCATGTCCGCCGAGATCTACAATGTCACGGTCGAGCGCCTGGGCTTGACCTCGCGAACGCTGAACTGCCTTAAGCGCGCAGGAATCGACAAAGTCGGCCAAGTGCTCGAGATGAGCAGGGCCGAACTGATGAGAATACGAAACTTCGGCGACAAGTCCTACAAAGAGCTCTTCGGCAAGTTGAAAGAAATGGACTACCTGCCGGACGACATGGAACCCGAAACGACAGACGAGGAAGAGACAGAGGCCGTCGCCGCCGAATAATTAGGAGCGAGTCATGAGGCATCGCCTCTCGAGAAGAAAGCTCAACCGCCCAACCGCGCACCGAATGCTGATGCTTCGAGGCATGGTGACGGCGTTGATCAACAACGAAACAATGCGCACCACCGAGGCAAAAGCCAAAGAGGTCCGGCGACTGACCGAAAAGATGGTCACGCTTGGCAAGAAGGGCTCCCTGCACCACCGGCGGCAGGCGGCGTCTATGTTGATGGACGACGACGCAGTCAGGAAGCTGTTCGCCGAGTTGGCCGAACGCTACGCGGAGCGAAAAGGCGGCTACACCCGCCTGTACAAACTCGGGCCGCGCCAGGGAGACGCAGCAGACATGGCGATCATCGAGTTGGTCGCCTAGTTCGCGAGCGAAGGCGATCACATGCGCCTCGCGCTGATAGTAGAGTATGAGGGGACCGCGTACAGCGGGTTTCAGTACCAGCGGAACGGTCCCTCGATACAAGAGCAGCTTGAAAAATCAATCACCGCGCTGACGGGAGAGAAGGTCAGGATCAAGGCCGCCGGGAGGACCGACGCCGGGGTCCACGCCTTGGGGCAGGTCGTGGCATTCGACACCGCTTCGACCCACCCGCCGCTCACCGTCCAGCGGGCCATGAACCATCGCCTGCCGGACGATATCGCGGTCAGGGCCGCCTACCGAGTGGGCGACGGCTTCGACCCTCGAAGGCATGCACAGAGCCGCAGGTATCGGTACACGATGCTTACCGGATCCGTGCATTCACCGCTGAGGCGGCGAACCGCGACTCTTGTCCGCGAAGATGTAGACATCGTCCGGATGGCCGAAGGCGCCGAGATGCTGGTCGGAGTCCACGACTTCGCCCGGTTCGGTGGCCCGTTGGAGCACGAAGGCGCCAGCACGGCCCGAGAAGTGTTCAGCAGCGGTGTGACCGCGATCGACGATGCGATCGTGTTCGACGTGGAGGGCAACGCGTTTCTGCCCCACCAGATGCGCCGAATGGCAGGCGCCCTGGTGGACGTGGGCAGAGGAGCGATGTCCATCGAAGACTTAAGACAGTTGATAGACGGGAAGGAAACCGACGCGACATCGAGGTCGTTGCCCCCACAGGGGCTGTGTTTGATCGCGGTGAAGTATGCCGATTTTCCCCCGAAGAATGGTGAATGAAGATGCCGTCGATAGTTAAACCATACGAAACAAAGGCTTCGGACCTCAAGCCCATTTGGCGCCATGTGGACGCCGAGGGCGAGACCCTGGGCCGTCTGGCCACGCGGCTCGCCACAATGCTCATGGGCAAGGACAAGCCCATGTACGTGCCGCACATGATGACCGGCGACTTCGTCGTGGTGACCAACGCCGAGCTCATCCGGGTCACCGGAGACAAAGTAGCCCAGAAAATCTACTACACTCACAGCGGGTACATCGGGGGCCTGAAAGAGCGAACGCTCGGCCAGATGCTCGCGAGGAATCCCGACCGAGTGATCAAGCATGCCGTCAAAGGCATGCTGCCCAAAAATGCCCTGGGCCGAAAGATGCTCCTCCGCCTCAAGGTATACGCCGGGCCGGACCACCCTCATCAAGCCCAGTTTGGTGCACGACAGTCCCAGGAACAGGAGTCTTAGATGGTTGACAGCAGCGAACACTACTACTACGCGATCGGGAAGCGCAAGACCTCGGTGGCCTTAGTCCGCTTGTACATGGACAACGGTCCGATCATCGTCAACGGCAAGCCCGTCGAAGAGGCGTTCCCGTGGGACACGTGGTTGCAACTCATCCACCAACCCTTCGAGGTGACCGAGTCCCGAAACCAGTTCAGGGTCGTCGCCAAGGTGAACGGCGGCGGCGTGGTCAGCCAAGCGGGCGCCCTCAGGCACGGCATCGCTCGAGCGCTGCAGACCGCCGACCCGAATATGCGGGCCCCACTCAAGAAGGCGGGACTGCTAACTCGCGACGCCCGCGAGAAGGAAAGCAAGAAGTACGGCCTCGCCCGAGCGCGCAAGGCAAAGCAGTGGACAAAGCGATAGGCGTCTCGACCTAGAGCGCACGAACTGTCTATATTTAGGGCGGACCAACCGGTCCGCCCTTCGCTTTGCCCGCGCACAGACAGCCTTCGCAGGCGTCCCAATGTGATCAGAATCGTGAGGCCCGGAGGGAATGCAGCTCGCGACGTTGTCCTGACGACTCCCGCCACCCGACTTCAACGCTGCACGCCAACGGCCGCTTCGTCGAGCGCCCCCACCGAAATCACGTCACCGTCACCAGCAACCTTCGGCACCACGATGTCCGCCATAACGCCGATGATCGCCAGAACGATCAGGAATTCGATTAAGGAAACCACCACTCGCCTTCGCTTCGCGGCAGCCACGGACCACCATGCCATCGTCATCTCCACTACGGCCGACACACCACTCAATCGTTGATTCCAACGAGGCCGGGTGTGCGGTCATGCCCACGCCCAGTGTCGCTCAACGTTGATGCGCAAGCATCCCCCGATGTAGTGAATCGTCGGGTGATTGCAACGGTTGCTTCCCGGCATCAACGGACACACGGCAGGGATCGGCCTTCGACCATCTGCAGCACGACAAAGGCCCGAACGAACATCTCGCTGGCTGCGGGAGTCGATTGACGCCGCCACAATTCCTTGCGCACCGACACCGAACGTCACATACTACGAGGGAGCGCGTGGCGCTTTGTGGACGCACGGAACACATGGAGGAGCACAGGGTGGCACAGAGCAAAGCGGCAACCGTGGACGATTACCTCGACGAGCTCACCCCGGACCGGCGTGAGGCCGTCGCGACCGTCAGACAGGTCATCCTCGACAATCTGCCTGACGGATACGAGGAGACGATGCAGTTCGGGATGATCAGCTACGTGATCCCGCTGACGGACTACCCCGAGACGTACAACGGCCAAGCGCTCGGAGTCGCCGCCCTAGCCTCCCAGAAGCGATACATGTCGCTGTACCTGATGAACGTCTACGGCGACCCGGACACCGAGACTTGGTTCCACGAACGATACCACGCGAGCGGCAAGAAGCTGGACATGGGCAAAGCCTGCGTCCGATTCAAAACCCTCGACGACCCACCCCTCGACCTAGTCGCCGAAACCATCGCCCTCACCCCGCCGTCCACATTCATCGAGCGCTACGAGGAGTCGAGGCGGAACATGGCGTCGGCACGCAAACGCCGTTAGCGAATAGCACCGCCCAACCGAATAAACGCTGGCGCGTCATCGGTTGGGCTTCGCTCCGGAAGGTCGGGCGATGCTACTGGGAGGGGATCGCGCCGATCTGCTGCATTAGCCCCATCATGTCGAGGACGGTCTCGGCCTCGACCATCTTACCGTCGACGATCTTGTGGATGTTTATGCCGCGAATTTCGACCGATTTGTTGCTTGCTGGGATGCCCATTAACTCGCCCTGATGGGTGCCCCGGAACGTCACGGGCGTAACCACTTGGTCGCCCTCAGAAGTTTGTGAATCTACGGAGTGTTGCATATCCGGGAAGGCGGCATGGAATCCCTGTGCCAGTCCTCCGAGGGCATCCTTGTCCAACGCCCCCATTCCGGTGAAAGTCCACTGTATGTCGTCGGAGAACAGCGCCGTAAGCCCCGATACGTCTCCCTTATCCAGCAGCTCGTAGTAACTCCTGACAATAGCTTTGTTCGCTTCAGTCATCGATTTCTCCTTTGCAATAACCAACTTCAAAAGGGAGCAGAATGTTACCGAAGGGCACCCGCACTGTCAACGTGGATGTTACGAAAGGTCCGATAACTCCCGTTGAGAGTCACTGCCCGTCATACGTGACAGGCGGACTGGCAGTCGACTGGTCCTGCGAAGCGCCCGCCGACGCCGTACTCAATGAACTCAATCATCCGAGCGGCAAAGAGCTGGACATGGGCAATGCCTGCGTCCGATTCACAACCCTCGACGACCGGCCCCGGCGAGACCACCGACGACAGGAGTTCATTGGAAGTATCCGATCGACCGTCCGATCCATCCGCTCGTTATACGGGCGGGTTTTAACACTGGAGTGATGTGGATGCCATGGATATCCAGTACTATCGGCGCCTGATCGAATCAGCGTATCCGGAGTTCCGGCTCGACACCTTGGAGCCGATTGGCCAGGGTTGGGACTTCGTTGCAATCGAGGCGAACGGATCACATATCTTTCGGTTTCCCAAGCGTGAGGACATCGTACCTCAACAGGAGCGGGAGTTAAATTTCCTGCCAGAGTTGGCGAACGTGTTGCCGGTTGAAGTGCCGCGATTCGATTTTGTTTCCAGGGACAGTTCTCGAGAGCCGTCGCTTTTTGTCAGGTATCCGAAGATTTCGGGTCAGCCCCTGAAGATCGAAATGCTCACGGACGCAGGTCTTCGCAGGTCACTTGCCCAAAGCCTGGGCGAGACTCTATCGACGCTTCATGGCATTTCAATCGAAAACCTCCAGAGCGGCCAATTCCAGCCAAGAGAGGTAGACGCGCTGCGGCAGGAGCAACAGAGCGCCTTCGGGTATGTTCGGGAGCACATACTGCCGCTGCTGACGCCGGAGAGCAGGCTAAACGGGTCGCGCCGATGGTCCGATTACCTTGAGAATGATGCCAATTTTGATTTTGATCCTATGTTAGTCCACGGAGATGTTGGCGCTGAGAACGTGTTGTGCGACTACGAACATGGCCTCGTGACGGGGATCATCGACTGGAGTTTTGCGGCGGTGGACGACCCGGCCACAGACTTCGAACATCTGATGATGCGCGCCGTAGATGATTTCGGACTAGAGGTGCTGAGTTTCTACGATGGAGAGAACGGACCGGAATTCATACGTCGGATTCGTGATCTGCACGGCCTTCACCCTTACTGGGACGTGAGGTTCGGATTAGAGACGGGCCAGAACGCGTACGTATGGAGCGGCGTTGCAGCGATTGAAGCAGCCGCCCAAGAGCAGTGATTCGTGGCCAAATTGGACCTGCAGTTTTTCCGTCGAACTTGTCGAAGGGTAAATGTGCCCTCGCGATCTTCGCCCGCGACATGCCCGACGCCCGAAGTCGGACCACGAGATCGAGGTTGACGTTGACTGGAGGGGGCCAGGCCTTTCATCAACGCCGGTTTCGAACCATGCTGTGTCGTTCTGTCTCCGCGCCCCCCCTACGCCCACCCGTCCGAGAACCGCGCGACCGCATCATTGTCGAGTTCGACGCCTAGGCCGAGAGTTGTGGGGAGGGTTAGGCCGCCGGGGACGACTTCGAGTGAGGTGGCGAAGAGGCGGCCGAGGTTGAGGACTTTGAAGTCGGTGAAGTACTCGACGTAGCTTGAGTTCGGGGTCGAGCCGACCATGTGGACATGGAGGTCGGCGAGCCAGTGGGGCGCCATCGTGAGGTTGTTCGACGCGGCCATGGCGGCGATCTTGCGCCACTCGGTGACGCCTCCGCAGACTCCGGCGTCGGCTTGCAGGATGACGGCGGCGCCCTTGTCCACGATCTCCTGGAAGTCCCATCGTGTGGCGTGGATCTCGCCGGTCGCCACGGGTATGCTCGTCGCGGCTGCCACTTCGGCG
Organism: uncultured Dehalococcoidia bacterium; assembly: GCA_964588665.1. Taxonomy (GTDB): domain Bacteria; phylum Chloroflexota; class Dehalococcoidia; order Lucifugimonadales; family UBA1123; genus UBA2160. The sequence continues at coordinate 7,212 of CAZPQQ010000033.1, read as the reverse complement.
TGGCCCTGGATGTCGTCGGGCATCAGCGGCTCCTCAATCCAGCCGGGGTCGTACTCCTCGAAGAGACGGACGGCCTGGATCGCGGTCGTTGCGTCGGGCCAGCCGTTGTTGGCGTCCAGGAAGAGAGGAACATCGGGACCGACGGCTTCTCTCGAGGCGCGCACTCGCTCGGCGTCCTCTTTGGGCGGAACTCCGCCGACCTTGATCTTGACGGCGTCGAACCCCATCTCGACGTAGCTCTGCATCTCGAGGCCCAGGTCTTCGGGAGTCTTGCCCACGGCGTAGTATCCGCCGCTCGCGTACGCGGGAACCATGCCCTCGCGATAGCCGCCGAGGTACTGGTACAGCGGCAGTCCCGCCGCCTTAGAGTTGATGTCCCACAGCGCGGTGTCGATGGCGCTGATCGCTCGGAGCACCGCTCCCCTGCGGCCCTGCAGAAGGGCTTCGCGAAACATCGAGTCCCAGATGGCCTCGGTCTGGTGCGGGTCGCGGCCCACGACGATGTCCGCCAGCAGATCGCGAACGGCCACTGTTGCGATGCTCCCGCCTCTGTTGCCGCCGTAGCAGAAGCCGATGCCCTCGACTCCGGCGTCGGTCCGAACGCGCACCAGCGTGTAGTGGCGCTCCGTTACGGCCCTGGTCGCGATCGCTATGCCGCTGTCGAGCGGAACGACGCATGTGGTAGCTTCGACTGATGTTACTTTCATCGGTGTATCTCCCTCAAGTGCGTTTCGAGTTCCTCACGCCCGAACGCCATTGCTGGCTATTCGGACGACATTCCTATGTCTATCGAGGGCGCAATTGTATCAGCAGCGACCGTTTGCAGTCATCGGGTCCGGCGCCCGATCAGGGATGTTGTCAGCGCTTGAGCTTGTCGAGCGTGCCGGTCAGTGATTTGGCGACTCGACCGTAGGCCTGGGCGGCGGCACGGTCGAGCTCATCGGAGGACAGGTCGCCGTGGGCGGCGCGGTTGCGGAGTTGGCGCATCCTGTGCAGCAGGTTGGCTTGCTCGTCGCTCAGGCGGCTGTTGGATTCGAGGTATCGCAGTTGATCGACGGTCGAGTCGAGGTCATCCGGGTCGGCGCCGAGTCGTTCGGCTGCTCGTTCGATCCGTTGCTCGACGGGTCCCCACGCGAGCGGTATCGATGCGCCCGGAGAGGCTTTCGCGACGCGACTAACCTCTCGGTCGAGGCTGCGCGCCGGTTTCACTTTGGCTCGCTGCGCCAGGTCCAGCCAGTCGTCGGACGACTGCCGCGTGGATCTCCCTCCCCTGCCCTGGGATCGACGATCCGACACGCGGCCAGTGCTGCGTCGCCTGTTGTTCGACTTCGATCTCTTGGGCTTGCGCCGAAGCATGTGCCCGAGCAGCGCGAACACTACGAGTACGGCGACTACACCGATGACTATCTGGACAGTCTGGTTATCAAGCTGGTCCACGGGCTATCGTCTCGTTGCACTGGATGGGCGCTGGTGTCGCGGAGATGGTATCACCGTCGGCGCGTTGCAATCCAGGCGTGGAACGGCCAAGTCTGAGTGTGCGGGATCGCGTAGGACCGGGGCGACGATGCAGGAATTGGAGCGGGAGAGGGGATTTGAACCCCCGACATCTTCCTTGGCAAGGAAGTGCTCTACCACTGAGCTACTCCCGCTCGCATTCCGGGCGTCCATGACGCGTCCGAGGGGTGCTCGTGACGCCGCCGTGGGCCGGCTCCGGTGCCGAGGGTCAGAATCGAACTGACGACACCAGCATTTTCAGTGCTGTGCTCTACCAACTGAGCTACCTCGGCTCCTAGAAATATGGTAGGCGGATGGCAAAGCCGATGTCAAGGCGCGAGCGCGCGTACGCGTGAGAGGCATGCGAAGGGACTCAAGGGACTGTAGGGACGTAAGGGACGGGCTAGCCAGTGCGGTGGCGACCCTTCGACAGGCTCAGGGCGAACGGTGTTATTGGGCGGTGTAATCGACCGTCGATGTGCGGTAGCTGCTGGAAACGTGACCCTCGCTATCCTACTACCGTGACTGAGCGATGGTGTAGAATTGAAATTGGCGTTGATCAGGGGTGGCGGCGCCGACAATCCTGTTGCTTTCCGAGGTTGCCGTTTGTCAGATTACGACGTTATTGTGCTGGGGTCTGGGCCGGGCGGTTATGTTGCGGCGATACGCGCCGGGCAGCTTGGATTGCGGACCGCCCTCGTCGAGCGGGACGCCCTCGGCGGCGTGTGCCTGAACTGGGGCTGCATCCCGTCCAAGGCGCTGCTCCGAAACGCTGAGGTCCTCGATCTGGTTCAGCACGCCGACGACTACGGCATTAGCGTCGGCAACGTCGAGTCCGATTACGGCAAAGCAGTCGACCGAAGCCGCGAGGTGGTCGGTCGTCTGACGCGCGGCGTCGGAATGCTCCTCAAGAAGAACAACGTCGAGCACGTTCAGGGCAACGGCAAGCTGGTTGACGCATCGACCGTCGAGATCACCGACAGCGGACGGCGGTTGACCGCGGACAACATCATCATCGCCACCGGAGCACGACAGCGCAATATAGCGTCGCTTCCCATCGACGGCAGGATCGTGATCACGAGCCGCGAGGCGATCGAGTCGCGAGAGGTCCCCGAGCGTGTGGTGATCGTGGGCGGCGGCGCGACGGGCTGCGAGTTCGCCCACATCTGGAACACCTACGGCGCCGAAGTGACCATCGTCGAGCTGCTTCCGAGCCTCATCCCGAACGAAGACGCCGAGATCAGCGCACAGTTGCAGCGATCTTTTCGCCGTCAGGGCATCAATTTCATGACCGGCGCGACTGTCGACGGCATTACGGTGACCGGCGACGAGGCACACGTGTTGGTGACGGCAGACGGTGCCGCCTCGACCATCGACTGTGACCGCGTTTTGGTGGCTGTCGGAGTTCAGGGCAACATTGATAACATCGGATTGGATGCCGCGGGAATCGAAACCGACCGCGGGTTCATCCAAATAGACGAGAGGATGCAGACCAACGTCGCCAACGTGTACGCCATCGGAGACGTCACGGGCAAGCTGCTGCTGGCTCACGTGGCGTCGGCGCAGGGCGTCGCCGCCGTCGAGACCATCGCGGGTTTGGATCCGCCGGAGCTCGACTACGCGCTGATGCCCAGGGCGATCTATTGCAAGCCTCAGGTCGCCAGCTTCGGCCTGACCGAGGCCCAAGCCATCGAGCAGGGCCATGCGGTCAAGATCGGCAAGTTCCCGTTCATCGCCAGCGGCAAAGCGTTGGCCCTCGGGGCGTCCGAAGGATTCGTGAAGCTAGTGGTCGATGAAGAGATCGGCGAGATTCTGGGCGGCCACATGATCGGGGTCGAGGTGACAGAGCTGCTGGGCGAGCTGGCGATGACGCGGCTGCTTGAAGGCACGACCGCGGAGCTCGGCTGGCTGGTTCATCCGCACCCGTCGATCTCCGAGACGATCAAGGAGGCTGCCCTGGCGGCTCAGGGCGAGGCGATTCACGTCTGAATGCGCCTCTGTTGTTCACGTGGTCGTGATTAGGCTTGGCCCTGAAGGGCCAGAGCACCGATACGGGTGGTCTCGGCCTTCAGGCCGACCGTGGTCGTAGGGAAAACCAGACTTGGCCCTGAAGGGCCAGAGCACCGGTACGGGTGGTCTCGGCCTTCAGGCCGATCCACAATTACAAACACAACACAACATGATCATCGTGCGACTCGGAAACGTGTCCGCGGTCGTAGATCACAGAGGTCAGCTATGAAGTTGGCGCCGAATATCGAAAAGAGTGAGGTGGGCGGGCTCTACCGGCAAATGGTGCTCATCCGCCGTTTCGAGGAGGCCGCCGCCCGACTGTACATGCAGAGCCACATCCGAGGTTTTTTGCATTTGTACATCGGCGAAGAGGCCATCGCAGTCGGGGCCGTCTCCACGCTGGGGCCGGACGATTACGTGATCGGCCACTATCGCGACCACGGCCACGCCCTCGCTCGGGGCATGGACCCGAATGTGGCCATGGCCGAGTTGTGCGGGAAGGCCACCGGCAGCAGCGGCGGCAAGGGTGGCTCGATGCACCTGTTCGACGCCAAGCTCAACTTCATGGGCGGCCACGCCATCGTCGCCGGACAGATTCCCATCGCGGTGGGCCTTGCCCTGGCAATCCAGCACAAAGGCGAGAACGGCGTCGTGCTGTGCTTCTTTGGGGATGGCGCGGTCAACGAGGGCGAGTTCCACGAGTCGCTGAACCTGGCATCGGTCTGGAAGTTGCCGGTGATCTTCTTCTTGGAGAACAACCTCTACGGAATGGGCACTCACGTGGACCGCACCCACGCGGCGGGACGCGACATATACAAGGTCGCCGATCACTACAAAATTCCCGCGGTCCAGGTCGACGGTATGGACCTCATGGCAGTCCGTCAGGCAACAGCCGAGGCAACCGAGCGCATCCACGACGTCGGCGGCCCGGTGTTCGTGGAAGCGATGACGTACCGGTACCGCGGCCATTCGATGGCGGACCCGGTCGCGTATCGTGAGACGGCCGAAGTCGATGAGTGGCGAGTCGGCGATCCCATCGAGCAGTTCAAGGCGTTCGCCCGAGGCGAGGGTCTTATCACCGACGATGAATTCGCCGAAATCGACGCCGAAGTCGCCACAACCATCGAAGAGGCAATTCAGTTCGCGCTCAACAGCCCGGAGCCCGACATGGACACCCTTTTCGACAACATCTACTCATAGCACGGGAGCGTTCCCTTGGCAGAGATGATACTCAGGGAGGCCATCGCGCAAGGTTTGCGTGAGGCGATTGAAGAGGACGACAACGTACTCCTCATGGGCGAGGACATAGGCGCTTACGACGGCGCCTACGCGGTCACCCGAGGGTTCCTCGAGAAGTACGGCCCGAGACGGATCCGCGACACGCCCATCTCGGAATCGGGTTTCGTCGGAGCGGCGGTCGGGGCGGCCCTCGCCGGCCTGAAACCCATCGTCGAGATAATGACCATCAATTTCTCGCTGCTGGCCATGGACCAGATCATCAACCACGCGGCCAAGCTGCCTTACATGTCCAACGGCCAGTTCAAGGTGCCGATGATCATCCGAACGGTCACCGGTGGCGGCGCGCAACTCGCGGCAACGCACTCCCAGAGCTTCGAGGGTTGGTACGCTTCGGTGCCCGGACTCAAGGTCGCGGTTCCATCGACGCCCTACGATGCGCTGGGCCTGCTCAGGACGGCCCGTAAAGACTTGAATCCGATCATATTCGCGGAGCACGCGCTGCTCTACGGCTCTCGTGGCGAGGTTCCGTCTGAGTATTACGACGTGCCGTTCGGCGAAGCAAACGTGACGCGCTCCGGGAATGACATCACGCTAGTGGCGTACGGACGCATGGCGCACATAGCCATTCAGGCCGCCGATCTGGTGGCCGAGCGCGGCAAAGAGGCCGAGGTGATCGACCTCCGCACGCTTCGGCCGTTGGACATGGACACGGTGGTCGAATCTGTCAAGAAGACCGGCCGGGCCGTCGTGGTCGAGGAGACCTGGAAAACGGGCGGGTTTGCCGGAGAGATCGCCAGCTCGATCCAAGAGCAGGCGTTCGACTACCTCGACGGGCCGGTCGTCCGGGTTGGCGGCGCCGACGTTCCAACGCCGTACAACGGAACACTCGAGGCGGCGACGATACCCAATGCCGAGCGGGTTCTACAATCGATCGAAAAGCAACTGGGCCTGTAAGGGGGTTCCCAATGGCCACTGACCTCACCATGCCCCAGATGGGTTACGACATGCAGGAAGGCACCGTCGTCCGATGGCTCAAGGACGAGGGCGCCAGCGTAGAGTTGGGCGAGCCGATCGCGGAGATCGAGACGGACAAGGCGGTCGTGGAGTTCGAGTCCTATACCGCTGGCATCCTGCACCGGATCGTGGCGCCAGAGGGGACCGTGGTGCCGGTGGGACAGGTCATAGCCGTCGTAGGCGCGGCGGGCGAAGCTCCCGTCGATCCCGCTCCGACCGATGCGCCCTCCCCTGCCGACGAAGCGTCAGACACGCCTGCCGAACCGGAGGTTGAAGCCCAGACCGAGCCTGTTGCCGAATCCGAACCGGAGAGCGTCGCGATCCCACTGGAGGCTCCTGCGCACGCGCCGTCGACCAACGGCGGCCAAGAGGTCGCGCAATCAACGGACGACAGGCGGACATTCGCCACCCCTGCGGCGCGCAAGATCGCCGAGGAGCGCGGAATCGATCTCGCTACCGTGGACGGCACCGGTCCCGGCGGGCGCATCGTCAAAGAGGACGTGCTTGCCGCCCCGGATCCCGAGGTTGAGGTCGGAGTTCTGCCTACGCCGGAGCCGCCTCCCGCAACGCTTGAACCTGTCACGCCGGAAGCGGAGATCGAAGCCGAACCCGCTGGCGGCCTGATTCCGCTCTCGCGCATGAGGCAGCAGATCGCGCGCGTCACCGTGCGCAGCAAGAGCGAAAAACCTCACTTCTACGTCACGACCGACATCGACATGAGCCAGGCTATGGCGCTCCGCCAGCAGATCAACCAAACCTTGGCCGATGAGGGCGTGCGTGTCACTGTCAACGACCTGATCATCCGCGCCTGCGTACATTCGTTGAAGGTATACCCGAAGTTCAACTCCTACTACCACGAAGAAGGCATCCAGGAAAACGACGCCATCAACGTCGGCGTTGCAATCGCGATCGAGGAAGGCCTGATAGTCCCGGCGATGCTGGACTGCGGCGAGAAGTCGCTCAAAGAACTCGCCCAAGCCAGTCGAGACCTCGCGGAGCGCGCCGGCAGCGGTACGCTGCGGCCGCAGGAGTACGCGGGCGGAACCTTCGCCGTGAGCAACCTCGGGATGTTCGGCGTCTCCAATTTCGTTGCGATCATCATGCCGCCGCAAACCGCGGTCCTCGCCGTCGGAGCAGTCCGCAAGCAGCCCGTGGTCCGCGACGACCAGGTGGTCGTCTCCGAGGTCATGACGGTGACCCTCTCCGGGGACCACCGCATCGTGGACGGCGCCGAGGGCGCTCAGTTCGTCAACGAAGTGAAGCGCCTGCTCGAAAGCCCGCTCGGGATGCTGGTTTAGCGGCGTCGCCACCAGGCTCGGTCTGAAGGCCGAGGCCACCTTGTCGCCACCACACCGGTGCTCGGGCCGTTCACGGCCAAGCCACCTCCAGGCAATGTCAGACTCGGCCTGAAGAGCCTGTCTCACAACCCTCCTGGGACCATTCAAAGTGATTGCG
>CAZPQQ010000032.1:0-35126 GCA_964588665.1 uncultured Dehalococcoidia bacterium | reverse complement strand
AAAACGCGATTTTGAGCCTTTTGGGACGCTCGTACCGACTTATGAGACAGGCTCTTCAGGCCGACCCTGCGACGACTGCCAAGCTTCGCGCGACCAGCGTCGAGTCTAACATCCGTGCGCCGTCAACACCATCGGGCGTCGTCGCGACCGAGACAGAGGTTGGCTAGGAAGTGGGGGCCGCGTCGGACTCGGTCCGCTGAAAAATGCCCGGAATGCTGACATGCATGATCGTGTACACGACCGGAATGACGATGAGCGTCAGCGCAGTCGAACTTACAAGCCCGCCGATCACGACCGTGGCCATCTCGGCGCCGATGATGCCGCCGCTCTCGCTGGCGAATGCGGCCAACGGGATCAGCGCGAACGACGTGGTGAACCCAGTCATCAGGATCGGGCGCAGACGCACTCTGCCGGCCAGGACCAGCGCCTCGTGGACGCCGCGACCAGCTTCGCGCATCTGTTCGACGAAAGCTATCAGCACGATCGCGTTGGTGACGACGATGCCGATCAGCAGCAGGAAGCCCATCATCGCCGGCAGTCCCAAGGCGCGCCCCGTGACCGCAAGCGCCGCTAGGGCTCCGATGATGGCCAGCGGCAGGCTCATCACGATCACGAACGGGTTCCGCAGCGCCCCGAGGCTGGCGGCCATCACCAGGTACACGAGCACCACACCGACGGCCATAGCCATGAAGATGTCCTGGAAGCCCTCGGTTATCTCCTGGAAGATCCCGCCCACGACCACTTCGACGCCTGGCGGCAGGTCGATGGCGTCCACGCGACGCTGCACCTCGGCGCCGATCGCTTGCGTGTCGTCGGACGTGAGGCCGCCGGTGATGCTGGCGGAACGCTGGCCGTCGGACCGGCTGATCGTCACCGGGCCTTGCTGGACGCTAACGCTGGCAACGTCTTGGAGCATCCGTGCGCCCATAGGGCCCACGATGGTCAGCTTCGTGATCTTGTCGATTGTGTCGACGGAATCGGGGCGACCGCGCAGTCTGACGTCCAATGACGCGCCGTCGAGCTCCAGTTGCGTGACGACCTGGCCGATCATGTGCTGGCTCACTTGCATCGCAACCGCCCGCGCCGACAACCCGATCGCGCTCGCGGCCGTCGGGAAGACGTCGATGACTACTTCGTCCTTGCTCTCGGCAATGTTGCTGGTGACGTCGATGATCCCTTCGATGCGCGAGAACTCGGCGACGAGCTCGCTGGTTGCCCGGGCGATTGCGGCCTGATCGCTCCCGGTCACCCGGACTTCCAGACCGGTTGAGGGCGGTCCGGCCCCGATTTCCGATATCGACACCTTGCGGAGCCCGTCGGATGCCAGAGTGTCCCTGAGCTGGTCGGTGAGGTCAACCGGCGCGTTCGTGCTCGCGCGCACGAAGATGTTTGCACGACTCGCGCCGCCCGCTCCGGCCGCCGCGCCAGGCAGGAATCCGCTTTCGGGATTGCCGACAGTCGTCATATACGCTTCGACATCCCCACTGTCCGCCAGGGCTTGGAGGACGCCTTCTATTTGATCGACTTCCCCAAAGGTCCGATCGATCGACGTCCCGGAAGGCATGGTCATGTCAATCGTAAGAAATCTCTCGCCCCCAGCCGGAAACAGCGATATCGGTATGACCGCCATTAAGCCCACGCTGCCGACGGTGACGAGCAGCGCCGTGGCCAATGTGATCGCCTTGTGATCCAGGGCGAATACGAGAATCGGCGTATATGCGCGGTGCATCCAAGTTTCTTGGAGGATTTCCCCGTCGTCCTGCTCATCCGAATCGGGCATGTCTCCGGGCCGGACCAGGAGCGCGCCGACCACGGGGACTGCTGTGAGAGCCACGAGGAGTGACGCGGCAAGCGCGAAGCTGATCGTCATCGCGAATGGTAGGAAGAACGCGCCGACCAAGCCCTGGATGAATCCCAACGGGACGAACACCACGATGGTGGTCAGCGTAGAGGCGATGATGGCCGGGGCGACCTCCCGTGTGGCTTTCAACGCCACCTCGAAGCGATTTTCGCCGCGCTGCATGTGCCGGTAGACGTTTTCAAGCACCACGATGCTGTCGTCCACCACTCGGCCGACCGAAATCGCCAGCCCGCCCAACGTCATGAAATTGAGGCTCATTCCTTGAGAGCCCATGATGAGAATTCCTGTAAAGATGCTCAGAGGGATCGACAATCCTATGACGAGCGTCGGCCTGAGCGTCAGCCGGAGTCCCTTCCAGACAGTCGGCCGCAACGTGATCAAGAACACGAAAACGACAGCCAGGGCAAACAGGAAACCGAATAGCGCCTCCCGTTGAAGAGTGTCGATCTGTTGTTGGATTTGCGGACCGTCGTTGAATATCGTGACGACTTCGACGTCATCGGGTAGAGCGCCCAGCGATTCTACGGCCTCTAACACCGCCCGGGCAACCTCAACCGTGTTGGCGTCCGCTTCTTTCAGGACACCGATGCCCAAGCTCGGACGGCCGTTGGTGCGCGAGACGCTGGAGGCCGATCCGGCGCCGATCGAGATATCCGCAAAGTCCGATAGCTTGACCGGCCGAACTTGCGAAATATCGATCGGCGATTCAGGCACGGGAGTTGCTTGGTGTCCCTGAGCGGCAGAGAAGCCAACGACTAGTTCATTGAGCTCATCCAGGGACCGATAAGAGTGCATCGTTCGGACCGGGAGGGTTTGTCCGCGCTCAGTCACTGCGCCGGCAGGGGCGGCGATGTTGTTCTCGCGTAAGGTTGCGCCGACCTGGAACATCGACAACCCGAAGGCGGACAGGCGTTCAGGATCCACTTCGACGAGGATCTGCCGATCCACTCCGCCGGTAACCTCGAGATCGAAGACGCCGTCTATGCTCATGATGGGAGGCAGAACGATCCTCTCGACGATCTGCTGAAGTTCGGCGATGTCGCGGTCGGCCAGCACGCTGAACTGCATCACGGGAAACGCATCGGGGTCGATTCGCGCCACCCGCGGCTGGTTGACGCCCGCCGGCAATGTGAGGCTGGCCACCCTGCCGGATATGGTCCGCTCGGCGTCCGACATGTCGGTTCCGAAGGTGAAGTTGGCCAGAACCATCGAAAGGCTTTCGGACGAGATCGACTGGATGTTTTTGATCCCTGACGTGCCTGATATCGCGTTTTCTATCGGCGCCGTGACGTCAGAGGCCACAGCGTCCGGGTTTGCCGAGGGGTAGAAGGTCATGACCGTCACGAGCGGAAATTCTATCTCTGGGAACAGCTCGACCTGCAACGACATATATGTCGCCAAGCCGCCGCCGAGGATTAGCAGAATGATCAAGACGGTGACCGATCGTCTGCGAAGCGCGAGTTCGGTCAGTATGCTCAAAGTAAATTCTCCTCGATGGTCAGCGATTCAAGCCTCATGCTGAGGATTTCGTACATTCTTGTCGGCGCGTCGATCGGTGGGCGGTCGGTTTTTCCAGACCGCAAGATCGCGCCAAAAAGGGCATCGATCGTGATTCGGCCAACCGCGGCGCATTGCTCCAACAGGAAATAGTACGAATTGGGCGTGAACGGTGTCAAACATCGCCGGTCACGAACCCACGGACCCTCGCGCCGTTACGCCGCTGGAGCCGTCACGGCGACGCCGCTTTCCCTGACGACGAGATTCCGAGCGCCGTCGGCGTCAATTGACAGCAATAAATGGCAGACATATATTGCGGGCTGTCTAACGATTGTGTGTAAACGAATGCACCGGCGCCATGCGGGAATTCCCGGTTTACGCCTCAAAACGATATGTGGCTGATACTTCGCAATCCGAAATTCAGGTTGCTGTGGCTGGCAATCCTCATCGACGAAGTGGGAGTGATCAGCTACTTCACCGTGAGCGGGTGGTTGGCTCTGACGCTAACCGACTCGCCGTTTTGGGTGGGCGCGACCGCAGGTATGAGCGGCCTGGCATTGGCGACGGCCATTCTATTCGCCGGCGTGATCGTGGACCGCATGGACAAGCGTAAGCTGATAATGGCCGGTCACATCGTGCAGATGGTTTCTCGTTCACCATCGCAATTCTGATATTCACCGAGCACATCGCGCTGTGGCACGGCCTGGTGATGGCGTTCGTGCGAGGGCTGGTGGCTTCGGTGAAGATCACCGCGACTCACACGCTGATTTTGGATTTGGTTGGCAGGTCGAAATTGCTCGCCGCCAACGGCGCAACCTTCGTCGCATACACCGCGATCGGAATCAGCATTCCCCGGTCGCGGGCATGGTGGTGGAAAGAGCAGACATCGGATGGACATGGGTGGTCATGGGATGCGCGGGACTCACGGCGACTTCACTGCTGGCATTTCTTCGCGGCGTGGAAACTAGCGGAAGAGCCGCGGGCACATCGCCGATTCAAGACCTGGTCATGGGGCTACGGGTGGTCATGACCACTCCGGTGGTGCGCTCTCTCATCATCCTGGGATTGGTTGGAGAGGTTTTCGGGAACGGCCACAAGGTGATGTTGCCAGTGATGGCCCGCGACGTTCTGGAAGTCGGTCCCACGGGCCTCGGATACCTGTAATCGGCCAGGAATTTGGGTGCGCTGATCGCGTCGGTGATTCTGTCGACCGGTCGGGTTTTCGCGAACACCGGGAGGCTAATGGTGGCGGGCTACATCGGCATGGGCGTGTTCCTGATGCTGTTTGCCTGGTCGCCATGGATTTTGGTTTCGTTGAGCCTGCTTGCAGTGGCGTACTTCATGGGAACCGGCGCGTTCATGGTCTTGGAAACGACGCTCCAGTCCAGTGTGCCTGACGATATGCGGGGCAGGGTCATGAGCGTCCAATTCTTCGGATTTGGCCTGTCTGACGTCACGGGGTTTCAGACCGGAGCCATCGCCGCTCTGCTTGGAGCGCCTGTGGCAATCACAGTCGGAGCGGGCATAGTTGCCGCCAACGGTCTGACCATGCTGAGAGGCGTGTCCACGAGGTTCAGGGATCAGCAGGGTTCGTGAACCCTCCAACGGTGCTTTGGGAGCGTTGTTGGCCATCTCCAATGCGATTCACATTCGGTGGCAGAACGTCCGCACCGCATCGTGCCGGCACGTCTGGCTCACGGCCATCGGCGCTCAGAGCATCGCGCATCATCGGTTTGCCGCTAGCTGGTCACGTAGCTGACGCCGAACCGTCCCCGGTGGGCGATCTCCGACAGTGGCTTGCGCGCCACGCCCGCGCCTTTGGGTCCGTCGAGTCGATAGCCGAATGGCAGCACGGTGATCAGCGTCATCTCTTGCGGGACGCCCAGCAGCTCCTTCACCTGAACCTGTTGTTTCGGGTCCCTGAAGCCGACAAAGCACGTGCCCATTCCTTCGGACCACGCCATGATCTCCATCTGCTGGAGCGCCCTGCCCGCGTCGAGGTCCGGTCGAGGTGCATCGGCCATGACGACGGCGATGGCCAGAGGGGCGTCGCCGAGGAACGGGCCTTGAGTCGCCATGACGCCCAACTGCGCTATGGTCGCGCGGTCTTGGACGACGATGAAGTGCCACGGCTGCGAGTTGCTGGAGCTAGGCGCCCACCGTGCTGCCTGCAACAACTGCTCCACGATCTCTTCGGGGACGGGGTCGGGCTCAAATTCCCTCACCGTACGACGATCCCTGATGCACTCGAAAACGTCCAACTCTGCGCCTCCCTGCCATGTCTAGTCGCAAATACCCGCAAGTCATCAGACACTTTACCGCTCCACAAGTTGATCCACAAGACACGTCTCGTGAAGCCTCGAAAGGTACGGGATGCTCATCCAACAAACACCGGTATTGACCCGACTCCTTAACGCACGATAGCATTGCGGCCTATCGTGAATGGCAAACTGGGGAGGATGTTCGTGGTGGACTGGGCGGAGTTCGCTCGACAGGCGCCTGATTTGGCGGCTTCCGGCTTGCGTTTGCTGGGCGCCAAAGGCGACTTGATAGGATTCATCGCAACCGTTGCCGGGGATGGTCGTCCCAGGATGGCGCCAGTATGCCCGATCCTCGCCCAGGGAGCGCTGTACCTGAGTGTCGGCCAAGACACGCCAAAACGCTCCGACCTCACCAGCGACGGCAGATACGTGCTGCACGCGTTCCTCGGAAGAAGCGACGAAGAGTTTCAGGTATCGGGCCGGGCCACAATTGTGACCGATTCCGCTGAGAGAGGACTGGTACACTCGGCCATTGCGTTCACATTTGACCGGACCGATCCGGTGTTCGTCTTAGACATCCAACGGGGATACTGGTCTTACTGGGAAAATGCCGGGCTGCCAGGCACTTACCCCATCAAAAAGCGCTGGTCCGCCGAATAATCATGTCCAATACAACGTATGCCCAAGGCAGCCGCTCTGCATTCCTACGACCTACCTCCGCGATCCGATACACAGTGCCCCCCAACGGGTGACTTCGTCGGACGCAGGAGCACCGCGGGAGCGATGACCACCTGCACTTGTCGGAGGCGGAAGGACTAGACTATGTCAGCGACAGGTGTGATCCCCTGCTCGATAGCCTTGCTCCTCCTAGCGGCCTGCAGCGGTGGATCGTCCGCCGCGCCCACGGCCCCGCAGGAATCGCTAACCTCGGGGGCCCAGCGGACTCCGGCGCCTTCGTCGGTCGAAGCGCTCGCGCCGCCCATATTGTCTGGGTCCCAAGCTATCGAGGCGGCCAGCCGGCAGGCTACGCTCGGCAGAAGAAGGCTCACTAGCGTCAGCAATATACGAAATCCGCAGGCGCGGCTCATGACGATGGGAGAGTGCTGGGCCTCGGGACGATACGACGAAGGGGTTTTCGGCAGTGCGGTGTGGTATCCGGGAAGCGACGTCCCGGTGTGGGTGGTGCTCATGGAGGGCGCCTCCGAGTCGATCTTGCCGAGCTCTCCACCTCGCACACCGTCTAGCTACACATACTTCGTCGTGGTGCTGAATGCCCACACCGGCGACGAGATCGGCGTCAGTCCGCTGACGTCCACCGACCAGCTCATCGAGGAAGCGCGGGGGCTCGATCCAGCCCTGTACGCCCGGTACCCTCTGGACGCGATTTTGGATTACGCGGACGATGTCACGGACTCCCCAGTGTCGGCGCCAACCGTGTTGCCGGGTGGATTCTCTCTTACGACAGTGACTCTGCAACTGGGGCGCCCGTTGCGGGACGTTCTGTCGGACCCTCGGGGGCCGATTCAAACGGTCGTCCAAATCTACTCCGATGGGCGGGGGAGCACTGTTCGCCTGACTCTGTTCGCGGGAGCGCTGCCGGATCCCGTCGAAGACGCTGACCTCGTTACTGTTCGAGACATCGAGGCCTGGGCCAGTCACGAAGCCAGCGAAACAACTTGGCTGGCATGGACATGGGTGTTTTCGGATGCCGGAGCGTACGTCACCAACGTTCTGCACACCGAAGCTCGCGCCGTCTCGCTCGACGCGCTTCACGAGATAGCCGAATCCATGCCTGGGGGCCGGGCGCCGCTGCCGATTCCCGAGCCGGTTAGGGCCCCGACGGCCCTGCCACGGTAGGCCCGGATCGACGTCCCTCGGGTTCGCCACAGTGGGGTTGCATGCGGCTTGGGCGGCATCAGCCGCCCGGCAGCACTCGCTTCGCCAGCTTGCAGATCATCGTGAACGCGGGGTCGAAGAAGTTGCCGACGTCGTATTCGACGTGCATGCCGAGCAGGAAATTCGCCTCGGCGGCGTCCAGGCCGTAGTCGGCTTGGAGCCAGCGGAGCATCTCCGACGTGGCGTGCTGCGTAGCCTGGTCCAGCGGGCGGGCGTTTCCCGCAGTGAAGATGTACTCGTCGTTCTCGCCGCGCGGCCAGCCTATCTCTTTGCCCTTGAGCACCTCGACGGTCAACGTGACGTCCATCGATATCTCGATGCCGGTGCCCAGTATCTCGCCGTCGGCTTGCCACGCGTGGCCGTCGCCTAGGTGAAACAGTGCGCCTTCGACGAAAACCGGCAGGTACGCTGTGACTCCAGGGGCGAATCCTTTGTAGTCCATGTTGCCGCCGTACGGTCCGGATGTGGCGGTGGAGATGGCCTGCCCGCGCGCTGGTGCAGTGCCAAAGCAGCCGAGCATCGGCTGAATCGGGACGGTCAGGCCGGCCATCGCGCCCGGTCCGCCGTCCACCGTGGCTGTGCCGGACTCGAAGTCGAGCCTGAATTGCAGGCGTTCGGCACCGGTGACGTTGCTGGGGTCGCCCGGCTCCAGCACGTGCGGAGCAATACGTGGCGAGCAGAATCCGTGGTCGCGGTTGGGCCAGATGCGGTCGAAGGTGACCTTCAGCGTGTCGCCCGGCTCGGCGCCCTCGACGAATATCGGACCGGTCTGCGGGTTGCCGCGAGGCCCGATCTGGTTCCCGTCTGCGTCCCAGCCGCCAGCGTCTACAGTCGTCGTCACAACGGTGTCACCGCTGCCGACCGTAAGCACAGGCTCGTGTGACCCAATCGTCGCGTGGTACGTCTTCGGCGAGAATCTGTGTTCCATGATGCTCCAATCTGCTCCACGTCTGACCGGCGCGATATCACTCGTCGCCTCGAATCTACGCTCGGGTCAGTGTACATCACCCGACAATGCAGCACAGTCACGGTCAGGCTTTTCCACACGTTTTCCGGTCCCGACGAATCGGCTGCAAGTCGCCCGCGTCTGTCTACGTCGAACCGGCTCGGGAACTTTTCCCGCCTCAGCATTGTCAGAATATACGTGACGGGTAACGGCTCGAACCGGTAACCTACCCGGTGGAGGTAGCTGATGAAGATGAAAAGCCTTATGGCAGGCGCTGGAATCGCGGCGCTGTTCGTTGTCGGTGTGGCGTGCAGCGGGTCCGATGCGGACGATCAGACGCCGGCAGTTGTCGAAACCGAGCCCCAATCGGCGCCGGCGCCCGCACAGACGAGTATCCAGCCGCAGCAGTCGCCAGCCCAGATCGCCCCTGCGCCCGCGCCCGAGCCCGCCCCCAGCGGTGTGGCGCCGCCGTCGTCGGCGGTGCAGATCTCGCCTCCCGTGTCGCCTTCGGCGCCGAGCTCCGGCTCAACGATCCCCCGCGCCGCCAACGTCGAACAGCTAGTCGCCGGCGCTGAATTGATCGCGATCGGTGCGATCAACTCGGTGCTGGACGAGAAGCAGATCGGCGGCTACGGAGTCGACGGTGCACTGATGCCAGCGGAAGACGGCGGCAATCCCGTGACCGACTTCGACGTACGCGTCGAGTCGGTGCTCAAGTCGGACGGGACCGTGGCCGAAGGAGAGGGCTTCGTTCTCCGAATGCACGGTCACGCGAGCAGCGATCCTGGGGTCGTTTCCTCGGTGTTGTTCGAGCTGCCCGAGGTTGGAGACCGATTGCTGTTCGCTCTTGGCCGCAACCCAGACGGCACATTCGGCTCCGGACCGGAAGGTCTCCTCGACGTCAACGACGCGATCGTGACGTATGCTGACGGCGAACCGTTCGCGGCGCACATCTCGCCGGACGAACTCGTTGAGGACATTCGCGACCTTTCGGCGGCAGAATCGGCGCCAGTCCAACAAGTCGCGGTGAGTCAATCGCCAGCCGACCCGAGCAGCGGGATGACCGAGGATGAGTTCGTCACATTGCTGACGGCCGAAGACATCTCGACGATCCTGAGTGCGCGGATAACGTTGACCGCCCAGACGGTGGATATGAGAGAGATGGCCGAGGGCGTCGATGCGTCGCAGGTCGAGACAATCGAAAGCTGGTACTGGCTCGCGCTCGGCGAGGCCGGCGCAGACCGAGGGCTGTCGTTTTCGGTGATGGACTTCGATTCGGACGACGCCGCGTTGGCCCAATACGGCAAAGTTACGTCAGCCGATTCCGGCATGTTTCAGATGACTCCGCCGATCGGGTACGCGTCCGCACACGTCGACGTGAACGCGGGTGGCGTCGGTGGCGTGGTCGTATTTGTGAGCGGAGACAAACTGGTGACGTTGCACACAGCGCAGGACGACGCCTTCTTGCCGCTCGTTTCGTTGTCGGCAATCGAGACGCTCGCCAAAGTGGTGGCCGCCAGGCTCTGATTGAGGGTCAACTGACGAGCGCGATTACGACTCTGCTACTGTGACGGCGAGGACGAGGGCGGGTTCGTCGCCGATTACGCTGGTGGAGTGGCCCTTCCCCCAACTGTCTTCAAGCAGGAGGACGTCGCCTGGCCGAAAACGACGCGCGGCTCCATCGCTGACGGTAACTTCGACTTCGCCTGTGAAATGACGAAAATCTGGCGCTGAGGGGCTGGATGCGGCGTACCGCCTGCCCATCCGGTTGGGGCGCCGACCCAAAGCTTTGCGCTGATGGCAGAAACTCCGCGACGTTTAGGGGCGCGGCGGGCGGCGCGAAGTCCACAGGTTGAAGCTCCGTTTCCAGAGCCTCGTAATGGGATTCGCCACCCTCGTTCGCGTATAGACGAACGTGACTTGCTTTTTGCACGTTGCCTCCCAACACACGGGGACAGTTGCGAATGATCAGACGAGGCCGGCTGCGGGCATGCCGTCTGATGACTAGCCTTACCGCCGACCCGAGAGCTGATCCATCTGTCTGGATATCCGGCTTTCGTGTTCGAGGGCGAAGCGCTCGATGCCGTTGTAGATCGAGTCAGGATCGAGATGGGCTTCGGTGATAACGTCCGATTCTGTGCCACCGGTCAGCCATTCGTCGTGCCAATCCGAAACCAACGAATACTCGTCGGTCAACGGGCCAAGGTTTTGCAACGGCCAAACTCGTCGGGTTCCGGTGCTGACTACCATGAGGTCGTATCGGGCTTCCGGCGGGAAAACCGACTGTTGGTACTCTTCGGGTTGGCGCTCAAAGAGCTCGTCGCTGATCGCTGCCACGACTTTCACGTTGACGCCCGCCTGCTCCAATCGAGGCAGCACCGACACCAGATTCACGGTCGACGACGACCCTTGAACTAGCACATAGCCCTGTTTCGGCCTGTCTGGGTCAAAGTCTCTTATCACGTACAGCCCTTTGGCCGCCGCCTTGAGATCGGTGTCCGCAAACTTGTTTCGGTCTGCGACGGCGAAGTCGGGTCTGGCCGTTTCGAGAACGATCACCCCTACTTTCGGATCTCGCGCGGCGATTTCCGCGGCCGCGAAGTAGGCCGGCGCCACGTCGTTGTAATCCCAGAAACTCAACGTGATGACCTGGTGTCGAGGGAACAACTTCCACACCTGCGGCGAGAAGATCCCGAAGTGAGTGCGCGCGTCGGCTGCCGTTTCAGGTCCCGAATGTCCGGCGAGAATGTTCAGAACGCCAAGCCGGAACGGGCTGTCCTGGTTCTGCTGGCTCCAAACCCTTGCAGGGAGATACATCAGCGGGGTGAACGCGCCGTAGGTTCCCGTCAACGCCCATACTCCGACGTGTCGACTCGGGTCGAGCGATGCGGACTGGCTGATCAACCCGACGGCTGTCGAAGCGTTGCCCGCCTCTTGAATCGCCGCTTTGAGTCGCGTCCCTGCCGGGTTGCTCAATGGATCGTAGTGGCCCCACAATGAACCCGATTCCATGTTTATTGAATCGGACAGATCAGCGGCGATGGTAATGAATCGGTTGTCGGTTACGTGGTTCATCCACTTGATAATCTCGGAAATCGCGCGACGCGTTCCTCGGACTTGGCCGGGCTGCTCGAACAGCTTTATCAATACTTCTTTCTCGTCGTTCGAGATCGGATTGCGAATCGTGACGTTCTGCGGATCGGTGGGTAACTCGGCGACGGTAAGTCGGGCGTCTTGGAACGGATCAATCGTTCGATCGATCCTGAGCGGCGTCGCGTCGTCAACGGTGTCGCCGATCTCAACCAATCGGTCGGCCAACCAGTCTTTGAGACCGTCTTGTTCGAGCACCGACATGATGACGTCCATGTTGTGTTTGAACTGGATGAGGCGC
Source organism: uncultured Dehalococcoidia bacterium (assembly GCA_964588665.1). Lineage (GTDB taxonomy): Bacteria > Chloroflexota > Dehalococcoidia > Lucifugimonadales > UBA1123 > UBA2160. The sequence continues at coordinate 23,274 of CAZPQQ010000032.1, read as the reverse complement.
TCGCGTCCGTCGGGCACAGCGCCGTCTCGGATGCCGTCGAATCGCACGCCGAAACGCTCCTCGAAGGTCGACGCCAGGGATTGATAGTAGTCTCCGTTCATCGGGAATGCGTACGGATGACTCTTATAGCTGACGACCTGCTCGCCGTATCCTGGGATGTTTCCCTCTGCGGCGGCGGGCCACCATCCCTTTACGGTTTTGCCAATGACGATCATCGGTCTGTCGTCGGCTCGGTCCCAATCCTCCATCGTCTTGAGCGCCGCGACAACTTGGTCGTAGTCGTTCCCATCTTCGATGGTCAGGACGTTCCAGCCATATGACGCCCACTGATCTTCCAATTTGTAAGACTCAAAATCCGAGTTGACAACGCCGCCGATCAGCTCGTCATCGATTCCAGCGTTGTTGTACGAGAGGAGCAGCCGCAAACGTTTTCCGACCCGTTGAGCAACGGCCTGCGTCTTCAACTCTTGAGCGTGGCCGCTAGTCAGTGCGAACTCGCCTTCGATGGCAAGCACTTTGAGCGTCTCGGGGGCTCCGACCATATCCCAGAACGCCGCCTTGCCGCTGGCAGTCGCGACCCCGATCCCCGACGGCCCACCGTTGACGTCGTTGGTGAGGTCGGTCGTCTCCGCGTGGCCGGACAAGGACCTGATGCCTCTGATCTTCGCCTGGGCCATCAACGGGTGGTCCTCAAGGTCGTGGTCACGCAGCAACGACATCAGAGCGCCTTTGCCTCGGCGAAAGCCCAGCGCATCGATGGACAGCATTCGCGATTCGGGATCGGCCGCGTACCGGTCGTCGCCGGTCTCGGCGTGTTTTCGCTCCAGGGCCTCTCCCATCAGTATCCAAAGCGCGTACAGCACAGGGACGTTGTGGCCGCCCGCCAGCAGGAATTTGTCGGCGTAGGGATGCTTGGGGCGGCGGTAATCGTAGCTCAGGCCGCCGAGTTCAGGGCCGACCAGGTGGGTGGCAATCGTGTAAGGCGTGTAAGCCAAGGGTCCGCCGAAGTGGCCGGTTTGGGCATAATTGCACATGGTGACCATCGTCATCGCAGACAGGAATCCAATGTCCTCCAATCGCGCACGGTCATACGCGGGGATCGACACCGCGCTGCGGTTCTGACGGGCTGACAGCGCCACAGAATTTACGTTGGCCACGGAGTTTGCAGTTGTATCCGTCATGGTTCAATTTGCTCCAAACATGAGGTGGGATTGGGAGGTTCAATGTCAGGAAAATCGGTCGATGCTACATGGCTGACTCCGACGACGCCTATGTTAGTGTTGCTCAAGATTTCAGTCAACTAATCCTACGCTCATTCGGGCCGCCTAATTTGGTGAACTGAACTCGCAGACGCAGTCGTTAGCAGGGCCGAACGCCGAGCCAACCAATCCCATCCGACATGACAACGCCGTGAATCTTTTGAATCGGATCCCACGCGCCGGCTTCCATGTTCGAGAGAATCACTACGCTGACGTCTCGGTCCGGATAGTGGCGTATGAGTCCGCTGACGCCTGCGTTTATGCCCTCTTTCTCGTAGAACACCACCTTCGAGGTTTCGTCCACGTGGTGCCATAGCCCGTAGCCATACATCTTGGTCCAGCCGTCCATGCGACGATCGACAACCTGTGGCGTCAGGAACGCGTCGGTCATTTTCGGCGAAAGCAATCCACTAGCTTTGACTACACGGATGAATCGATCGAGGTCACCAGCGGTCACGTGGGCGCCGCCATCTGGCGACCCAATCGGCGGGTAAGAGTAGATGTTCTTCTTCCAACCCACTACATCGCCGCTGTCGATTCGAATGGGGTCGCTGCCCTCTGCGACATCGTCATACACCTGGTCCATGCGGAAGAACCCTGAATGGTCCATCCCCGCACGGTCAAAGACGTTCTCTTTCACGTATTCGCGGTAGGGCATTCCGGTGATTTTCTCCACCGCCAACCCCTGCAGGATGTATCCGCAGTTGCAATACCGAGTCCCCTGTCCTGGCGGGAAGTTGGGGGGCTTGTGAACGAACTGAGGCAGGAAATCGGCGGTCGCCGTGACGGAATAGTTGGGCTTGTCCCTCCAAAGGTCCTCATAACGCTCGCCTGCCTCTTCATCCGCGTCGTCTCCGATTCCCGAGGAGTGGGTCAGGAGGTGGTGTACGTTGACCTCAGGGGAGATGGCGGTGTTGCGTAGATCCAGCAATTCCGTTACGCCGGTCTCGAACTCCAGGAGACCTTGGTCGATCAACTGTAACGTAGCGATCGACGTGAAAAGCTTGGTGATCGATGCTGTGTCGAACCTGGTTTCCAGCGTATTTTTGATTCTCCATGACCGGCTGGCATAGCCGTAGGCTCCCGAGTAGAGATGTGAATCTCCTCTCGTGATGAAAACGACGCCGGAGAATCTATCTTGCTCTTCCAGCCGTCGGAAGTATTGGTCCAGTTCGTTTTCGGAGTTCATACGGCGATCACTCTCGCCAACGTGCGCCATGCAACCAAACCGGGCGCGCGTTCATTCGCTGCTTGGATCGGGCGTGGCGGACGATCAAGCATCAGCCATTCTGGACTTCAGGGTGATTTCATAACCCGAGCAGTTCTTCGAGGTTCTTCGAGAGGATCTTTCCTTTCTCTTCCTCGGTAAGGCTCTCCAAGCTCAGAATCCAGGACGCGGGCCAGTCGGTGCACATGTCGTATGGCCAGTCGGTGCCGAATAGCACCCGGTCGACGCCGACCTTGTCGATGATGTACCGAAGCGCGTCCTCGCTGTGCGTGATCGTGTCGTAGTAGAACTTGTCGAGGTACTCGCTGGGCGGTCGCTCAAGCTTGCCTCTCGCCTCAGGCCGGACTTGCCAGCCTCGATCCATACGGCCGATGCCGAAGCACGTGTAGCCGCCCCCGTGAGACAGGCACACCCTCAAGTCCGGGCAGGCGTCCATGATGCCGCCGAAAACGAAGCACGCAAACGTAACGGCTCTGTCGGCCATGTTGCCGATGGAATTGGGCAGGTGATAACGGCTCGATCGCGGGCTGACGATCGTAGGGCCGCCCTGGTGAATGAGGATCATCGCGCCCGTCCGCTCTGCCGCTTTCCACAACGGGAGGAATTCGGGTTCGTCGAAGGTCCGGCCGTTGACGTGGTCGCCGATCATGGCGCCCTTGAGGCCAAGCTCGCCCATGCACCGTTCGAGCTCCTCGATGGACGCCGGGATGTCCTGCATCGGCAGCGTGCCGAGCCCCTCGAACCGATCCGGGTGCTCCTTCGTCAGGCCGGAAACGTAGTCGTTGCAGTCGCGGGCCATCGCAGCGACGGCCGAGGCGTCTTTGTCGTAATAGTAGAACACCGCGTTGGTCGATAGCACCTGGACGTCGACGCCCAGTGAATCCATGTCCGCCAACCGGGCTTCCGTCGACCACACGGTTCTTGGATTGTGCCGATGGGACGCCACCGCCTCGGAGGTGATGCCGTGCCAGTTTTCGCCGGCCTCCATCGCGTCGATGAACGGCTGCGGTGATATGTGGGCGTGAATGTCTATGCTTCGCATGTCGTCCCCGTTTCTGTGCGCCAGATTGGACCGTGTTGGCGTCAGCCGGTCCGTCCAACCGGAATCGGCCAAGAATGCACCGGCCTGTTCAACCTTCGTACGGGCGCGCCACGCGAAAATGTAGCACCCTGCCCTTCCACGGTCAACTGCGGCGTGGCGAAGAGACTAACACGTCGATGCTCGGCCCAACACAGCAGCCGAATCGTGTCGACAACCCTGAAGCGGACGGGAGGTTGCGCACGAAATTGACAGCATCAGACCTTGGTCGTATAGTCGGGGCCACCCCAAACCGAAGTCTTAACGACGCCGCCTGTCAACGTCTGCACGTTTCCGCAGGCATCGGGGCGGGGCGGGCATACGGGTGCTTCGAGTGCGGAAATGTTGCGGGGCGATGAAGAAGGTTGGCCTAGCTGTTCTCGTAGCCATCGTACTGTTTCTGCCACAGGCGGCTCCTGCCTCGGCGCAGCAGACTGAGCCGACAGACCACTTCAACATCCACTACCATCTGTCCGGGCCGGACGCCCTGGCGCCGCCCGACTCGCAATCTCCGCCGTATCTTCTCCCCGACGGAACCCTTTGCAACGATTTCCCTTCGGCGCCGGATTTCGTCAACAAACTCGGTTGCTGGCTGGAGTATGCCTTCACCACCTGGGAGTCGAAGGATAGGTCAGAAGAAAAACCGATAGTTTCGGCCACGGTCGCCGCAATCACTTTGAATGGTCCCAGGAGGGTTGTGAGACAGGCTCTAAAGACCGAGGCCACCACTGTCGGCTGCCGACCGGCAATCCCGGTGCTCTGACCGTTCACGGCCAAGCCAACCTGCCGCCCGGGCTCGGCCTAAAGACCGAGGCCACGACCGTCGGCTGCCGACCGGCAATCCCGGTGCTCTGGCCGTTCACGGCCAAGCCAACCTGCCGCCCAGGCTCGGCCTGAAGACCGAGGCCACCACTGTCGGCCGCCGACCGGCAATCCCGGTGCTCTGGCCGTTCACGGCCAAGCTGGTCTCCCGCCCGCTACCGCTCGTGGACCAGCACACCGTCGACATAGGTTTGCTCGATGAGGATGTCGCGGATGTACGATGGGTCGACTGCTGTCAGGTCGTGGCTCAAGACCACCATGTCGGCCCGTTTTCCGCTCTCCAGCGTCCCGACTTCGTGCTCGCGCGACATGGCGTACGCTGCGTTGGCGGTGTACATTCGCAGCACCTCCGAGGGAGTGACGGCCTCTTCGGGCACGACAGGGCCTTCGCCTCGGCGGGTGGTCCGGGTGACCGCGGCGTAGATGCCGGTCAAAGGCTCGAGCGGCGCGCAAGGGAAGTCGGAGCTTGCCGCGACGGTCACGCCCTCGTCTATCATCGTTTTGAACGGGAAAACCATCGTGCCGCCGCCCATGTCGTCGGCCCGCTCCTTCGCGGCGACCGCGCCGGAGAAGACGAACGGAGGTTGCACCGTGGCCACGACGCCCATGGACGCCGTGCGCCTGATCTGGTCGATGGTCGGCAGGCTGTAGTGCTCGATGCGGAATCGCGGCTCCGGACGGTGGTGGGCTTTCTGGGCTGCCTCGAATGCATTCAACGCCTGCTCGATGCTCCACGTGCCCAGGCAGTGGATCGCGACTTGGAAGTCGCGTTTGTGGGCTTCGAGGACTAGGCTGTTGACTTCGTCCTGAGTGTAGTACCTCTCGCCGACGTGCTCGACGTCGCCGTGCGAATGCGTGCGAATGAGAGCTGAGCTCGGGAAGACCGGGTCCATGAAGATCTTCATCGTGCCGCCACGGAGACGGTCGGAGACCTGGCCGTCTCCGCGCTCGCCCCGTGACGTCTCGTTGGGAGCGGCGAAGAAGCCGTCGCCACCCAGCATTTGGTGCATAAGAATCGGAATCTTGCCCTGGCTGTCCGTGGACCGATACAGTTCGGCTGCGTCCGGCGTGACCAGAGCGTCGCCAACTCCCGTAATGCCACAAGCCAGGTATCGCTGGGCGTTCTGCCGGACCAGGTCGGCGGCATCGTCGCCGTACAGGTCCAGGTGCGCCCGCATCGAAAGGTTGTAGAAAGGGTTCATCGCCTCCTCCCACATGCCGCCGTCGGGCTCGCCGGACCGGTCGCGCAGAATCGCACCGTGCGCGGGGTCGGGCGTGTTCCGGTCGATGCCAGCCAACCTCATGGCCGCGGAATTGACGTAGCACGCGTGAACGGAACCGTCCTCGATGCAGACCGGATTTTCGGGAGCGGCCTCATCGAGCTCGGCGCGGGTGATGCGTCTGCCTTCTCTCACCTGAGCGGATCTGAAGCCCCAGCCCCAGATCCACCTTCCCTTGGGCGCCCCTTTGACGGCAGCGGCGATCGCGTCGACGATCTCTTGAATCCCGTTGAACGGAGGGACGCTGCAGTCCACCGAGACCGGCTGGAACGTCGTCAGGCTGAAGTGGTTGTGCGGGTCGATGAACCCGGGGATGACCGTCCGACCGGCGAGTTGGACCGTCTTGGTGTCGCCGCCGACCATCTTCGACACCACCTCGTTCGGACCAAGCGCGACGATCTTTCCGCGTTCGATTCCGATGGCTTCGGTCCGCGAATCCCGTTTGTCCATGGTCAGAACGTTGCCGCCAAGCAAAGCTAGGTCCATCGTCTGCCTCCGTCTGGTTACGTTGCTGAGTCGAACGACACAGGCTTTAAGGGATCAGCAGCAGCTTGCCTGTGGTCAGTCTACCTTCGAGTTGACGGTGCGCCTCCCCAGCATCGCTCAAAGCGAACGTGCCGTGGATGCGTACGTCGAGTTGACCGGACTGCACCCAGTTCAATATGTCGCCTGCACGGCTCAGCAGTTCTTCACGCGTCCGTGTGTAGTGGCCCAGGCCGGGCCGGGTGAGAAACAGCGACTTGGCATTGAGAACTGACACGGGCACCGGGTCGACGGGCCCGCTTGCCTGGCCGTAAAGCACCATGTAGCCTGTCGGCTCCAGGCAGGCGATGCCCTTGTCGAACGTGGTCTTGCCGACTGAGTCGTAAACGACTTGGATTCCCGCGCCGCCGGTGATCTCGCGCACGCCCTCCTCAAAGTCGGTCTCGGCGTAGTTGATGACGTGGTCGGCTCCTGCGCCGCGGGCTAGCGCTGCTTTCTCTTCGGTCGAGACGGTGGCGATTACCGTGCCGCCCAACGACTTCACCATCTGAGTCAGCAGCAAACCGACGCCGCCCGCCGCAGCATGAACCAGCACCGTGTCGCCTGGCTTCACCGGGTAGGTCGCGTGGCACAGGTAGTGGGCGGTCATGCCCTGGAGCATCACGGCCGCGCCCATCTCTGCGCTGACGCCGTCGGGCATCTTAACCAGGCTGGAGGCGAACGCGACGACCTTCTCGGCATACGATGAACCCACGCCCGAGTAGGCCACGGTGTCGCCGACGGCCACCTCGGTGACGCCGTCGCCGATCTGAGCAACGACACCCGCGCCCTCGACCCCGGGGATCACCGGCAGCGTCGGCGGAGTCATGCCGGAACGGGAGTACACGTCGGTGTAGTTCACACCGCTCGCCTGGATGTCGATCAGCGCCTGACCTGCGCCAGGGACGGGGTCCGGCACGTCAACGTACCGCAGCACTTCCGGTCCGCCCGTTTGCAAAGCCTGTGCTGCCTTCATGGCCAATCCCTCCTGATTTCGTTCGGTACACTGTAGCAACCAGCCTCGCTCTCGACAACAGCCACAGGCTGCTCCAATTCCGCGGGCACAGCGGAGCCCTCGACGCAATCTCGATTGCGATGATCGAAAACCGGTCTGTCCGGATGCGTTCAGTATTTCGCTGGTCGGCGCCTGGTGTTGCGTGCTCCGCTGTCGCGGGATACCATGCACCTGTTCCGCAGTCACGATTCCAGTATCAGAGAGGTGACCAGATGGCATCACAGACAATGTCGCGCAGGAGTTTCTGGACCTGGGGGTTGGAGTCGGAGGAGCCCACCGACGCTCAACGCCGGGCGCACGCGGCCATGCTTTCGGATCGCCACGGCGTCGAAATCATCCCTCCGCCCATACCGCGTGCGGAGGACCTCGAAATGCGCTTGCCGCGGGTTGCGCCGCCCGACAACGTGGCAGACTTTTGCTCCTCTAGCAACTACGAGCGGGCTCGACATTCGTACAGCAACAACGACAAGGATCCGGCCGTGTTCGGCTTGTTTCCCAATCCACCTGACGTCGTGGCTCATCCTCGAACGGAGGAAGAATTGGAGCGGGTGCTGGACTGGTGTTCGCCGAAAGGTTACGCTGCCATCCCGTTCGGCGGCGGCTCCTCCTCTGTCGGCGGCGTGACCCCGCCCGAGGACAGAGATGTCGTCGTGACCATCGACATGGACCAGTTCGACCGCATACTCGAAATCGACGAGACGTCCCGCGCGGCGCGGATCCAGGCAGGCGTGTACGGCCCGGACCTCGAGAGCCAACTTCGGCCCCACGGACTGACGTTGCGCCACTTCCCGCAGAGCTTCACCGGCTCCACCCTCGGGGGCTGGATCGCGACCCGGTCCGGCGGCCACTACGCGACCAATCACACGCACATCGACGACTTCGTCGAGTCGGTGCGGATGTTGACACCGACTGGTTGGTGGGAGAGCCGTCGGCTGCCTGGCAGCGGCGCGGGCATCGACCCGAACCGCATCGCGCTCGGCAGCGAGGGGATCCTGGGCGTCATCAGTGAGGCTTGGATGCGAATCCAGGTGCGCCCCAAATTCAGGGCGACTGCAGGTGTGGCCTTCAACTCCTGGCAAGAAGGCTACGAGGCGACGCGGCAGATCGTTCAGGCGAAACTCTGGCCCGCAAACCTGCGATTGTTGGACCCGTTGTTGGCCGGAGACAGCGCCGGGTTGGACGGCAGCCATGCCCTTTTGGTCATAGGATTCGAGTCGGCCGAGACTCCGCAGAACTGGCCGATGAGCACGGCGGTCGAGATCGCACGCGGCGTCGGCGGTCAGATCGACGACGAGGATATCCTGATCGACGACGGCTCCGGCGAGCCGACGGGTCGAGGCGGCGCGGTCGGAGCTTGGCGCAATGCATTCATTAACGTTGGCGGCGGACTTGGCGCTGGCTTAGGCCTGGTCGGAGGCACCGTTGAGACGTCGATCACATGGGACCGCTGGCCCGAATTCGACGCCAAGGTCCGAGCAGCCATGAATGGCGTGCTGAAAGAGGTATGCGGCGGCGGGACGGTCAACTGCCGGTTCACGCACGTCTACACGGATGGCCCGGCGCCCTACTACACCTACGCGGGCGCCTATCGAGTCGGCGCATACGCCGAGCAACAGGCGGCCGTAAAGAAAGCTGCATCGGACGCGATCATGGCAGCCGGTGGCACGATCACTCACCACCACGCGGTCGGCAAGCTGCACAGGCCGTGGTACGACGGGGAGCGACCGGAGCTCTTCGCCACAGCTCTGCGAGCCACCAAAAAGGCGTTGGACCCGAACGGCATCCTCAACCCAGGAGTGCTGATCGACGTTTAGCGCGGATCAAGGGTGGTTGGGCGCGGGCCGTTCCAAGGGACCGAAGGGACGAAAGCGACAAAAGGGTCGCGCATAATGTGGACCTGAAAGCGCACAATGGGGCGCCCTCGTCCCTTAGGGCCTGAGGCTTCGCCCGTTAGCCCCGTGCCTTAACCCGTTCGCCCTGAGCCTGTCGAAGGGCCGCCGACATACAGCTATGTCTTTGCGCCAGACGACAGGGTGAGTGGTTGTCTCAGCGAAGAGGCAGCACCAGACGCCGCACGATAGAGCCCGGCATCAGAGCGCGTCCGCCAGCACCTCGACCAGATGGCGCGCTCGTTTGCCGGTCCCATGCTCGATCTGTTGCCGGCAGGACGTGCCCTCGGCCACGACGACGAATTCGCCTGACTGATCGCGGATCGAGGGGAACAGCGTCTCCTCGCCGATCTTCATCGACACGTCGTAGTGCTCGGCTTCATATCCGAACGCTCCCGCCATCCCGCAGCATCCCGAGGGAATTTCTACGACATCGCAGCCTTCGATGCTTCGCAGCACCTCGAGGGCCGGCCCCATCCCGACAAGGGCTTTTTGGTGGCAGTGACCGTGCACCAGTATCTTCTCCGGGAGCTTGCTCTGTGTCAGGCTGAGGCTGCCTCCCGATTCCAGGAGGGCGTGCCGGACGAACTCTTCGACCAGCATCGTGCTGTCGGCCACGGCGCGGACGCGCTCGTCATCGCGACCCAGCAGGTCGACGTAGTCGTCGCCGAAGCTCAGGATGCAGCTTGGCTCGATTCCGACCAGCTTAGCGCCATTTGCAACGTACTCGTACGCTGTGTCCACGTTGGCCCTGGCGTTTGTGCGCGCCCGAGACATCATCCCTTTGGACATCATCGGCCTGCCGCAGCACTTCACCTTCGGGACGACAACCTGATAGCCCAGCGCCTCCATCACTTTCACCGCAGCCATCCCGAGCTCAGGGTGGTTGTAATTGGTGAATGTGTCGAGAAACAGCACCACCTGGCCACGCCTGGCGGCGGAGTCCGGCGAACCTCCCCGTGCTCGAAACCACTGCACGAAGCTCTGGCTGACGAACACAGGCAGCGGACGTCTCTTGTCGATGCCAACCTGTTTCTCCAGCATCTGGCGAACGAATCCCGGCTTTGCCATCCAGTTGGACATCGGGGCGAAAGACGATCCAAGTCGACTCAAAGCGCCAATGTTCCCGAAGATCCACTCACGTAAAGAGTGTCCGTTGGCCTCGTGATATTTGTCCAGGAACTCGTACTTGAGCTTGGTCATGTCGACGTTGGACGGGCACTCAGCTTTGCAGCCTTTGCAGTCCAGGCACAAATCCATGACCTCATACAGCCGGCGATCCGTCATCGACCCGGCCGGCAGCGCTCCGGACATCGCGGCTCTCAACGCGCTCGCTCGACCTCGTGTCGAGTGCTCTTCGTCTCTCGTTGCCATGTACGATGGGCACATCGTGCCGCCATGCACCTTGCGACAAGCGCCCTGGCCGTTGCACATCTCGATGGCCTGCGCGAAGCTGCTGTCTTCGCCGTAGTCGAACACGGACCGGAACGGCGCCGTGCTGTACGCAGGGCCCATTCGAAGGTTGTCGGTCATCGGCAGTGAGTCGACGATCTTGCCCGGGTTCATAATTCCCCTGGGGTCGAACGCCCGCTTCACGTCACGGAAGGCGTCGTAGAGCTGGCTGCCGAACATCTTCTCGTTGAACCCTGACCTGACCAACCCATCGCCGTGTTCGCCGCTCATCGAACCGCCGAACTCGAGAACTAGGTCGCTGATCTCGTTGGCGATGGACACCATCTTGTCCACTCCGTCCTGGTGTTTGAGGTCTATGAGCGGACGGATGTGCAGGCAGCCGACGCTGGCGTGGCCGTAATACCCGGCCTCGGTTCCATGGTCCCGGACGATCTTGTCGAACCTTCGCACGAATTCGGGCAGCACCTCGGGCGCCACGGCGGTGTCCTCGACGTACGGCAGTGGCTTGGCATCGCCCGGCACGTTCATCATTAAACCCAGTCCGGCCTTTCGAACGTCCCATACCTTCGCCTGGTCCTCCGGTTTGACCAACCTCACGAACGCGTAGCCGAGGCCCGCTCGCGCCAAACGCTCTTCAAGGCGATCCATCTTGGCTGACACTTCGGAATCCGAGTCGCCCGTTAGTTCGACCGCCAGTATCGCCTCGGGGTCGCCTTCGATGAAATCGGTAATGCGTGCGTAGGCCAGGTTGGATTTGGCCTGACGCAGGACCATGCTGCCGATCAGTTCGACGGCAGCGGGATCGAGTTCGAGGGCGGCAACGGTCGCTTCCATGGATTCGTTCAGCTCAGTGCAGTGCACAACGCACAGAGCGGCCACCTTAGGTTTGGGGACGAGACGAAGCTTCGCTTCTGTAATGGTGACCAGCGTCCCTTCCGAACCCACGACAAACCGGGCCATGTTGAAGTCGCTGCCGCCCACGAATTCGTCCAAGTTATAGCCGGAGACACGGCGCTGAATCTTCGGATAGCGTTTCAGCACCTCGTCTCGATTCTCTTCGCCGATGTCAAACAGCTTCCGATAGATGTCGCCTTCCAACCCGGAGGCGCGCATCCTGGTCTCGAGTTGTCCTCCGTTGAGCTCCGCGAAATGGGCGGTTTGCCCGTCGGACAACACGACATCGAGTTCGTGGACGTTGTCGATGGTCTTTCCCCACATGATCGAATGAGCGCCGCACGAGTTGTTGCCGAGGGCGCCGCCGACGTTGCCTCGACTGGACGTGCTCGGGTCGGGCGCGAACTGAAGACCGTGAGGCGCCACGTGGCGGTTGAGCGTGTCGAGCACGATGCCGGGTTGAGTGCGAACCCAGCGTTCTTCCGGGTTCACCTCGATAACGTTGCGCATGTACTTCGAGAAATCCATGACGATGGATTGACCGACGGTCTGTCCGGCCAGGCTTGTGCCGCCACCCCTGGGGAGCACCGTGACACCGTGGCGCTCCGCGGTCTCGATCACGGCGATCACATCGTCGGCGGTGCGCGGAATCACAACGCCAATGGGTTCGATCTGGTAGATGCTGGCGTCGGTGCTGTACAGGACGCGTGTCATCTTGTCGAAACGCACCTCGCCTTCAACACGGCGTTTCAGAATCTCGATCAGCGACCGTGCGTCCGATTCGGCGACTCGAGCAGTCATGTGGTCTCACGCTCCATTGGGTTGGAAGTCGGTTCGGCGGTGTCCGGGCAGATCCGATGCTGCTTGCGAAGCGCGTCCGTGAGATCTATGCGTCTGCAGCATCCAGTTCGAAATGACAACGGCTTCTCAAAAAACAAAGGCCGCTGACGCGGCCTTTCATCGAGTATTCAAGGGGAAGGGGTCCGTTTCAGGAGACGCCCAGAATCTTGTACCGAACCGTGCCTCTCGGAGTTTCGGCCTGCGCCTCACCGCCTTTGAGTTTCCCCAGGAAGGCTTTGCCAAGAGGAGACACGTCTGAGATCTTCGAGTCCATTGGGTTCGCTTCTGACGCACTCACCACTGTGTAACGCGACTTACGACCCGATTCCACGTCCTGCACCCATACCACGGTGCCCAGACTAACCACGACCACTTCTTTCGGGTTCTTGGGATCAAGAATCACCGCTTTGAGCAGGGTGGCCTCAATCTCGCGGATGCGGGCCTCCACCTGTCCGAGTTGTTCGCGTGCGGCTTCAAGCGGAGAGTTTTCACGAACGTCTTTGTCAGCGGCCGCTTTTTGGATTTCCACGGCCAATGGCGCCCGCTGGCTTTTCAGTTCATCGAGTTGCGTGACGAGTTGGGCGTGCCCTTCAGGCGTAAGCCCGACCGCGTCCCTGTCAACAGCCTGGCCGCCCGCGGTTTTTCTGACTCGAGGTTTGCGAATCCGAACATGCTGGGCAAGATTGATTTCAATCATGCCTTTTTTCTTCGCGTAGGTGAGGAACTTGCGCACGACCTGGAGTCGTTCGGCCGCTAATGGGGTGGTGCCGGTGCCGGCCACGCTGTCAGCGTAGCCGCCGATAACGGAAGGGGCGATTCCTGTCAGGACTCGGTCGGGGCCACACCAGCCGACGAATCTACGCAGTTCGTTGTGAACCGTGTCGTCAGTTTCTTTGAGCGACCCAACGTAGACGCCCACGGCTGACAAGAGCGTCGTTGGCTCGTTCAACTCCACAGTGTTGTCACCCCTCAACAGCATTCGCACAACCATGGTACGTTCAATCTTGAGCGCGTGTCAAACTCACCGAAGACGGCTTACGACCTGTCGATTCGATTGACGGGAACGATCGCCGTGGATCGAGATTCTGCTCGCGGCGTAATGCGGATGTTGCCATCGTGCGTCTAACGGATTTCCGTTCAGACACGCACAGGGGACGGCTCCAACAAAGTCGCACGTGCGGGGCAGTGATATCGTTGAATCTACAGCGGTCTGGTCGCTGTAGATTCAACGACGACTGAACAACGATACTCTGCCGCTTGCCTTACGAAGACAACCGACGACGGGAAGGACGGTTTGGAAGGGGATCGACGTTAGAGCGTCACCGCTCCCATGTTGATGCCGAACTCTTCCTTCTTGCTGGCGAGGTTGATGAAGGTCTCCATCTTCCGAACGCCTACGATCAATCCAACGCGCTTGCGCAGGAAATCGCTCAGGGCCTCGGACGACTTGAGCGTCGCCCAAGCGAAGATGTCGAAGGACCCGGTGGTAACCGAGACCCATGTGACTTCATCCATCGTGGCGAGCTCGTCGGCTACGGCGTCGACCTTGTCGGCGTCGACCTGTAGGCCGATTATCACCTGCGACTGATACCCCATGCGAACCGCGTCAGGCACCGCGACGACTTTGATGAACTTGTCGGCCATAAGCCTCTTGAGCCTTCGGCGGACTGTCTCTTCACTCACACCGACCTGCCTGGCGATGCCAGCATTGGTGGCGGTTCCGTCTTCCTGTAGATGGGTGATTATCCTGACATCTAGTTGGTCCATCGAATATCCCTCAATTCTTAAGTGATTCAGCCACACTATATCGGATTGTTACGAATTCTGTCAACAAAACTCAAAAGGCTTGTTTTGTCGGCGCCAATGCGATCTGGGCGCATCCACGCAATCGTTCAAGATTGACACGATCAACCCCATATTCGTCATTGATTACCGCTAGTTCAGCATACCAAAACCGATGGGGTTCCTCAAACGTTTAGCACGCATGAAAGTCTTATTCATACCATTTTCATACGCGATGCTTGCCGTCGTCCGACTTCTGTCCGTCAAATGATCGCACTGGACATGAGTATCGCCACCGTCTGCCATCGTGGTCGTCAGTCGCGGACACAGCCTCGAACGAAGCCTCAATAATCGACCACCGTCATCCGTCTACCGCCTTCAGACGCCTCAACCCAATAGACCACCACGACAACCTCCTCACTGGTCTTCTAAATCGAGCCGGACTGAGTAACTGAGCGACCTCAAAGGGGTTGCCGTCCCGCCGAACACGAACCAGCTTTAGTTCAGAGTTCTCGACAGTGAACAGCGCCGTGGCCTCAAATGTTGGCCGCCACTTCATCGAGACGCTCCAACTAAGGCGCCACGTCGTGCATCACAGCAACACGCAGCCGCGAAGCCGCCCGCAAGGGAGGCGCCGCGATTGTGCAATGTCATGCCTCTTCTTCGTGATCCCTACCCGAACGAACCCACAACTAAACCACGAAATTCGATTACGTCAAGGCGACAAATGCACAAGATGAGCAGTCGCCGCGATGGTCGAGCACATACCAGATCGAATGGCGAAGGGGTTGGGCAGAATCGCACAGTTGCCCATAGCGTTCGCTGATAGCCTGTCAGTCATGCGACACACCCAATCGCTTCTCATCTTTAATCAGGTGGAAACGCGGGCATGGAAGTAATACACTTGTCGTAGCAAGACTAAGAGGCAACAGGCGTTGAGAGTTGAACTCGAAATAACAATCGATCGGCCAGTTGGCGTAGTGCTGGATTTCATAGCTGATATCTCGAAGTTCACCCAGTGGGCCGAGAATGCGGTGGAAGCGGTCCAGACTTCGGAGGGTCCCGTCGGCGTCGGGACGACTTGCCGGATCGTGAACCGAGCCATGGGCAAAAGCCTGGAGCATGAGTTCGAGGTGACCGAGTTCGATCCTGGCAGGCGTTACACCGTTCGCAGCACATCGGGGCCGTTTCCCATGATGATGGCCTACACCGTCGAAGCGGTCGGACAAGGCGCCAAGCTCCACACGGTCACGGAGGCCGCGCCGGGCGGGATCACGGCATTGGCCGGACCGTTGATGAGCATGAGGATAAAGAAGCAGCTCGAGAGCGATCACAAGAACCTGAAGCGGTTGATCGAATCAGGACAGGAGGGCTGACGCCTTGACCTGCAACACGGCGGCTTAACGCGATGTCGCCGCTCCACCACTCCGGGCAAGAACTGGACTTAGCCGCTGGAAAGTCGCTGTTCGACTACGCTGACAATCTCAAGCTACGCGTTCCGACATCCTGCGCGCGCACCGGTGAGTGCCACGAGTGCATCGTCGAGATCAAGCGCGGTATGGACGCCCTCGACCCGCCGACCGAGTCCGAGCGGTTTTTGCGCGACAACTACCGCCTTGCCTGTCAATCGCGCATCGTGGACGCCCAGGCCGACATCGAGTTCGCGGTGCTGCGTCGCCAGCCGCGAATATTGACCGATTCGATCCGGCGGGAGGTCGAACTCGACCCGCACACGACCCGATCCGGAGACGACGTCTGCTTCAACGGTCAACGGATAGACGCCTACCGCGGCAAGATCTACGGCCTTGCGATCGACGCGGGCACCACGACCGTTGTGATGAACTTAGTCGATCTCGAGACCGGCGCAATCTTGCACACCGCGTCGTTCGAGAACCCGCAGCGCTTCGGCGGCAGCGACATCATGCACCGCATCTCCTACGACGGCGGAAGCTACAACGGCGAGCTCCGCCAGGTGATGCTGTCGTCGATCAACTTCGAGATCGGAGACATGGCCCGCACCCTCGGGTTCCACCGCAGAAACATCTACGAGGTCGTAATCGTGGGCAACTCCACGATGCGAGACCTTCTGTTCGGGCTGGACGTTCAACCTATCGGCGAAAAACCGTACAGGTCGGTCACCGAGATCGAGCTGCTGAACGGCGAGCGAGAAACAACCTCTCTTTCGTTCACGGCCCGGGAGATGGAGCTGAGGGTGTTTCCCGACGCGCGCGTATACGGCGGCCCGTTGATCGGGTGCCACGTGGGCGCCGACGTCACCGCCGACCTGCTGGCCGTCGGAATCGACGAGCAAGAGGACACCGTGATGATTGTCGACGTTGGGACCAACACCGAGGTCGTCATCGGCAACCGCCATCGGCTGATAGCCGCGTCATGTCCCGCGGGTCCCGCTTTCGAGGGCGGGCAGATCGCCTACGGAATGCCGGGCTACGACGGCGCCGTGGAATCGGTGCGGATAGAAGACGGCGCGGCGGCCATCCAGACGATCGGCCACGCGGAACCTCAGGGCATCTGCGGATCGGGGTTGGTGGACCTGCTGGCTGAGCTTCGGCGAAACGAGATGATCACCGAGCTTGGCGCCTTCACCAACGGTCAAAACGAGTTCATTTTCGCGCCCGAAAGACAGATGTCACTGAACCGAGCGGACATCAGTTCATTGGCGCAGGCCAAGTCCGCCAACTACGCCGGACAGTTCATTCTGCTGCGGGAGTACCAGACGCCCATCGAAGAAGTGTCTCGCCTCTACCTGGCCGGGGGCTTTGCCAACTACATCAACGTCGAGAACGCCTTGGGCATCGGGTTCATCGCGAACTTCTCGCCCGCGAACATCTCCAAGGTCGGCAACGCGGCCCTGGAAGGCGCGACGATCATGCTGCTGTCCAAAGAACTCAGGCGCCGAGCCGAGGATCTGGCATGGAACATCACTCACGTGGAGCTTGAATCCACTCCCGATTTTTTCGACATCTTTGTAGAAGGCTGCATGTTCAAGCCAATGGCGATGTGAGCGGGATATAGGTCGGGGCCGCGAACTACACATCACCTGGGCCTGGACCCGTCTCCGCACGGAATTCCGGCCGACCGATCAATCACTGCCTTCAGTGCTTTGCCCAAACCAGGAGAGTCAACATGTCGTTCAAAGTCCTGATCACAGACCACGTTTGGCCGACCACCGAACCTGAAGAGACCGTGCTGAGGGACGAGGCGGGCGCCGAGGCGATCGTTGCCCCGGACGCGAGCGAAGCCACATTGGCCTCGCTCGCTGTGGACGTCGACGCGATCATGACTTGTTTCGCACAGGTCACGCCGGCAGTTCTTCACGCCGCGAAGAATTGCATCGCGGTGGGTCGATTCGGTGTCGGATTCGACAACATCGCGGTCGACACGGCGACCGAACTCGGCATGGCGGTGACGTACGTGCCCGACTACTGCGTGGACGAGGTTTCGGACCATGTCATGGCGCTGCTACTGACCTGGAATCGGCGTGTGGCGATGCTCGACAACTCGGTCAAGACCACCGGCTGGGGCAGCGTCCCGCTAACGATGAGGATCATGCGGCTTCGAGGAAAGACCCTGGGGATCGTCGGATTCGGCAGAATTGGCAAGTCCGTCTGCGAAAAGGCTCGGGCATTCGGGCTCGAGGTTCTGACCGCCGATCCGTACGTGTCCGCTGAGACAGCCGAGGAATACGGGGCTCGATTGGTGGACATGGACACGCTGCTCCGCGAGTCTGAGTTCGTGTCGCTGCACTCGCCTCTGACGGATGAGACCCAGAACCTGATCGGCGCCAAAGAGCTTGAGTTGATGAAGTCCGACGCATTCCTGGTGAATTGCGCCCGCGGCCCGTTGATCAACGAGGCCGCCCTGTACGGCGGACTGACGTCCGGTCAGATTGCCGGCGCCGGCCTCGACGTCATGGTGGACGACGTGCCGCCGCCCGAGACGCCGCTGCTCGGGCTCGACAACATACTGGTGACGCCCCACACGGCGTTCTTCTCGCAAGAGGCAACGCTCGAATTGGAGCAGCGCGCGGCCCGTGAAGTCTGCCGGGTCCTGAACGGGCAGATGCCCGACAACCTCGTCAACCCGGCCGTTCTGACGCATCCGAACCCGAGGCATCGTTTACCGACATCAGGCGCATAGACGTCGGTCGTGTGGCGGCCCCTAGACTCCGCCAACCTCGCTTTTGAGGGCTGCGAGGCGCTCTTCGACCGCCACCGTCGATTCGTCGTCATGGAGCGGTCGCATCAGGGGTTCGCCGTCAATCTGGCCGGACATGTCCAATACGCCCAGTTGAACCAACTCGTCGATGGCCGACGCCTGGGCTTGCATGGACTCGGTTCGTTGCTCAGTCTGCTCCGGCGCGGCGCCCAGTCCGGTCAGGTCGTCGGATACGCCGGTCATGGCCTCTCTCACCTGCACCTGCGCTTCCGCGGTGTCGTATCGCGCTCTCAGCATCTGCTGTCGGACCTCGAAAGCCCCGATTTCGGACTCCAATCGCTCCTTGACCAAGACGATTGCTTGTTCCTCGTGTTCGAGTTCTCTGACCTGCCCTTCCAGCGTTCGAACCTCCTCGGACGCGACTTGGCGAAGCTGCAATGCCAGCCGCGCCAGGTCTTCTCGGCCGCCGGTCAGCGCCTGACGCGCCCGTTCTTCCAATTGGGGCAACCGCTCGCGAACCTGTGAAGTCTTGCCCTCCAATTGGGACCGAGACGAAGCGATGTTCTGCTGAGCTTGCTGCACGCGGGCGAGCAGCGCCCGGTGCTGGTGGGACGAGTCTGCCAAGGCCTGCCGCGGGTCCTCCGCCGGAGCGAACAACGCCCCCAGCCAATTCCTCAGCAGCAGCCTGACTCGACGTAGGATGCTGGTCATCGCCTCATGCCTCCTCTGCTGGCCTGCAAATCAACAGCTCGTCCGGCCGCGAGTCGACCGCCTCGGCCGGAGCAGTGACCCGCGTAGAGTGGAGCTAGGCAACCGTCGTCTCGTCTCGGTCTACGCTTTGGGCGCCAACGTTCAATCGTGGACGGCCGCTTTCGGTCCGCCAGTAGTAGGCCGCCAGTCCGCCCATCGCTCCGAGGGTTATCGCTCTCAACACCAACGCCTTCACGTAGGCGACGCTGTTGAGAATCTCCGGGTCGGCAAGTATACATGCGGCCGCATAGGCGCCAACAGTCACGACGGTGAACGGAATCGAGATCTTCGGCGGCATCACGAATGCGAATGCCAGGACCACCGGGTAGTACAGGATGAAGAACGGGCTCGCGAGTCCGTTCTGTTCCGACCAGACCAAGACCAGCGTTGTTATGACCGCGAGGTCCAAAAAGCTCGTGACCGCGACAAGGACCGGATTGGCTGGCCGATCCGCCAGAAGTCGCCCATGCAAGTAGAAGTTGATTCCCATTATCGCGACGACGGGTATGACCCCGAGAACTGCCAGGGATTCTTCTTCCGCCGTCCACAGGATCAGCGCGATTCCGACGGCAACCACGAACCATCTCGCCCAGTTGATGACGACCTGACCGTAGAAGATATCTTCCGCCAATGCACGTTTCTCGTGGTTTGAGTTCTGCATCGTTAAACTCCTTCCGCCGTCTGGAACAGTATCGACTCCCTTGGCGTCTCATCGTCCGACCGTCCGTTGACGACCGCTTCAGGCGTCGCGGTTGGGGTCTCGTCGGCCGCTGCCCAGCGCTCTTGCTGAACGTTTTGGTACACCGCGCCGCACATCGCAACAGCAGCCATCGTGATCAACCGAGCGACCAGTGTGACCTCGTCGCCGACGTTGATCGTTGCCATCGATATCAGGCCATAGGCGCCCATGGCGGACGCGGCAAAACCTACCGTAACAACAGGCGGGAACGCCACCGATATTGCCAACAGAGCCGGGAAATAGAAGACGTATACGTGCGATCCGAAGCCGCCCTGGACCATTACGATCGCGGATATGACAGCGATGTCCGCGGCGCTGGCGCCGTACAGTATGTTCGTCAGCACAGGACGCTTCTTCAGGAACTGTCCCTGAAGGAAGAAGTTCGAAACCGCCAGGCCGAGAATGAGGACGATTTGCGCCCGCAGTACGCCCATACCTTGCGGATCCCATAAAGCCAGAAGCAGACCGGCAACGACCAACACCCAGCGAGCGGCGATCACCACCAATTGGCCCTGCGCCAGGTCCACGGTGCGATTTTGATCGGAAATGAGATCCTGCAGCATGACGCCTCCTTTCGCTTGCTCAAGCCTGCACCGATGAGCGCGATGAGGCCTTTCGAGCGCCGTATGTCGCGATTGTGGCAGGGGCGAAGGGCGCAGAAAAGTTACAGATGACCCATACGTGAGTGGTACGCACCATCGATCAGAGCGAGGCGGGGCGCCTTTTCGGACCCGGCTGGCGTCCCGAAGGAACGCGACGCTAGGCAGCGGGCGTCAACGGTGGAACAGGCTCGCCGTGGGGAATCTTGTTCTCGGGTCCAGTTGGCCTGACGGTCAGAGCTCGACGCCGACGCCTTGAAGCTTGGCCTGCTCGTAGACGTGCTTGGCGACAGCGATGTCTTCGAGGGCAATGCCT
The DNA here is from genome assembly GCA_964588665.1 of uncultured Dehalococcoidia bacterium. Taxonomy (GTDB): domain Bacteria; phylum Chloroflexota; class Dehalococcoidia; order Lucifugimonadales; family UBA1123; genus UBA2160. The sequence goes on along the minus strand of CAZPQQ010000032.1, from coordinate 2,672 downwards.
TGTGACTCGAACAGCGTCACGTCGCTCGGAGACTTGCGACCGGGCGTCACGCCTCCGACGACCTCGGCCAGGCCTCGAACATGCTCCCAGCGGACCGCGCCCGCCTCGACCGCGGAGAGGAGATCGCCGCACTCGGTCTCGGCTTGAGCGATGTCGTCGACGACGATCACATTCGCTCGTCGGACAGCCTCGACGTCCAACTCGCGGCGTGTCCGGCTGTTCGCTCCGGCCGCGTTGACATGGGTTCCGGGAGCGATCCATTCGCCCTGGATGACCGGTTCCGACGCGCTGGTGATAACCAGGACGATGTCTGAATCTCGCACACACGTCTCAGCGTCCCCGACCGCCGCTGCTTCGACGCCGAGTCGTTCGCCCATCTCCAAGGCGTAGGCGTCGCGACGCGTTTTCGTCGGGCTGAACACTTTGATGCGAGCGATGTCTCGCACGCGGCACACCGCCTCGAGTTGGCTTCTGGATTGGTATCCAGCGCCGATCACGCCCACGGTCGAAGCATCGTCGCGGGCCATGTGCCGGGTCGCGACTCCGCTGGCCGCGCCAGTCCTGATCTGGCCCAGCGCGGACGCCTCCATGATGGCCAGCAACTCACCGGTCTCGATGCTCGAGAGCTGCACGTGGAATCCTCCGCGACGCCCTCCGCCGACTCCGTACGCCTTGAGTCCCATGACGCCCAAACCGGGCGCCGCGGCGGACATCATGTTGAACGCGCCGTTTGGAAGCTGAAGGCGTGTCCTTGGGACGTTGGACGCCTGTCCATCCGCCAGGGCTTTGAATCCCGCCTCCACGGCTGTTATGGCGTCGCCCATCGTTAACAGGCCCGTCACGTCGGCTTCAGTCAGGTATAGAGGCATGAATCACTCCTTCCAGAATCGGTGAAAGTGGTTCAACGGACCGTGCCCGCCGCCCATCGGGAACGTGGTGCGTATCGCCTCGGTGACGTACTCCTTGGCCTGCGCCACAGCCTCGTGGACGGTGAGTCCTTTAGCCAGGCCGGCAGCCACTGCCGAGGCGAACGTGCAACCGGTGCCGTGTGTGTTCTTCGTGTCGATGCGAGGTTGCGTGAACTCGGTGAAAGCGCCGTCAACATACAGAACGTCGGTCGCGGGGCCTGCGAGGTGCCCGCCTTTGACGACGGCGCACCCGGCGCCGATCTCATCCACAAACACCTTCGCGGCCGCGCGGGCTTGGTCGACTGTGCGAACCTCACTTCCGGTCAGAACTTCAGCTTCGGGCGCGTTGGGAGTCACGACCGCTGCGAGCGGCACGAGAACGTCTCTCAACGTCTCGACAGCCCTTTCCTGCAGCAATCTGTCTCCGCCCTTCGCCACCATGACGGGGTCCACAACGACCGGTGACAGTCCGTGTTCGCGTATCTTCGCCGCAACCGCCTCGATGATCTCCGGGCTCGACAGCATCCCGGTCTTGACTGCGTCGGCGCCGACGTCGCTGATTATCGCGTCGATTTGCGATTGGATGAGCGAGACCGGCAACTCTTCGACGGCCGTGACACCGAGAGTGTTCTGTGCGGTCACGGCGGTGATGGCCGATGTCCCGTAAACGCCCAACGCGGCAAATGTCTTGAGGTCGGCCTGGATGCCCGCCCCTCCGCCGGAGTCGGACCCGGCGATGGTCATCGCTCGGCGTACTGTGCGTGCTTCAGGCATCGTTTTCGACCTCCGTTTGCGACAAGATACTGGTTGGCCACGAATCCGGTAGAGGTCTGTCGAGTCAACTGGACGTTTTACAACCGTTTGCACGCAAGACCCCTTCATCCGTTCGCCCTGAGCTTGTCGAAGGGTCCCCCATCAATGCACAAACGACCGATCCGAGACGCTGGCGTGTCACGATTGCCCTCGCGCAGGACATGGACCCGCCGATCAGTAGGCGAGACTTGGCGCCTGGGGGTCCTTCGACAGGCTCAGGATGAACGGAGGAGGTGACCATTTAACGAATCAACGCGATATTCGCCGCTGTTAACCTTGCTCAACAATCGGTCAAGACTAGATGACTGCTAATGGAACCCCGCGAGTGGAGTGTTCGCAATACGCGACATCGCCGCCTATTTGCGCTTCGCATCGTCGCTTCGCCTGCGTATGATGTTGAGCAACATCCGGACGCCCTGGCCGCTGACGCCCATCTTGCGGCGTTTTCTGCGTTTGCGTTCCCGACGCTCACCTTTGGTTGGCCGTTCTCGTTCTTTCATCTGGGCGCCCTGCCTCAGTCGTCGATCCAGGCGTCGCCGTCGTAGGCTGCCTGCCAAAACAGATATTCGTATCGCAGCGCCGTGTGGAACAGTTCCTCTGTCCGGTCTTGCCGCGCACTCAAATCGGCGTCGTCGAGGAACCGGCCCATCCACGCCACCAGATCGCCAAGAACATCAGGGCCGTGAATGTCGATCCACTCGCGGTAGATCGGGCTTTCCGGGCGCTTGCCTTCGGCCAGCAGCCGCGTGCCCCAGTCGAGATAGGTCCCCTCGGTGACGTACAGGACGGTGAGCACGTCTATGAAATCGCCCTCGAGGCCAGTGCGCACCAGAAAGTCGCCGAAGCCGCGGGTGATCGGAGATGCGCCGGCCGACGAATACTCATCTTCCGACGCCCCGAGTTCGTCGAACGCGCGCATGAACAGGTCGTTTTCCGGGTCGAGGATTCCGG
>CAZPQQ010000031.1:18703-35533 GCA_964588665.1 uncultured Dehalococcoidia bacterium | reverse complement strand
GCTCAAAGTCTCTATTAACAATCTGTCCCATTTGGACTGACAGCCAACAGTGGCCGCCGCCAACCCTCTGTCAACCAGCGGGATAGCGATGGATAGGATTACGACGGACTCGACTGCCGCCAACCGTCTCCTCAACCTGGAGCTCGCTCTGTGCGATCGGCCGGAATACGCCGACGCAGGCGAGCACCTCATCGTCGTCGGATTGAAGCGATAAGGGACGACCCTCACGCCGATTGCCTCGCTCCGGCTGTAATGGCGGTCTATGGTGGAACATCTGCCTCAGGAGTACAATTGCCCCGTCGAACCTGATATTGCCGTGAACCGCGAGGGAGGCCGCCATGGCGTTGGGCCCTGAAGTCATGCTGGAAATGTACCGAAAGATGGTCACCATTCGAACCTTCGAGCGGTTTGCCGTCCAGGAGTTCCACGCCGGAAACATTCCGGGCGTGGTCCACGCCTACATCGGCGAGGAAGCCGTGGCCGTCGGCGTCTGCACCGCTCTGAGGGTCACCGACAAGATCGTCAGCACCCACCGGGGGCACGGCCACACCATCGCAAAAGGCGCGGACATCAAGCTGATGATGGCAGAGCTTTTCGGCCGAAGCAACGGCTACTGCCATGGCAGAGGCGGTTCGATGCACATCGCCGACTTCGGCGTTGGGATGTTGGGCGCCAACGGCATCGTCGGCGCGGGCATGCCGATCGCCACCGGAGCTGCGCTGGCTGCCCAACTCGAAGGCAGCGACGGGGTGGCCGTCGCATTCTTCGGCGACGGAGCGTCCAACGAGGGAGCGTTTCACGGCTCGTTGAATCTCGCGTCGATCTGGAAACTTCCGGCGATCTTCGTTTGCGAGAACAACGGCATGGCCATCGGAGTGCCCGCGTCCTACGCCCTTTCGGTCGAGGATGTCTCTTCACGCTCGGTGTCGTACAACATGCCCGGCATCACCGTGGACGGCTCCGACATCATCGCCGTGTACGAAGCGGTCGAGCAGGCCGTGCTCAGGGCCAGGGCGGGAAGCGGGCCGACTTTGGTCGAATGCAAGACGCACAGATGGCGAGGACACGCGGAGCAGAAGACCGCCTCCGACGAAGCCCCGCCGGACGGCTCGGACGCCGAGTTCGATCCGATTCCCAAGCTGGCGAGCCGACTGCTCGAACAGGACATCGCGACCAGGCCTGTCCTTGACGGGATCGATTCCGAAGTTGAAGCAGCGGTCCAACAGGCCGTCGAGTTCGCGAAGGCCAGCCCCATGCCCAAACCCGAGGACGCGCTGCTCGAGGTTTTCGCGCCATGATGGCGAGACCGCCCGGGGCCCTTCGACAGGCTCAGGGCGAACGGAGAAGAGTATTTTTCCGTTCGGGGTGAGCCTGTCGAACCCCAGTCCCCTCACCAGCACACGACCCGGTGAAACTCTAGGACTTTGCAATTCAGGAGCCAGCCTGAGAATTGAGTGGATGCCATGAGAGAACTCAGTATCGACGATGCCATCCTGGAGGCCTTCCAAGAGGAGATGCGACGCGACGACCGCGTGTTCCACCTGGCAGGCTCCGTCGGGAACCTCAACAGTCTCACGGAAGAGTTTGGCGAAGCGCGGATCCGCGTGTGCCCCATCTCCGAGGAGGCGTACGTCGGCGCGAGCATCGGCGCCGCGGGCAGCGGGTTCCGTCCCATCGTCAGTCCCGGCATGATGACATTCGCGTTCACCGCGATGGACATGATCGTCAACCAGATGTCCAAAATCCACTACATGTTCGGCGGGCAGGCGGCGTTCCCCATCGTCTTCCGAGCATCGACTGGCGGAGGCCGTTCGGCGGCCGCCCAGCACTCGCAAAGCCCGCACCCGATGTTCATGGGCCTGGCGGGTCTGAAGATCGTCATGCCCACCACGCCGTACGACGCGAAAGGCCTGATGAAGAGCGCGATTCGCGACAACAACCCGGTGATGTTCTTCGAGGACCAGATGCTGCCTAGAATGGGGATAACCGGACACGTGCCTGAAGAGGAGTATACGGTGCCGATCGGCGTGGCCGACATCAAGCGCGAGGGCAGCGACGTCACGATCGTGGCGATCTCGAAAATGGTGATCGAAGCCTTGGCCGCTGCCGAAACGCTGGCGGCCGAAGGGATTTCCGCCGAGGTGATCGACCCCAGGACGCTGGTCCCAATGGACTCCGGCGCCATTCGCGCATCGGTGAGGAAGACCGGTCGCGTGGTCATCGTGGACGAGGCGTGCATCACGTGCGGCGCGGCAGCCGAGATCGCGGCGCTGATCACCGAGGACCCCGAGACGTTCCGGGCGATGAAGGCCCCGGTCAAACGGGTGTGTGCCCCAGACGTGCCGATCCCCTACGCCCCCATCATGGAACAGTTCTGCATTCCCGACAGAGACCAGGTCACCGCAGGAGTGCGAGAGGTATTGCAGTAGACCAAAAACCGGAGAAGGGAGCGCGTTAGCATGAGTGCAAAGAAGCTGTTGGCACGGATCGTCATCGCGTTAATCGGCCTGCAAGTGGCTGGCTTCGTCGCCGCTCTTCTGGCGAAACGCCGATACCTTGCCCAGGATTACGGAGAAGGCTCCGTCAACGAGGTCGCTGTTTTCGGTGGCGCCGAAAAAGAGGTGATGTCGCAACCGTTCACCGGAGGGGCCGTCAGGGCGATCTGCGGCGGGGTCGAGCTCGACCTCACGGGCGCCGAGATAGCAGATGCCCCTGCAATTCTCGATGTGACCGTCATCTGCGGCGGGGTGATGGTCAAGGCGCCGCTGGAATGGCGAGTCGCTCTCACGCCCTCTGTTACCATGGGCGGCGTCGAAGACATGCGTGAGCAAAGTGACCCTTCAACCGAGTCTCCGCCCGACCTGATCATAACCGGCAAAATCATCTGCGGCGGCCTGGCCGTCGGGGACGCAGAGATGAACCTGCACGAACTCCACGCCACGGAGTAGCCAGGCAGAAGGGGCTTGGCTATGAACGGCGTAGGCGCCACCGCGCGCCTACGCGTCGGCGACCTCCGGCGGCATGATCTCCGTCAGAAACCCGTGCACGAGGTCGTTAAACGCCTCCGGTTGCTCGTAGTAGACGGAGTGTCCCGCGCCGGGCATCGTGACGAGCTTGGATTGGGGGACCAGTGAAGACGCGATCTCGATGGTTCTCGGCGCGATGAGCGCGTCTTCCTCACCGACGATGTACAGGACCGGCACGCCCGATTCCGTGAGTCGCTCGTGCGTGGAGCCTCGAAATCCCGGCGGCACCGCCAGGAAGTCGGGCTCATGCTTCGGGTTGAGACGCATGAACTGTCTGTAGAGGAAAGCCATCTCCGGATTGGCTGCCGTGAAGCCCAACGACAGAGCTCTGAGCGTGCCCGGAGGACGGTCCGGCTCGCGGCTTTGATGCTCTTCGCGGACCTGTCTCGCCTCGTCGTTGACCGCGCCGCCGTTCGAGCCGGAAAACACCAGGCCCCAGACTCGCCCGGGATTCCGCAGCGTGAAGCCCAATCCGGTGCGGCCCCCCATCGAGTGCGCGACCACGGCTGTTCGGTCGATATCCAGGTGGTCGAGCAACCCCTTGAGATCGTCAGCGAAGGCGCTTCGGCCCTTGGGTTCCGCTTCGTCACCGGTCAGACCGAAGCTTCGATGATCGAAGATGATGCAGGTGTAATGCTCCGAGAAGAACGGAACCTGCTGCCACCATGCGAGGTGGTTGCCGCCGGATCCGTGGGCGAACACGACAGCCGGGCCGTCGCCATGGACCTCGTAGTAGATTTCCGTGCCGTTTACGCTTGCGAAAGGCATGCATGTCCTCGTGGGAATGAATGGGATTGCGGCGCTGTCGACGGAGGCACGAGCGCCTCGACGCCTGCCTGCGCCAGTCCCCATACTACCATCTGGTCAATCGCGGAACATTTCTCGCTCGTCGCTGCCGGCGTCAACCGCGCCGTCCAGAATGGGGCGGTGCAGATGGCGTTCATCCTCCACGGCATAGACCTGCAGCCGTTCGAAGCCATCGTTAGAGACAGCCAACGCCTTCCGACCAAGTCCACCTGCTTCTACCCGAAGCTGCCAACCGGACTGATCATCAACCGCCTCGAAGGCGTGGTGTAGCGGGCTGAACTGGTCAGACGCCGAGGACCTTGAGTACATGTTCTTGCGTCACTGCCACGCCGCCGGTGGAATTGCCCGTGCCTGAAGGTCTCCGGCCGTGTCACGGGTGAGTTCTCCTGCGTCGTCATCAACCACTAATGACTCGTCAGCCGCAAGTCGTTGGCGTATGATGCTGCGGATGATGGACAACAATCGCGATAACGAGACAGGAATCGGAGATGTGAGAGCTATGGGCGCGCTAGATGGGATCAAGGTGTTGGACTTCGGTCAGTTCGTTGCCGGACCGCTGACGGGAATGTTGCTGGCGGACCAAGGCGCAGACGTGGTCAAAATCGATCCTCCGGAGGGTCCCCGCTGGGACACGCCTGCCAACGCGACCTGGAATCGGGGCAAGCGGTCCATCGCCCTCGATCTGAAGGACCCCGCGGACGTTGAGCGGGCACAGGCGCTCATCGCCTCGGCGGACGTGCTGCTGGAGAACTTCCGCCCAGGCGTCATGGACAGACTCGGGCTTGGAGCGGAGGCTGCCGCTGCGGCCAATCCGAGGCTCGTGTACTGCTCGATGCCGGGGTTTGCCTCCGACGACCCGCGCTCGGCAATCCCCGCCTGGGAGGGCATCGTTGCAGCCGCGACGACTTCCTTCCGAGGTCCCCTGTTCGGCGCCGGAGACGGTCTGCCGATATACACCGCCATACCCATCTCCTCTTCGTTCACGGCGTTTCAGTCCGCGGTCAGCATAGCCGTCGCGTTGGGGGTCCGTGAGCGTGACGGCGTCGGCCAACGCATCGAGGTCCCGATGTTCGACGCCACGTTCGCGGCCTTTAGCAGACATCGCGTCCAGAACGCCGATCCCCCTCCTCCGGCTCTCGGCAGCACCTGGTCCGGCCAGTTCGAGTGCAAAGACGGACGCTGGGTGATGTTCGGTTCCGCGAACAGCAACTTCCGAGAGTTTGTGGAGGCCGCGGGCATCACGTCGTGGGACGAGGAAGGATTGACCGACTGGGAGCGCCTGGCCCGCGACCCTGGGCTCGCGACGGAGCAACGGCGGCGAACGGTCGAGCTCTTCAAGACCCGAACGGCGCAGCAATGGGAGGACGACATCGCGACTGCGGGCAGCGAGTGCGCCGTGTGCAGGACAAGCGCCGAGTGGCTCGACCATTCCCACGCCCGCGAGTCCAAGATGGTCATCGAAGTTCACGACCCGAAGCTCGGGAAGATGCTGCAACCGGGGGTGAATCCACGCCTGTCGGGGACGCCTGGCGCGGTTCGTGGTCCGGCTCCGGCGCTTGACCAACATCGTGACGAGGTTCTGTCCGAAGCGAATGCCGGTTCCTCAGTCGCGCCGGTCGAGAAGATCGACTCAACGCTGCGCTCGGCGCTCGACGGGGTTCGCGTGCTCGACCTCTGCATCATTCTCGCCGGACCCACATGCGGAAGGACGCTCGCGGAGTTCGGCGCCGACGTGATCAAGATCGACGACCCAAACAGGGGTCCCGTCATCGCCTCCCACAACACGGTCAACCGGGGCAAACGCAGCATTCTGCTGGACCTGAAAACGGAAGAGGGACGCTACGTGTTCTGGCGCCTTCTCGAGGACGCTGACGTCGTAGTCCAGAACAACCGGAAAGGACGCATCGAAGCCTTGGGACTGGGTTACGACGAAGTCCGCAAGCGGAAACCCGACATCGTCTACGCTTCGTTGAATGCCTACGGGCACTTGGGACCGTGGGCCGAGCGACCGGGACACGAGCAGTTCGCGCAAGCCACCACCGGCATGCAGGCGCGCTTCGGGGGCGACGGTCAGCCGCAGCTTCAGCCACATCCGATCAACGACTTCAGCACTGGGCTCCTCGGGGCGTACGGCGTCGCTCTGGCGTTGCTGCATCGAAAACGAACCGGCGAAGGCCAGCACGTCGACGGCGCACTGGCCTACACGGCCATGACGCTGCAATCGGCGATCGTGCAGGATTACGACGGCAAGACCTGGGACGAACCGCGAGGCCAGGGCACTCTCGGCTCAGGACCGTTGCATCGAGCGTACAAGGCCGCGGACGGCTGGCTTTTCCTCGGCGCGCGAAAGGCGGAGCTTGGCAAGATGTCGCGCGTTCCGGGCCTTGAGGGCGTTGACGGACTGCAGGGCGAGGATTTGGAGCGAGCGCTGGAGGACAAGTTCGTCCGAGGCTCAATCGAGGGATGGATCGGCAAACTCAACCCTGCAGGGATCGGGATGCACCGGGTAGTCACCAGGTGGAGCGATCTGATGGACCACCCGTGGGTGAAAAGTCACGGCCTGAGCATCACTCGCGACCATGAAGACTGGGGACCGATCACCACCGCAGGGCCGGCGCCTCGGATGTCGCGCACTCCGGTCCGACCGGGCCGCGCCGCTCCGAAGCCAGGCTCGGACGCCCAAGAAATCCTGGCCGAAATAGGAGTGGCGGACGAGTTGGGCCGACTCGTGGGCGCTGGCGTGGTCCGCCTGGAAGGCATCGCGGCCAGCGACCGGTGATGCTGCTGGGAAGCTCGAGCTGAGCCTGGTGCCCCGAGTCGCGAATTGCGCGCATAAATCCCGACCCAAGCGGAGACGTCGGGGTGGTTCGACAGGCTTCCAAGCAACGGCTTCTGTGTGAGGCGATGCTGTAGGGGAGGGTTTCAAACCCTCTCGGTTCGTCGCATGGAAAAACACCTCAACAGTGCCGGCGAGCAGGTCGTACCCGCATAGTGGCCGCTAATGTCCTCGAAACCAGGCGGGAAGGTTTGAAACCCTCCCCTACCGACTTTCGCATGGCGCTCACGTTTCAGACAAAGCGCAGCGCCCCGTTACTGTCCCTTGCATTATCCGCGCGGAAACAACGTTGCTCACCACAAACGGAAGAACACTACCATCCGCTCGCCCCTTCGGTAGACTCAGGGCGGGCTCTGAGCCTGTCGAAGGGCCACCCAAATACCGCGCGAACTTCGGGACAGGACTCCATGAATTTCACGACCTTCAAGATCAGGGCGCAGATCGAACGCCTCCGGCGCTGAGGATGAAGCCCTGATAGCCGTTGTCGACGATCTCGTTGCATTTTTCGCGGTAGGTTCCCACACCGCCGGCGTACGGCATGAATACACGGGGCTTTCCGGGAATGTTCGCGCCTAGATACCACGAATCTGCAAGCATGTACATTGTCGATTCAGCTACTTTGTTGACGTGCGACACCCATTCGCTCTCTGCGTCGGGATCCGCCTCGGCCGTTTCGATGTCACGTTCGCGCATGTAGTCGATGAAGTCTGCGATCCAATCCTGATGCTGCTCGATAGACACCGTCATGTTGCTGAGTACGGAGGGGCTGCCCGGTCCGGTGATCATGAACATGTTCGGAAATCCGGCGACTTGGAGCCCCAGGTATGTTTTCGGTCCTTCCGACCACTTGTCTTTCAAAGACAGATTGTCTCTTCCGCGAATGTCGATCTTGAAGAAAGTGCCGGTCATAGCATCGAATCCGGTGGCGAACACGATCATGTCGAACTCGAACTCGGCGTCCTCAGTCCGGATTCCTGTCGGGGTGATCTCTTGTATCGGTGAGTGGCGGATATCCACCAACTCAACGTTGTCACGGTTGTAGGTTTGGTAGTAGTCAGTGTCTATCAACGCTCGCTTGGACCCCAACGGATGGTCGGTGGGCAGAAGTTTTTCGACGGTTTCGGGGTCGTTCACTATTTCGCGTATTTTGCCCCGAATGAACTCCGCGGCGGTGTCGTTCGCCCTTCTGTCCATGCCGATGTCCTTGAAGGACCCCCACAGGAATTTGTGCCCGCCCTCAGCCCAGCCGGCTTCATACGCTTCCTGGCGTTCTTCAGCCGTGGCTTCCAGGGCCAGGCGTTCACTGAAATTCACCGCGTTGCCGCTTTTGGACCATCTTGCTCTTTCCAGGATCTCTTCGTAGTTGGGTTTGACCTGCTCTTCGAGGAATTTCCGATCTATCGTCCCGTGGCGGGCAGGGATGGTGTATTGCGGGGTGCGTTGGAATACAGTGAGGCTCCTGGTTTGTTCGGCAATTACCGGAATCGACTGTATGCCGCTTGAGCCGGTGCCGATTATTCCGACCCGCTTGCCAGTGAAATCTACACCGTCGTGAGGCCAGTCGCCCGTATGATGCCACTCGCCCTCGAACGACTCCAATCCCTTGATGTAGGGGACGTTGCTGGTCGAGATGCATCCGATCCCGGTGATCAGGAACTTGGCCATGACTCGATCGCCGTTGTCCGTTTCGATCTCCCATCGGTTCACATCTTCGATGTATCTCGCCGAGAGGACCTTGGTGTTGAACTGTATGTTTCGGCGGAGGTCGAATCGGTCCGCAACGTGATTGAGGTAAGACAGTATCTCCGGTTGCACCGGGTACTTCCCGCTCCAATTCCAGTCCTGCAGCAGCTCCTTCGAGAATGTGAAGCAATATATGTAGCTCTCGGAGTCGCATCGGGCGCCTGGGTAACGGTTCCAATACCAGGTTCCGCCAACTCCGTCCCCGGTTTCGTAGACCTGTACGGACATGCCCAGGTTCTCTCGCAATCGCCACAGCATGCCCAAACCGCCGAAACCGGCGCCGATGACCACGGCGTCGAGTTCCTGGACTTGGTTAGTTTCAGAATTCATACCCACCTCGTGAACTTTCTTTGTGGCGCCGGTTGGTGTCGGGAGCTTGGTTAACGCTGCTGCACCAAGCGAACTTTGCGCGCTTTCACGACACATGCTTTGACTGCCTTCACGATCTGCTGGAAACCGAGTTCACTGCCTGGCAACATCAACAGCACAAAGAATCCGTGCATCTGTCCGACGTATCTTTTGAGATCGGTCGGTACGTTTGCTTGTATCAGGCGCTCGGCGTAAGCCTCCCCTTCGTCACGGAGAACATCGTATTCTGCGGTCAGTACAACCGCGGGCGGGAGCCCCGAGAGATCAGGTGTGTGCAACGGAGAGGCGTCCGGCTCTGTTCGGCGAGCAGACTCCGGGAGGTAATGGTCCCAAAACCAGACCATCCCCTCGTGAGTCAGCAGCAACTGGTTCTCAGGATCGTTGTGCGAAGGTCGGGAGAAATCGGCGTCGGTCGCCGGGTAGATGAGCACTTGTAGTGCTATAGGCGGCCCGCCCCGGTCGCGGGCGCGAATCGCCATCACCGCCGCGAGGTTTCCGCCGGCACTGTCGCCGGCGACGATCAACGGCGCCTCTTCACCCGCGATGTCGGCCAAATGCTCGCCAACCCATTCGAGTGCGGCGTAGGAGTCGTCCACGGCTGCCGGGTAACGGTGTTCCGGCGCCAGGCGGTACTCCACAAGGACGACAGCGCAAGATGTCCGCTCCGCGAGTTTTCGCGCGAGTGTGTCAAATTCATCGATCGCGCCGATGACCCATCCGCCTCCGTGGTAGTAGACCAGAACTCCTCGTGGTGCTTCGATGGGGACGAGGATCCGGAGCTTGACGGCGCCGTCCGGGACGTCGATGGCGATCTCTTCCACGCGTGCCATTTGTGGCGCCGGGCCGGCGAGCTCGGCCATTGCAGACCCGAACGCGCGCACTTCGTCGGGCGTGCTCTCGTGCAGCGGCTTCCCGTCGCGGTTCGCCATCTGCTCGAGAAATTCCGAAGTCTTTAAATCGAGCCCCACGTTGACCCTCCTAGTGCCGATAGCTGTGCCGTGCCCGACGCGGCAACCTCTGCAGGCTGGACCGTTCGTCGGTCAAATTCTCAGTTGCATGCGAGTCGCCTAGGAGCGGACCGGAGAAATCGGGGCCGCATCAATCGCCTGCTCGCTCCAATTCGCGTGAGAGACGACCCGCACGTCGGCGGCATCGCTCACCAGCCATTAAATGCTCCATACGCGACAAAACAAGTCTATCACGGGAGTCACCGCGGTCAAGTGGTCTGCTGCCCCGGTCGAGACTTCAGCGTGTGATGCAGCGGGGAATCGGGCAAAAGAGTATGGCGAAGCGCAATCCTGTCGAATGGAGACGGAAGCGGCAGAGGCGGCACGTCTCCGATTGACATCGTTAGGCGTCCCGGATACCTTAATACTCGCCGCCGAGCGGCCCATCCGTCACCGATCCAACACTAATAGAGGAGGCTCCAAATGGACACGAAGACGCTCCTGGCCGAAAGCGAGATGCCTTCGCATTGGTACAACATACAGGCCGACTTGCCCAGACCAGCCGAACCGCCGTTGCACCCCGGAACTCATGAGCCGGCCGGGCCAGACGACCTCTCGCCGATCTTCCCCATGGGTTTGATCGCCCAGGAGATGAGCCAGGAACGTTACATCGAGATCCCCGACGAGGTCCAGGACATCTACAAGATCTGGCGGCCAACCCCCCTGTATCGAGCTCATCGGCTCGAGAAGGCATTGGGAACACCCGCCAAGATCTACTTCAAGTACGAGGGCACAAGCCCCGCCGGAAGCCACAAGCCCAACACCGCAGTGCCTCAGGCTTACTACAACAAGCAGGAGGGCATCAAGCGCATCACCACCGAGACCGGCGCCGGTCAGTGGGGCAGCGCGATGGCCATGGCATGCAGTTTCATGGACATTGAATGCAAGGTCTACATGGTCGGCATCAGCTACGACCAGAAGCCGTACCGCAAGTCCATGATGGAGACCTGGGGAGCCGAGGTCCTGTCTTCTCCCTCTAACACGACCAACTCTGGCCGTGCGATTTTGGCTCAGGACCCCAACTCACCAGGGAGCCTCGGCATCGCCATCAGCGAGGCCGTCGAAGAGGCAGCCGGACGCGACGACACCAACTACGCTCTCGGCAGCGTGCTGAACCATGTCCTGATGCACCAGTCCGTCATCGGCCAGGAAGTCAGGACTCAGATGGAGAAGCTCGACGCCTACCCGGACATCCTCGTCGGATGCGTTGGCGGCGGATCGAGCTTCGGCGGAATCGCCTTCCCGTTCATCAAGGACAAGCTCGACGGCAAGGACATCCGGTTCATCGCGGTGGAGCCGGAAGCGTGCCCGACGATCACTCGGGGCAGGTACACCTACGATTTCGGCGACACCGGCGAGATGACCCCGTTGGTCAAGATGCACACCCTTGGGCACACTTTCGTTCCCCCTCCAATTCATGCGGGAGGCTTGCGATACCATGGCATGGCCCCGCTGATCAGCCTGTTGGTCGATCTCGAGTTGATCGAGGCCAAGGCGGTGCACCAGAACGCCGTCTTCAGGTCCGCGATAACGCTCGCCCGCACCGAAGGAATGATCTCCGCCCCCGAACCGGCCCACGCATTGGCAGTCGCCATCGACGAGGCGCTCAAGTGTAAGGAGACCGGTGAAGAGAAGAACATTCTGTTCCTGCTCTGCGGCCACGGCAACTTCGACATGAGTTCCTACGACGCGTATCTCTCCGGCAGCCTTGAGGACTACTCTCTGCCTGATGAGCTGATCGAGAGGAATCTGGCGTCCGTGCCTCAATTCTAGTCGGAGCCGTTGGCAACCGGTAGAATGTGACAGGTGGGAGGTCGCTACGCATTTCGCGGAGCGGCCTCCCATTCGTTCTCGGACTCCGGGGGCGCCGGACCCCGCAACGATGCCAGCGCCGTCGGCGGGATTGGGCGCTGTGAGATAATGGCGGTCAGTCGCCGTAACGCGTACATGAATCGCAGGGGGCATCGATGCGACACTCCATGAGCGTGCTGCTCAAGCCCACGTCAAGCAGGTGCAACCTTGACTGCACCTACTGCTTCTACCTGTCCAAGCAGTCCATTTACCCGTGGAGCGACCGGCCCGCGATGTCCATGGAGACGTTTGAGACGTTCCTGCGGCAATACATCCCGATGTCGGCGCCCCACTTGAACTTCCTGTGGCAGGGCGGCGAGCCCACGATGATGGGGCTGCCGTTCTACGAAGCTGCCGTCGAACGGGAAATCGCCGTCGCTCGTGAGCTCATCAGTGGCCCGGTGCCGCCCCTCAACAACGCCATCCAGACCAACGCGACGCTGCTGGACGAGGACTGGGCGCGGTTCTTCAAGAAGCAGCGATTCCTCGTGGGAGTTAGCATCGACGGTCCGCCCGAATGGCACGACCGCTTCCGCATCGACCCCGTCGGCAGGCCGTCGCACAACAACGTCATGCGCGGCGTCGAACACCTCAAACGCGAGCGCGTGCCATTCAACGTCCTGAGCGTGATCAGCCAGGCCAACGTCGACAAGCCTCGCGAGTTGCTCAGGTGGCTGGTCGACCAGGGCTTCCACGATCTCCAGTTCATCCCTTGCGCCGAACCCGCGGAAGGCTGCCTGAGCGTGGCGGAAGGCGGGACCACCCCGGAATCGATCACCCCCGGTCAATACGGCAAATTCCTCAGCGAACTGTTCGACGAATGGGTCGCCATAGGCGTCGAGAAGGTGCGTATACGCTGGTTCGACAACCTGATCCAGATGCTGTGGGGCTACCCGTCCGAGATGTGCGAGCTGGCCGAGAACTGCGGGTACATCGTCCTCGAACACAACGGCGACTGCTACCCGTGCGACTTCCGCGTCGAGGAGGACTGGCTACTGGGCAACCTTCACGATACGCCGTTGGATCAGATCATCGAGGGCGAGATGTTCGCCCGGTTCAACCAGGTCAAAGGCAAGCTCCACGCGAACTGTCAGAAGTGCCGCTGGAAGACCCTGTGCTACGGCGAGTGCCCCAGCTACCGGATCGTCAACACGGGCGAAGCCGAGCACAGCCTGCCCTACTTCTGCGGCTCCTTCATCGACTTCTTCGGCGAAACCTACGACCGCATGGAGGAGCTGGCCGTCCGCTTGGGCAAGACCAGGGGATTGGCTGTTCCACCGGGGCAAATGTCACCCGCGCTGCGGACCTCGGTCTCAGCGCGACCCGTCCGGGTCCAACTCGACCGCCGGCTCCCAGCCGTCAAGCGCGCCAAGGTTGGCCGGAACGACCCATGTCCGTGCGGAAGCGGCAAGAAGGTGAAGCGCTGCTGCGGCGATCGGGTGCTAGGGGTCTGATTGGTCTCTCAACCTAGAGATGCCAGCTCGAAGCGCCGGATTTTCGGTTCCATGGCTCACCGAGAGTTCCGGAAGTACTTCTACAGCGTGCTGTGGCAATCATCCGGGTTCGGCATGCAGTTCCTCGTCATCGGATGGCTGATCCTGGAGTTAACTGACTCCAGCTCGCAGCTTGGACTGGTTATCTTCCTGTTCGGCATACCCAACCTGGCGCTAATGCCTTTCGCCGGCATCGCGGCCGACCGCATGGATCGTCGCAAGCTGCTGATTGTCGCCCAGGCGGCGATAGCGTTGTTCATCGCGGTTTTGGCGACGCTGACGATGGCGGACCGGGTCACCATATGGCAGGTGTATCTCACGGCGATCGCGCTCGGCGCCATCCAGGGGTTCATGATGCCCGCCAGCATTGCGATCGTTGCCGACCTCGTGGACCGCGGCGACATACTGAACGCCGAGGCCCTCAACTCGGCGGTGTTCAACGGCGCGCGTATCTTGGCGCCGCCCGCGGCAGGGGTGGTGCTGGAGACGGCGGGCATGGGCGAGGCCTTGTACCTGACCGCAACCTGTTTTGCGCTGGGAGCCGCCCTGATGTGGACCATGCAGAAAGTGCCGTCTCACGGTTCGGTCTCCGACACAAATGTCCTGGGCAATCTGGTGGACGGGTTGAGATTCACAGTCAGGACCCCGGTTGTATTCAGTGTCATCGGCATTAGCATGGCCTTCGGTCTATTTGGGGCGGCCCATTTCCAGATTCTGCCCGCCTTCGCCAAGGAGGTGCTGGGTCTCGATGCCGCTGGAGCGGGGCTGTTGCTGGCCGCGGCGGGCGCGGGCTCTCTCGTGGGCAATTTGGCATTGGGGTCATTGGGGAACTCGGGTCACAAGAGTTCGCTTCTGCTGGGCTCAATCATCCTGTTCGGGATAGCCTTGCTGTTGTTTGCCTGGTCGTCGTGGTATCCGGTCTCGCTGCTGTTCATGTTCTTCGTGGGGATGGGTTTCGCCGGCTTCATATCGGTCGGAACGACGGTGCTGCAGCTCTCGACCCCTCCGGCAATGAGAGGTCGAGTCGTAAGCATGTGGCTGATAAGCGCGTCCTTACACTACCTGGGGGCGTTGCCGTTGAGTGTGGCGGCGGACCTGTATAGCTGGCCGATCGCGATAGCCGCCGGAGCGCTGCTCATGTTGGCTGTCGTGGTCTGGCTCGGATTAATGAAGCCGACGATTCGGCGCATGCAGGTGGAGTAGACTTCTTCCGCCTAGGAGCTGTGGAGCGTATCCAACACTTCAGAGATGCCTGACTTCAATTCGCAGTCCCACACGGTGAGGACTTTCCAGCCAAGAGCCTCCAGCGAGTGAAGGTTCGCATCGTCACGATCCATGTTGCGCTGAATCTTGGCTCGCCAGTAATCTGCGTTCGCGACCGGCCACCTGAAGCGACTGCACCGATGCCCGTGCCATAGACAGCCGTTGACGAGCACAACGGTCGAGAGCCGGGGCAGCACGATGTCCGGTTTGCCGGGCAGATCTTTTCTGTGAAGGCGAAACCGGAATCCGGCGGTGTGGAGCGCTTTTCGGACCGCGATCTCGGGAGACGTGTTCTCCGAGTGTACGCGCGCCATGATCCGGCTTCGCGCCTCAGGCGAAAACTGGTCAGGCATGGCTACTCATCGTCGGACACCTGCTCCAGTCGCTGACGCGCGAGATGCTCCAGTCTGCGGGCTTGCGTGAGTAGAGTCGTTCGCAATCCCGGTTGAACAGACCGTTCACTGATTACCAGGGCGAGTTTGGCGATGGTGCTGGCTCTCCGGGCGATGCGGATGTCGGGGTGCTTTCGGCGCTCGTACAATTCAGCGGGGACGATTCTCCCTCGCACCGAGTCGGGCAATATCATCAACGGGGCGGGCGCAACCAGTTTTTCGTTGAGCACAGCGCCGAACAGCGAAGCCTCCAGCAGTATCCGAAAGACCGAGAACTCCGCCGACGCCAGCAAGGGTTTGCTTTCGGATGCCGAGGCGCCCGTCAAATCCCATAGGGGCCACATCTCGATTTCGGCCACCTCGAACGGATCCAGGACGTTCATGGCCACGGCGTCGGTTCTCTGGTTGCTGAGATGGCGCCGGATTCGGACCCGCAGCTTCTCATTAGTCTGGCCGACGTAGATGGGTTCGTCGTCGTAGTCGTAGAAGGCGTAGACCCCGCACTCGGCGTCGCCCACGTGGTTCCCGGTGGCGTCTTCCAAATTCAGCACACGTTGCAATTCGGAGAGAATGTCACGGACCTCGTCGGGCGGTTGGTCCTGTCGCTTTCTAGGCATGCGCAAGGGTCTGGCGTCGCGGGTTCGACGACAAGCTGCCTTGCGCCAGCGGCACGAGGTAGTTTCGCGCCAGCCACGCGACAGCGGGCACGCAGACAGCATCTCCCATCGCGAATTTCGCCTGGTTCTCGCTCGCGTCCCCGAACTCAAACGACGGGGCGCCTTGCAGTCTGGCGTACTCGCGCGCCGTCATCCAGCGGACGCGGACTTCACCTCGCCCGGCTTCCACGAGCGCCTGCCTGCTGGACCCGCCCCTGGCCGTGCGTAGACATCCGCTTATCTCGTCCGACCGAATCTCCCAGACGGCCTTTCCGTGGCGGGTTCTGCGATATGCAGCGGCATGTCGAACACGCTCGGACTGGCGAAGCAGTTGGAGCCTATCGTCCTGGATGCCGGACAACGAACCGAGGAAGGCGCTGCGTCGTTGCGCGTCCCACCATCGTTGGTCGTTCGGCGGCAGCGACTCGACGACATTGGTGAGAGTATCGTGATGGTCGGGGAGCGCCGGTAGACGGGCCGCCTGCAGGTTCAAGCCCGGATGTTGTTCGACAAATCTCGCGACCTGCTTTAGGCGATGCTCGTCCGGGGTCCAATCGCCGGAAGAGCCCAGCGGGAGCAGTGAGGCGACCACGAACACTCTCAAGCGGCTTTGAGCGACGAAGCGACGCGCATCCAGGGCGAGAACATCGCAGATGTACCCCATGTCGTTGAGCGCCGCAATCGTGTCTCGCAGGTCCCGACCGCCGTTGGACGTGAGGAACCCCGGCACGTTCTCGAGCATGACAACTGGGGGTCTTCGCCCATCCATCTCATCGAGTATCCGGACGAAATGCCAGATGATGCCGGACTCTTTGCCCTCTAGCCCCTCGCGACCGCCTGCCAGCGAGAGATCGGTGCACGGAAACGACGCGGTGGCGATGTTGACGGAGGGTACGTCTGCGGCGTCAAGATCGCGAATGTCGGAAAGCACGTAGTGGGACGCGTCGAGATTGGCGGCATACAGGTTTCGCTTTACTTCCGCGTAGTCGTTCGCGAATACGACCTCGCACCCTTCTTGCTCGAGGGCCATCCCGACGAGCCCGGCGCCTGCGAAGAATTCAGCTACTCGCGGTCGACTTAAATCCCCTCTTGCCACCGGCGGCGCCTCCTCATGTCGTGGTAAATGATCGTCACCATCATTTTAGAACATATATCTGATTACGAGGACGTACGTCAACCGTTCCGGCGAGCGGACAAGCAGATGGACGTTGAATCCAGTCGAGAATTGCCGCGTATGGCCGCCACTGCAAGAAAACGTCGTAAGGGAGGGTTTCAAACCCTTCCGGAGAGTCGCATGGATAATCGGCGTTCGAAATCCAACGGGCAGGTTGTATCCGCGTAGCAACCGAGTATGGCCTCGAAACCAGGCGGGAGGGTTTGAAACTCT
>CAZPQQ010000031.1:0-18693 GCA_964588665.1 uncultured Dehalococcoidia bacterium | reverse complement strand
TCCCCTACGGAACTCCGTCCGGCCGCTCATGATCCAACGTGGAGCGGCGGCATCGTCGCTTCCTTAAGCTTCATCCGCCGGGCTGCTACTTCTCGACGCCGAGAAGCTCCTTGGCGACCTCGACGGCGGTGGCAGCCTCGGGGGCGTAGCCGTCGGCGCCGATGTCCGAGGCGTAGTGCTGCGTCACCGGCGCGCCGCCCACCATGACCCGCAGATTCTGCCTGATCTCGGACTGCTCCAGCATCTCGATGGTGGTCTTCATGATGGGCATGGTCGTGGTCAGAAGCGCGGACATGCAGATCATGTTGGCGTTCGACTCTTCCACGGCCTCGAGGAACTGCTCGGGCGACACGTCGTTGCCCAGGTCGACGACTTCGAACCCGGCGCCGTCCAACATCATCGAGACCAGGTTCTTGCCAATGTCGTGCAGGTCGCCTCGAACGGTGCCGATGACCACTTTGCCAAGCGAAGCTCCCTGAGTTTCGGCGAGCAAGGGTCGCACGAGGTTCATGGCATACTTCATCGCCCGCGCGCTGACCAGGACTTCGGGCAGATAGTACTCGCCGTTCTTGAATCTCTCGCCGACAACGTCCATGCCGGGTATGAGGCCCTGGTTCACGATCACCAACGGGTCCATGCCTTCGTCCAAGGCTGACTGGGTCCACTGCTCGGCAGCCGGGGCGTTTCCTTCGATGATGAAGTTGCTAACGTCGCCGAGTTCCATCGATGTCCTCCTGACGGTTGGTTGTCGAATTGATTGGCTGACCGGGCGCCAGCCGACAAAGTTGCAGGGCTACGCCTGTACCGGGTATTTCCCGTGTTGTTCGAGGAGCTCGCCGACGCGCTCGACTCTCGACAGAATTGCCGGCATCGTAACGTTGTCAGCTACGCCCATGATGAACGCGTCGCCCGGCGCGATAATGCCGAAGAGTTTGTCCATGTACTTCTCGAACTCTTCTTCGGGGTAGGACTCTTCCAGGATGATCGATGGAATGCCTCCCCAGATGATCATGTCGTTGCCCCAGGTTTCACGCGCCATCTCGAGGGTGCAGGGCACCAGCGGGGCCGTCGTGAAGCATTCCACCATGTCGTAGCCGGCGTCCGTGAAATGTGTGAGGATGTCGCTGCTGTCGCTGTCCGCGTGGTGCACAAGGATTTTGTCGTTCGTGTGCATGACGTCTGACATCGCCTTGTTGTAAGGAGTGATGTACTTCTCGAACATGCGAGGCGGGGTGATCTGCGTATCGTAGTGTGCCCCGTGCAAGATGAGGCGGGCGGGTGAATCGGCGATCACGGGCCAGAGCTCTTCGCGTTGCTTCTGAGCGATCAGGTCGAGCAGGCGCTCCACCTTGTCCGTGTAGTCGTACAGGTCGAGATAGCCGTGCTCGTACCCGGCCCACTTCTCGAGGTAGGAGTGGAAGGGTCCGTCGCCCGTGGCTACCAGCGGATACCCGTCGTCGCCGATCTCGGCATCGTACGATTCGTACTCCTCGTAGCACGGGTAGTACTCCGTGTTCTCGACGATGTACATCACGACATCGTAGTCCTCGGGCGTCTTGAGAGGCTTTTCGACCTCCAGAGGCGCGATCCCCGCCGCGTCCAGCTCGGGCGTCCTGCGCTTGCGCGACGTTACCGATCCGATCGGCGTGATCCACTCCGTGACGATGTTCCTGTCGTCGTATTGAACCGTGATGTCGACGTTCTTGCAGCGCGTGGTGAAGATCTTGCCGTCGCGCGCGGCCGTGCCCATGCCCAGGTCTCGCTCGATGTCCCTCAGCCGCCACCCTTCGTACTTCTCCGGAAGCGTTCCCGCGTTCTTGTGAGCGAGCCACCACAGGAGCATACGAGGTATCCACGGGATGCGATCCGGGCTCTTACCCGCCATGATCGCCAGCATCCGTTCTCGATTGGTCATCATAGGTCATCCTCCTGGGCCGGCTTTGCTCGCTCCACCGAATCATCCACCACCCCACGGGACGCACCGCCGCCACACGCTGTTCGTTGCAGCGCCTATTATATGGAAGAAGTCGCCCGCTTGCACGCCGCCGTCCATGGTCATATCAAATCGGGAGCCCAACACACAGTTGGCATCCAACGTCGCGTTTGGCGCACAGGCTCAGATGTGCCAGGGTTTGGATTCGTAGCGATGCTGCCGGCTTCGTGATATCATGATTACAGCCTGACCTAGGAGACCTCCGTGCCCATCGAAGTCATGGAGCTGCACAACTTTCCGTTGACCCTCGCCGAGGAGGATGTCTGGGCGTGCCTCGGCTCCCGCGACAAGCGAACGCCCGCGCTGGCGGACGAGGTCGCGGCCAGCGTCGAGTTGGCCCGCGAGTTGTGCGTGCCCAAAGCCAACTACGCGACCGTCCCGGTGGAGAGTTCGGCCCGAGGACGCACGAACTTCCGCGACGGGCCGTCACTGGCGGGCGGTTTCGTCAACCACGCCCTCCAGGGCGCGGAAGCGGCGGTTTTCGTCGTCGTCACTGTCGGGTCGGAACTCGAAGCCGAGGTGGCCAGTCGATTTTCGAACGGCGACGACGTCGAAGCCATCGTTTTGGACGCCGCGGGCTCGGCCAGTGTGATGAACGCATTCACGCACGTCGCCGAGATCGTCCTCGAAGAGACGCTGGAGCGCGGCTGGCAGACCGGCCTGTGCCTCCGGCCCGGCCAGAGCTATTGGGACATCACGGGACAGCGAGACGTCTTCTCCGTGGTTCCAACCGAGAGCATCGACGTCCATCTCATGGAATCATGCTTCATGCTGCCGCAGAAGACGCAGTCTGCAATCATCCCCGTTGGCGCCGACCTCAAGGTGAACAGCGACCCGAACAAGTCCTACTGCAAGGTGTGCAACGCGGCCCGATGCCCGATGCGCCAGGAGGAGTTCGACCCCGTCGCGCTGGCGGTGGAGTAGCGGGCGCAGGCGACGGTTGGGTCGTCCACGATGCCGGTGCTCTGGCCGTTCACGGCCAAGCCGCCCTCAATGCCTAGATCAGCCCGTGCTCCACCCTCCTGATGTGCAGGAGCTGCTGCTCTTCGCTGAGCATGACGAAGTAGGCCGACCAGCCGCCCATTCGGACGCGCAGGTGTCGATAGTTCTCCGGGTCCTCCATCGCGCACTTTAGCTCCTCGACGTCGGTGACCGTGAGCGTCAGCATGTTGCCCCCGCCGACGATGAAGGCCGTGATCAGACCGGACAGGCGTTGCGTTCCGGGGTCGCCTGTCAGTCCGCTTGCCGAGAGGCGAAGGTCGAGCGGCGCTCCTGCCGCCAGAGGGCCGACTGGCATCTTCAGGTACGAGTTGATCGCAGCGGTAGGGCCGGATACGTCCGTGCCGGGCGCGGGCGAGAAGTTGGCGGCGACGGGCTCGCCGATTCGGCGTCCGTCTGGCGTCGCGGCGACCTCTTTGCCGATCATCGCGTACCAGGAGAACGTGCCCACCGAGCACGGGTAGATGACCGACGGGTGTCGCGCGGCGTGGTGCTGCGAGCGCTCGACGAAGTAGTCCATCATCTCGCGTCCGATGGAGTCGGCGGCGTCATCGTCGTTGGCGAACTTCGGCGCGCGGGCGACCAAACGGCGACGCAGGTTCTCGGCGCCGGCCCAGTCGTTCTCGAGTGCGTCGAGAAGCTCGTCCATGCTCACGGACTCGTCGTCGAACACCATCTTCTTGACGGCGGCCATCGAGTCGACGGCGTTGGACACGCCCTCTCCCATGACGTGCCAGATCGTGTACCTTGCGCCGCCTCGGATCACGTCTTCCTCGTTGGCGATGCAGTCCAGGGTCAGGGTCGAGAGGAACGGGTTGTAGGCGTACTTGCCGTGGTTGCTGTGCTCCAACGTGCCGTTCTCGACGCCTTCGCCGATCAGGTCGATGCCCTGCTGGAGCTGGCAGTCGGTCTGCGCCTTCCAGGCGGTCATCAGGTCGTCGAAAGAGGCGAAGCCTCGAGGGTCTCCGGTGTTCGGGCCCATCTGGCCGTGGACCAACGACTTGCCCCTGCCCAAGGCGAGCTCCGTGAACAGCAAGAAATTAAATCCGCGAATCAACTCCTGGTCGGACTTGCCCTCGATCATCGTCTCCCAGCAGTTGGAGTTCGCGTAGTCGCGAGCGTCCTCGAGGGTGACGCCGAGATCGACGTAGGCCTGGATGATGGCGTCGTCGTTGTTGACGTAGGGCATCCCGGAGCCAGCCTTGAGCACCTCGGCCACGCGGTCGACGACCTCGGGCGGCGAGGATTTGTGCAGGCGGGCGGTGACCACCGGGCTGGTCAGGGCGAATTTCTCCAGCGAGTTGAGGCAAAGGTAGGTGAGCTCGTTCGTGCCGTCCGAGCCGTCAGGTCGGATCCCACCGAGAAGGATATTCTGGCCGAAGTGGTTGATGGCGTCGGCGGCGTCGGTGGCGAACCGATGCCGCTTTCGGTGGCCGGCAACCCAGTCTTTCGGTCCTTCATTGACCACCGTGGCCGACTTCGGCCTCTTGGCGGCGCCGTTCGTGCCGTCCGGCTCCGGCGCCCCTTCGTCCACGAAGAAGTTCTCGCGCACGATCTGCCCGCGGTCGTTAAAGCGCAGCCAGATGCAGTCGATCATCTCTTGAGCCTGCGCGAGGGTGACGGCTCCTGAGGCGAGATCGGCTTCGAGGAACGGGTGGAGGTACTGGTCGAGGCGTCCGCAGGATAAGGCGGTGCCGGTCGAGAATATCGCGAAGTGTACCAGCCAGAACGACTGGACGGCCTCTTGGAAGCTCGTGGCAGCTTGCTTAGGCACGCGGTGGAAGATGTCCGCGATCGTCAGAAGCTCCGCTCGACGCGCGCCGTCTTGCGTCTGCCCGGCAAGCGTCTCAGCGAGAACGACGTAGCGATTGGCCAGACCGATCACGGCCTCGACCTCGATGCGCATGGCCTCAAACAGCGCCAGCTTCTCGTCGCGTTCCGTCGATTCGGGTCTGGCGCCGATCTCAGCGATCTTGGCATCGATGTCGGAAATTACGCTTGCCAATCCTCGGTCGATCAGGGTCGAGTAGTGCGGGGTTTTGTGGGCGAGATGCGCCGAGATCGATGCGCCCTCGTCGGAAGCCCGGTCGTACTCCTCGGCTGTCGCGTACCCGGGCAACTGGGTCCGCACCACGACGCCGTCCAGCACGTTGTTGCCTACGACGAGGTCGTCGCCCTCAAGGGCGATCGGCATCTCCAGCAGGGCTTTTCCGAACGCCTTGGCTCGCCGGACCACCAATGGCGCGCCCACCAACTCGGGGTCGTCCAACACAGTGACGCCCGAGCCCCAGGTGGTCTGCGGACGCGTCATGCGCTCCTGAAGCAACGCGTACAGTCGCTGCACTCTCGGAGTCTTCTCGCGCAGTGATGCGTCGATCCGAGCTGCCTCGAGATTGGACTCGCCCACGTGTGCAGTCGTGCTCGTCGCCATCTGGTTCCTCCTGGATCTTGGATGTGATTGTGGGTTGGCTTGGCCGTAAACGGCCAGAGCACCAATTATCCGGTGGCCTGGGTCTTCAGGCCCAGCCCTCACCGCGCTAGCTTGGCCGTAAACGGCCAGAGCACCAATTATCCGGTGGCCTGGGTCTTTAGGCCCAGCCCTCGCACACCCTACCCGCCGATCTGGACTTCGAGTCCTTGGCCTCGGCAGACGTCCGCCAGGGAGTTCATATAGTCTTCGCTCTGGGAATCGTTGTCGGTCAGGCTGTAGTTCTGGCCGATCCAGTCGTATTTCGCCCCGGCCGCACTATTATACGGCAGCAGGACAACCCGCTCGACACCGAGAGGGGTCGTGAATTTCGCGATCTCAGCGATCTGCTCCTCGGAGTCGTTGACGCCTGGGATGCAGGGCACCCGGACATGGATCTGGGCGCCTCCCGCCGCGAGCTTCGCGAGGTTGTCGAGAATCAGGGCGTTTGGCACGCCTACGTGCGTCCGGTGATCATCAGAGTCGATCAGCTTGACGTCGAACAGAAACAGGTCGGTGACTCGGGCCAGCGCCTCGATGACGTCCCATCGTGCGTAGCCGGTGGTTTCGAGGGCAGTGTGTATGCCGGTGGATTGGCACGCGAGGAGCAGGTTGTACGAGAACTGGGCCTGCCTGGCGGGCTCGCCGCCGCTCAACGTCAGACCGCCGCCGGACGACTCGAAGAACGGCCTGTCTTTTTCGACCTGCGACGCCACCTCTCCGACCGTCACGACCTTGCCCGCCATCCGAAGCGCTCCCGGATAGCAGACCTCGACGCACTGGCCGCATGCGGTGCACCGACTGCGATCGAGGACGGCAATCGGACCGCTGGCCCCTTGAGTCTTCGCGAGCGCGTCCTCCGGACATACCTCGAGGCACAGCCAGCAGCCGTCGCATCGTTCGTCTTGGTAGATGATCTCGGGTCCGCTCAGTCGGGACTCGGGGCTGTGGCACCATTGGCACGACAGCGGGCATCCTTTAAGGAACACGGCGGTGCGAATCCCGGGCCCGTCATGGGAGGCGAACTTGTCGATGTCCAGCAGCAGCCCTTCTGCCGATAGATCAGGTTCGCTGTTGTTCAGTCCGGCGCCTGCCGCCATCATTGCTCCGCCGCTCGCCTTCGTGATTCGTCCAACTTATCTGCACTTGCCAATAGTGTAAACCATCCGTCCAGCCGCCTGACCAGGAACGCGAGGCAAGACGTTTGGGGCTCGAATTCGAATAGTGGCTCCGATCATCTTGACTGTCCAGCGTTCGACGGTTTCCTGCCTGCTCAATCAACCGTCAACTCCACGTCGCCCAGCCCGTCGGCTTCGAACCGCACCGCGTCTCCGGCAGTGAAATCCACCGGAGTCATGAGGCTGCCGGTCACGATGACCTGGCCCGCCAGCAAATGTTGGCCGCGATCTGCGAGCAGATTGGCCAGCCACACCAGCGGCTCGATCGGATGGCCCATTACGTCGGACCCAAGGCCTTCCCCGACCGCGGCGCCGTTGAGGAACTCGACGCCACGCATCGATGCGAGGTCGATTTCGCGCCAGTCCGAGATTTGATTGCCTAGCACCACTCCAGCCTGGGCGACGTTGGTCGCGACGAGCTTCATCGCCAACGTTCGGCGATCCTCCGCATCGGATGGGCGGCCGTCCACGATCTCGAACGACGACGCAATCGACTCGACCGCAGCGGAGACGCTTTCGCGGCTGAATGGGGCCAGCGACGCCGGCAGGTCGCTTCCCAGGGTGAACGCGATCTCACATTCCGCGGCGGGCCGGGCGTAGTTCGCGCTGGCGAGCGTCGCGGGCGATCGGACGATGTCCTCGGCGAAAACGACTCCTGCGCACGGCTCGTTGACGCCTATCCTTTGCTGAACCGCAGGATTGGTCAATCCGATCTTGTAGCCGCCGATCGCGCCTTTCCCAGCGGACATCAACTTCACGAGCTCGTCTTGCATCGCGTACGCTTCGACCATATCGGCGGGCGCGAAATCTTGCTGCATGATGTCTATCGGTTCGGTAGACATGTGCCGTCCGAAAATGTACCTGGCCGCCCGTTGAACGTTTCCCATGTCGCGCGTCGCTCCTTGGATCAGGTGGAATCTGCGATAGCCACCGGCTTTAGTGGTGGGTTTCTTCACGCTCAATCCCCATCCGGATTTGACTGAAGCAGTGACATCTTAGGCTCGCATGTTGATTTCAGTCAATCGCGGGGATGCCGCTAACCGAACGTCTCGGGCGCCACGCTCGAACCGACGCACGGTTGTCGCGCCGAAACCGCCTCTCGACGACTGCCAGCGGCTCTTATACCATGTCCCTCGATTCACGAAGCTTAGAATTTGGAGGGACTCAGATGCAACGTAGCGCGGATGTGGTCATCGTGGGAGCGGGAGTAATTGGATGCGCCACGGCGTATTACCTGGCTCGCGAGGGTGTCGACGTCCTGGTTCTGGAGCGCGACGCAATCGGGAGCCACTCGTCCGGCTTCGCACTCGGATTGTTGAACCCTCTGAACGCCACGGGCGTTCCGGGCTTCAACCAAGCGATGATCGAAACCGGCTTCCAAATGCACAGAGACCTCTGGCCTGCGCTCGAAGAAGAGTCGGGAGTGGACATTCAGGTTCGAATGACGCCTCATCTCGAGCTTTTCCTGACCCCCGAGGATGAAGAGCGGCAGCAGGCGGACATGGAACGCTGGGCCGCTGCCGACGGGTTCACGACCCGCAGGCTAGACGCTGGCGCAGCACGGAAGTTGGAGTCCAGGATCACCGGCGATTTGCACGGCGCCGTGTTGCTGGAGAGCGTCGCGATGCTGGACAGCTATCGATACACGCTGGCGTTGGCCCAGGCGGCGCAACACCATGGCGCGGAGTTCGCCACCGGCACGGCCGTGGGGTTGGCTTCCAGCGACGGCAAGGTCACCGGCGTCGAGCTCGAAGGTGAGGTCGTCGCGTGCGAAAGCGCTGTTTTCGCTATGGGACCCTGGTCAGAGCTGGCATCGTCCTGGTTGGGATACGACATCCCCGTGGCGCCGTTGAAAGGCGAGATCATCTACCTGGAAGGAATGGATCCGCATCTCGAATACCACGTCCACGGGGCTTGTTCGATCGTCTACAAGGCTGATGGCCTCGTGTGGATCGCGGCCACTCAGGAGCATGCGGGCTTCGACGAAACCGTCTCCGTGGCCGCTCGCGACACGCTGATGCAGACGGCGCTCGCTATGATGCCCGGATTGAGCGAGCTGAAACTAGTGCGTCAGACCGCGTGCCTGAGACCCGTGACGCCAGACGCAATGCCCATTCTGGGCCGAGCGCCGGGTCTCGAAGGCGCGTATCTGGCAACAGGCGCCGAGAAGCAGGGGATCCAAATCAGTCCTGCCATGGGCAAGGCGGTCTCGGACCTGATCGTACGCGGCGAAACCGACATGCCGATCGAAGAGTACGGCGCCGAGCGGTTCGCCGACGGCGCAGCCAGGAAGTGAAGTGTTGTGGATTCCGCGAAGCCGGTTTTATCGCTCGATAATCCGGTTCGATTTTCCCTGAATTTCGATAGCGTCTAAGCACCATTCCCATTCGGAACCCGGTTTGCCAGTCGAAATTGTGCGAATAATCAGCTCCAATTTCAAAACCAATTGTCTGGTCCGGGGTTCGGGCGAATTTCCGTTGTCGTCTCGACCTCATATGTTGATGTATAATCACCTGAAACAGGTGTAGATCAGTGCGTAACATCCCGTTCCGAATCGGTAAACTGGCAAACAACTAAAGATATTTGGATAGCTAAATATGCAACAAAGTTATGATGTTGTGGTGATTGGTGGTGGAGTCGTTGGGTGTGCCATCGCGCGTCACCTTTCGCGGTTTGAACTCAAGATTGCAGTCCTGGAGAAGGAGAGCGACGTCGCTCGCGGGACCAGCAGCAAGAACAGCGGCGTGGTGCACACCGGATTCAATGTCCCGACGGGATCGGTCAAAGCGCGCCTTAACGTGAAGGGCGCGGCGATGTTCGAGTCCCTCAGCGAGGAACTCGACGTTCCGTTCAACAGGGTCGGCAAACTGGTCGTAGCCCTGACACCCGAGGAGATTCCCGATCTCGCCAAGTTGAAGGCTATCGGCGACGCCAACGGCGTTCCCTCGCTGGAGATCGTCGACGAACAGGCCGTCAAGCGCATGGAGCCCAACATCAAGGGCATAGGCGCGTTGCACGTCCCGACCGCGGCGATCACGTGCCCCTACACCATGACCATCGCGCTTGCTGAATCGGCGGCGATCAACGGCGTCGACATCATGCTGGATTCAGGGGTTCGACGGATTTCCGGCGAGATGGGCGCGTTCCGCATCACGACCCAATCCGGCACGATCTACTCCAAGCTCATCGTCAATTCCGCTGGACTCTACGCCGATCATGTTGCTCGACTTGCAGGCGTGCGACGGTACAAGATTTGGCCGTGCCGAGGCGAATACGTCATCATCGACAAATCCCAGGGAGCCTTGATGACTCGAATGGTCTACCCAGTTCCGCCCAAAGGCGGCTCCGGTCTGGGAGTGCACTTGACTCCGACAGTGGATGGCAACATCCTGATTGGCCCTAGCGCCCAGTACGTGAAGGGCAAGGATAACGACGCCACGACGTCGGAAACAGCCCGCGTGCTTCTCGAAGAGGCGCAGGAGCTTTTGCCAGCGCTCAACCCAAGAGACGCGATCACGTCCTACGCCGGCATCCGGCCCAAGACCGTGAGCTCTGCCGAAGGCGGTTTCGGCGACTTCATCATCGAGGAGGCGCCCGAGCTTCCGGGGATGATGCACCTTGTCGGCATCGAGTCTCCCGGCCTGACGGCGGCGCCAGCCATCGCCGAAGACATGGCCGCATGGGTGGACAATCACATCGGCGCCAAACCCAGGGCAGGCTTCGTGCCTGGACGGGACACCCCGGTCCGTTTCCGAGAGCAAACCGTGGACGTTCAGGCGCAGTTGGTAGACGAAGACTCGGACTACGGCCATCTGGTTTGCCGTTGCGAGCTGGTGACGCGCAAGGAGATTCAGGCTGCGATCCGAAACCCGCTGGGGGTTCGGACGTTGAACGGGATCAAGTACCGCTCCCGGGCGATGATGGGACGGTGCCAGGGCGGGTTCTGCTCGACCCGCATCGTCGACATGTTGGCGCAAGAATTCGATACGCCCCTGGAAGACATTTCGCTCAAGGGGCCAGGGTCTCAACTGTTCGTTGGGGCGACCAAGGATCTGAGAAAAAATGAGGACTGAGAACGTCGATGTTGCGGTGGTGGGCGGAGGTCCCGCTGGACTTGCGGCCGCCTCGGCCGCCAGCGAGGCCGGGGCCGAAAGCGTCCTGCTGATCGAGCGGGGCGAGCGCCTCGGCGGCATCCTGAATCAGTGCATCCACGACGGCTTCGGCACCAAGATGCTCGGAGAGGCGCTGACAGGCCCGGAGTACGCCCAGATCTTCATCGACCGGCTCTCCGACGCGGGCGTCATATCCGATTTGGACACGATGGTGTTGGACCTGAACTCCGACCGCGAGCTGACGATCTGCAACGAGGACGGCATTCGCCGTGTCACAGCCGGGGCAGTGGTCATTTGCACGGGCTGCCGCGAGCGCACCCGTGGCGCCATCCGCATTCCTGGCAGCCGACCGGCCGGCGTCTACACCGCTGGGGTTGTGCAGGAATACATGAACATGCGCAACATCCTGGTTGGCCGCAAAGCGGTCATCCTGGGATCTGGAGACATCGGTCTCATCATGGCCAGGCGCCTGACACTGGAGGGCGTGAAGGTCGAGTGCGTAGCGGAGATCTTGCCGCATCCGAGCGGCCTGGCGCGGAATATCGTTCAGTGTCTGGACGACTTTGACATACCCCTCCACCTCAGCACGACGGTCGTGGAGATTCACGGGACCGACCACCTGCGCGGGGTCACCCTTGCGCAGATCGGGCCCAAAGGCGGAGTGGTCCGCGGCACGAAGCGTTTCATCGAATGCGACACGCTGCTGCTCTCGGTCGGCCTGATTCCGGAGAACGAGTTGGCCAAGAAGGCTGGGATCGAGCTCAGCCCCGTAACCGCCGGCCCCATCGTCGACGACCAGTTCCAGACCTCTGTTCCGGGCATGTTCTGTGGCGGGAACGCGCTGCAAGTGCACGACCTAGTCGATTACGCGTCGATGGAGTCCCAGAAGGCAGGACAGAGCGCGGCGATATTCGCCAATTCCGGCACGTTGCCGGCTCCAAGCATCGCGGTTCAACCCGGCGCCGGCATTCGATACGTGGTGCCGCAGTCGCTCTCCGGAGACGAGGCCGTCGACTTCTCGATGAGGGTCTTCAACCCGGAAGAGGATCGGTACGTAGTATTCAGGCGCGACGGTCGAGTCGTCAGACGGATGAAACAGACCGAATTGGATCCTGCCGCCATGATCCGGGTTCGCGTGAGAGCGGACCGATTCAAGGACGGCGAAGGCCCGCTCACGGTGGAGGTGACGGATTGAATGGCGAGATCGTTTGCGTAGTCTGCCCCACGAGCTGCCTCGTGCAAGCCGAGTGGGACGACGAGAAGCTCCTCAACATCGACCGGGCGCGATGCAAGCTCGCCTGGGATTACGTTGCCTCCGAGATATTCGATCCGAGAAGAACCGTAACCACGACCGTATTGGTCGATGCCGCCTCGGTTCCGTTAGTGAGCGTCAAGACCGCCAGCCCAGTGCCGAAGGGCATGGTATTCGATGTCATGAACCAACTGGCCGACGTCGTCGCAAAGGCGCCGATCACGGTCGGAGACGTCATCGTGCCAGACGTATCGGGCACAGGCATCGATGTGGTCGCCACCATGAACGTCGGCTAGCGGCTGCGGCCACAACCACGTTCCGCCAAATGACGACGACGCTAGTCGTCGGTCAAGTCAGAGAATGCCTCGACGGCGGTGGCGATGATCTCCACGCAGCGAGACATGCCGCCGTTGGCGGAGAAGTAGGCGGTGACCTGCTCTCGCTTCGGATCGCCCCAGTCTACGCCGGTGATTTCCGCGCAGTCGATGGGTCCTGACGAATTTACGGCGGCCGAGATGCGTTCGATCAGTTCCTGGCCCAAGGCGACCACGGGAGGCGCCACGCCGATGGCAGGTTGCATGTTCAGGAGATCGTTGGAGGGCGCATTCGCGCTCAGGTAGCCCATTGGCGCCGCGCTTCGCTCAAGCGGGGTTTCGCCCGGGCCTCGCGCCGCGCCCAGGGCTATCACCGCGGTGACCACTGCCCCGCAGGCGCCCGGAGTCGCATTGGCTTTGCTCAGAAGAAGGGCCGGGCCGCGCAGATCGGCGGTCGCGTCGCCCAATCGATCGGAGATAAGGTCCAAGACGTACTGCCAACATTGGACTCCGCCGCTCGCGAGTTGGGTCTCGATCTGGCTTCGCAGAAAGGCTCCAGCCGAGTCGTCCGGTGTCCTGGCGATCATGCTGTTTCCCTTCGGCTTACTCGTCAGATTGCGTGAACAGGTTGACCTGCTTCAAATCCCGACCGGGGCTTGGGATGCCTCGCACCTGGCCAACAGCGCTTCCCAGGACTGATCGATCTGCTTCTGGATGTGATCGACGTCCGCCTCGCGGCCCGGCCGCATCAGGTGGGAGAAGCGACCCTGCAGCTTGAGCCATTCAGTGATCGGCTTCTTCTCGCGCGGCTTCGAGTTCAGCTTCCAGACTCCGTCGACGACTTCGTATATAGGCCACACGCAAGTCTCGACAGCAAGGGCACCCAGACGAATGCCAATCTCAGCCTCTGTCCGCCATCCTCGGGGGCATGGCGCCAGAAGGTTGATGAAGCTGGGGCCGTCGCCTGAGAGAGCCGCCTCGACCTTCCGCATGAGGTCTTTCCACAAGTGCGGTGAAGCTTGGGCGACGTACGGTATGCCATGGGCCGCGACGATAGCAGTCATATCCTTGCGCGGCTGAACTTTGCCAGGAACCGACTCGGAAAACGGCGACGTCGTCGTCCACGTCCCAGGCAATGTAGCGCTTGAACGCTGAATGCCCGTGTTCATGTACGCCTCGTTGTTGATGCAAACGTACAGGAATCGGTGTCCGCGCTCGAGGGCGCCGCTCAGCGACTGGAAGCCTATGTCGTAGGTGCCGCCGTCGCCGCCGAAGACGATGAAGTTGATCGGTTCGCTGTCGTCCAACCTACCGGTCTTCACCAGGCTGCGGTACGCGGCTTCGAGTCCGGAAACGGTCGCGCCGGCATTGGCGAACAAACTGTGGATCCAGGGGGTGTTCCACGACGTGTAGGGATACGGAGTCGTAGAGACGGACAGGCATCCGGTGGCCGAAACCACCACCGTGTTGGGGCCTGCCACACTGAGCACTTGCCTGACTGCCACTGACTCCACGCAACCCGGGCAAAGATTGTGGCCCGGTTCTAGGAGCTCAGGCTCCAGGGACAGTTCTTTTAGGTTCAAACGCATCCGCCACCTCGTGTCGGGCTATTTGGACGTGCCAACATATCGGATTTCTGACACCGGCAGGCCTGAACCGGCCACCTGTTCGAGATCGTTGAATACGCTCTTGATCTGGTTCGGGTACGTATCGCGACCTCCGATTCCGTACACGTAGTTGACCAATGGCACGCTCACTGCGCGAGAGAACAGCGCCACGCATACATCGGAGTGGACAGGACTGCTCGCCGCTCCCGGCGACATGGCTCGGTCAAGCACCGCGACCGCCCTGGCGCCTGCCAGCATGTCGGCCATCTCCGCGGACGGGAACGGACGATAGGAGCGAATTTTCACCAACCCCGCCTTAATTCCGTCTGCTCGAAGACTGTCAACCGCGACGCGCGCCGTTCCGGCGACCGAGCCTATTATGACAATTGCCAACTCCGCGTCTTCCATCCTATACGGTTCGAGAAGATTGGCGGAGCGTCCGGTGAGGGCTTCGAATTCCTTGCCCACCGCGGTAATAACCGCGCCTGCCCGGTCCATGGCCTCGACACCCGCGAGTTTGACTTCGAAGCCATATTGCGGCGAGACGAGCGCGCCAACGGTGACTGGGTCTTTGGTGTTCAGGAGGGAAGATTGAGGCACGTACTGGCCCACGAACTCCCGCGCCGCGTCATCAGGCAGAATGTCCACCCTCTCGATGCTGTGCGTTACGGTGAAGCCGTCCTGTGACTCCAACACCGGGAGAAGCACGTCCGCATGCTCCGCGATCCTGACAGCCATCAACGAATTGTCGTACGCTTCTTGCGGATTTTCGGCGTAAAGTTGAATCCACCCGCTGTCGCGAGCGCCCATGGTGTCGGATTGGTCGCCGTGGATGTTGATCGGCGCCGACAAGGTTCGGTTCGCGCTGTGCAGCACGACCGGCAATCGGAGCCCTGAAACCGCGTACAGCACTTCCCACATGTAAGCGAGTCCCTGGCTGGAGGTGACCGTCTGTGATCGGACGCCTCCGGCAGTGGCAGCCAAGCAAGCGCTCATGGCGGAGTGCTCGCTCTCGACGGCTACAAACTCAGTGTCGACTGCTCCGTTGGCAGCGAACTCGCTGAACTTCTCGACGACGACGGTGGACGGAGTGATGGGATAACACGCGACCACGTCCGGGTTGGTTTGGCGCATCGCTTCCGCTACCGCAAGCCCACCGTTCAGACTCTGTGGCGTGCTCTTCGCGCGCCGGCTGGTTTCTTGCGCTCGACGGGCGACAGCCATTAGCGGCCTCCTTGGTCAGTCGCGGTGTCGAGTAGGGTCAGCTCCTCTATCATGTCGATGCATTTGACCGGGCACTCGGTCGCGCAGATCCCGCATCCCTTGCAGTGGGCCAAATCGAACCCAAGGAACTTGCCCTCACCGGTCTCGATGGCGCTGTCGGGGCAGAACATCCAGCAGATCATGCAATGGGTGCACCGATCCATCTGAACCACGGGCCGGTTGACGCGCCAACCGCCGGTCTCTCTTTCGACGGAGTTGCCGGGCGAGAAGATGACACCGCCCGCCGGCATCGCTCCGTTTTGATGCGAAGTCATGTCATTGTCCGATCAGGTGTCGCTCGCCGCGTTCGCATACGCGAATCGCTACCAGGACACCGATGAGTACGCCTGCCAGAAAGCCTCCAAATTCGCGTCGACGATCCTTGTGGGGAATCGGGCGCTCAACCGGCTTTCGATCACACTGGCGCACGCGTCTTTGTCGACGACGGGATTGACGCGCAACAGGGCGCCGATCATCGACGTGTTGGGTATAGGGCGCTTGAGTGTATCAAGCGCGATGCGAGTCGCATCCACCGTGGCGACGGACCAGCCCTGGCGTTGGTCAGGTGGAGCCACTGCGTCGGGAGTCAGGGCCGAGTTGATGACCGCGAACCCGCCGTCGAGCAACCCGTCGAACACCTTGACGGCCGTCAACAACGTAGAATCCAAAACGACGACAACCGCCGGTTCGAGGACGGGACAGTGGAGGTAGATAGGATCGTCGCTGAGCCGCGTAAATGCGCGGATCGGCGCGCCGGTGCGTTCTGCCCCGAACTCCGGAAACGCCTGGAAGTAGCGACCCTCCGTCAATGCGGTCTCCGCCAGAATCTCTCCGGCGGTGACTACGCCCTGCCCCCCTCGGCCATGCCAGCGTATCTCAACTGGGCCGAGCCCCTTTGCGGCGGGTACGTCATATTCGTCGGTAAACGACAGTTGGGACACTTTCACGCCCTATTTCAACAGATTGAAACCGGCACTCTGTCCGCTACGTTCATGTTATCACAGTAGCCGTGCCGTGAACTGCGCTCCGCTATGCATTTTTCATTAGGTTTCATGAATCCTGACTCGTAGGTGATGTTGGCCATCGACTCGCACAGGCCACACACGCGGCTGTGTCCGAGGGAGTCAAGGTCTCGAAGTCGCCCTTAGGCGGCATCATGCCAGAACAACACCGCTGCCGTAGCCAACGAGCCGCCCCCGAGGCCAGATTCTGTACGCGTGAGAGCGATTCAGGGTGACCGACAGCCATATCAGGACAATAAATCACCCGATTTTAGGTGTGGAAACATTAGCCGATCAGCGGGACAATTGAATAACAGGCGCCGATGTCTGTGCCCAGGTGAATCGGATTCGAACAGCCGCGATCGCATCGCGGCGTATATTGGTTGCGGAAGACCAAGGGCCGGCGGGCGAGTTTCTCAGGCGCCCAGTTGGCTTATCTATGTAGCGATTGAGCGGAAGACGCCTTACCCGGGTTGGAATTGTCTATGTCGCAGTATCGCAAGCGCCAACTGAGTCCACGAGCCAGGCTATCAGACTCGAGGGCTGGCTCCGCGTTGATCGACGTGATCATAGCGGTGGCGATCTTCGGCGTGGCGCCGCCCGCGCTGCTGTCGGCCCTCGGCCTGCTCGTCCGCGCCGAAGCGCGCTCCAGAGAACAGATACTTCTGGTCAATCTAGCCCAGAATCAACTGGAGACCGCAAAGCAGCTTTCATATACCGACATCGCGCCGCCCTACCCAACCGTGACGCCTCCGGAGGGGTACACCGTAGTCGCGTCATCCACGATTCCGACCACGGTCGAGTCATATCTTATCGGCTCCGTGGCGTGGAAGGGGCCGACGGCCGGCGCAATCAGTGCGAGGCCCGCCGTGTTGGGCGGCGCCGTTTACATCGGCTCGGAAGATTTCACGTTGCGTTCTTTCGATTCGGCGACGGGCACTCAACTTTGGAGCTATCTCACCGGCGACAAAGTCGAGGGCGGACCTAATGCGACCGGCACGGCCGTCTATTTTGGTTCCAACGACAACACAGTGTACGCACTGGACGCCTCCACCGGCGCCGAGTTGTGGACCTACAGCGCAGGCGGCGACGTTCGGACCACGCCCGCGGTCAGCGGCAACACGGTCTACTACGGCTCAAACAACAACAAGATCCGCGCTCTTGACGCGACTACCGGCGCCTTCGTTTGGAGCTACAGCCCTGGCGACGACGCACGTTCATCCCCAGCCGTTTCTGGCGGGTCGGTTTATGCGGGTTCGGACGACAACAAAATCTACTCATTGGACGCCGCAAGCGGCTCCCTCAACTGGAGCTACACGACCTCCGGCGACGTGGAGTCTTCCCCCGCTGTGTCCGGGGGGTTCGTCTACGTCGGGCGCGACGATTTCAAGGTCTACGCCCTCAACGCTTCCACGGGCGCATTTGTTTGGAGCTATCAGACTGGCGGGCGCGTTCGCTCGTCGCCGGAAGTGGTCGATGGCGTCGTCATCGTCGGTTCGGACGACAGCACGATATACGCGTTGGACGCGACGACGGGCGCCGTGGAGTGGACTGTTCGCGCCGGGGACGACGTGAACTCGTCCGTTGTCGCCTCGGGGGGTCTCGCGTACATCGGCGCTGACGACAACAAGCTATACTCGATCCGGCTTGCAACGTCCACGGCGCCGTCCAGCTCGATGACGTACAGTTACGCCAGCGGAGGATTCCCAATCTGGGATCGAACCACAGGGGGCAAGACGCTCCAAGCGCCGACCGTGCTGGACGGGACCGTCTACATCGGATCGGAGGACTCCCATCTCTACGCGTTGGATTCGACCACGGGCGGCGTCAAATGGAAGTACCTTTCAGGCGGCAAGGTGAAGACAGCCCCCACGGCCACCGGCACGTCGGTTTATTTCGGATCGGACGACCAGAAGATTTATGGACTTTCATCCAGCAATGGCGCTCTGCTCTGGTCGTATACAACCGGAGGAAACGTCAAGTCCTCTCCGACTGTCGTCGGCAATCTCGTCTGTGCGGGCTCCGACGACGATAAACTCTACGCCCTGAATGGTTCTACCGGAGCTCTGGATTGGAGCTACACCGCGGGAAACAAGATTCGGTCCTCGCCCGTCGTTTCGGGGGGCATCGTCTACTTCGGGTCCAATGACAAGAAGCTATACGCTTTAAATGCGACAACGGGCGCGCTCATCTGGAGCTTGTCAAGGGCGGAGTGAAAGTGTACCAGTGGGGCGGAGTAAAACCGCACGACTGAACGGCGCAAGATGAGCGTCAAAGTTGTCGGGGTGTGAGACGACGTTAGGCGGTTGCCAACGGTTGGTTGGACTGT
Organism: uncultured Dehalococcoidia bacterium; assembly: GCA_964588665.1. Lineage (GTDB taxonomy): Bacteria > Chloroflexota > Dehalococcoidia > Lucifugimonadales > UBA1123 > UBA2160. The sequence continues at coordinate 178 of CAZPQQ010000031.1, read as the reverse complement.
CTGCTGTGCTTGAGGCGGAAGCTGTCGCCGTTCATCTCCAAGATGTCGACATGGTGAGTGAGACGATCGAGGAGAGCTCCAGTCAACCGCTCGGATCCGAACACTTCGGTCCACTCGTCGAAGGGCAGGTTGGACGTCACCAGGACAGATCCACGCTCGTATCGTTGACTGAACACCT
>CAZPQQ010000030.1:0-35641 GCA_964588665.1 uncultured Dehalococcoidia bacterium | reverse complement strand
GATGACGAACAACAATTCGCCCGCAGCAACCGAATCGCCGACGCCCTTGGCCAAGTGTGATATGTGGTACATTATCTCTCCGCCATTCACAATCTGGACTTGGGCGACGCGGACGTCGAGTGGTTCACCTCGTCCTCTCCTGATTTGGCAGGAGGCGCAACGACATTCGCCCGATATGTCGATCCACTCGAAACGAATGTCGAGTGGATCAACACCCCCGCATCCGGATTCGCCACTTACGTAACCGCTGACAATCTGTCTATCGCGGACCCAAAACAGCCCGGTAACGTGACGATCAGGGCCCGGGAGTCGAAATATGTTGCTGCCTGAAGACATCCGACAGAATCTAGCTGAGCAGTTCACCTTCGCCGTCGAGCGGATGGTTCAGGCGACGACGACTCGCGATGCACCGAATCAGCTTTACTACTTCAGCGCTTTCTATAGCGAACTAAACCGAACGTTCAATAGGCATTGGGACCCAGAGTTGGCGCTATTGCATTTGGTGCTGCATGATACGCACAACAAGATCATCACTCGTGTCAGCCAACAAGGTGCAGGAGTCAGCCCCCAAATTGGGGTGCCGGTCGCTCTGTTGGAGGAGCTGACTCGCCAGGCCGTGAAACTGACAGCGCTTTTTCATGAAGACGAAGTAAACGTCCTTGAACTCCACGCGATCGAAACGAGGATTTCCGAACTCGCTTACGTCTGCACGGGAAATGGCTTTTATCTGTTTCAAAGAGGCCTTATCAAGATCTGACAAGAGGCAGAAACCGAGAACGAGGCTCGACTTGTTCGCCCAGGTACGCCGGTCCTCGTGATGCGGATCGATATCCGGTTTTACACTGCCCGCCCACGTTGACGACCCATCAAACCCGCTCTCATAAATAACGATCGCCGTCACATCACCGCCAGCGTCAGGCGTTCGAGACGCTTGACCCTCGCTCAGGGCGGGTGTAGGCTTTCGTATTGCACCGGAACGATAATTCCGCAATTTAGTTTCAGCCTGGATCTGTATTGACCCAACCCGCACCGACGACTTCAGAGGCTGCCCCGCTCCCGCCTTCAACCAGGCACTCCCGGTTTTCCCTGGGCCGCTACCCAATGTTCGAGTCGTTGCAGTACCGCGACTTTCGGTGGATGTGGGCAGGGTCGTTCGTTTCCTTCACCGCGATGATGATGCAGATGATCACACGCGGGTGGTTGGTTTTGCGCCTGGCCGACGACTCCCCGCTGGCGCTGGCATTCGTGATGATGTCGTTTGCGGTGCCTTCGACGTTTGTCTCGCTTATCGGCGGCGCGCTGGCGGACCGTGTTCCTAAGAAGCGGCTCATAATCTTGGGCCAATCGGGCAACGCGGCGATGACGCTGTTGCTGGCTGTGCTGGACTTCACGGACGTCATCGCATTCTGGCACGTTTTGGCGATCGGGTTCGCCAACGGTTCGATGATGTCGTTGGCCATGCCCGGCCGTCAGGCGATCCTGTCGGAAATCGTGCCCGAGCGCAGCTTGATGAACGCCATCTCGCTCAACAACTCCGCGATGAACATGACGCGCATCATCGGTCCGGCCCTGGCAGGATTTCTGATCGTTTTCATCGGCACGTCGGGGGTGTTCTTCGTGGTGTCGGCAGTGTACATGTTTGCCGCTGGGTCGATGGCGATGGTAAACGCGGGCTCGACAGCCTCTGATGCCCCTCGCAAGAGCGTGTTAGGCGACATCAAAGCCGGGTTCGCTTACGTTGTCTCGGACCGAACGATGTTGGGTGTGATCATCCTGACGTTGCTGTCGATTCTCTTCGGGTCATCCTACTGGGCGTTGATGCCAGCCTGGGCTCGTGAAGCTTTGGATGTCCAGTCCGACGGCCTGGGCATTTTGATGACGATCATGGGCGCCGGAGCGTTGGTGGGGACGCTGGGTCTCGCGGCGATTCAAAACATGTCGCGCCGAGGGTTGGTGCTGCTGGCGATGGCCTTGATGTGGGGCCTCTCGCTGGCCGCCTTCTCTCAGACGACCGACTATTACGTCGCGGTGCCGTTCTTGTTGATATTGGGCCTCGTGAACTCCGTCTTCATGTCGCTGAACATGACGATGATGCAGGTCCTGGCCCCGCCGGAGATGCGCGGTCGGATGATGGCCATCGGTATGATGACATTTGGCGCGATGCCGCTCAGCGCATTGCCGTTTGGCTTTCTGGCCGAGGCGACGGGCAGCACGCCGACTGCGCTTTTGGTCAGCGGCATTCTGTTGACCATAGCCACCCTGATCTTCTGGGTTGCGTACCCAGTGTTGCGCAGGCTGAATTAGCGCGCATACGTGAATCGCCGTCTTGGTCTTCGCCGCCCGGCAGTGTAGGGGATTCTGCCAGTTGACACGCGCATTGTGCGCGCTGATACCCTGGCGTTGGCTGACCGGCTGACCGGCTGACCGGCCGACCGGCTGACCGGCTGACGTGTCACCAACGATCAACGCTAGGGGACGGCAATGAACATCACCACACAAGACCGCGACATCCTACGAGAGCTCGGTGGCCGGATGGCGGAGATCGGGGCGCTTCCGGTTCAGCGGGAGAAGATCGGGATGTGGAAGGCGTTGAACGGGCTCAAGCCGGTTCGGCCCATGGTCATGGTCGACAACATTCCGTGGAACGAAATGGACGTCGACGGCGAGCTCGCGCTGCAGACCGAAGACGAGTTTTGTCGCTACTTCGAGACGAAGCTCCGGCGGACTCTTTACGCCTGGAAGCACATGCGGGCGGACATGGTCGTTGAGCCCGTCGTTCACGTCCCGAAGGCGATTCGCGGCCTCACCTGCGGAGAGCAGCCGAACCCCACGTCCGGCGTTCTGGGGCTCGGTGTGATCGAGAACACGATCTCAGTCGACTCGTCAAACACCATCGTTTCGCATCAGTACATCGACCAGTTGACGACCGAGGAGGACGCCGACCGGATCGTAAACCCGATGATCGAGTTGGACGAGGAACGCACGGCCCTGGCGGAAGCGACGGCCCACGGGATATTCGACGGCGTCATCGACATCGAGATGCAAGGGTATTTCATGGCGTTCAGCGCCTGGGACGATATCCTGAGATGGCGAGGGGCGCAGCAGATGCTTATCGATCTCGCGGACAAACCCGAGCTCATGCACAGGATCATGTCCAGGTACACCGACGCCCGATTGTCCATGCTCGACCAGTTCGAGGAGCAGGGGCTCGTCGGTCCCATCCGCGCTTCGACGTCGACGTTCAACCAGCGTGTCATCCCGTGCTCGCCGGGGTATTCCGACGAGCTGCCCGCAGACGGGTTCGACCCGGCAAGCCCGCGCGCTATGGACACCTGGACGCACGGCGCCGCTCAGATCTTCGACGGCGTCTCTCCTTCGATGCATCAGGAGTTCGAACTGGACTACGCGAACAAGTGGTACTCGAGATTCGGACTCGTCTACTACGGTTGCTGCGACGAGTTGCACAATAAGATCGACCTGATTCGACAGATCCCCAACCTGCGCAAGATCTCCATGAGTCCGACCTCGAACGTCGAGATAGGCGCGGACAAGATCGGCGGCGATTTCGTGTTCTCCCACAAGCCGAATCCTGCCGTGTTCGTCACCGACAGTTGGGAGCCGGAAGCCGTCGAGCGTGATGTCCGGGAAACCGTCGACGTCTGTGCCCGATATGGTTGCCCGGTTGAGTTCGTCATGAAGGACATCAGCACGGTCCAGTACAAGCCCGAGCGACTCTGGGAGTGGGCCAACATGGCGATGAAAGCGGCCGGCGGCGAGTACGTGTAGGTGGCTCTTCGAACCAGACCGCAGAAGCGAAGGTGACACATTGAAGATCAAACACGTCAGAGCAGTCGAAATCGACATACCGAGGACTCCCCCTAAATCAGCGTCGCGTCGTCCGAACTGGAACACGCACGCGCGCCGGGCTTTGCCGATAAACAAGTACCCTGAATTCTCACGGCTTCACGGGACGATGCCGGGCGCCAACACCGGCACCGCGGTGTGGGTCCAGGTGGTCGCAGAGGACGGTACGTACGGCTTGGGTCGATGCGCATTCGGCGAGATGACCGCCGCGATCGTCGACTACCACTTCGGACCGCTCCTCGAAGGCCGGGACTGCATGGCCCTGGAGTATCTCAACGACCTGATGTGGCGCTCGACGCAGAGGTTCGGCGCTGGCGGCCTGGCGACCGTGGCGCAATCGGGCATCGACCTGGCGCTGTGGGACCTAAAAGGGAAGCTGTTCGACCAGCCCGTATACCGGCTCATCGGCGGCCCCTGCCGGGACAAGATTCTCATCTACTGCACGTCCGACGACCTCGACTGGTCCAAGGAGCTCGGCTTCAAGCACTTCAAGGTGTCGAACCCAGCGCACTACGACGAGGGAATCGAGGGCATCAACATAGTCGAGGGAAAAATCGCCAGGGCTCGCGAACAGGTCGGTCCGAACGCCGAGCTTATGTACAACCCGGTGATGAGCTTCAACGTCGAGTTCGCGATCCGCCTGGCCGAGCGCTTGCGGCCGTACGGGTTGCGATGGTTGGAGGAACCGTTGATCCCGACCGACCTCGAAGGGCACATTGAGCTCAAGAAAGCGATCAACTGGATTCCGCTGGCAACCGGCGAAGATCACCACGGGCGCTGGACGTTCCGCCAGCTCGTGGAAAATAGGGCAGTGGACGTTTTGCAACCCGATATGACATGGTGCGGCGGACTGTCGGAGACACTGAAGATTTACACCATCGGCGAGGCTGCCGGAATCGTCACGATTCCGCATGCGGCGGCAGGCACGCCCTGGGGGCAGCACTTCGCGTTTTCGATGCCGGAGTCGCCGATGGCCGAGTTCTGGATGGGCAGCGACCCGGGCATCCCACTGGACGAAGTGTGCCCGATCCCCGGCATGCCGATGCCCAAGGACGGCTACGTCACCCCGTCCGACGCCCCCGGTTTCGGAATGGAGATCGAAGACGACTGGATCACCCCGTGGGACCACTCCCGCGCCGCCAACGCGCGAGCGTCCGGTTCGGCCCTATAAAAAGCCCAGGCACAGCGCCGACATTTCATACATATATCCGAGTCAGAACCAGGCGCCGAGGCTCGGAGATGAAGAATCCGGCGGGGTGGGCTCACTCAATGCGAAGTTCACCGCGCACTTTCGCGCCTTACTCAGGTCGACACGCGCACGGCTTCCATGCGTCACAAAGCGCCCATGATTCAGTCTGATGACTCGCTTCGTCCTTGCAGTTGATCGTAATCCCAATTCGCCGCCTCGTATATTGAGGTATGCAACGTCTTGACAGGTTGGGAGTGCGCTCTTAGACTTTGGGCAATCCACCCACTCCCTAGCCATCACGGAGGTCGAATGTGAAATCGCAAGTCTACTTCATGGATGCTCACTCTGAATCGCCCGAGACTGCTCTGCCGGCCAAGATGCTGACGGTGTTCGATGCTTCGGGGCTGGAGGATATGATCAAGCCCAACGACGTGGTTGCGATCAAAGTCCACTGCGGGGAGTGGAACAACACCGCCTACCTGCGGCCGCTGTATGCACGGACTCTGGCGGACCGCATCAAGGAGCTGGGCGGACGGCCGTTCGTGTGCGACACGACCACGCTTCCGTACTCGGCCTATGGATCGCGGACCTCCGAGCTCGATCTGCTGATCACCGCCGAACGGAACGGCTACACATCCGCCGCGCTGGGCTGTCCGTTCATCTGTGCCGACGGCTACATCGGCACCAGCGACCACCGGGTCGACATCCCCGAGGGATACATACTGAAAGAGGCTTACATCGCTCAGGCGATCGCCGCGGCCGACGTTCTGATCGCTCTGACCCACTTCAAAGGCCATGGCGTGGGAGTCATCGGTGGGGCCATAAAGAACCTTGGGATCGGCGCCCAGTCCAAGCGAGGCAAGTTCAACGTCCACATGGGCGGCCACCCGAAGTACGGTTTCCCGGCTGCCGCGACATTCTATCCCGAGCGGTTCAAAGGCAAGGCCGAGACCCCTGACTGGCAGATCCTTGAGGATTGTTGCCCGTTCAACCTGTGGCACGTGTACGACGACCACATCGAGTGGGAGCGAGAGAAGTGCGTCGGCTGCTCCGGTTGTCCGGGAGTGATGGCAGGGCACGGACTCATCGACATCGGCGCGGTCAACTTCGACGCCGTTGACGCAGCCATCGCGGACGCCTGCCTGGGCACGATGAAGGCAGTCGGTCCGGAAAAAGTCGGGTTCATCAACATGGCGATCGACGTTTCGCCCAAGTGCGATTGCGTGAACTTCGCCGGCGTGCCCATAGTCCCGCACCTGGGCGTGTTCGCCAGCAAGGACCCAGTGGCCATCGACATGGCCTGCGTCGATGCCGCCCGCAACTCACCTGGCATCCCAGGCTCGATGGCAGAGGAGATGGACTCGCATCACGTTGGCGACGCGAAATTCGAAGGATCGGCGGCGATGTTCCACAGTCAGAGCGAGGTAGCGACGATCAACACCGGCCACGAGATCGGCATGGGTAGCCGCGACTATGACCTGATTGAGGTTCCGCCAGGAGACGTCGAGCGGTTCCGCTTCCCGTACGACCGACGGCCCAGCCGGCTGAGGTTCCAGGAGCGGTTCGAGAAGTTCATGCCATTCCCGAGCGACCGCCACGACGGCCGGGGATTCTTGCGTGAGGACGAGGTCGACCTGGAGGCCATCAAAGTGCACTACGAGCATTCGACCAACGGCCACCAGAAGATCGACAACCTGAGCGAGGAGCTCGCTCCGGCCGACGACGACTAGGCGATGGCGACGTTTGTGCGAGAGTCTGATCGAAGATCCTGCTTGTCCGTTCGTCCTGAGCCTGTCGAAGGACCCCGACGCGCCAAGCTGTGGCATGTAAATGGATCACAGCTCGCAGACATTCGCGTAACGTCAAAACGGTCTAGGTTTTCTGATTTCTGAGACTGCTGAAATCGGAGGGTCGCCAGTCATGCGCGGCCCTCCGAGCGCTTTCAACGTTCGATCAACACGGAAAAGAGGGACAATGCGGCACGATTCGTACGATGCTACATGCGGGATATGCCAAGCCAACGCCGGAGAAGGCGCCAGCCAAGCGGTCACGGTCTTCGAGAACGAGCTGTGGACCGTCCGCCAGATCGGACCGGCGCTCGGGGTTCCTGGCTGGATGATGCTGGTGACTCAGCGCCATGCGGCGGGACCGGCTCATCTCGACGATCGAGAGGCCGGAAGCCTAGGACCGCTGCTCCGCCATCTGGAGCGGGTCCTCGAACAGGTGACGGGCGCTCTCCGGATCTACACGGCCACGATGAACGAGAGCTTCCCTCACTTCCACTGCCACATGGTTCCCCGTTACGAGAACATGCCGAACGATGCTGTCGGCTGGGATGTCTTCGATCTGCTCCGAGCCACGGGCGCAGGGGAAGTCGCCGTGGACGAAGACGAGATTGGGCGCGTCACCGTCGCTTATCAGGATGCACTCGCCAAGGATCCGCCACCCGGCTGAGCGACAAGCAATTCTCGGGCCGATATCGCGCTAGGCAGTCACTTCGAACACCCAAACCTGGTGGTAAACATCGGGTTCGCCTTTAGGGAGAATCTGAGTGGGTTCTCCCACTTCAGCCAGCTTCCACCTTCCGGCGGACTCCAGTTCGGCGTGCTTTTCTTTGAACCCGCCCTCATCGTACAGATCGGGGCGCAACGTGAATATCACATGCCCTCCGGGACGTGTAACCCGAACGAGTTCGTCCAGCGCACGGGCAGGGGCGTGGCCTACCGTGAGCACGCCTACCGTGACAACAGCGCCGAAACTGTCGGTTGGAAAATCCAGCGGCTCGCCCATCGTCATCTGATGGTACTCGGAGTACACGTTCTTTTTACGGGCTTCGACCAGCATCCCTTCGGACAGGTCCATCGCGACGATCTCCGCGTATCCTGCTTCCGTCAGTAGTTTGCCCACAAGACCAGTGCCGGCGCCCGCGTCGAGAATTCGGGCATCTTTCGGGATGTACCGAGCGCCCGCCTCGACCGTGCGCAGAGGACCGTACCAGCCGAAGTCCCGGTCCAGGTCAGACTCGTAAGTATTGGCCCACTCGTCGTATCGCTCTTGCAATTCCTGTTCGTTTTGGGACGCGTACACCCACTGGATAACGTTCTGATCTTCGGTCATTAGGAAACTCCTCGTTGACACATGGGCGGATGATCAACTTGCAGGTGGAATTACCCCCAAGATGCGGTCAGTTATTTCCTGCAAACAAACAGACCCCAACCTAATTCACGATTCACCACCGCTTGGGCTGTCTTTTCGTATGACTCGGACAGCTCTGCGTAGTGGTCTGAATGTTCTCCTAGACGATTATAGGTCATAGTAGACAGACACCAATAACTCATTTTGAGATGGTCTGAAAGATCGAGGGCTTCCAGTACTTCGAAGCCGACGTTTTCCAACTCTGTTCGATAAGAATCGAAGTTGTACTCCGTGTCGAAGAGCAAACGTTTGTAAACATGCTCTTGTGCCGAGGCGCTAATGTTTGGCTGGGGCTTCAGCAAATCATCGAAAACGAACATCCCGCCGTCTTGCAAGACACGGTATGCCTCCTTTAAGGCAGCCGCTTGATCGTGTACATGGTAAAGCGTTGCTTGGCTCCAAACATGACTGAAGGCACCATCCGCAAAAGGAAGTTCAGTGGCCGAAGCTTTCTCGAAAGCGACCTTTGCTTTTATGAGTTCTGTTCGTTGGGCCAACGCGACCCGGGCATTGTCGATCCGTACCCCACTCAAATTTACGCCAGTAACGTCACAACCTACATCGTCGTGTAAATTGATGGCGGTCGTTCCGTTCCCACACCCAAAGTCAAGCACTTTCGACGCTATGTCGATATGGCTTTTGCCAACCATGATTTGGTTCAACCTGGCGCATGCTTTCAAAGAATCATTGCCATTGCTGCCGTCAAAATAACCCCAATGGATACTCCCGTCAGGATCCCAAAATGAACTGTAAATGGAATCCTGAGCGTCGTAGTATGCTTCGGTGTCTTGCTCCGTGTAGCTGCTTGCCATAGGTCACTGCTCCCAAATATCCAATAAATTTGTTGCTGTTGTCGTCATTGCCGACATTAGTCCCCGCTAGGTGGTGATCGGAGTCTGTTGAATCGCGAGAAAACCAATCGGCTATCAACGACAGAATGCGGCCTATCAAACAGTGAGACGTGCCGATGCGTCGCACGTGTGATGGAAGATTGAATGAGCCGACACAAACTTCACACTGTAACCATTTGTAGTCGAACGCAATTATCGACGAAACCATTGTGAAGGTTATCACTATCAAACCTCGATGTCAATCTTTATTCAAAGACTGGAAGGGATCATCATAAACACATGCCGACATTAAGTCGATTTAATAATGACGATTGAACGGCATTAACAAGAACATGAATAAACTACCGTAATTAATGCCAATGGGATGAGAATAAACCACTCAAACATAACCGACCGAGTTACACAAATCCGTTCAATGCATATCACGCAGCATTGTTCAACGGATTGAATCGACAGTGCCACTATCAGTGGCCCGCCGCGAAACTAACGATCGAACAATTCGCGCCGACGACATAGATATTCACTATTGTTCACATAGGCGAATGAAACAACGCCGAATGATGTCTTGATATGGAAACGCGCCGAAAAAATACTGGAATGACGCCCTCGACGTCTGCACCGAACAATGCGTATCGCACGAACGACCGAGCGGTCCGTTCACGAAGCCAAGGCAATCATCCACGGCGTGGCACGGCGGCGTTGCGCTAGCGAAAGCGGTGCTGCACGAGACGAAATGGGTGAGCGCCACGGCCACGCGAGTCGAAGCTCCAACGAAGCACGGTCCGCAAAAGCGTGAGATCCGAAGCGATCCTCGTCCGTCAACTGGGCGCCCTGGGTGTTCGCTAGTCGGCTGCTGCTTCCCCGCCGCGCTTCATGTTCTCGGAGCCGAGCACGCCTGCATCCTGGAATGCACGAACCTCCGCGTCGGAATAGCCTGCTTCTCGGAGCACCTGTTCGTTGTGCTCGCCGACGATAGGCGGGGGCAGACGCAGCTTGGCGGGTGTCGCCGACAGCTTTACCGGAAAGCCGGTTACCTTCGCCTTGCCGTACGCAGGATGCTCGATGTCCAGGACGAGGTCATTGTGGATCACCTGTGGGTCGCGGAACACCTCGTCGAGCTCGTGGACCGGACCGGGCGGGAGGTCCTGAGCTTCGAAGCGTTCCTCGAGCTCGTTTTGCGTAAACTTTTTGAACGCTTCTTCGAGATAAGGCTTGACCTCCCAGGAGCCGTCGCCTCTCACCGGCAGGTCCTTCCAGCGCGGGTCTTCATCCAACGGCGGTTCGATGTCCAGCGCCTTGCTCAGACGGCCTTTGAAGTCGCCGATTCCGGCGCCTGTCGCCATCAACGTGAAATACTTGCCGTCGGCGCACTCGTAGACGCCGTAGTAAGGGCCGCTGTCGGGACCGCCCCCGCCGCGCAATGGCCTTGGGAACTTGCGATCCGTGTTCAGCACCACCGCGTTTTCCTGAAGGTGGCACACGATCATTCCGTTCATCAGGCAGGAGTTGACGACCTGGCCCTCTCCGGTCTTCTCGCGGGCGGCAAGGGCGGCCATCATGCCCTGGGCGAACAGCATCGCTCCCATGAAGTCGCCGATTGGGGTGCCGGTGGCCGTCGGAGGCCCGGCCCGCTCGCCGGTCATCGCCATGAGTCCGCCGATGGATTGGGCCAGCAGGTCCTGCCCGTTGCGGTTGACGTAGGGGCCGGTCGGGCCGTACCCGGTCGCCGCGGCCCAAATGATGCGAGGGTTGATATTCCTCAGTTCATCGTACCCGAGCCCCAAACGTTCCATGACGCCGGGGCGGAAGTTGTTGGCGACGATGTCGGCGCCTTCGACGAGCTTGTAGATGATCTGGATCGCTTCAGGCTTCTTGAGGTCAAGCGTCAGGCTGCGCTTGTTGCGGTTGTCAGCCAACCAAGAAGGGGACATGCCGTTGAGCGGCCCTTTGCCGCCGCCGCGGAACATCTCGCCTGTGTCGACGCGCTCGATCTTGATTACGTCCACCCCGTAGTCCGCGAGCACCTGGGTGCCGACGGGCCCCTGCTCGATGTGGGTGAAGTCGATCATGCGAATGCCTTCGTACGGAAGCGTCATACCCTTCTCCTAGTCCTATGTGTCCATGTGGTCGTCGAACATCGCACACTCACTACCGAGTCGTGCGGAGCCGCTCATCTGCCTCGTGACGGCAATCTGACGATCGCCTGGCCGACGGTTACCCTTTGTCCGTTTTGGTTTTCGACCCATAAGTTGCAGTCGACGAAATTCTGGCCATCTTCCCGGTATTTCCGGGTGACCTCGCCTTTGGTGGTCAGAACGTCGCCCGGCTCGGTGGTTTGGCGATACTGAGCCGTGAGCTTCCGTAAGAAGCCGCCCGGCGTGTACCAGTCGCTCAGCATCTGGCCCATGTAACCCGCGGTCAGGGCGCCCTGACCGAACACGTCGGGGAGGCCTCGGTCCATGGCTTTCTTGTAGTCGTAATGGCCGTCCGCGAGGTCGTTGCTGCCCCACGCGTACATGATGATTGCCTTCAGTGACTGTTCCTTGGTGAGCGAGGGGAGCACCGCCCCCACCTCGATGTCTTCGTCGTAAAGCTGTGTCATTTTCGTGTCCTTCCTTGTGCCGCGGCCAGATGCGTCAATTCTCGTCGCGGCTTGTCGTCCAGTTTCGCGTTCATCGCCTGCTTCCGGGATCTGCGGTCACTCGGTGGGACCTTCGAAGTTCACGGACGTGTACCGAAGGATGGCAACGATCTCGTTGCGCTGGTTTCGGAACGTGTTGTCGTATCTGATGAACAGCATCCGGCCCACACCAGGCCGTCCCTGCTTTTCGAAGAGGTCGCCTAGGACGGTGGTCACCGTGAGTACGTCTCCCGGCCGGATCGGCCGGAACGCCTCCCATTCGTCGCCGGCGCTGAAACCGAGTTTGAATGGCTTTTCGAACGGCACGGCTGTGATGTCCTCGCTCGGTGAGCGGCCGTTTGGGAGCGTCGCCTGGGGGCTGATCGAAATCACGTACGTGGGCGGCGCCATGCAGCCTGCCATCGGAGTGCCCTTTGCGTACCCTTCATCCGTCCACAGAGGATTGGGGTCGCCCACGGCGGTCACGAACTTCTGGATGCTCGACCGATCGACCTCCCCGGCGACATAAGAGGCGCCGAGCGGTTTGCCGATCATAGCCCTCATCTCATCGGTGATTACTGACTCGCCCATATTCGGAATTCCTCCTCGTTGTCTGACCAAAGTTAACTGTCCCTGAAACCTTATCGGAGCACTTGGGCCAATTCATCAATGGCAGCCCAACGTACGACGACAGTTGGCGATCCGTCATCGTGTGAGCGCTCCAACGCCGTCATGATGGGCGCCATAGGAGCACGCGGATCGCTAGCCGTCAACCGCACCCGATGTCGAAATCAAGATTGGAAACCACGTGTCTTTGCGGTCTCCCAACAACCCAGGCTACGTCATGGCCATGCATGCCGCTCTACGGATTGGCGCAGATGGCGTAAGCGTCGAGCACCCATTCAATGGCCGGGCCGATGGCTCGGATACGCCAGCCGGTACCGTCCAGGAGAGGGAGGTTGACCGGAACGTTGACATCGTCGGTGGACGCGGCGTACCCGCCTGCTATCACTACTTTGCCAGAAGGGCATGGGACGGTAATGAATTTCTCGGATGCCGTGCCGCTGACCGTCTGACTGACGATGGTCTTCCCCGTGAGTCCCTCCGGACCCTGTGCGCCAGTCGGCCCTTGCGGACCTGTTGGGCCTTGAGGGCCGCCAGCGTCGCCGCGGAGACCCTGAGGTCCTTCGGGACCAGTCAGACCAGTCGGACCTTGGAGGCTGGTTTCGCCTTGAGGTCCGGTCTCGCCCGGCGGGCCTTGGTCTCCGGTTATAGGCCCGTCGGTCCGATGGGTCCAGCGTCCCCTGCGACGCCCTGAGTGCCCTGATCACCCGTCTCGCCGATGCCGCCTCGGGGACCGGGAGGGCCATCTGGTCCGGGGGAATGCCTTCGGGGCCCGGATCGCCCGCGCCAGTCTCGCCGAGAGGTCCTTGTGATCCTTCAGGTCCAGCGGGTCCAGGCGGTCCGTCGGTGCCGGTTGGGCCTTTCAGACCCTCTGTGCCCTGAGCGCCGGGAGGCCCCTTTTCGCCTCGCGGCCCCCGCGGTCCGGCGTCTCCCTTCTCGCCTTTTGTATCGTCGGACGAAATCAGTCCATTCCGATCGTCGTCGTCGCCGTCGCCGCCGATGAATGGCAGTCCGCATGCCGTCGCGAAGAGCATGGCGCACGCCAGAGGAACCAGAAGCAGTCTGTGTTTCGCGCCTATCATTTCGGTGAAGTGCCGCTCCCGCTCGATTTTTCGCAGCCCGGTATGTCGCTTGAGTGTGTCACGATTACGGAAATAGTGTCGGACCGGCTAATTACGGATGGTGTCGGGATCGAATGTTGGAGCCTAGGACGCCATGGCAATCTTACGAGTCTCAGACGCGGCGCCCCTGGTAAGTCGGGTCGATTTCGTTCACCTTAAACGAATTCACTGCATGCTACTCCTTCGGGCATTTCGGTACAAGGCGGCGGTTGGCCGCTGTTGAAGCGCATTGCCATCGGGGATCACAGGAACTCGGGCGGTCGAACGCAGTGGTGAGTTCCCCCCCGGTTCGTGGTGAGCGTCGTTATGTCCGCGCGGCGGCCAATGCGTGGAACAGCAACGGTACGTTTTGCTAACTGTCATGCAGAGACCGCAGGCGAAGCATCTGGAACCCGCAGGGCGGCAACTGTCGCGTTGAGCCAGATCCTTCGGCTTCGCTCAGGATGACATTCAAGGAGCCGTTGCCTGGAAGCCTGTCGAACCACAGCCCCACTCTAGTACACGACTCGATTCGTGCGACGAACTTGCGATTCAGGACACTAGTTCGAGGCCATTGGACGAGGGTTTTGGATTACACCTGCATTACGCGGAAGTCGAGAGTGATCAGTGCCTCATCAGCGGCGGCTAACAACAGGCGCGCGAACCACGAGCCAGCCACTTCGAAGTGCATGCGGGGTCTGGACGCGGACCAAACCAACTCTCGCAGCGAGGCTACGTCCAACGCTGGCCCAATCAAGGCGAATCGGCGTCGGAATACGGCGCACACGTCGCTAGCTGCGGGAGGCCGAAGTGCCGGGCTAGCTGCGGGTTTCTGCGGTTTCCTGTTCCTCTTTCGTCGCCTGCACGACCCGGTCGACCAGGTGGGTGGGGACCTCTTCGTAGTGGTCGAACTCCATCGTGAAGGATCCCTGACCTTGCGTCTGAGATCGGAGCTCAGTCGAGTAAGTCAGCATTTCGGCCTGCGGGGCCTCGACGGTGACGTTGGTCGTCCCGTCTCCGTTCGGGTTCATGCCCTGAATTCGTCCGCGCCGGCCGTTGAGGTCTCCGATGATGTCTCCCGCGAAGCTGTCAGGCACTGTGATCTCGACCTTCATGACAGGTTCGAGCAATATCGGTTTTGCCGCCTGCATCCCCTTGGTGGTTGCGTGCCCGCCGGCGATCTCGAACGAGACGCCGGATGAGTCGACGGTGTGGAAGCTGCCGTCCACAAGCGTCGCTTTGACGTCCACAACCGGGTACCCCGCCACGACGCCGCCGATCAGCGCCGACCGAACGCCCTTCTCGACCGACGGGATGTACTCACGGGGAACGGAGCCGCCAACGATTTTCTGGTCGAACTCGAAACCCTGGCCTCGAGCCAACGGCTCCACTTCGATCCACACGTGGCCGAACTGGCCATGGCCACCCGACTGTTTCTTGTGCCTGTACTCGACTCTGGAGCGCCCGATGATGGTCTCCATGTATGGCACCTTGGGAACTTGCAACTCTAGTTCGGCGCCAAACTTTCGCTTCATCTTCTCGACCGAAACGTCCAGATGAGTGTCGCCTAAGCCCTGCAGGAGGACTTCGAGGGTGCTGGGTTCACGAGCCACAACCAGCGACGGATCCTCCTCGGTGATCTTGGCCAGCGAGCTTGTCATTTTGTCGACGTCGGCCTTGGTCTTTGGCGAGACGGACATCTGGTACACGGCCTGAGGGAACGACAATCCCTCGAGGGTGAATGGATTATCTCGTGTGCAAATCGTGTCGCCGGTGACGACAGAACCGAGCTTGGCGACGGCGCCGATGTCTCCCGCCGCGAATCCTGGCACAGCCTCTTGCTGTTTGCCGTTGACGGTGAACACCTGGGCCACACGTTCGGCTTCTGATTTGTTGGCGTTCCAGAACTGACCGTCGCCGTTGAACGAGCCGCTGTAGACCCGGAAGTAAGACAGCTTGCCCACGAACGGGTCGGCGGCGGTCTTGAAGACCAGGGCGGCCAACGGGCCGTCGCTGTCGCAAGCTAGTTGGGACTCGTCGTCCGAGCCCGCCGCAGTGGCGGCGGCAGTCCCAACCTGGTTAGGAGCGGGTAGGTAGTCGACGATCATGTCCATGACCTGGGATACACCGATTCCCCCAAGAGGCGAGCCGACCAGAACCGGGACGAGCGTGCCCTCGCGCACGCCCTGAGCTAGGCCAGTTCTCATCTCCTCTTCGGTAATCTCCTCACCTCCCAGATACTTGGTGGCGAGGTCGTCGTCGATCTCGGCGACGGCTTCGATCACCCGTTCGCGGGCGCTTTCGACTTCGGACTCCATTCCGCCGGGAACTTCGGCGTTCGGGTCCAACACATTGACGGCGCCGGCGAATGACGTTTCGGACCCGATCGGGAGTTGAAGCGGCACCAGATGCCGGCCGAATCGCTCGATCAACCCGTCCATGGCTCGTTCGAAGTCGGCGTTCTCACGGTCCATCTTGCTGATGAAGACGACCTTTGCCATGCCGCGGGCTTCGGCTGTGTCCCACATCTGGCCGGTGCCGACTTCGACCCCCGCCTGTGCGGCGACGACGATGACCGCGGAGTCGGCCACCCTGACGCCGGATACGACCTCGCCTCTGAAGTCGGCGTAGCCGGGGGTGTCGAGGATGTTCAGTTTGTGATCGCGCCAGGAGATGTTGAGCACGGTGGTCTGAACACTGGTGCCCCGCTTCCCCTCCTCGGGCTCGTAGTCGGAAGTGGTGGTGCCGTCTTCGATGTGGCCCAGGCGCGTGGTGACGCCTGCCTCGAGCAGCATCGCCTCGGACAGAATAGTCTTGCCAGCACCACTATGCGACAGTAGAACGACGTTCCTGATCCGCTCAGTGGTAACATTGGCCATTGCTAAGCTCCTCAATATCTTGGTAATGATGCCTGAGGTCATTGTATTTCAAGCCGCGCGGTCGCGCAACGGGAGCGGGCGGCGGTTCGGCTCTCTGGACCGCGACAGTGGCCGAACAATCGCGTTGTCGTCGGGTAGAATGTATTAAGCGCAGGTGATGCATGTGCGTCATCGGTCAGGAGAATCTCGTGATCATTGGTTTTTTGGGCGGCACCGGGCCAGAGGGCAGAGGGTTGGCGCTTAGGTTCGCGCTGGCGGGCGAACAGGTCATCATCGGATCGCGTGAAAAAGCGAGAGCCGACGATGCTGCGGCCAGCGTCGCCGAATTGGCGCCAGTGGGGTCGGTCACGGGCGGCTTAAACGACGAAGTGGCGTCGGCCAGCGACGTCGTGTTCGTCGCGGTGCCGTACGGCGGGCATCGGGCCACGTTGGAATCGCTTCGTGAGCTCCTCGAAGGGAAGATCGTCGTCGATGTCGTGGCGCCACTGGAGTTCAATCGCGGCAGGGCGTCGGCAATGCGGGTCGAGGCCGGCTCGGCGGCGCTTGAGGCAAAGGCAGTGCTTCCTAACTCGACGGTAGTTGCGGCGTTCCAGAACGTGAGCGCCGCAGACCTGCTGGAGCCGGAGAGCTCGATTGAGTCCGACGTGATCGTTTGCGCCGACGACGCCGACGCCAAGGCGATGGTGATCGGGTTGGCTAATTCGATCACCGGGATCAGAGGCGTGGACGGCGGCGGGCTTCAATACGCAAGGTACGTGGAAGACTTCACCGCCATGCTGTTGAACATCAACCGAATCTACAAGGCCCATTCAACCATCAGAATTGTAGGGATATGACGAACCGGGCGTTTCGAACCCGCGCGACGATGACGATGAGGACGTAGAGTGGCAATCGGTCTGTTCGCAATAGCCATGGCGGCCATCGTTGGAATCGCCAACCAGCCGCAATATCCGGACGTCAACCAGCTCGCGGCGGTTCGCATACTGACCGCGGACCACCGGATTGAGTTCCCGGATCGGATCGTGCTGACGCTCGAGGCCGAGTCCGCGGCTGACGTGGCCGAGATCCAGCTTTTCTATCAATTCGCCGGTCAGGATGCGACCATCTACGGCTATCCCGAGACGGCCCAAACATCAGGGATACTGACGGCTGAATTCGACATCGTCACCGGCGGCGCCACGTTCATCCCCGCGGGCGTGGAGATCGAGTATCACTACGTGTTTCGAAGCACGGACGGGAGCCGATTCGAGACCGAACGGTACCACGTCGAGTATCTCGACCCTCAGTACGAATGGCAGCGCCTGGACGCCGGCCCCGTCGAGGTTCTGTGGCATGACCGGCCCAGGCCGTCGGTCGAGGCCGCGGCCGAACGGGTTGTGGACAGAGTGGCGCGGATCACATCAGTGTTGGGGTCGCGACCGTCGCACAAGATGAAGGCTGTGATCGTCAACGATCGGAGCGAAGCACGACGTTCTTTCCCTCTGATCAGTCAAGCGGCCAGTGACAGCAGTCTTTACGGAGGCTTCGCATACGGGCAATTCGACATCTTCGTTCTGTCGGGACTCGACGCCGACGGAATGATTCACGAGCTGACGCATCTCCTTGTCGACGAGGCGATTGGCTCGCCTTTGGCGAAAATCCCCGCATGGCTCGGAGAGGGAATCGCCATGTACTTCGAGAACGGGACCGGCGGCAGAGAATCCGAGGTGTCGAACGCAGCCGCCCGCCGTTCGCTGATACCGCTGCACAGCATGGGAACCGTGCCTGGCAAACCTTCCGAAGTCCGCCAATTCTACGCCCAGGCTTGGAGCGTAGTCGATTTCATGGTCGAATCATTTGGCGACGAACGCATGTCGCTGCTCCTCCGTTCCATCAACGAAGGACAGACCTTAGGCGAGGCCACCCAGACGGCCTACGGTCTGAGCATCGACCAATTGGACGCGGCGTGGCGGTCTCAGATTTCGGGTAGGCCGTCGTTCACTACAATCATCGACCCAGGCACGTTCGGCACCTCTGTGATCATCGCCGGGGCGCTCGTCGTGGCGGCGTCGGCGGTGGCCGTAAATTGGCTGAGACGTGACCGTACTGTCGCTTCTTTCGATGACTGAACCCTGTGCTAGAATATTTCAACTTGAGGTTTCCCTGCGATGGCGCAGGCTGCTGAACGTGTGGCGAGCGCCGAATCCAAGGGACAGTCACCCAATCGGGAGCGACCGATGGAACTTCGAATTCTGGGCGTCCACAACATGGAGAGCCGCGACACGCGGTTGGAGTCACACGTTGTCGATGACGTCCTTGCCCTTGACGTCGGTGGACTGACCCGGTCGCTCAACTTCGAAGAGCAACGCCGTCTGCGAGCCGTCATCCTCACTCATCGCCATTTCGACCATGTTCGGGACATGGTCCCCCTTGGCTTGACCATGAGGAACTCCGGTGTGACGATCGACGTCTACGGCATACCTGACACGCTTCACTTCGTCAAAGAAAAGCTTCTGGACGGCACGCTTTACCCGAACTTCCTCGAGTATCCGTCCGTCGACGACCCGGTGTTCAGGCTCCGTGAAGTCGAGTTGAACAAACCGTTCCAGGTGCTCGACTACACTGTTACCGGAGTTTCGGTCCCGCACGCGGTACCCGCGGCCGGATACCAGATCGATTCCGGCGACGTGAAACTGTTTTACACCGGTGACGCGGGTCAGGGCGTCGACGAGGCATGGAAGCACGTGTCTCCGGACGTTCTTCTCACGGAAGTCACTTTCGGCAACGAAGGCGCAGACCTTGCTGCCGCTGCCGTACACCTCACGCCCGAGCACCTCGAGGAAGCGCTTGTTGCGTTCCAAAAGCAGCACGGTCGCATGCCCAAGGTGATCGTCGGGCACATGAACCCTCCTTGGGAAGAGACGATCCGCGGAGAGGTCGAGGCCGTGGGCGTCAAGCTCCGAATCGACATCTGCGTAGCCTCGGCGGACATGCGTCTGACGCTGCCATGACGCCCGATGTCGCCCGTGTCGGAGCTCTCCGAACTCGGAAGCCGTCCGAATTTCGAGGCATCGCGAAGGGCAGTTGAATGGCCCGCAGAGCTGCGTTTCTTTACGACGATCGGCTTGCCGGCCATGTGTTGAGCGACACTCACCCCATGAGGCCCGTCAGACTGCGGTACACGCACGAACTCCTTGACGGGTACCGCGCCTTCGACCACGAAGAATCGTCACTCGTTGCTCCGCGACCGGCCACCGAGGACGAGATAGCGTGGCTCCACACGAGTCAGTACATCGACGCCGTGCGCCAGATCGGAGCAGGGGACTGGTCAGTAAACCCGTCGGCCCACAACTTCGGGCCGGGCGACAACCCGCCATACGGAGGGATGTACGACGCTGCGATCCTGTCGACCGGAGCCTCGGTCCAGGCGGCGGAGATGCTCATCGCCGGCGATGTCGACGCGGCGTTCAACATCTCGGGCGGCCTGCACCACGCGATGCCCAATTACGCCTACGGTTTCTGCGTTTTCAACGATCCCGTGATCGCCATCAAACGCCTGGTCGCCGAGGGCATACGAGTCGCCTACGTGGACATCGACTGCCACCACGGAGACGGCGTGCAGCACGCCTTCTATGACACCAACGCCGTTTTGACCATCTCGCTCCACGAGTCCGGCGTGTTCCTGTTTCCGGGGACCGGATCGGTTCAGGAGACTGGCGCCGGCCTGGGTCGTGGATACTCCGTCAACGTGCCCTTGTACCCTTACACCACGGACGAGGTCTACCTCTGGGCTTTCAGGGAAGTGGTTCCTCGACTGTTGGACTCCTTCCGGCCCGACGTGTTGGTGACTCAACTTGGCATAGACTCACACTACCTCGACCCGATTACCCACATGGCGCTGACCGTCCAAGGCTTTGCCGATGTTGTGGCCGAACTCGGCGCCAGTTCACCGGGCAAGTGGCTTGCTCTGGGCGGCGGCGGATACGACCTCCACGCCGTGGCCCGCGCATGGACGCTCGCCTACGGCGTGATGTCGGAGCAAACTTTCGCCAACGAGATTCCGACCGCATACGCTAAAGCCTACGACGTCGATTCGCTGCGAGATCAAGATGAGCCGCCGATTGAAGATTCGGTCCGGAAGGACGCCCGGGCGTTCGCGGAAGCCTCCGTTCAAACGGTGCACAGGTTGATCTTCCCACAGCACGGCATCAGCCTGGCCTGACCCTACATTGTGACCGTTCGCTGTTAATCAGTCGAAGGGCGACCGTGGTCACCGGGCCGTGCGCAGTCATGCGACAGGGTCTGTTTCAGGCGATGTAGCGGAATGCGGCCGCGTCGTATCGAATCGAACCATTTGCGGAATCCTGACCGGTCAGTGCTTGCAAAGAGTGGACAGCCCCGCCAGACTAGGTCGTAGGGGAGGGTTTCAAACCCTCCCGGTGTGCTGCATGGAGAATCGCCACGGAAACATTGGCGAACACGTTGTACGCTCGTGATATCCTGTTTTGTCCTCGAAACCAGGCGGGAGAGTTTGAAACCCTCCCCTACGGATTCTGCATGGCTAACTTGCTTCAGGCAAGGCGCGCCGCCACCAACAGACTCTCTGGCAACGTTCGCCGCCTCAGCGATCTCCTAGCGCCCACGACAGGGCGGATTCGAGGTCGGGGTGCTCGAAGCTGAATCCCGATGCGACCAGTTTCGTCGCGTCCATGCGCGCGCTGGCCATGACCGATTCCGTGATCTGCCCTTGACTGATGCGAAGCGCCAGCTCCGGCACCCAGAACAGGGCCGGCCGTCTGACAGCCTGCGCCAGTGTCTTTGTGAACTGGCTGTTGGTCACCGGGGCCGGAGACGAGATGTTGACCGGTCCGGAGATGTCCCCCGCCTCGACGAGATGCATCATCGCCCTCACCGCGTCGTGCCGCGAGATCCAACTCATGTATTGCTTGCCATTTCCCAGGCGTCCCCCCAATCCGAATCGAAACAGCGGCAGCATCCGGACCAAGAGGCCGCCGGTCGCCGTCAGGACCAAGCCAAACCTGAGATTCAACACCCGGATGCCGGCTGAGGTCGCGCCAAGTGTCGCTCGCTCCCATTCCCACGTAACGCGTCCGAGGAAGTCGTCGCCTGGGCCGCTGTCTTCGCCAAGGAGTTCTGGGCCGCGGTCTCCGTAGTACCCCAGCGCGGATCCGCAGAGCAACACCCGGGGCGGCGCCTTCAGGCTCGCCAGCGTGGTGCACAGCAGCATGGTGTCATCGACTCGGGAGCTTCGAATGCGCTCCTTTTGGTCGCGTGTCCACCGGCGGCCGGAGATGTTCTCCCCTGCCAAATGCACCACAGCGTCGAAACCTTCCAGGGCCGCGCGGTCGACGGTTTGGGTGGTCGGATCCCATGCAACAGACTCGCCAGGGGCCGTCGACCCTGGGCGCACGAGTCGAACGGCTTCATGACCAGCGACGCCGAAGCCCGACATCAGCGCGCTGCCGATGAGCCCGGTCGAGCCCGATATCAACACCTTCATTGCGATCTCCCGTTCGTCATGGACGGCGGTCTAACGCCGTGCCGTGAGCGGAGAACCACGCTCGAACCGCCAATTGCCCAGCTTTACACACGGTCGCGGCGACGGCTATAATTCGTTCCTGGAAGCGTCGAGAGTATACCAGAAACCAGACGGCTCGCCGGAGCGGGAATGGCCATACTTCCAATCCTAGAATTGCCCCATCCGATGTTGCGGAAACGCGCGCGTAAAGTTCGTGGCATCGACAAGAAAGTGTTGGAAATCGCCAACAACATGGTTGAGACGATGGACGACGCCGGAGGCGTGGGGCTGGCCGCAAACCAGATCGGAATTTTGCAGCGAATCATCGTGATTCGGATGATGGACGAAGAGGAAGCCCGCGTATACATCAACCCTGAAATCATCAAACGCGAAGGCGAACGCGAAGTCGAAGAGGGTTGCCTCTCAATACCTGGCTATCGCGGGTTGATTCAGAGGTCGGTATGGGTGCGGTTCGGCGCTCTAGACCACACATCAACTGTCGTGAAGCTCAAAGCGGAGGGATTGCTGTCACAGGCTCTGGAGCACGAGGTCGACCACTTGAACGGGATTCTGTATATCGACCACCTCAAGAGCCACGACGACTTCTACAAGATTGAGCTCGACGACGGATCGCAAGACGGGTCCGAAGGCTCCGCCGAATACGAGGCGGAATCACACGAAAACGATGCGGAAGAAGGGCAAAGGCTCGGAACGAAGGATTCGGAACAGGCTGACGGTGAAGGCTCAGCCGCATCTTTGACGGTTACGTAGGCGGGACGAATCGTTCGACTAATCACCGAAAGCCCCGGCTCAGAACCCACATCGAAGGTAAGCTCCGATCAACTCTTGGCGCGCCCGGCGCCTCCCCGTGCCCCGAGCAAGGCTCGGCAACTTGAAAACAACGGAACGCCGGCTATGGGAGCCGGCATCGCGGCATGAACACGCAATCCACATCAGATCACGTCCACCGCCCATCGCACGGCATCCCGGAGATCCTTCTTGAGATCGAAGGTATGACTGCGGCGCGTGGCGTCGAGGCGTATCTCGTCGGCGGCGCGGTGCGCGACAGCCTGCTGGGACGAACGCCTACGGAATACGACATCGCGGTCGCGACGGACGCCAGCGCGTTTGCGCGGCTGGTGGCCGATCGAGCCGGAGGTCACTTCGTCTCGTTGGACACTGAGCGCGACACGGCGCGGGTCGTCATCCCGTCCGAAACAGACCCAGTCGCAATCGATTTTACCCATATCTCCGACGATATCCGCGGAGACCTCGGCAGGCGTGACTTCAGGATTAACGCGATGGCCGCGCGTCTAGACGGTGTGGCCAGCGGCGAGTGGGACGTAGTAGACCCTAACGGCGGACGTCATGACATTAGCCGCCGCGAGATTCGTGCTGTCAAAGACGACGTGTTTCGACTCGATGCGGTTAGGATGATGCGAGCGGTCAGAATCGCCGCTGCCCTGAGATTCTCACTGGACTCGGACACGGCCGCGATGATTCAACGCGACTCCATCCTAATCAATAGCTCGGCGCCGGAGCGAATTAGGGAAGAACTCCTGAAGACGCTCGCAGAAGACGGCGCAAGAGATTCGATTCGACTGATGGACCGGCTGGGCTTGCTCTCCCAGGTGATCCCTGAGATCGACGAGGCACGAGACGTGGCTCAGCCAAAAGAGCACCACTGGGACGTGTTCAACCACCTGGTGGAGACGGTGGGTTTTGCGGAGAGCATCCTCAACAAACGTGACGGGAACGATCTCGTCTCAAGCATGCTTCCCAGGTTCGACGGCATGCGCGAGCACTTTGCGTCCGAGGCAACTGACGGCGCCAGTCGCGGGACTTTGTTACGATTCACTGGGCTGATCCACGATATCGGCAAGCCCGCGTCCAAGACTTTGGAGCCTTCGGGCCGCATCCGGTTTTTCGGACACAACGAGATCGGCGCTCAAATGGCCGGCGCCATTATGGGCCGTTTGAGATTCGGGCGGCGCGGGACCAGATTGGTGAAAACGATGATCCAACACCACCTTCGGCCAATGCAGATGGCGGCCAAAGGGAAGCTTCCGACCAATCGCGCCATTTACAGATATTTCAGAGACGTGGGTGATCCTGCGCTGGACACGCTGTACCTGAACGTGGCAGACTTTCTTGCGGCGAGCGGACCGGAGCTGACCGAAGAGGGCATGGCGGAGGTGGCTTCCGTTGTCTCGCATATCCTGAAGATAGAATACAGGCCGGAGCTGGCCGTCCCCGCCGGGAAGGGCTTGATCGACGGAAATGACGTGATGAACGAATTTGGCCTTGAGTCCGGGCCCGAAGTTGGACGCGTGCTGTCGGCGGTGGCATCCGCCGAGGCGATCGGAACGTTGAACACCAGAGAAGAGGCGTTGACCATGGCGAGAGAGCTTCTGGAGTCTGGAGGCGTTAGTGCGTAGATACGGCAGAACCGTCGTCGTCGTCGCCGTGCTGGTGGCGCTGGCCGGATTGGCGTTGGGATTCCAGACAATCACTATCGGAAATTTCGAACGAGGAAGCGACACACCTCTTGGGCTGAGCCTGGGCTTGGACCTGCAAGGCGGCAGCCACCTCGTTTACGAAGCGGACTTGCGAGACCTTGAGACCGACGAGCGGTTGGAAGTCACCGAAGACCAGATGGAGTCGCTCAAGCGAACGATCGAGCGGCGCGTCAACTCGTCCGGTCTGGGCGAGCCGATAATCCAAATGCTCGACTCAGATCGACTCTTGATTCAGCTTCCCGGCGTCACCGACCCGGAAAGGGCGAAAACCCTGATCGGCGAAACTGCGCTTCTCGAGTTCAAGCACAGGCAACTCGCGGTGCCCAGGGACATCGAGGAGATCACTCAAGACGATATCTTGAGCATTACAGTGGATTTCCTGGTTGACCCGAACGCGTCGTCGACGCCTGCTGCAACGACGACCTCGGCCGCAACGGCGCCTGACGATCCCGTCGTATTGATGGTCGAGTTCAGCGAGTCCGGGGTGATCGAGTTCCGGACCGTGCTTGACCGGTTGATGGAAAGTTTCCTCAACGCCACGGCCCAATCGCAGTCCGGCCGCGTACCTCCGACGCCGAGCCTCCTTGACGTTACGGTTGAGGGCGTTCAGCAGTTGAGATTCGACGCGACGGTGCTGACCATTGCACCAATAGGAACTTCCACGACATACGCCATCGGATTCCCTGTCGATTCCGTGACCGGAGCGCCGCCGATAATCGAGGACGCCAGATCGCAGGTCGGAGACGACGCCAAGATATTCTTCACCGAGATCCAGTCGTACGTTGACGAAGACATCGGTCTGACAGGAGAGAAACTGTCGCGAGCATTCCCGTCACAGCACGGAGGCTCAGGCGCTCCTATCGTGAACATCGAGTTCGACGACGAAGGCACGCGGATCTTCGGCAAGCTCACTGAAGACATCGTCATCAAACAAGAGGCGACCGGACAATCGGATCAGATCGCAATCTTCCTCGACGACGAGGAGTTGATCTCGCCTGTCGTACAGACGGCCATCACTGCCGGCACCGCCATCATCCAGGGTCGCGATTTCACCCTCGAACGAGTGAGAGACATCGCGCTGCTTCTGGAATCGGGTCGTCTGCCAATTCCGATAACGCTGATTCAAGAGCGCGACGTCGATGCGATCCTGGGCGAGGACTCGCTGGCAAAGAGCGTCGTAGCCGGCGCGGTCGGTTTGGGCTTGGTGCTGCTGTTCATGACGGCTTACTACAGGTTGCCAGGATTGCTGGCGTCGATCGCCCTGATTATCTATGCGGCGCTGGTGCTGGCGATCTTCAAGATGATGCCGGTGACCTTGACGCTTTCAGGCGTCGCGGCGGCAATTCTGTCGATCGGCATGGCCGTCGACGCGAACATTCTGATATTCGAGCGAATGAAGGACGAACTGCGTTCGGGACGCACATTGCTTTCTGCAATCAACATCGGATTTGACCGAGCTTGGCCCGCGATCAGAGACGGCAACGTGTCCACTCTGATAACGTGCGGAATACTCTTTTGGTTCGCCGATCAGCTTGGCGCGACCATCGTTCAGGGGTTCGCGGCGACATTGGCGATCGGCGTGGTCGTGTCGATGTTCTCGGCGATCACAATCAGCCGGACGTTGCTGCGGCTCGCATCTATGACGCGATTGACCCGAAGGCTCACCTGGTGGACGCCATCAGGAGCGTCGGGCTTACCGCAACAGGCGACTGCCGCCGAGCAGAGGAGCTAAAAAGTGGACTTCGTAGGCAAACGAGGCTGGTTTTTCCTGACATCGTTGCTCGTGATAGCGCCGGGCATCGTATTCCTCATCATCGCGCCCGGGCTGAAACCGGGCATCGATTTCACGGGCGGCTCGGCCGTCACGCTGGAATTCCAAGATGAAGTGACGCAGAAGCCGTTGCGTGAAGAGCTGGCCGATCTGGGTTACCCGGACGCGACCATACAAAAGCTCGAATCCAACACTTTCTTCATCCGCACCAAGGAGCTCGGCGGCGCCGCCAAAGAGGCGATGATCACCAGCCTGGAAACGGCGCTGTCGCCCAACGGAGTGCTGGAGCTGTCCTTCTATCTGGTGTCTCCCGTGGTTGCCAGCGAAACCGTGGTCAACGCCGTATACGCCGTCCTGGCGGCCGCCGTCGGGATATTCTTCTACGTGTGGTGGGCTTTCAGGAACGTGCCGAGCCCGTTCCGCTACGGCCTGGCGGCGATTGCCGCTCTGGTGCACGATGCCGTCATCGTCATCGGCATCTTCGCGATACTCGGCGTTCTCGCGGACATCGAAGTCGGCACCATGTTCTTGATCGCCATCCTGACCGTCATCGGTTACAGCGTAAACGACACGATTGTTGTCTTCGACAGAATCAGGGAAAACGTGCTCACGTACCCGAACAGGGAGCTGGCGGAGGTGGTCAACCTGAGCATATCCGAGACCATCGGACGCTCGCTCAACACGAGCCTCACCCTGTTGTTCACACTGATGGCGATGATACTGTTTGGCGGCTCGACGATCAGGGAGTTCCTGTTGGTGCTACTGGTCGGCGTGATCGCCGGAACATACAGCTCGATCGGACTGGCCAGCCAGCTCTTGGTCTCATGGGAGTACGGCGACCTGAGAAGGATCTTGAGACGACGGCGCGGCGAAGCAGCGGCAACCGCCTAAGGCGGGCGTTTATCGGCGCCATCCGACCAGAATTCGATCTGATTTGACGCCAATCAGTCTGGTCGAATTTCCCCCGTTGTCCGTTCGTCCTGAGCATGTCGAAGGACCCCGGCCGGACAAGTTCCGCCGTGCCACCGTTGAGTGCCAACAACGTTCGCCAGGTGGCGTCAAGCGCTGACTCGAATACGCAGGTGGGTGTTTTTGAGGGGGGCGATGCGGTCGGGATTACGTCCGCAGAAGCGGCGATGCCTGGGAAAGCGACGGACGGGTTTGCGTATCGCCACGCTGAGCGGAGCGAAGCATCTGGGGCTTCGCCGGGGCGCAAGTGTCGCGTTTCACCAGATCCTTCGGCTTCGCTCAGGATGACATTCGGGCGGCGTTGCTTGGAAGTCCCGACACATGGGGAGCTCGGCCTTGTCCCGACCCGTCGAGCCACGCACCCCCGCTAGGGAACCAGCACGACCCTTCCGAACGCTTGCCGCGACGTAACGAGGTCGAATGCAGTGCGAGCATCGTCCAGCGGGACTCGGTCGGAGACGACCGGCGTTACCTCACCGGCGGCGACCATTCGCACGACCTCCTCGACCTGGGCTTTGCCCGCGCCCGACGAACCCAGCACCGTCGCATCTCGGAAGATCACTTCGGCCAGATTGAAGCTGACGCGATTTCCCACCACCTCTCCCAACACAACCAATCTCCCGAACTGGGTCAAGCTTCGCAACGATGACGAGAACGTTGCAGACCCGACGGTGTCGACGACGACGTCCGCGCCCGCGTCTTCGGTCAGGGCCAACGCGATCTCAGAGAAATCCAGCTCACCGCCCAATACCACGCCGCCGGGCGCGTACGCTTCGAGGCTGTCGAGTTTCTCGGGAGACGAAGTGGCCGCCAACACCCGCGCGCCCAGGGCCGTCGCGACCTGGAGGGCGTGCACACCGAGCCCGCCGCCCGCGCCAGTCACTAGCACCGTTTCGCCGGCCTGCATTCGCACCACGTCCTTCAGCGCCTGCAGCGTCACCGCGATGGGGCAGGCGAGTACGCTGGCCGTTTCGAGGTCCACGCCATCCGGCAGGCGGACGAGGCATCTCTCAGGCAGAGTGACGTATTCGGCGAAGCCGCCGTTCACGCCATGTCCCACGCCGCGACCGGTGACGCATCGGTACTCGTGGCCCGCGACGCAGCGTTCGCACTCGCCGCAGAACACGGTGAGATTGGCCACGACCCGGTCACCGGGACTCAGCACGCTGGTGCCCGCACCGGTTTCTTCGACCGTGCCCGCGATTTCATGGCCCAGGATGACGTCCGGATTGACCCCCCGCCGGAGCAAGCCGCGCATGATCGCGACGTCGTGGTTGCACAGCCCAGCCGAAGCGACTTTGACAAGCGCCTCACCTTCTCCCGGCGACGGGGTGTCGATCTCGCGCACTTCCAACTCGGGCTCCTCGCCTGGGGTCTTCACGTACAGTGCTTTCACTTCGATCCCTCCCGGCGGTGGGTTTCGATTCGCATGGTGGATGACGAATCCCGTAATCTCGTCTGGAGACAGTCTCTCACGCCCGATCTTGACTTCAAGACTCGCAATGCTACCGTTTCAGTCGCCGATCTCTGTCCTCGCGGGCAAGTGCTCGGCAACGACTCTGATGGTGTCAGCCATCGTGCGTGACCGGTCCACGGTCTCGGGCGATTCGTCGGCGAACGGAGTGGAGGCTAGCAACCGGAACATCTCTGCCGCGCCTCGGTGGAGATGCGGGGTCACGCCGGTTGCGTCAAACGTGGCGGCGATCTCCTCCATCTCACCGATCCAACGGCCCGCGTTTGAAGGCAGCCCAGTCACGCTGGTTTCTGCGCGCTTCAGCGTATCAGGCTGGCTGAACGCCAGCTCCGATGCGAGCTCGTCCGACAGGCCGAGAGACTCGGCAGCGGTCAGCATCGCCACCAGCAGGGCGGAAGTTCCCTTCGTGAACGACGCATAGCACATCTTGATGCCGGAAGCGCGGCCCACCTCGCCGCCGATGTCGCGAACGGCGATGCCTTTGCCGTCGAGTTCAATCATCAACGACGAGTGCGGCCCGCAGCAGTAGAAACGCGGCGCTGCGCCACGAGCGGGAGAGCCGCCGATGATTCCGCCGTCGATGAACCGTGACCCTGCTCCTGTGATTATCGTGTCGATCTCACGAGCTGTCCGGAGGGAGACCGCGTTGCAGTCGGCATACACGGCGCTGGCGCCGGCCGTGCTCGCGGCGTCCGCGAAAGCGCGAGCGGTCGCTGCCGCCTGAGAGGGCACGAGAATGGACAACACGAGGTCCGCCTCACCGGCCATGTCGCCGAGATCCGGCACGTCTCTGATGCCGCCTTCTTCGGCGAGGGCTCGCGTTCGGTCGCTGCGGCCGGTCAAACAGGTGATCACCTCGAACCCGTTTTCGCCCAGCGCTTTGCCCACGCCGTGGCCCATGTCGCCAGGACTCAAGATCGCGATCGTCTTTATCGTCATAGGTGTTCCATCTCCATTGTTGGCTGCGCTCAATATGGCGCATCGCGGATTGTCCGATTATAGGTCAGCGGGAACAGACAGGCAAAGTGAGGGTCGCTCACGTGCTGAGGAATACTGGAGAAATTGACGCCAGCCCAATACAATTCGCTTTGGGCTGGCTTCGGGCCGCGCCGATCGGATTTCGTCCGTATCGGGAGCGCCAAACATCAGAGTGGAGAGCAGACAATGAGAGTCGGTGCACACGTGTCCACGGCAGGAGGACCCGCGACAGCATTCGATCGAGCCGTCGACATCGGGGCTGAAGCGGTGCAGATATTCGCGTCGTCGCCACGAGCCTGGCGCTTCAGGAAGCCGTCAGACGAGCAGGTCGCGGAGTTTCGGTCGCGGTCAGTCTCGACAGGCGTGGGGCTGGCGTTCATACACGGCAGCTACCTGGTGAACGTCGGCGGGTCGCCGGACATCCTGGAGAAATCGATCGAATGTCTGGTCGAGAACATGAACGCCGCCAACGCCCTAGGCGTCCCAGGCGTCATATTTCACGGGGGCAGCCACAAGGGCAAGGGCTTCGACGGCGTGCTCGACCAAGCCGCGGGCGCGTTGAAAGAGGCGCTCGCGCGGACACCGGAGGATACCTGGCTTATCATCGAAAACAGCGCTGGGATGGGCGCCCACATCGGGGCGTCGTTCGCGGAATTGGGCAGAATGTTGGCTGCAATCGACGACGACCGGGTGAAGATCTGCTTGGACACGCAGCACTCTTTCGCCGCGGGCTACGACCTCGCCAATGCCGAAGGAGTTGCGGCTGCGATGGACGAATTCGATCGTGAGATTGGACTCGATCGGTTGGTGGCGGTGCACGCAAACGACACCAAGATGGAGCTTGGGTCCGGAGTCGACCGGCATGAAAACATCGGCGAAGGATTCATCGGACTGGACGGGTTCGAAGCGATCATGGGGCACGAAGCATTCCGCGACGTCCCGTTCCTGCTGGAAGTGCCTGGCCCGGAAAAGAAAGGCCCCGACCGCGAGAATGTCGAGCGCCTCAAGGCGATACGAGATAGGCTGGGCCTCCCGAGGCCGCCCGAGGTCGCCTGATCGCACATGCCCGGGTTGACCGACACCAGTGTCGGTTGACTGCCGCCGATCACTCGGGTGTTACATCCCGGACTGGGGCATGTAAATCGACTGCTAAGACAGGCCGATCCTGTGCTAGAATGACTCCTCGACTAAGAGGCGATTTGGCCGCGATCTAGCCGCCGATCCTGCGCACCCGCGGTCACGGTTGAATTAATCATTGGATGGACGGACGGCATGAATTGCGTCTAGCCGCATCAGACGAAAAGCGTTACAAGGGATATTTGAAAGCCGAACTCGAAGCGGCGGCGATGTACGGCGCGTTGGCCGATACGGAAGAGGACGGATACCGCTCTGATGCGTTTCGAGAGCTGGTGCAGGCCGAGATGCGTCACGCCTCGCGGTGGGCGGAGAAGCTGGGCATCGACCCGACCACGCTCAAGCCCACGGGCCGCGGACCGCGTGTCCGTGCATACCAGGTCGTCGCGAAGTTTTTCGGCTCCTCTATCGTGATACCGTGGCTGGTCCGGGGCGAGGCCAAGGACATCAGCAAATACGCCGTGGACCCCGAGGCCACCGATCTGGTCCACGACGAACGACAACACGCCCGCGTGCTTCGGGCCATGTCGACTGGCAAATCGTCCGGTGAAGTGACGCACGCGGCGGTCGGCAGCGGCGGAAGCATTCGGGCCGCCATCCTCGGCGTGAACGATGGGCTCGTGTCCAACTTCAGCCTGGTGATGGGCGTCGCCGGAGGCACCGACAACGCCGATTTCGTTCTGCTCGCCGGTGTCGCCGGGCTCTTGGCGGGAGCGTTCTCGATGGCCGCGGGCGAATACGTGTCCGTGCGCTCGCAACGAGACATCTATGAACACCAGATCAGCGTGGAAGCGGCCGAATTGGCTGAATGGCCTGAGGAAGAACACGCCGAACTCGTTCTGATCTACAAGGCCAAAGGCATGACGGAGGAAGAGGCGCGGAGAATCGCAGATCGGATCATGGCTCAACCGGACGTCGCCCTCGAAACGATGGCCCGTGAAGAGTTGGGGTTGGACCCGAAGGCGCTTGGTTCGCCTTGGGGAGCTGCGAGCAGCTCGTTCGTCGCGTTCGTGCTGGGAGCGATAGTTCCTATCCTCCCATACTTGTTCGGCGCCGCGAGTATGGCATTCACCCTGAGCGCAGTCTTCAGCGCGGTGGCGTTGATTTTAGTCGGGGCGTTTGTATCCGTGAACTCCGGCCGCAGCGCGGTTTTGGGCGGCGCGAGAATGCTGTTCGCCGGCGGTCTCGCGGCGGCGGTGACCTACAGCGTGGGCCGGTTGATCGGCGTGACGGTTCTGGGTTAAGCGTTGACTGTGGCATGTGAGCAAACATCGCGACAGCCAATGACACTCTAGCCGGCGAGGGATGGTTCTTGAGAGCATAGCCTTCGGGCTGGCGGCCGCCACCGGGCTCGGGGTCTCCGACGTGATCGCCACCGTACTGACGCGGCGATACGGGGTGCCGCGAACGGTCCTCGGAATTCAATTCATCGCGGTCTTGGCATTCTCGTTCTACCTGCCGGTGGAGTCGGGTCTGGGCTCAATCACAGGCGGCGAGTTGTTGAAGCTGATCGGCCTCTCCGCGCCGCTGTTTGCCTTCATTATTGGCCTCTATAAAGCGCTTCAGCTTGGCCCGGTGGCAGTGGTCAGCCCCGTTTTGGCCGCTCACACCGTGATCGTCGTATTGTTGGCGGTGATTTTCCTCGACGAACACCTGGGGGCGTGGCAGTTCGTCGGCGTTGCGGCTACGATAGGCGGGGTGGTGTTGGCGTCGGTCGACCTGCGAGCGATGCGGTCGAGGCAAAAGATGCTGGGCATGGGGGTGTTGCTGAGCATCGGCGTGTCGGTCGGGGCAGGCGTTTGGCAGTTTGGCATTGGAGCCATGTCCCAGGATTTGGGATGGTTTTTGCCCATGTACCTGTCCAAGGTGTTCATGTTGGTCATGATCACGCCGGTGGCCGTTGTGCGGCGCGCCTGGCCTTGGCACGGGATGACCAAGATCGTCGGAGCGGGAATTGTTGTCGTGGCTCTATTGGAGACCGGCAGCAACTTCGCATTCGCCAGAGGGGCCGAAATCGGCCTTGTGTCGATTGTCGGAGCGGCGGCGACCGCCTATCCGGTCGTGCCCATGCTTGGTGGGGTGTTCCTGTTCAAGGAGAGCCTGGCGCCAAACCAGATCGCCGGAGTCGCCATTTTGATCGCGGGCCTGCTCGGAATGGCGCTGGCGCCTTGACGGGACTTAGGTACATCACGATCGGAGATTGACGTTAGGAACCGGCGAGCGTCGGTTCGACATGAGCACCGAAACAATACAGTGGAGGTAATCGATGGGACTCGAAGGCAAGGTATGCATAATGACGGGCGGAGGCAGCGGGATCGGCAGGTCCGCCGCAATAATGATGGCGGCGGAAGGCGCCACGATCGTAGCGGTGGGCCGCACGCTCTCGAAGGTCGAGGACGTCAAGGCTGAGATCGAAGCGGCGGGCGGCAAAGCGGCGGCGTTCGGATTGGACGTGGCCGATAATGAGGCCGTGAACGAAATGGCAAAATCCGTGCTCGACTCCTACGGCAAGATCGACATCCTCGTCAACAACGCGGGTCATAGCTCGGCGCACCGGAAGTTGCTCACGACGACCCCCGAGGAACTTCGGCAGGTGATGGAATCCAACTTGATGGGCACCGTGTTCTGCACCCAGGCGGCGATTCCTTCTATGCTCGAGGCCAAGCGAGGGACCATCATCAACGTTTCGTCGATGGCGGGGACCAGCCCAAGTCTACTGGCGGGGATGAGTTACTCCGCGGCAAAAGCGGCGGTGATCAACTTCACGCACTTCCTATCCGCTGAGTACGTCAACACGGGCATCCGCGCCACGGTCGTCATACCAGGCGAAGTTGACACTCCGATCATGAACAACCGGCCTGTTCCGCCCTCGTCAGAGGCCAGAGAGACCATGGTGCCGGCGGAAGACGCGGCGGCGGCCATCGCGCTCATCGCGCGGCTCGACTGGCGCACGGCGATCCCCGAGCTCGTCATTCGTCCGACAATGCGCCGCGACATGGCTGGCGAGATCGGCACGTCCTAAGGTCTAAGCTGCAACAGGCTTGATCACTGAGGTCGTTCGACGGGAATCTAATAACGGGCACGTGCACTCGGTGACGCGAAAGACGGCAGGCGCCTCGATTCGGATCGACCGACGGCCGTATCCAAACCCGTTGGGCTTACAAGAAAGACAGCACTGCAAGAGAAGGTTGTGGGGGAGGGTTTCAAACCCTCCCGGTGTGTCGCAGGGATTCTCGGCGCGAGGATTCCGGCGAGCATGTTGCATCCACTTGGACCTCGAATGCAATCTCGGAACCAAGCGGGAGGGTTGAGATCCTCCCGTACGGAATCCACCCCAGTCGCCCTTAACCCAGACGCCGCGCCGCCGGACATTCCGAGCGTGTCGGCCGATCCACGGCCCGGCGCTCTCAGATTGCCAGCGTCAGATTCCCTGGCCGCGAAGGCGAGGGTCGAGTATGTCGCGCAGCGCGTCGCCGACGAGGTTCCACGACAATACGAACAGAACGATGGCGCCGCCAGGGAAGACGATGATGTGCCAGTGGGTCGACAACGTCGGGATCCAGTTGCGCGCGAGTGAAATCATCTGGCCCCAGTCGGCGTAGCCTTCCTCGGCGCCCAGGCCAAGGAAGCTGAGTGCCGCGAATGAAATAACGATGGCGCCGATGTCCATCGAGGCGACGACCAAGGTTGGATAGAACGAGTTGGGCAAGACGTGCCTGAGCAGTATGCGCAAGTCGCCAGCGCCGACCGTTCGCGCCGCCAACACGTAGTCCCGCTCTTTGGTGCTCAGGATGTCGCCCCTGATCAAGCGGGCGTAGCCCATCCACGCAAAGATGATCAGCGCCAGCATTCCAACGTATATCCCTTCGGTCTGCGGGCGCGTCGATTTGATGACTACCGCCATCGTCAACGCGGCCAGCAGGAACGGGAAAGCCATGAAGATTTCCGTGACTTTCATCAGGATCTCGTCAATCCAGCCGCCGTAGTACCCTGCGATGCTGCCGACGATCAGACCGATCACGACCGTGGCGGACGTCACGACCAACCCTACCTTGAACGCGGTGCGAGTCCCCCAAACGATCCCGTAATAGATATCGTATTGCCCCTGAGTCGTGCCAAATATGTGTTCGTCGCTTGGCAGTTGGGGCTCCGTCTTGAAACCGTCCCGTGGCATTTTGTATGCCGCCTCTGAATATGCAGGTGGCGCGAGGATCGGCGCCGCTATCGCGACGAATGCGAATGCCGACAACAACACCATGCCGGTCAGCGCGAGGCGGTTGGCGACGAGGGCTTTGAACACGCCAAACGACCGGGATTCGGACACAGCGGTCCGAATCGCTGACCACCACCGACCAGAAGCGTCAGCCTGCGCCGTATCCGACTTGTCGGAGGTGATCATGACAACCTCACTCGTGGGTCAAGGAATCCATATGAAATATCGACGGCCAGGTTTCCCATCGTGATCAGAACGCCGTTGAACATCGTAAAGCCCAGCACGGAAATCACGTCCAGGTTCAAGGCCGCGTTGGCAAAAAACCAACCCATGCCCTTGAAATTGAAGACGACCTCGGTGATAACGACGCCGTTGAGCAGGCCGACTATCAACAATCCGCCTATCGTGCTGACGGGGATAAGCGCATTGCGCATTACGTGGACGTAAACAACGGTTCGTTCAGTCAACCCTTTCGCCCTGGCGGTCCTTACGAAATCTTGATTCAAAGCCTCCAATGTGGCTGACCGAGTGACCCTCAGGATCAGGGCCCAGTTCAAATACGAGAGAGTGACCACCGGCAGAATCAAGTGGCGTATCGCGTCCCACAGGATGTCCATGCGCAGATTCAGAACGGCATCGACGGTGTGCATCTTCGTATACTGAGTGAATTCCGGCGCGAACACGTCCTGACTGTTGGCTGTCAGCCCAAATGGGACAGATTGTTAATAGAGACTTTGAGCTGA
>CAZPQQ010000029.1:0-36402 GCA_964588665.1 uncultured Dehalococcoidia bacterium | reverse complement strand
CCAATCTTGGCACTCATGGCGACTTATGAGACAGGCTCTAAAGACCGAGACCACCGGCTCGCAGGCCGTTCATGGCCAAGCCCCTCAAACCCGCGTCTGTTGACGGTCCTCAAGGCCTAAACTACACTGTCTGCCTACGCAGGATTACGACAATCACGAGGAGTATTCGGCATGTTTGACAGGATCGCGGTGTTCGGAGTCGGGGCCATCGGCGGGACCATTGGCGGTTACCTGACGCGGGCCGGTCACGACGTTACGCTGATCGACCAGTGGGGCGAACACGTCGAAAAGATGAAGCGCGACGGTCTCCGCGTCACCGCCTCGGACGAGGAGTTCACCGTTCCCGTCAACGCGATGCACCTGGGCGAAGCCTGCAACATCAGCGAGCCGTTCGACTCGATCTTTCTCAGCATGAAGTCGTATGACACGGTGTGGGCGACGCACTTCATCTTGCGCCACCTGACGCCCACCGGAGTTATCATCTCCGCTCAAAACGGGATCAACGACGAGACCATCGCACCGATCGCCGGCTACACGAGGACGCTGGGGTGCGTCATCACGCTGGGCGCCGGGATGTACGACCCCGGCAATCCCCAGCGGACCAGCGTCTCCAGTCGCATGGCGTTCAAACTTGGCGAGCTCAACGGTATGGAGACGGAGCGGATCAAAGCTCTGGCAGAGATGCTAAGCGTCATCGGGCCGACGCACGTCACAACGAACCTATGGGGCGAGCGATGGGCCAAGCTGGCCACCAACTCGATGGCGAATCCCATCTGCGCACTGACCGGCCTCGGTTCGGCAGCGTCGAGGGAGACCCCGGGCGTCGTGGATGTCACGGTGAAGATCGGGGCCGAGGTCGTCAAGGTCGGCACGGCGCTGGGAGTTCATGTGGAGCCGATCAACGGAGTCCCCGCGGAGATGTACGTCCAGGCCGCCGAGGACGCCCAGGTGTTGGAGGAGCTGAAGTCCCGACTGGCCGAGACCGCCAAGGAGCTGGGCGCGGGACGGCCCTCGATGCTCCAGGACGTGATGAAGGAGCGCCGCACTGAGATCGAATTCCTGGACGGCTACGTGTCGAGGCGAGGCGCGGAGGTGGGCGTGCCGACGCCGGCCTGCGACGCGATCACCCGGCTCATCAAGCAGGTCGAGCGCGGCGAACTCGAGTCCGAAGCCTCCAACATCAACTACATGGAAAAGTTCATGTAGTGGTAGGAGGCGGTCGGAGTTGAAGGTACCGACTACTCGAATGTCAGCGGGCTTTTAGACAGCATCCCAACCCTGGCGTTCGAACACGTCTAGCCACCGCGACGGCAGGTGCATGTCGATGAGCACCTTCATCACTGGTTCAGCGGCAGCTCAACCTCCTCGACCCGCCACGCCGAATACGAGAGCGCTTCGAGGACATCCGGTTCTTCCAGATACGGATATTCATCCAGGACGTCGGGAATGGAATGACCGGACGCCAATAACCCGACGATCATGCCAACGGTGACGCGCATTCCTCGGATGCAAGACTTGCCTCCCATCACATCGGGATTGCGGGTGATCCGAGTCAATTTCTTCATCGCCGATCATCTCCTATTCCCCGGATGGCTCAGGGCAACGTCGTTATACGCAGGTGAGCAGACCACCGCTCGTTGCGCCCTCACCGCCCCAGAAACACCGGTGTGCGCTTTTCGGCGAAGGCTACGCGGCCTTCGTTGGCATCGTGGCTGTCTCGGGCGACGCGTTGGGCCTCGTGCATCGACTCGATGTCCTGCGCGGCGAGTGCCGAACCCTGGAAGTTGCGCCGGACCAGCATGTTTACGATGCGTTTGTGCTCTCGCAAAGACAGCGGTGCGTTATGAGCGAACTCATCGGCCAGTGTGTAAACCTCGGACTCCAGGTCCTCCGGTTTGACCACTTGGTTCACGAGTCCCATGTCGAGGGCTCGTTGAGGGGTGACGCGCAGGCCGGAGCAGAAAAGCTCTTTTGTGAACGCCGGACCGACCAGGTCGACCGTAGTCGTAGATGATGCCAAGGCGCGACGGCGGAATGCCGAGTTGGGCGCGATCGGTGCATATCCGCATGTCGCATTCGGTGGCCAACGCCAGGCCGCCGCCGACGCAGAAGCCGTCGATCATCGCCACGACGGGGAATGGCGCGTCGAATATGGCTTCGACTGTCGGTGGGGCCACTGGAGTTTGGGGTCCTTGTCCGGGTCCGGCTGAGGGCCGCGGTCGCCGGGGGCGCGCTTCAGGTCGTCGCCGGCGGAGAAGGCAAGACCACCCTGGCCTTTGACGATCAGGCATCGCGTCTGGCCTTCCTCGGACAGCCGGTCGATGCGCCTGACCATCTGCGCGTGGATCTCCGGATTGAGGGCGTTTCGCTTTTCCGGCCGATTGATGGTGAACGTGGCTACATAGCCGTTTTGCTCCACGATTAGAACGTCGTCGCTCATGGTTCTCCTTGTTTCGTTTCGATCGATTCAGGAATGCGTGTCACGGCGAGGCATGTTGCAAAGGGGCTCGCCCCTCTGCACTCCCCACGATTTTACGGGGAAGTCCAGCGCCGTTAACTAAACGACGCGCGGTGGGAGAAGTCGCTTTCCTCGCTGGTGATGATCTCCAACAGGCTGGCTTTTCCGTCTTCGGTGGCTGCGCGCGCGCGCTGGATCGCCGCGGCAACGTCGGACGGGTCCTCGACCTTCTCGGACCAACCGCCCATGGCGCGGGCCATGTCGGCGTAGTTCCCGCCGATGTCTCGCGTGCTGTAGAGTTCATGGGACGTGGCCATCGCCCCTGCCGTGATCGCCATCGTGGAGTTGTTGAACACAACGGTCAGGATAGGTATGCCGTTGCGCGCCGCGGTCTCGAAGTCCAGGCCCGTCATTCCGAATGCGGCATCGCCCATGAAGTTGACGACGAACTTGTCCGGAGCGGCCAGCTTTGCGCCGATGTTGAGGCCGAGACCGGTCCCGAGCCCGTGGGACTTGCCCCACCCTAGGTACGTGCGCGGTCCGCCGGAACGATAAAACGGCATGAGCTGGTCCCTGGGGCTGCCCGAATCGTGCGTGACGATTGCTTCGTTGGGATCGACTGCTTTCATGAACTCGCCAATGACTCTGTACGGCGTGATCGGCGTCTCGTCCGAGGTCAGCTTCGCATTCCACTCAGACAGCCACTGCTCCCTCAGCGTGGCGATGGCGTCCGTAGTCGATCCGTCGGCGCCCGAAGGGCTGCCGCCGAGATCGGTGCAGGCGTCGATGAACTGCTGGAGAATGAGCCGCGCGTCGCCGATCAGCGGGAAGTCGATGTCGTAGTTCTTGCCGATGTCGATCGGGTCGTCGGTGGCCTGGATGAACGTCTTGTCTTCAGGGATGGGAGTCGTCATGGAGTGTTTCGTCAGGCTGGAGCCGATGGCGAAGACCAGATCGGCGTCGCGGAGGAAGTGGAACGCTGCCCGGTTCATGACGCCCGAGGCGCTGCCCAACGAAAGCGGATGCATCTCGGGGAAGGCGCTCTTGCCGGCCATCGAGGTGACGACTGGGACTTGGAGCAACTCCGCCAGCCGAACGAGCTCGTCCGTGGCTTCGCCGTAGAGTACGCCCTGGCCCGCGTAGATGACCGGGGCTTTGGCCCGCACCAGCGCCTCCGCCGCCTCGGCCACGTCCCGCGGGTTGGCGCCGGCCACCGTGGTCTTGACCGGGCGATAGCCCTCCACCAGGCTGTCGTCGACTTGCTGCCCGGCCACGTCCGTCGGTATCTCGACCATCACGGGTCCGGGACGGCCCATCTTTAGTCGGGCGAAGGCGCGTCGCATGGTGTCGACGGCGCTCTCGGCGGTCTGGATTTGCTCGATTGACTTGGTGATCGTGCCGAAGCTTCGCACCGAACTGAAGTGCGGGAACACGCCGTCCCGTTCCCGCGGATGCCCCATCGGGAGCAGGAGCATGGGGACGGCGTCGGAGAATGCGGTCGCCACTCCGGCGAAGGCGTTCTCGGCGCCCGGTCCGTACTGCATCGCGAATGCGCCCGGCGGCCTGCCGTTGGTCACCCTAGTGTAGCCGTCGGCGATGCCAACGCCCACGCGTTCCTGACGGCAGATTATCGGGCGGATGCCAAGCGCCGCCGCCGATTCGATCAGCGAGGTCGAAGGGTAGGCGTTGAGGTGTTCCACGCCTTCGGCTGCGAGTATGTGGGCGACGGCGTCCAGAGTGTTCATAGCCAGAATCCTTCCGTTTTGAGACTCGTGCGAGTATATCACGGCGGAGTTTCGCGCAGTCTTCACATGGTGTAGATTGAATAGGTTCAATCCTTGTGGCAGGATAGTTCGATGTTGGATTTCGATCGTTTTGAGGCTGTGAGCTTCGATTGTTACGGGACTCTGATCGACTGGGAGTCCGGCATTGTCGATGCCGTCAAGCCCGTTTTGGCTGCTAACGGCTTTGCCCTGAGCGATGCTGAGATCCTGAAATTGCATGCAGAGGCCGAACCGCGCGCTCAGCAGGGTGAATACGTCGCGTACCGCGAAGTGCTCCGGCGCGTAATGAGGGGCATCGCTGAGAAACTCGAGTTTGTCCCTTCTCAAAGTGACCTGGATTGCCTGGCAGACTCACTTGGCGCCTGGCCCGCGTTCTCTGACACGGTAGATGCCTTGAGCGCACTGAAATCCAGGTACAGGCTGGTTATCCTATCGAACATCGATGACGACCTGTTCGGTCTGACGGCCCCGCGTCTGGGAGTCGAGTTCAACGACGTCGTGACGGCTGAACAGGCTCGGAGCTACAAGCCGTCGCTCCGCAACTTCGAGCTGATGATCGAACGGCTGGGAATCGACCGAGACAGGCTGCTGCATGTCGCGGGCAGTATGTTCCACGACGTGGCCCCCGCCAAGGAATTCGGACTGAGCTCCGTATGGGTGAACCGGCATGGCGACTCGGGCAGCGAGGCGACGTGGCCAACAGAGGGAGACCCCGATCTGCAGGCCCCCGACCTAGCGACGCTGGTGTCGCTCATGGGTCTGCGGTGAGTCGCAGCGACGATCAATCCTAGTGTCCTGAGTCAGAAGTTCGTATGGCAATGCCGCGAGCCTTCGACAATCTCAGGCCGAACGGAAAATCTTGACGGCAATTTTCGATACTATGTGCTAGTGCGCTACGGCGGATTCGGCGCGAACGCAGAAACCTACGTGCGGAGGGAATATTGATTCGAAACATGGTGTTGTTGATGTCGGCGGTGGGAGTCATGGCGCTCGTTGCGTGCGCAGAGTCCAGCCAGTCACAGCCTCAATCCAAAGCGGCATCGGGGTTGGCGGCTGCCCCCGCAGCGGCGGCGCAGGCGCCAGTGGAGACTGGAGGTTTCGTGGGGAACCACATTCCCGACTTCGACATGACGCTGGTCGACGGCAGCACGGTAAGCTCCGCTAGCCTGCTGACGGCGGCGGAGCCGGCTTACCTCTTCTTTTTCGCCACGTGGTGACGGACCTGCCGCGCCGAGTTACGGCGCATGAAGGAGATATGGCCGGACTATGCAGGGAAGGTTGCTTTCTATGCGGTCGGCACCGACCCCACCGAGCGCATCGACAAACTGGACGAGTATCGCGTCGAGCAAAACTACCCCTGGCCGGTGGCCCAGGCGGGCGACGGGATGCTGGCTGCCTTTAGGGTTCTCCAGCAGTCCACCAAGATCGCGTTCGACGCTCAGGGCACCGTCATTTACCGAGACATCTTCGGGCGTGGCGACGACGAGACCTGGAAGCAGGTGTTCGAGCAACTCGCGGCTGGCGGGTGAGCGACGACGGCGAAGCATATAGTTGCCCTGAGGCGTATTTCGGTCGCGAACAGATCGCTTCAACCCATCGACGGCGTCTTGAAGACGTGAAATGGGACGGCGGTTGTCCTACAACTCAGATTAGCTTGTGTTGTGACGCGTAGACCACGGCCTGGATGCGGCTGCTGACCCCGAGCTTGCCCAGGAGACGGGCTATGTGGTTTCTGGCGGTAACCGGCTGGACATGGAGCGAGTCGGCGATCTGTTGGGTGGTCAAGCCGGCCGCCAGGAGATTCAAGACCTCGGTTTCGCGTCGGGAGAGCTTCGGCTGCGGGGTCGGGAAGGCCTCAACGGCTTGGGGCAGCCGTTCCTGCGCTTCGTCGTACAGTCCACGGATCGTTTCGCTGACTTTGTGGGCGAACTTCTCGGTGCTTCGCCGGCTGGTGACGTCTCTGATCAGGTGCACCACCTGGAACGGCTCCCGATCCGGCTTGGGGAAGACCACACTCACATTGAGCCATCGCCATTCGCCATCGGCCTTGGCGCACAATATGTCGTAATCGGGCGTCGGCTGTCCCGCGCGGGCGTTGGTAAAGATCGGGCAGTCGCGGCGACAAAATCTGTAGTTCTCGGAGTCTTGACCATCGAGGACCTCGTAGCAAGGTTTGCCCAAGACATCTTCGGCCTTGTAACCGAGTATCGCTTCGGCGCTGCTGCTCCAGTGAACGAGGATCTGGTTCGAATCTATCGCGAACACGCCGTCAGCGGTGACGAGTTCTTCCGCCAGCCCCGGTTGGTTGTCGCTCACCTTTTCGGCCTCCCGCGTTCGCAGGTCGTCGAATCGCTGTCGCAAGGATGTGTCAATTTCGTGTGACCCAATGCCTGAGTCGAGTCCGAGTCACATCGCCGATCCAATTGCCTAGGAAATGATGCACGTTTATCTATCTTGAGTCATTTGCATCGCTCATGGTATCACGCATTCCAACATGAGGTGGAGGCAGCACAAGTCGGATTCTCGGCGGCGACCTGAAACCGAAATCAACGCGCGTAGCAGGGCGTCCTCATAACCTCAAGTGATGTCGCCAGCTACTACGCATTGGCGGGTAGCTGGGAAGCGCTGACGGTTCGACGGAAGACAGACCGCCCCATCGGCTTCAGCGGCGTCTGGCAGGCGGGCAAGCCCTTGTCGCGGCAATCGGGCGTGGCGCCCAAGCTGTCCGCTACCGTTGAGAATCGAGGTGCGCTTGGAGCATGACGGCGGCCGCGGAGGCATCGACTCTGCCACGGTCCCGAGAAGGCTGGCGGCCCGACTCGCGGAGCATGCGCTCTGCCTGCACGGTCGTGTACCGCTCGTCCACCATGCTCACCGGCAAGTCGATGCGCGCGGACAATTCGGACACGAAGGTCTTGACGAGCTTCGCTTGACTGCCGAGCTGGCCTGAGAGAGACCTGGGCAGCCCGACGATGATCGCCTCGACATCGTTTTCGACCGCGATGCCAGCGATTTCGTCGATATCGGACGGCTCAGCATGCTTCCGGTCGACGGCCGTTAGCGGCGTCGCCAAGAGACCGGTGGGGTCGCTCAACGCGACGCCGATGCGCCTGTCGCCTACGTCCAACGCCATGATTCTCACGCGCCGGCTTTCTCCTTGACCAGCCCAGCAACAAGGTTCAAGGCTTTGTCCAGTTTGGCGGCGTCTCGACCTCCGGCCTGAGCAACGTCGGCTTTTCCGCCGCCGCCACCGCCGATGGCCTTGGCGGCGCCACGGGCGATTTCGGACGCGTCCAAGCCCTTTTCCACAAGGTCTGGGGTGACCATCGCCACAAGCACGGGGCGGTCGTTGATCACAGACCCCAAGACCACCACGCCGCTGCCCAGCTTGTCGCGCAGCCAATCGCCCATTTCGCGCAGGGAGTCGGAGTCCTCGGCGGACGCTCGGCCCGCGAGCACCGTGATCCCTTCGACCTCTTGGACCGATTTCAACAAACCCTCCGCTGACTGGAGCGACAGCATTCGATTCATGACGTCGCGCTCTCGTTGAAGAGTGGTCAGATCGCCTACCAGGCTGTCGATTCGAGTCGACAAGTTCTCGGCGGTTGTCTGAAGAGATCGGGCGACCTGGTCTTCGCGGTGGAACCGCTCCCAAACCAGACGCTCGGCGGATCGGCCGCTGATGGCCTCGATCCGTCGCATTCCGGCGCCGATGGACGACTCGCCCAGCACGTATACGGAGCCGAGTTCGCCGGTGAGTTGGACGTGGGTGCCGCCGCAGACCTCGAAGCTGAACGTATCGCCGTTGGCTATCTCGACTATCCTGACTTTGTCGCCGTACTTGTCGCCGAAGAACGCCAGCGCCCCTCGACGGATGGCCGACTGGTACGTGTCCTCCCCTTTGACGATGCGAGCATTCTGGCGGATTTTTTCGTTGACGAGGAGCTGGACCTGCCACATCTCGTCGTCGGTGACCGCCTGGACGTGAGTGAAGTCGAATCGCAACCGGTCGGGAGTGACCAGCGAGCCCGCCTGTCGGACGTGGGCGCCAAGCACCTGGCGGAGAGCGGCATGCAACATGTGGGTCGCCGTGTGGTTGCGGGCCGTGTCCTCTCGTCGAACGGGGTCGACGTAGGCATCGACGGCGTCACCCATGTCCACCTTGCCCTGGCTGATCTTGCCGAAATGGACGGTCATGCCAGGCATGACTTCCTGGGTGTCGTGGACGACGATCCTGCCCTCACTGCCGACGATCTCGCCGGAGTCGCCGACCTGGCCTCCGCCCTCGGCGT
The DNA here is from genome assembly GCA_964588665.1 of uncultured Dehalococcoidia bacterium. Lineage (GTDB taxonomy): Bacteria > Chloroflexota > Dehalococcoidia > Lucifugimonadales > UBA1123 > UBA2160. The sequence continues at coordinate 27,868 of CAZPQQ010000029.1, read as the reverse complement.
AGAACGGCGTTTCAACCAGGACGACCTCGACCTCCTGGCCCTCCTCCGCCTGGGATATCGCGTCGTCGCCGGAGATCAATCCCACGACGACCGACGAGGCGGTGAGCTCCTCGTAGCCCAGGAACGTCGTGCTGCCGACCCCCAGGCCTTCGTAGACGCGAATCTTGGCCCGGTCACCGCCGAACTGCGCGGTGGAGCGCGCCCGTTCGCGCTGGGCTGCCATCTCGCTCTCGAAGCCGTCCATGTCCACGGAGACGCCGTGCTCGCGGGCTATCTCTTGCGTCATCTCCGCCGGGAATCCATGAGTGTCCCAGAGCCTGAAAACGACGTCTCCGGCGAGGTCCGAGGACTCTTCCATCGCTGTCGTGAGAATCGAGTAGCCGTTCTGGAACGCTTGCTGGAACCGATCTTCCTCCAGCTTAAGCACGGTCAGAATGAACTCGCGATGATTGACCAACTCGGGGTAGACGTCGCCCATCTTTTCTATCGCGACAGTGGCGATTTCGCCGAGGAAGGCGCCCTCCAGTCCGATCCGACGTCCGTAGCGGATTGCCCTGCGAATGACCCGCCGAAGTACGTAGCCTCGGCCTTCGTTTCCGGGCACCACGCCATCGGCAATGAGGAACGTGACGCTGCGCCCGTGCTCCGCCACGGTGCGGAGGGCGTAGTCGGTGTCGCGATCGACACCGTATCGGGTTTCGCTGATCTCCTCCGCCTTCCGGATCATGGGCTGAAACAGGTCCGTCTCGTACATCGTGTCAGTATGTTGCATCACCCGGACGAGCCGCTCGAAGCCCATGCCGGTGTCCACGCCAGTGCTGGGGAGCCGAGGCCGCGAGCCGTCCAGATGGTGGTAGAACTGCATGAACACCAGGTTCCAAAGCTCCACGAAACGGTTGCACGTGTCCCCGTGCTCGTTCATGGAGTTCTCGCAATTCGGGCCGCAGTCATCTTTGAGGCAGCCGCGGTCAGCGCCGAAATCGTAGTTGATCTCGGAACTCGGTCCGCACGGTCCTTCGAGTCCGGCCGGCCCCCACCAGTTGTCCTCGTCGCCGAAGCGTGAGATGCGTTCGTCGGGGATGCCGGCCTTGAGCCATAGCTCCCGCGCCTCTTCGTCGTCCAGGTAGATCGTCGCGTAGAGGCGGTCTTTGGGAAGTCCCATGTTTTGAGTCAGGAACTCCAGAGCGAACTCGATGGCGCCCTGCTTGAAGTAGTCGCCGATGCTGAAGTTCCCCAGCATCTCGAAGAGCGTGCAATGGGTGGCGTCGCCGACGATGTCGATGTCGACGGTGCGGAACGCCTTCTGCGACGAGGTGAGCCGCACGTTCGGGGGCTGGGTCTCGCCGGCGAAGTATGGTTTGAACTGGTTCATGCCGGCGTTGGCCAACAGCAAAGTCGGATCTCCGACCGGTATCAGGGACGAACTTGCCACCCTGAGGTGGTTCTTGCTCTCGAAGAAGCTCAAATACTCTTCTCTGATCTGCTCGCTGGTCCAGGTCCGAGTGGTCATGAAATCGCCTCTGAGGTCGTTAGAATGCGGGTTTGCCGGGATTGCGGCGACCGCTGACGTCAACGCGCCTGCCCGTGTGTATTTAGAATCTGATTCTATGGGAGGCGTTCGGAAGGTGTCAATTTGAGCCTACGGCCTGCGCTTGATCGATTTGCCACTCGCGATATAATGGGCGAAGCGAACAGGCGACCAACCTTCATGCTGCGGCATATCTTCAAGGCGACAATGGAAAACGTAAGTTCACAGCCCGGAGAGTCCCGACTCGATCCAAGACCTGGCAACGCCGGACGCCCGCCTAGGTGGGGCGGTGGGCGCGCTATTCTGGGTCCGGTCGCAATCCTGGCCGCCAGCCTGCTCGTGGCCCTTGGCATCTACTTTGGCTTTCTGGGCAGCTCATGGGTGGACTGAGTCGCTCGTTGGACCGCAAGTTGGACGAGCGTCGGGCTCAACGTATTCGGCCTGTCAACCACTGCCAACGGCACTATCTTGGCTTCAGAGGGGTTCGCCGTCAGCATCGTGGCGGAGTGCACGGCTGTGGGACCTCTCGTGCTCTTCATGGGCGCCGTGGCTGCATACCCTTCGCCGCTAAGATCGAAGAGCATCGGCCTGGTTCTCGGCGCCGTGGTGTTGACGGCGGTCAACCTGTTTCGAATCATGAGTCTGTTCTGGATAGGCTCCAACTACCCTGAATACCCGGACATCGCCCATCTGCTCGTTTGGCAAACGGTCATCATCCTGATAGCCATTCTGTTGTGGCTGTTCTGGGTGGACAGGCTGGCCGGTGTTAGGAACGCCTAAACTCCTCACCTTCGCGTTCAGAGCACTGGTCCTGCTGCTGTTCGTCATTCTCTGGCTCGGCGTTGCGCGGGAGTACAACCAGGCGCTGGCCAGATTAGCTGGGAGAATGCTCCCCGACAATGCCGTCGTCTGGGAACTTGGCGTCGAGATCGTGTACGAATCGCCCGTCTTCTCGGACAAAGTCGCCATCGACGGCTTGACCCTTCATTTCGGACTCATTCTGCTCGCCGTGCTGGTGCTCGCCGCTGTCGGGATCGGACTCTTGCCGCGCCTGGCTTGGCTTGTGGGGATGATGTCTGGGGCTTTCGTCGTGCACGTCGGCGTGGTCGCGATCTTGGGCCGAGGCTTGATCTGGGCCGCCCAAACCGATTCGCCGGAAAGCTCGACGCGATTCGTGCTCAGTCTGTTCGCGGTGTTCTGGGGTCTGGTTCCACCCGCGGTCGGAGGCATCTGGTGCTTCACGTACTGGCTGCCCAGGTTGCGCGAGACGGGGCGGCAACGGCTCAACCCCCCGTGCGCCGATGTCAGCCTTGAGCAGCAGCGACCCGACAACGGAGAACCTTCGCTATGACGCACACGAGAACTACACCGACGACGTAGAGTTGCTCCGACGGCTGATCGGCGACACCGGGCCGCTCAAGATCCTTGAATGCTTCTCAGGGACAGGCCGCATACTCGTGCCATTGGCCGAGGACGGTCACCGGATCACCGGCATCGAGATCGCTACGTCGATGGCGGCGCGTGCTTCGGAGAAGCTCGAACGACTCGGCTCGGATGTCATGGACCGCGTGACGTTGAAAGTGGGTGACGTCCTAGACGGCGGGTGGGGCACGGGCTACGACCTGGTAATCATCGGAGCCAACGCCTACAACGAGCTGCCGTCTGCCGCTGCATCGGCGCACTGCATCGAGATGGCCTTCGATGCGCTGATTCCAGGCGGGCATCTGTCTATCGACAATGACGACTACAAAGGCAAGTGGGGCGCCGGACCGTTTGGGCGTGAGTGAGCCGTGTTCGAAGGCGTCGGGTCAGGCGGCACGTACGGCCGCTGGTCGATGGAGGCATCCGATTCGACGAAGCCAACGCAGTACTTCACTCTCGTCGCCGATGGCACACTCGATCTTCGGACGGTCGTGAATGCGACGTCGAATACGTCACGAAGAAGCACCCGGTCTCGTCCGACGAGGTCCGAGGCTGGCTGGACGAGTACGGCTTCGAGACGCTTCACGTCTTCGGCGATCGACAGGGGACGTCGCATACAGCTGCCAGCGAACGTGCCGTCTTCTGGGCGCGGAAGCGGACATGAGGCGCCAGCGACGGTGTGCCTGAGGAGGTGTCGCTATCCTCGCCTGCTGCCATGGCGCATTTTTCAGAGGCATGACTGGGTCAGATGCGATGGAGCGCTGGTCCTTCCCATGCTTCCGAGCGAGGGGCGTCAAGTCGGGCTGTCGCGCCTCACGTCAGGATGCCTGTATTCCTACTTGCAGAACCCATGGCGACCAGGAATGTGCTACTGGGTCCATCGGAACGATTCGCCTTGCTGGTGAACAGTGAGACTGTTCGGGGTTTGGAAACGCGTCTGGTTGGCAATCAGATCAAGTACGGCCAGTGCAAGGTGCGCGATTGTTGAAGCGAGATATGATTTGTTAATGCTGTTCCTGGTCATAAAGTTTGTTCAGAGCGGGTGATTTGCATTGCACAATGAATTCGTGAGGTAATGTGGTGATTGACAGCGCCAACGGCGCGATATACGTTTGTGCCGTCCCACATACATGTTCGCGAACATCGGTTCAATCTGTGAAGTCTCAGTTTGGCGCCGATCTCGCAAGCGTAGACCAACAATAGCGCACTGTTCGCTGTTGGGTCACACCTGTTTATTTCCACTGATCGTGCCCAATTATCCCGTATCGTATTGGAGAAACCTGTGCCGAAAACCCTGAACGATTTTACACCCGATGATTTGGAGTTCCAGATGTTCGTCTTGGACGAACTAGCGGATGAACTTCTGGAGCAAGGAAAAGATGTACTGAAACTCACCATAGGGGTGCCTGAGCTGCCGACGCCGAAGCCTGTCCTAGACCGCATCGCCGAGGCGCTGGTCGACCCGGATTTCGTTCGCCGAGTCTATCCCGAAGGGCTTCCGGAACTGCGAGAGGCAATTGTCGATCACTACAACACAAAATACCAAGCGGCCACTTCGATCGACCACGTTATCGTCAATACTGGCACCTCTCCGATATTCAGGAACATCTTTCAACTTGTCTCGGGCCAACAATGGGAGATTCTTCTGCCGCGTCCCTATTATGCTCTCTACGTTTACTGCGCAACACTGGCCAACGCCACCGTCAAATTTTACGACATCGACCTGGATACCAAACGGATCGACATGGACTCGTTCCGAAGTAACTTTTCCCCCGAACGTACCTCGTTGGTTGTTGTGAATTCTCCCGGCAACCCAATCGGCAACGTCGTGCACCCCGATGAGCTGCGGGAGTTGTATGAAATTGTCGATGGTCAGGCATATATTCTTAACGATGAAATCTACAACAACTGCGTTTTTCACGATGAATACCAGTCACCTCTACAACTCTTACCCGAATACGAAGATGTCACCATTGTGACCAACAGCTTTTCCAAAGGCTTCCGCATGTACACAAAACGCGTAGGATTTGCCATTCTCCCAACCGAGCTCCAGACCAACCTGCGGGTCATGCAGCAGCATACGCTCTTATGCACCGACCCCTGCTATCAATATGGAATGATTGCTGCTCTCAAGGACGACGACAGTCCGGCGGAACTCGCCGCCATCTACAAATCTCGTGGCGAATACACGACATCGCAATTGAACAATACCGGCTGTGAACCCATCGACGCCGAAGGCGGTTTTTACAGCGTCTTGCGATGCGCCGACTGGAATCGCGATCACGGATTTGCATCGTCAAAAGAGTTGGCGCGCGACATCCTTAACCGGGCGCACGTGGCGGTTGTCCCGGGAACGGATTTCGGCATACCTCAGGACCTTCGGCTCGCTTTCTGCAACGACCGGTACACCGAAGGCATCGATCGCCTGAGGAGATACTTCTCGTCCGAGCTTTAAACGGGCACCGCAATCTCCTATTGACGAAGCGCGTGCGTCGATTACAGGGACGCCTCTGGAATGCTTAAGCGGCACGGGACGGGTTTTCCCGCCGGCGGCCGTGAAAGTTAATATGACGTGCGGGCGAAGTTGCGCCTGAGCCCGGATCGCCCACTTAAGGTCGGCGGTCTCCAGACCAAGCAGGGTCTCCGTACGGGGGCGCTCGCTCCTCGCGCAAGACCCTGATGCTCTCGGGAGCCGATCGGGCCCGCTTCTCCGTTGTGTCCATGCTGGGGCGATACACACGAGCGCGAGTCCGTCCTTCCGGCAGGAGCAGTCCAGCTTTGACGAGACCCGCGAGATCGCGCGATGCCGTGATGGCGGACGCTCGGGTGACTTCGATGTAGTCGGCCCTCGTTATCCTGCCGGCCTGAAGCGTGTAGGCGAATCCGTCCGCCTGCCTGCTATTTAGGTCGAGGCCTTCGAATTCACCGTACACTTCACTCATCTGGCGATGCCAGTCCGCGAGCCTGCCGGATAGCTGCACGGCGTTGGTCAACAGAGTTGTAGCAAAGAACTCGATCCACGAAGTGGCATCGTAGTCCGGCTCCAATCGGGCGCCCAGAGTCTGCTCCAATTCAGAGAAGTACCTGTCTCGGTTGACGAACAAAACCGACTCCAAAGAGAGAAGCTTCCGGAATCCGAAAGGCGATCGCTGGAGGACGAGTGCCGCCAACCCGCGCGCGGTGCGCCCGTTTCCATCCCAGAAGGGGTGAATGGCCACCAAATGTATGTGCGCGATCGCCGCCCGGACTATCGGCTCAATGTCGTCCTCCTGTCGGAGCCACAGAGCAAACGCTCGCATCAGGGAGGGCACGTCTCCCTGGTTTGGCGGCCGATATTGCCCGACCGTGTTTTGGCCATTCCGGTAGGCCCCGGGGGTCAGTGTTTGCGCCGCGCCGCGCAGGATTTCGCGATTGATCTGCCTGACCACGAGTTCGTCGATGGGTATGTCAGCCTGGTCACTGAGAAAATCGATGAACTCGTAGGCCTGGATCGCGTTGATATTGGCTTGCTCATCTTGAGTGAGCTTGCCGACAGGATTCTTTCGAGAAAGGTCTGCCACGGCGCCTTCATCGAGCGAAGCGCCCTCGATCTGAGTGGTTCCCGCCGCGCGACGAATCGACACGTCTCGCCTGATCCAAGCCTCGTGCTTCGGCATCAGCAGCATGTTGTCTATGAGCCACCGCTGCCGTTCGATTTCATCGATCACGAGCCTGATCTGATCGGTCATGGAAAAGTTGGGAGTAAAGACGTTATCGAACATAGCTGCAAAGACCTAAGATTACTATCGTTAACGATAGTAATGATAATATCATATGCAGTTATTATCAACAAGTCGTGGGCGACGAGTTTCCGATCGTGCTAGGCCGACGGGCGGCGCGGTCAGTCCTTCTCGACTGGGAAGCCTACTATGCTTCCCCACTCGGTCCACGAGCCGTCGTAGATCTTCACGCGATCCATCTCAAGCAGGTGAGTCATGGCAAACCACGCGAGCGTCGCTCGGTGGCTCAGGCGGCAGTATGCCACCACCTCGGAGGCACCGCCCGGCTCGACTCCCGCTGGGGTGAACCTTTCGCGCAACTGGTCGGAATCGATGAAGGTGTCGTCGTCGTTCAGCAGATCTTGGAAGAACAAGTGACGGGCCCCCGGGATGCGGCCGTTGCGCTCGGCGCCGTGATCGAAGCCCATTGAGGCCGGACCTACCCGCTCCCCGAGAAACTCCTCGGGCGAGCGGACGTCGAGCAACAGCCGATCCGGATTCTTGAGATTCGCACGAACATCGTCGCGTCCGACTCGACTGGAGTTGTCGGCGATGCCCGGCGAATATTCCGCTGGCGCGTACTTGGGAACAACTGTTGTAAGCGGCCTGCCCTCGGCGGCCCACCGCTTGCGGCTGCCGTCCAATAGCCGGATGTCGCGGTGGCCGGTCATCGTGAGAACCCAAAACGCGTATGTGGCGTACTGCACCGGGTCGCCGTAGAGCACGATGGTGGTGTTTGGCGTCACGCCCATCGCGCCGAGACGGTCGGCCATTTCACCGGGAGTGGCGAACTCGCGGTCGGTAGCGTGCCAGAGGGCGTCTTTCCAGTGCCAGAAGGCGGCGCCAGGGATGTGGCCCGCCTGGTATGCGGCCCCGTCTATGTCTGAGGAGACCTCGATCACCCGAACTCCCGGATCGTCAAGCCTACCCGCCAGCCAGCCGCAGCCAACAAGACGATGACTGTAACCCTGTTCGATATCCGACTCGTGCATCGTTCTCCTCCGTTTAGGTCCGAAGCACCCTGGGGCGTGACAGGATAACTCGTACCTTCTGCAACTACTCGATGTCCTCTCAGGTGTAGTCGAGGACATCAACAGGAACCTGCTCCGAATCTTCGTCCAACTCCCGCGCCGTAAACAATCGACGAGCACGTATGACTTCGCCACGCCTTTCGAATGTTTCAAGTCGATGGCCGAACTGAGTTTCTGGCGGTTCAACGACTGGGAACAGGCGTTGAGTTCGTCGAGAAGTGTGGATGCCGCCCCGTTTTTCCTGTGGTGCTGCTGCGAGTTAAGGCGCAACTTCGGCGATAGCCGCCTCGAGCTCCGCTGCAGCCACGAAGCCTTCGAACTTGGCTCTCACGGCGCCCTGACCGTCCATTACGAATGTCCACGGCTCTGTGATGAGTCCCCACTCCTCCATCGTCGGCGATATCTTGGCCCGAGCCAGATCCCCTTGAATCTCAGTCGGATTGTCGAACACCTCGATGTGGATGAAGTTCATGCTGCCTGAACGGTCGTCCTTCAGGTCTTTGACCACGTCGACTTGAGGCCCGCAGGTCGCCGTCTGGCAGTAGGCCGGCGAAGCGAACGTTACGACCAACGGCGCGGAGTCGGCCAGAGCCTCTTTGATGGTGAGAGCGTAGAGTTCTGGATCGGGACTAACGTCGGTCGTCACCCGCGGCAAATCGGAAGCGTTCTTCGCCGTCTTGCTTTCGCTGGCAGGGGCTTGCGATCCAATGGCTGGGGACAGGCTCTCGGCTTGGACTTCGATCGTGGCCGAAACCGGGATCTCGTCACCGCCAGTCTGTCGCATTACAATGCCCAGCCCCCACTGCCCAGGCTCATCTAGGTCTAGGTGCGTGACGTAGACGCCGCCAATTCCACCGGGCCAGGTGATGAAATCCGCCCCGGCTGTTTCCTTCGGCCCATCGACCCCCTGATCGGTAATCAAGAAAGTCTGCACAACGACTTCAGCGTCTTTGATCCCGCCTCTGCCGCGTTCGATGAGTCCGAAAGCGATGCGGTTTTCGCCCACGGCGATGTCAGATGTCGCAAGGACCGCTACGATCTCTGCGGATGCAGGCGGTGCCGCTGGCTCCGGCGGCACGGGTGTGGGCGTGGTTTCGACCGAGGCGCCGCCGCAAGCGGCGAAGGCCGCCGCCGTTGCACCGATCGCCAGAGCTGCCGACCCTCGGCGAAGGCGTGTCATACAGGTCTGGAATCTCATGTTCACCTTTGAAACGGAAGATGTTCACACTGGAAGCTGCACGAAATTGTCGCATGTCAAAAGGGTTGGCGCCAGCGACTGCCTCTCACAGCCTCCCTAAGAAGCGTTCGGCGTCGCGCTGGGCTGAGATTTGCATAGGCATTGACCTTGCAGCGCACTATAAGGTTCATACTAACTGAACCAAGTGCTATCGGAGGCGTCTTGTGAAAATCGGACAGTTGGCGACGGCGACTGGAATGTCGACAGGGACCATTCGTTACTACGAATCGGAAGGGGTCGTCCCGCCGCCGGTGCGGACGGATTCCGGGTACCGCGTCTACGCTGCGGACGACATCCAGCGACTTGACTTCGTTTCAAAGGCCAAGCGATTGGGTTTGTCTCTGAGAGAGATCAAAGGCATCTTGCAAGTCCACGATCGCGATGAGCCGACCCGTGGTCACGTGCGGTCGCTGATGGACGAGAAGCTCGAACAGATCGACGCGACCATGGCCGAACTGGCAGAGCTGCGCACCCGGCTCGTTGCGTTGAGGGGTCGAGACGGCGACACGGAGGACGGCCGTCCTACCGGCGGTCAGATCTGCAGCATCATTGAAGACGTCTAGCTGGCTCAAAACGGCAAGGCAGCGCTGCAAAGCGAGTAGCCGCGGTCGCGGGGAGCTGAACGAGCTCCATCTTGTCTGTTTGCCGCACGTCGCAACAACAGAGAAGAAGTTGAACGAACGAACAAGATAGGGGAGATTCTGTTGAATCGAGAGAAACAGACGATAGATACGTTGACCGTCGCTGGTATGAGGGAGTGGTTCAACGATTTGAGCGACTCGGTGAGATTGATCGCCCTTGTGTCGCCGACTTGACCGCCGTGTCAGTACGGACACAGGGTTGTCCGCGACGTCTTCGAGCGAGTCGATTCGAAGCACCTGGCCGGCTTCGTCGGGTTTGTTCCGATGCTGGATGACGACAGCCACGACGCGGCGGACCGGCTAAGCGGCGAGTTGAGCGATCATCGCGTCGTCCAGCGTTGGAGTCCGGACAGGTCCGTGGGAGACCACTTCTCGCGGACACTAGCGCTGACAAGCGCCGCGTGGGACGTGTACCTGGCCTATCCGCCCGGCGTTTCGTGGGACTCGGATGCTTTTCCGGCGCCAGCGTTGTGGATGCACCAACTCCCGGAGAGCGACGGCGCCGACCCGAATCTGCGGTTGAATCCGGAATCACTGGCACATGTCGTCGGGCGGATGGTCGACATGCACCGATAAACACTCTCCAGCCTTTGCCTTGGCAATCCGCGGTTCCCGGTTCGTCTGGATTCATCGGGAGGCCTCGATTCCGAAAGCAGCGCTGTGTCCGGGGTCCTCAAACAGGCTTTCGGCCTCAGTTTCATTCCGCGAGCGCGTACGAGCACGTGTGTCAGACTTGCTTCTTGGGATGTTCGAAGTGTGAGATGGGATAGGCAACGCCTCTGGTCCGGCGCCAACGCCGTCAGTAGACGGCGTCTCAGGCACAGGCCGATCGATTCCAGGCGATGTACCCTGTGGAATCGAAGGTGTGACGACACCGTAACCGACGACTGCGGGTCCGCGCGAGGCGCGCTACTCGAGTTCGACGATCATTCCCACTTCGAGGCCTGTCTCCGCTGCACGGGTGCCGTTGATCTCCACGGCGAGCGACACGATTACGGGCGGCTCGTATATCGCGAGATTGGCATCGGGGACGCCCGGTTCTGGCGGCATCGTCTGGATGCTCACGATCGTGCCGCCCGCATCGATGTAGATCAGGTCCAACGGCAGGAGCGTTCCCTTCATCCAGAAGCGGTGAAAGCCCTCGTTTGGGAACACGAACATCATGCCCGCATCGACGCCGATCGACTCGCGTCCGCTCAATCCTTTTGAACGCTCGTTTGCGTCGCGAGCCAGTTCGATGTTGAATCCGTGGCCGTTGACAATGATCCGCTTCGGGTTGAACTCGCCGGACACCACCTGCTGGACATCGATCTCTGGTCGTTGCAGCGTCTGAACTTCACGGATTGTTCCCGGAGCGGTAGTGGGCGTAGCAGTTGCAGTAGTCGAGGCAATGGGCCCCAGCGGCTCGATTCGATCGTCACCGCTCAGGAACAAAGCGACTGCAAAAATGCCCCCCAAACCGAGCACGATCATCGCCGCTCCGACCACACTGGAACGCGACTGGAATCGGGCCAACCCGTGTGGCTCCGGTGTCGTACGTCTTTCGTTGTTCCGTGCCATGTGGTATCGCTTCGAATCTCTTCAATCACTCGAACCAGGGGCGCGCTAAATCGATGGGCGCAGCCCGCGTAGCATACGTTATGTCCGAAGCAAAGTCGCGCTGGCGCCAAGTCTGGCGCCGATGGCGCCGCCGGATCGGAGCAGCACGGGTAGGTTCGACCTGGGCGCCGAACTTGCGACTCCGACGCCGAGCGACTAGAATTTACCGAATTACTATGGCAGAAGCTAAGAACGAATTCACACGCATATCCAGCCTGAGAGCCGAGTCGGTCGGGGAGCCTGGCAAGCGCACGTTCCGCGTAGTCGTCAACAGCGAAAGCAGTTCGGCTTCGATCTGGCTCGAAAAAGAACAGCTCTTCCAGTTGGCGTTGGCGATTCAACAGATCGTCGCTAACCTGCCCGATGACCGGGCCATGGAGGGATCACCCCCCACGGACCGCGAAACCGACCCGCTCACGAATCTGGATTTCAAAGCCACGAAACTGGTCTTAGGTCACGACGGCGAAAGAAGTCTGTTCATCCTAGACGCTCACGATCCCGAAGATGAAGATACCGCCATCATCAGGGTTTGGGCCAGCGAACAGCAGGTCCAAGAATTTTCTGAAAATGCGATGCGTGTCTGCGCGGCAGGCCGGCCTCACTGTCCGCTTTGCGGCAGGCCGATGGACCCATCCGGGCACCGATGCGCGCGCACCAACGGAACCGCCGATCTCACCCAACTCGAACCACTGGACCAGTAAGTTCGATCCGGGCGATCATGATCCGACTGGAAGATAACCCGTTGACGACCTTCACCTCAGACCGGTAGTCATCTCCATCGAGAGTGCCTATTGCCTTCCCGCAATCCACGAGACAGGCGTATTGCGTTTCCGACTCCGGATGGGGCGGTCCCGATTGACTTGCCTGAGAGCGACGCGACGCCACTTCTCCGGTCGGGCGAGATCATCGGCGGCCATCGCATGCCCTGGGGATCCAACTACACGTTCCTGGTTTGGATCGACGCCGGTCCCGGCAAGTACCTTCGGGCTATATACAAGCCGCGGGAGGGCGAGCGGCCGCTTCGAGACTTCCCCGACGGGACCCTGTACAAGCGGGAACACGCGACTTTCCTGTTGAGTCGTATTCTCGGCTGGCCCAACGTGCCGTTCACCCTCATCCGAGAAGGTCCGTACGGTGTAGGCTCGGTGCAGCTATACGTAGAGACGGAACCGGAGATCACGTACTTCGACATGGCGGCAGACCGCGAAGACGAAATGATGCAGATGGCGGTGTTCGATCTGCTGGTCAACAACGCGGACCGCAAGGCGGGTCACTGTTTGCTAGGCTCAGACGGAAGGCTGTGGAGCATCGATCACGGCCTCACGTTCCACACGGTGCTCAAAGTGCGGACGGTGATGCTGGAGTACTGGGGGCGAACGATCCCGTCAGACGCGCTCGCAGACCTCGAATCGCTGCTCGGGCGGCTCGAGACCCCGGACACCGACGCGCTCGTGTTCGCGGACCTGATCCACCAGCGCGAGGAGCGAGCTCTCACCGCGCGGATAAGGTCGATGCTTTCCGACCCGGAGCTGCCGGCCCTTGACCCTTACGAAAACGTGCCCTGGCCGTTCGTGTAGGCGATCGCGTGCTCGATTGGGGGACGCCGATGCGATCTTCAGGAGATGTGGCGACCGGACGGTAATGGTCGCCGACGCATCCGCGCGACATCAGACTGTGGAGTCGATATGAGGCGCTGCAGGCGCTTTACAGTCGGTGGCCGGCGCCGTACACTCTGTTGACAAGGCATTAGATTCAACATGATCGCGTTTGGAGGTGTGCAATGCCAAAAGGACATGCCGCAAAACGAGAATCCAAAAAACCCAAGAAGAACGCCAAAAAACAAGTGGTCTCCTCAACCGTATTCGCCACTGAAGACGTTCAGGTCATCCCAAAACGACGCAAGCCGAGGGATGAAGACGCCTAGATCGTTAGGCATAGACCTGCGTACGCCGGCCAGGGCATATCTCCGGTAATCGTGACCGTCAATTGACCGCACAGTAGTCTTTCAGTGCGCGAACGTTGGCGTTTACGCACGTCGTTGGGTGCCATCAGGCAGGCAACTTTTCAGTACGAGCCGCTCGAATTAGGATTTCCAAACACAAACAACAACCCCCATTTCATCTCGAAATGGGGGTTGTTGTTTTCAATCTTGGCGTGAGGAGTGGTTCGGTTAGGCTTCGTCATCCTGACCGGCGTCTTCGGTCTCTTCCGGCGCATCGTCAGGAACCGGTTCCGGTTCGACTGCGGCCACGGGCTCCGGCTCGGGCGCCAACTCGATCTCAGGCTCGGGTTCAGGCAACCTGGTTATGCAATAGTTTCGGCAGTCCTGCAGCAGTCTCTGTACCACGTCGGGAGTGGTAACTCGCGGGAACGGCGTCATGGCCCAGGCCTCGGTCAACACGGCGCTGATCTCCTCCGCATCCATTGGCTCGTTTCTGTGGGCCAGAATTACGCGGAAGATCGCATCCTTGAGCGGGGTGTCGGGCAACATGTAATCTTGCTGTTGGGAGCAATGGTCGGCGATCCGTTCGATAAATTCGTCTGGGTCTCCGTTCTCCGGTCGTTCGTCATCGGCTTGCTGACACAGATAGCACCGCCTGCTGGCCACCAGCATCGGCAGAGAGCGCCGCACCGAGACGGCCAGCTCGGGATCGATCAGGTATTTTGGGCGGATCTTCTCCTCGATCTCTCCGTTGCCGTTATTTGACTGTTCGACCGCTGATGACTTATCCACCATTAAAACACTTCCTCTGGCCAATCTAACATTTGCACGTCAACGACCTCTCCCGCCTCCTTGCGCGACAAGTCCTCCGGGCAGATGGCGAGTCCGTTGGCACGCGCCATCGAGGTCAACAAATTCGAGCCTTGAGCGCCAGTCAAGCGAGCCCGGTAGGTCCCATCTTCTTTGGTGACCACCGCCCTCGCGAAGACGCGTCGTCCATCCGTATTGTGAATTGGCTCGTCCAGTATCGCCTGGACCTGGGGCTTTTGAAACCCGGTCTTGCCAAGCATCTTGTAGATTGCGGCGCGTCCAAACTGCTCGAAAGCAACCATGGCGCTGACCGGATTGCCCGGGAGACCCAGGTGCGGCACCTGACGCCCATCTTGAGCGGTGAGCACGCCAAACGCCAATGGCTTGGCTGGTTTCATGCGTACGGACCAGAAGTCGATCTCGCCGTGTTGGGTCAGAACGTCCTTGATCATGTCGTAGTCGCCCTTCGACACCCCCGCCGAGGTTATGAGTATATCAGACTGAAGTCCCTCGCGCAGTTTGGCGTTCACCGAATCCATGTTGTCTCGTGCGATTCCCAACATGTTGGGAATCCCGCCATATCGGCGTACGAGGGCCGCGACGCTATAGCTGTTGCTGTCGTAGATCCCTCCGACGCCGTATGGATCGCCGGGCTCGAGCAGCTCGTCGCCCGTGGAGAGGATCGCCACGACGGGTCTGCGGACGACGTTCACGGTGCTGTGGCCCAACGCCGCGAGCACACCGACCTCGGACGGGCGCAGGATCGCCCCTCGCTCCAGGACCCGTTCACCGCAGCGCACGTCCTGACCGGAGGGCCGTACATCTCGACCGACGTCGATCGCCACCTTGACGGCGATTTCGGACAGATTCGATCCCGAATCACGACGTTCCAACTCGTCAGTTTCTTCGAAAGGGACGACCGAGTCAGCTCCCTCCGGCACCGGAGCGCCGGTCATGATCCGAACAGCCTCGCCCGGACCCACACGAACATCCGGCAACTCGCCAGCGGCCACGACCCCGGTCACCTTCAACACAACCGGATAATCTTCGGAGGCGCCCTCGACGCTTGCCGCCTGCAGCGCATACCCGTCCATGGCAGAGTTGTCGAGCGGCGGGATGTCCCGCGTTGCGACCACGTCGTCGACGAGAACCTGCCCCATCGCGTCTAGGATCGGCTTCTCCTCGGCCTCCAGCACGCGCATGTAGCCGAGGATGCGCTCGAGGGCCTCCTCGACGCTGAGCATCGAGGCGTCGTAATGGTGCCTGGGCGGGTGTCCGTGTTCTGCCACGGGTCCATCTCCCTGTTGTTTGCAGTTTGCGTAACGTGAGATCAAGGGCCCGACGTTCGCAAGCCCTCGGAAATGATTCTACACGGTTGGGGACTGAGTGCGCGAAAATCGGGAGGAGGTCGTGAGTCGGCTTGGCCCCGATACGATCAGGACCACAGCGGGAGCGATGTGCAGTTATTCTGTGAGTGTCTCACCGCATGAGGGGCAGAATTTCGGCGCATCGGGCATGGCCGGCAGTTTCTCACCGCCCTTGTCGCAATATCCCTGTGGGTGCGTGTTCTCGGGTGATCCGGGCTTGCCACCCTTTTGTAAGATCACGCCCTCGTCTTGCTTGACTGCGCCTGACTCGAGGAGGTCGCCAGACACAATTGGGCCCTGAAACAAGTTGTCGATCGTGACGGAGGGAGTCGGTGGCCCGGTCGGCGGTTCTTCCACGGTGATGTACACCGTGTCGGTTTGTTGACGCCGACTGCCTGTGTCGTCGTCGAAACTCAATCGCCAAGTCAAAGGGACGGAACCGATGTCCAAGGGTTTGATCGCCGCGTCCCAGTCGACCGGGCAATTCGGTTCGAGTTCGTTTGGGACCTCAACTGTTTGCGTGCCTCCCGAGGCGTGGCCCGACAACTCTAGAGTCAAGTTTCGGGCGAGCCCAAGCCCCGTATTCAGTATGGTTCCGTCCACCCTGATGAACTCGTTCGGCTGCGCCGTCGGGAAGCGTAGGCTGACTTCGAGGGCCGCCGCCATATGCGTTGGAGTGTGATCTGGTGTCAGGGTGACCTCGGGCGAGGCCGCCTGATCGCTGCTTTGCTGGCCGTCATGCAGCCGTCGAATCGTATCGGCGGCGGCATTGCGGATCTCGGCACGCGGGTCGGTGTCTCGCAGCACGGCCAGTCTGGGCACCGCAGAGACGGCTCCGACATCAGCCAGGGCGGCGACCGCGTTCAGACGTATGTCAATATTCGGATCTCGAAGCATCGATTCCAGGTATGACGCCACCGACGAGTCACCCAGCAGTCCGAGAGTGATCACCGACTGTTGTCGTACTGAACGGTCAGGGTCCGTCAGAGCTTTAACCAACGGCGCAATTGCAGACGGGTCGCCTTGTTCGCCCAAGACCTTCGCTGCCGAAGCTCGCGCCGTCGACGAGCCGCCGGAGAGTTGGGATATCAATCGCAGTATTTCACCTGTGCTCGCCATCCGTGCCTCTACAGCTCTCAGAACTAGTGTGTTCGATCATGTAACGGTGATTGTGGGATCGTCATTATACTGCCGTTAGGCGGGCGGGTCATCTAGCTCGCGGTCGATTGTGGGTGTCCGCGATCAGATTGTGATTGTCTCGGACTGAGCAAATCTGGATCGGCTTGGCCGTAATCGCATCGACGAAATGCATGGCGCCTGGCAACTCACCATCCTGAGCCCGCAGGCGGAGAATCTCGCCATCTGTCGAGTGTTTCTCCCTGCGAGGCCCTAGATGCTGATCCTTCTGCGGAAGGATCAGCATGGCGGATTAATTTGAGCACGAAGTAATTAGTTGATGACGATAACGGCAGAACACCAGTGCAATCATCTTGGCGGCGATTCGGTGGCCTCGGTCGTCTGGGGCGAATTTGACTCAGGCATGATCTTCAGTCCGAGTCCGTCCTCGCCTCTCAACGTGGGATGACCGGCAGAACGATGTGGGACGGGTGATCCGCGCGGTGGTGGATTGTTTGCCGGGCGGTCTTTAGGATGGCGTCTGCTCCGAACGGGGCGCCTGTGTTCTGGTTGCGGTCGAACCGAGGGAAGTTGCTGGAGCTTATCTCGACACGTATGCGATGTCCCGCGTCGAACACGTTGCTGGTCGCCCAGAGGTCGATGACGTACTCGTAGACTCTGCCTGGCTCGATGAGAGTCGGATCGCTGGCGGAGTCCCGGTAGCGCGCGCGGATGATCCCGTCTTGCAGATTGCGGGCGTAGCCGTCGGGATGGACGTCGACGAGCTTGGCCGTGAAGTCGGTGTCCGGGGCCGAGGACGCGGCCCACAGGTGGACCGGTATGGGCCCGGTGACGTCCAGCGGCCGGTCCAACGCTTCGGACGTGAATACGAGGACGTCCTGACGATGTTCGACAGGGCGCTGGTCCTGCACTCCGAAGGGGATGGTCAGGTTGTTTCCGCCCATGGACGGCACGGGATCGTTGGGGTCGTAGGTGTACTCGTCGGGCGGCTCGTCGCTGGGAGGGACCGTGGACAGCGAGCCGTCCGCCTGATATGTGCCGGCCGACCCGTTGCTGTGCATGTAGTAGCGGACGTAGTGGGCGTTTGGCGGCGGCCAGTCGTCGAACGAACGCCATCGGTTTTCGCCCATGGTGAAGACCTTCACGGGCGGGTCCTCCATGAGCGGATCGTCGATATCCTTGAGCCAGTAGTCGAACCAGATGAGCTGAGCTCGGTGGAGTTCGATCATCGCTTCAGCGCCGAAGTCGATGTCGCCCGTGCCCTGAGAGGTTGGCTTGACGAACGGAAACAGGTGTCCCCAGGGGCCGATGAGCATTCGCTGACCGTTGCGAGCGCTCGAGGAGCGGCTTGAGGCCCGGATGCCCTGGAACGCGTCCAACGCGCCCTCGAGGAAGACGTCATACCACGAGCTCACGTGCAACATCGGGACGCTGATGCTTTGAAGATGCGCCAACACGTTGATGGGCTGCCAGTATTCGCCGTCGTCGGCGTTGGCGATGTAGTCGGCGAAGTACGGGGCGGTTTCCTTCAGGAGGTCGGCCCAATCGGAGATCGGCAGATGTCGATACCACTCGTCGGTCAGAGGCACGCCGAAGTTCGTACCAGGCGCGCCGTAGGCGTCCATCACCGGCAACAGGTCTTCACGGCCGATGCGGCTCAGCGTATTCCGGCCCTTGAGGATTGCGTAGGGGACCGCCCAGCCCCAGAGCATGGCGCCTCCGGTTTGGTAGACCCAACCCTGGTGGTAGTCAGCGGCCGCCGACACCGGCGCCATGGCCTGCAGGTGGGGGGGCATCGGGTCGTTGCAGGCGATCATGTACTGGCTAGCGCCCATGTACGACTGCCCCATCGTTCCGACACGACCGTTGCTCCAGGGCAGCCTGGCCGCCCACTCGACGGCGTCGTAGCCGTCGGCGACGTCGTTTACCATCGGGTAGTACTCGCCCTCGGACTCGAAGCGCCCGCGGCAGTCCTGCAGGACCGTGACGTAGCCTCGTCGGGCGAAGTAGAAGGCGGAGCCCTCGCCGTTTTGCATCGCCCCGTCCTTGCCGTACGGCGTGCGGCTCAGAAGCACGGGATACCGCCCCGGCGCGTCAGGACGGACGATGTCGGCTCTGAGGATCACGCCGTCCCGAGTCGTCATCGGGACGTTCTTCTCGACGATGATCGTGTTGGCAGGCTGAGTGCGCTCCGGCAAGATGCTCCTCCTCAATGACCTGGCTCAGTTTGGAATTCATGCGCGGGACTGATTCGATCCCAGCTAGCGCACGATCCTCCGACCCGCCCGCATTGTATCAGCGGCGCCGGCTCCGGATGTGGGCGCGGGACGCGTGAACCACGAGTTCGCGACGCCCGTTTTCCGCCATGGGAAACCTGGCTTGACCACGCCGAACCCCACTGCTAGACTCGCGCCATCGGCCACATCCCCACCCCGCAGTTACGGAGGGCTTCCATGCTCGATAAATTGACCAACTTCTCCATAGCCGTCAACAGCATCGACGAAGCCGCGGAACACTACGCCAAGTTGTTTGGCCTCGAGATGATGATTCCCACAGGCGAACCGTCCGCGTTCGGATTCCGCGCGGCGTGGATCGGCAACGGCAAGGACGCCTTCATCGAGCTCCTGGAGCCGTCAGACGAAACAGGCGCCATGGCGCGATTTCTCAAGTCCAAAGGGCAGGGCGTGTACCTGGTCGCGTTCGATGTCCCTGACCTCGCCGAGGCCGTGCGGCGTGTGCGAGCCAACGGCGGACGCGTCATGGGTGTGCCCGAGGGTGAAGACGCAGGCCCAGACACGAATGTCGTCTGGATCCACCCAGCGACGACGATGGGCGTGTACGTCCAACTCCAGCGTCCGGGCCGACACTGAGGCGGAGGGTCGTCATTCGCGGTCGTGGGCGATGGTTCAGGGCCTGTATCAAAGGTGGCGCCAATGGCGCAGGGACGCAAGGGACCCCAGAGACCTAATGGACGACGCCCAGGCACGACAAACTCAGATGAAATTGCGGCGTGTTCGCCCGACACGTCAGTTGTAAGACGAGATCGCAAACCCCTCCCTTGCGACGTTGGTTAGGACGCGAAGTGCGTCACCGAGGGCGAGGGGCGCGGAAACGTGGGTCGGTTGAGGCGCCGGTTTGCGTCCACTCGGTGATGATGCGGTAGACGCGGTCCATCTCGGCGTCTTCGGCGTAGGGCATGTGGTAGGTCTTGACCCAGACTCCACCGAGAGCGGCCGCGAACTCGAGGTCGTCGTCCACGACAAGGTCGGGCATCACGGGCAGCCCCATCGTCTTCACGGACTCCGCGGGGTTTGACGCGGGCTTCTCGAAGCAGTCGGAGACCAGCGATTCAAGGCCGTGCTTCCGAAGCTCCAACCAGCGCACGCCGTTGCCGGACCAGACGTACAGGTTGTGACCGTCGTCTCGCAGACGTCGCATGACCTCTTCGGCCTCGGGCCTCAGCGATCCGTCGACGGCGATCAGGGTGTAGTCCATGTCGAAGAAGATGTTCATGTTTGCGAGCTGAACTCCACGAGTACGAAGCATCGCCCGTCGACGCATGCGTGAGGGCGGCCCTTCGACGGGCTCAGAGCCCGCCCTGAGTCTACCGAAGGGGCGAACGGGTTTAGGGCGATGCGTTTCCCGCGGCGAGTTCGGGCGCACGGAACCCGGGTAAATGGAATCCGGCCGAGGCGCCCGCATCGACTTTGGTGCTGTAGTATTCGCGGAGAACGCCCGGAGAATTGTCTCACTGTCGCGGCGGGCCGCCTGGGTTGAGGATCTCGCGGGCGATGACCATCTTCTGCACCTCTGTCGGGCCTTCGCCGATGCGGCGGATTCGCGCCTCGCGGTACCAGCGTTCCAGGGGCAGCCATTTGGTGACGCCGTAACCCCCGTGGATCTGGATCGAGCGATCGACGACCTTGCCCAGGATGTCCGCCGAGTAGACCTTGGCGATGGACGCGGCTTGTCGGAAGTCCTCGCCCGCGTCGTATTGCCAGGCTGCCTCCCAGATCAACCAGCGGCACGCTCGGATCTCGATCTCCGATTCCACGAGCATCCACTGGACCGCCTGTCGTGTCGCCAATGGAGCGCCAAAGGTCTCGCGCGTCTTCGAGTATTCGACCGCCAGGTTGTGGGCGGCCACCGCGACGCCGAGGTTGGCCGCCGAGTAGGGTATCCGTGCGCGGGCCAGGAGCTTGTTGGCGAGAAGGTCCCAGCCGTTGTCGACCTCGCCCAGAACGTTTCGGCTCGGCACTCGGAGGTTGTCGAAGAATAGCTGCGCGGGGTAGTAGGCGCGCAGGACGGGGATCGGCTCCCAACTGAAGCCGGGCCACTCCTTTTCGACGACGAACGCTGTGATGCCTCGCCGGCTGTCGGGATCGGTACGAGCGAACACGATGCCCCAGTCCGCCCACGGGGCGCTGCTGATGAAGATTTTGCTGCCGTTGATGATCCAGTCGTCGCCGTCGCGCACTGCACGGGTCTGGATCGCCCTGGCCGGGTCCGACCCTCCGCTGGGCTCGGTGATGGCGAAAAAGGCTTTACGGTCGCCTTCGACGGTGGGCACGCCGTACGTCTTGGCCAGATAGTCTGACCCTTCGAAGATGATCTCGGGAGGCGCCGATCCCATCGTCCCGTAGGCGGGGAGATACAGTCCGGCCCGATGTTGCACCATCTCCTCGTGCAACACCGCCTGGGCAAAGATCGAGAGGCCCGCTCCGCCGTACTCGGTCGGCACGCCCATGCACCATAGACCCATCTCCTTGGCCATAGGCGCCAGACGGTCGAAATCTTCTTCCGGCAGGTGGATGGCGTCTTGTTCGAGATCCTGTTCGAGGGGGATGATCTGGTCGTGGATGAAGTCGCGGACGACCATCCGGGTCATCCTCAGCTCTTCGGGGAGTTGGTATCGCTCTTGGTTTTCGGTCACTTTATGTCTCCTGGGGGTGGGTCAGGTTCTTCGACGGGCTCTGGACCGGCGAATGTCGCCGCGAGAGTTGATTGGGGGCGTGTGGTTCGACAGGCTCACCACGAACGGAATAAGAGAAGGCTCATCTCCCGGTGAAGTTTGGTTTGCGCTTTTCAGCGAAGGCTTTGGGGCCCTCGCGGGCGTCGTCGGTGTTGCGGAGGACCTGACCGATGGCTTGCTCCAGGCGCAGGCCGTACTCGACCGGCATGTATTGGCCTCTGACGGCTAGTTCCTTGATTGCCCTGACTGCCAGGGGGCCGTTTTCGCATATGACATGGGCCATGCGCTCGGCCTCGGTGGTGAGCTCGCCGAGGGGCACGACCTTGTTCACGAGGCCGTACTGGTGCGCCTCCGAGGCGTCCAGCCATTCGCCGCTCAGCAGGAGCCACATCGCGATCGGGTACGGGAGCTGCTGGATCGTGCGCTGGGTGCCGCCGTTGCCCGGCAATATCCCCCGTTTGACCTCGGACAACCCGAACTTGGCGTGATCGGCGGCCACCCTGAGGTCGGTTGCCATGAGGAGCGTCATGCCGCCCGCGAGGCAGTATCCATTGACCGCGGCGATGATCGGCTTCCATACTTCGAGGCCGCGGTTGAGTATTTGCTCCTGCTGGGTCTGCCAGAAGTTCCACTTCTCCGGCTTTCGCGGTATCGTCTTTCGCAGGTCGGCGCCGGCGGAGAAGGCTCGGTCGCCCGCGCCGGTGATGATGGCGCACCAGACGTCGGGGTCGTCGCGCACGTCGATCCATGCCTGGGACAGCTCGCTGTAGGTCTCGGGGTCCATGGCGTTCATCACGTCGGGCCGGTTGATGGTGATGTAGGCGATCTTCCCCTTCTTCTCATAGATCAGGGCCATGTCAATTCTCTCTTTCTGATCTCTCTTTCTGAAATCTCAGACTGGCGCGAACCTGGGCAGTGTGACTTCTTCCGTGACGTCGTCCCAGACGACTTCGACGGCCATCGCGGGTTGGATGTCCTGGGAACCGGCGCCGGTCACGTTGGCCACCAGCCGCGGCCCTTCCGCGAGCTCGACGATGGCGACGTTGTACGGCAGGTCGTCCTCGAATGCGCGATTGTAGCGTTGATGGACCTCGATCCACGAGTACACGACGCCCTTGCCGCTGGCCGGCTCCCACTTCGAATCGGCCGACCAGCATTCTGTGCACGCGGGACCGGTGTGACGGTAGTGACCGCACTGGGTGCACTTTTGAAGCAGAAGCTCGTGGCGTTGACAGCCCTCCCAGAACGGGCGGTTTTCGTCGGTGACCTCAGGAAGCGGTTTGCTGTATTCGGTTGTAATGGCCAACTCCTTGGCGTCGGGGTCCTTCGACGAGCCCCGACATTGCCGGGATCCCGATGCGTCGGGACTCAGGACGAACGGACCAGGTGGCGATTCGACCAAGCTTTCGCAATGGTCAACAGAGCCTAGTTTCGCAGGATCATCGTGGCGTGGGAGTGCATGATGCCGCCCTGACCGCTGACCAGCGCGATGTGCGGGTCGTCGACCTGGCGTTCTTCGCCTTCGCCTCGTAGCTGCCGGACGGCCTCGACGATGAGCTGCATTCCGGCCATCCCGCTCTCGGACAGGAGGCCGCCGCTGGTGTTCATCGGGATCTTGCCTCCGGGGCCGGTCGTTCCGTCCTCGACGAATGCGCCGCCCTCGCCCTTGGCGCAAAAGCCGTAGTCCTCGAGGGTGATGATCGGGACGATGGTGAAGCAGTCGTAGAGCTCGCATACGTCGATGTCGTCAGGCGTGACTCCAGCCATGTTGAAGGCCATCTCGCCGGACACCTTGGCGCCGCTTGTGGTCAGGGTGGGCCTCTGCGGGAGGTCCCAGGCGATGTGGTGCTGGCCGACGCCCATGATGTTGACCGGCGTCTTCTTCAGGTCTTTGGCGCGTTCCGCGGAGGTCACCACCACGGCGGCCCCGCCATCGGAGACCAGGCAGCAGTCCAGCAGATGCAACGGCTTGGCGACGTAGCGCGACGCCTGGTGGTCCGCTATCGTCAGCGGCTCGTGTTTGTGGGCGTTGGGGTTCTTCGACGCCCAGCTTCTGGTCGAGACGGCCACGTGGCCGAGCTGTTCGCTGGTAGTGCCGAACTCGATCATGTGACGTTGCGCGATCATCGCGTATCCCGACGGCGCGCCGAACATGCCGTAGGCGACGTCGCTGCCCCTCGCCCTGCTGTACGTGCCCGGCGGACCGGACAGCGGGTTGTCGCCGTACGCGCACACCGCGGTCTCGATCAGGCCCGCCTCGATGGCCATCATCGCGTATTGGACCAGGCCGATGTTGGTCGCGCCCGCCTGGTCGATGGTCGCCGCGATCTTCGGCTGGACGCCCAGCGCCTCGGACACTTTGTGCGCCCAGAGGCTCTGGAACCCGGACGGCGGGTACTTGCAGAGCACGGCGTCGACGTCCTGCTTCTTCAGTCCGGCGTCGTCCATGGCGAGCTGGGCGGCCTCGACGGTGAAGGCCAGCGCCGACACACCCGGCACCTTGCCGAACTTGGTCGTGGCCGCGCCGACGATGCTGTACTTGTCTTTTAAGCTCATGGTTTCACCTCCCGTCACGTGTTGCGTATTTTCCGCGACTGCGGCCTCGCTGTCTAGTGGGGGGTGTGGTTCGGTCGCAAGGGCATCGGGCGCGCGTGGGCCCAATGCCGTGCAGACTTAAGGGACGCAAGGGACGCAAGGGACGACAGGGACGCAAGCGACCTCGCATTCAACCATGTTCGGCTCAAAAAGACCGAGGCCACCGGTGCTCTGGTCCACCTGAGGTGGATCAAGCCGATACACAATCGACCAGGTTCGGCATAAACGCCGGGACCACCGGTGCTCTGGCCGTTCACGGCCAAGCGGTCTCACAAGCCAACCACATCAGTATCGTCGGTCGACCGGGGCCAGCGGGGTCGTGTTGTTTTGTCTGAGCTCGGCGATGTCGTCTTCGGGCCGGCATAGCAGGTCATCCAGGACCCAGTCGCTGTGCTCGGCGTACATCGGCGCTCGTCTCCCCATGCTGGTCTCGGCGCGGGACAGCTTGAACGGCAGGCCGGGATGGCTGTGGGCGCCGGCGTCCGGGTGCTCGGTCCGGTCGATGTATTGTCTCGATCTGAACTGCGGGTCGTCGAGGATCTCCGGCGCCTTGAGCACCGCTCCGGCTTTCACGCCGTGGCTCTGCAGTTCGGTCATCACCTCGTGATGCGTGCGCTGGATCGTCCACGTCCCGATCGCGGCGTCGAGCTCGTCCTGGTTCTCGAGCCGGGCGGCGTTGGTGGCGTATCGCTCGTCGCGGCTCCAGTCGGGGTCGCCGACGGCCGAGCAGAACCGCGCCCACTCCTCGTCGGACGCGATAGCGATGACCACCCAGGAGTCGTCGCCCTTGCACCGGAAGACGTTGTGGGGCGCCATCGTGGGGTGTCGGCTGCCCATGCGTTTGGGCGGTTCGCCTGTGAGCTGGTAGCCGAGGAAGTATTCGCCGATCACGGCCATCGTCGCCTCTCGCAACACGATCTCCATGCGCTGACCCTTGCCGGTCCGAAGACGCCGGCGAAGCGCCGCCATAATTCCGGTGGCGACGTGGAAGGCCGAGTTGTGGTCGGCGTAGAAGTTGCCCGGCTTATGGGGCGGCCCGCCCTCGTAACCGGTGACGTCCGCCAGGCCGCCCAGCGCATCGGTGCCGGGGCCGAACGAGATGTAGCTGCTCCATGGACCCTGGTTGCCGAGGGCCGGCATCGAGACCATGATCAGGTCGGGACGCTCTTCGACCAGCGAGTCGTAGGACAATCCCAGGTTGCTCATGACTCGAGGGCTGTAGTTCTCGATCACCACATCGCTAACGCTGACCAGGTCGCGGAACACCTGCTTGCCGCTGTCATGCGTGAGATCGATGGCGATGCTGCGCTTGGCGCGGTTGACCTCGTTGAACGACGCGACCGTGTTGTACGCGCGGGGTTGGCCGGGCTGGGATGTGTGCATGGCGACGTTGCCGATGGCGCGACCCCAGGGCAACTCGACCTTGACGACCTCGGCGCCGAGTTGGGCCAGCACCCGCGTCGACACCGGTCCGGCGATCACGTTGGTCAGATCGACGACCCTGACGTGCTGCAACGGCAGCGCATGGCCTTGCGCTTTCTTCCGGTATCGGAGGCCGTACATCGTGGCGTCGTTGTCGTGCGTCATCGAGCCTGGACAGCTCCCGATTCCGTGAGTCCGCGCAACTCGTCGTCCGAGAGGCCAAGCTCGTCGACGAGTATTCGTCGCGTATGCTCGCCCAGCAGCGGCGCTCGGCCGGGACTCCACGGAATCTCGGGCTGGCGGAACGGCGACGTCGGATACCGGAGCGTGCCAGCCTCAGGATGCTCGGTCTCGATGAAGAAGCCACGCGCCGTGTTTTGCGGATCCTCGAGAACCTCGGGCACGGACTGGACCATCGTGAACGGAACCCGGATTTCCTGAGCGAGGGTCTGCACTTCCTCGCGGTCGTGGTCCTTCAGCCAATCGACGAGCAGCGCGTCGATTTCGTCGGCGTGGCCGCGCATGGCGCCCATCACCTCAGGCTCCTCCAAGCGGGGGTTGGACGTGAGCCAGGACAGCCCCTCAGGATTGGAGGGGGAGTAGTGCACGTGCACCCAACCGTCCTTGCACGGAAGAAGGGCCGACGGATACGGCGCGTGAGGCTCGCGGGTAATGAGCCTGGTTCCGGCGCGCTTGGGCGTCTCGCCTCTGTGCTCGAACGCGGTGTAGAATCCCACGCCGTCGAGCGTACTGGACGCGGCCTCGACCGTCGACAGGTCGATGTGTTGCCCCTCGCCCGTGAAATCGCGATAAGTCAGCGCGGCCAAGATCGCCATCGCGGCGGCTAGCCCCGATTGATACTCGGCTTGCGTGCCGCCGGCCTTCATCGGCTCGCGGTCTTCGTCGCCGGTCAGATACATGTAGCCGCTGACGGCGTACGCGACGAGCTCCGAACCCTCGTAGTCGTTGTACGGACCGTTCTGCCCGAAGTACGCGATCGAGGCCATGACGAGCGCGGGGTTGATCTGCTCCAGCCGGTTGTAGCCCAGGCCAAGGTCCGCCATCCGTCCCGGCTTGCCGCTCTCGACGACGACGTCGGCGGTTCGGGCCAGCTTGAGCACGACATCCCGCCCCTCGGTCGCGATGTCCAGCGCGACGCTCTCCTTGCCGGCGTTGAGGTACAGGAACGGAGCACTGGTCTCGATGCTGGGCACGCCGTCAAGGAACGGCCCCACACTTCGCGTCGAATCGCCAACGCCCGGCGCCTCGATCTTCACGACCCGAGCCCCGAGGTCGCGCAGCACCTTGGTGCAATACCCGCCGGACACCCCATCGCTCAGGTCCAGCACGGTCACACCCTCCAGCGCGGCATCGGTCATACGGAATCACGCCCCACAAACACAGATTCGCCGCGCGCCGAATCGGGCCACGCGACGGCAACCCGAACGATATGCGATGAAGGGGGTGGCGTCAAGGCGGGGGGAGTGATCGGCGCTGGCGTAGAGCTCACAAACGGTGGGCAACAAGTGTTCGTGATGCAGAGTTGCGTTGCTCAACCTTGAATTGGAATCAAGGCGATCGACAAATTCGACATCAATGGCGAAGAGGCAGGAAACAAGCTAATCGATATAACTTCTTAGCTGGTTGTCACCAAATTCATCTGGGTCAAATAAGACAAAACTTGATTTATGTCGTTATTTGACAGATCCCAACCTAGCTTGGCAGCTCGGTTGATGATGTCTTGTTTTGAAGCTTGACCGCCTTCAGAGACAATGTGATGGACTTTAGCCGCAATCGAGATCTTATAGGCGTCGCTCGCGATGACATGGTTATTGATCATTTTCAACTTGGCTAGATAACAGGAAAACTCGTTAGGTTGGCCTCGAACGGCACTATTGCCTTCGTCTGTCAAGTCATAATCGTATCGTCGTATCTCTCCGAACTTGCTCACTCCACCAAACGATTCGATACGCTCCGATACGAATGCCGCTCCCACTAAAGCTTCCAGATGGTTGGCGACATCTGAACTGTACGGCCCATAGTGGTATGGGGAGAAGCCAAAATCCAAATCGCACAAGACTCCCAAGAAGTAAAGCTTCTTTTGGAGCAATGTTCTTCCTTTAATCGGACGGCTGGTTTCTGCGTGAATCGTTGCTAATACAGCGTTGAGCAGACTCATGATGCGCCTCTCACTACGTCAAAGATAATTTCGATGATTTCATCTCGCAATAACGCTTTGAATCGCTTCAGGTCATCTCGTGATTTATCTGCGGGCCAGTCGAAGGGGGCAACAACATGGAGACGCTCGGTGCTCCGGATTCTCCCGGAAACCAGCATCTCGTAGCTGCTCAAGGTCACGTCCCGTCAAGTGGTGTAAGAAGTATCCATCCTCGTAAAGTTGTTAACC
>CAZPQQ010000028.1:0-36465 GCA_964588665.1 uncultured Dehalococcoidia bacterium | reverse complement strand
AATCCTGGGGTTGCAAGGGGCGAAGCCCATGCCGGGGACTTGGGGTGTCCCCAAGAATCCTTTCGGGCGGGCGGGTGGGACCAGCCACGATCCATTCAGAAGATCAAGCCCAATTTCCGTCAACGGTCGCCTTCCGAATTTGAAACAGGTGATCTCGGCAATTGTTCACAAGCTCTGAGGCGCACGGCTCAGGATGGCGATGGCGAGCCGTTGCTTGGAAGCCCCAACATATCGGAATCCCGGCCTTGTCGGAACCTGTCGAACCACCGGGCGACCGTCAAGGGATGGCGGCGAGCAGCACCGTTTCCAGCGTCGTGTTGGGGACCCAGCCCTGAAGCTGCGGTGCCGCAATCGAAATTCGCGCCCAGGCGCCCCGCACTTCGAGCAACTCGGTCTCGGCCCCGGCGTGGATCTCGAACTCGGTCGGGTATTGGATGCCGGGCCCGCTGTGGACCTGCACCGACTCGTCCAGTATCACAGCCGTTGAATCCAGATCGGAGTCGATTTGAGACCGTCCCGCAATCGTCAGTGCGGTGAACGCCAACAGCACAGACCCGCCAACCGCGACGCTAACGGCGATGCGCCTCGACCGACCGACGGGTCCGACCATCGCAATCGCCAAGCCGGCCATGACGGCTATCCATAGCGCCAGCGCCGTCGCCGCGAGCTCGTTCGCTGACAACTCGGGCAGCGCGGCAGCCAGATCCGCCAGAGCGCCGCGAGAGCCGGTGGACTCCATTAAGTCGACGGTCTGTGTCCTTACCAGATCCAGGTTGGCGGTCAGGTCGTCGTCCCGAGGCGCGAGTCGTTTGGCTCGCAGATAGTTCAGAATTGCGCGGCCGATGTCGCCCTGTTTGTGGTAGGCGTTGCCGAGGTTGTAGTAGATCGTCGCGTCTTCGTACCCCAGGGCGGAGAGCCGCTCGTAGGACCTTGCAGCCTCGGCATATGCGCCGTCGTCGTACAGGCCGTTTGCCGCCGCGAATGCGTCGAGGTCTCCCGGAGCGTCGGCGGCTGTCGTGGCGACGTCGCCCAGTGCGACGAACAGCAAGACAAACAGCAACGCGAGAGCGGCCTTCATCGATTCAGCTCCCAGTCCAGCTCGTGGATCAGTCGCTCGGCATCGTCTAGGACGCTTCCTGCGGCATCTGCAGTGACGCCGGGTGCGTAGCGACCGGCCTCGCTTTGTTCGAGCAGCGCATCGAGTTCGGTGATCAGAGGGACGCTGACGTCCGCCTGTGTCAGTGACGCGGCGATGACCTGCCGTGTCAAACCCGCCGGCGCCCGGTCGAACGCGGCGCCCAGATACTCGGTGAGAATCCTGCCGGCTGCGCGGTGCGGATCCTCGCCGCGTTCGCGGGACAAAAGCACTTCGCTCAACGCGGATTCGCTCGCGGACGCGATGTCGCCGTCGGCGGTCTGCCAAATGTGCAGCCGTCGCCGATGTCGCCAGGCCAGCGCGGCCATCATGGCCAAGGCCGGCGCCGCCCATCCCGCCCAGTAGAGGGACCGCGATGTCAAGGGCGGTTCCGGGGTGGCCAGGCGGTCGGGCGCGACCTTGACGTGCCGGATGTCGGTGGCGGTGCGAAACACCTCACTCTGAACCGATTGAGACGCCGCTCCGGGGTCCAGCAAAGCGGGGTCAGGAGACGCGAAGATCGGGATCGACTGCGTAGAGACCGTCCGGTACATATTGGTTCGTGGGTCGAAGAATGCGTACTCGATCGCGGAGATCGACAAGCTGCCCGCGACCTTGGGCACCAGAATGCGTTCGTACGTTCGGACCCCTTTGAGCTGTCCCGACTCCACGTAGGTGGCGCTGTCGGAGCTGTTCTCAAAGGCGCGCCAGTCGTCCATCACCGGCCAAACAGGGTCCGGCAGGAGGTCCAGGTTGCCTGTCCCGGAGACCTGTACAGTAAGCGTCACGGGTTCGCCGACGTTGATAGCGCTCAAGTCGACTGAAGCTTCGATTGCGAAATCTCCGACTCCGCCGGTGAACGACGGCGGGGCGTCCGTGGGCAGTGGTTGGACCTCCACGGTTACCGATCCTGAATTGTATCGAGGGCGGCCGCCGCTGAAGAATGTATTCGCGGCGTTCATCTCAGCCGGTTGGATCGTGATCGAACCTAGAACCGTCGGAAACAGAATCGTTCGGAACTCCGTCACCCGGTACCTTACGCCCGACCTGGATTCCGAGTACTCGCGACGGCGCGCGTCCTGCGCATTCCAGAACCCCCAGAATACGGGAGGCGAATAGGTCCGGCGTCCGAGAGAGAACGAGGCATTGGACGCGTAGGCTTTCACGATGTATGCGATCTGTTCGCCCAGGTACGGGTTGTCGTTGTCGATTTCAGCTTCGATGAAGAATTCTTGCCCGGCGATGTTCGACGGCCGCTGGGCGCCGGATCCGGGGCCCAGCAGCCCTGAACCTTGGGCCACGACGACCTCTATCGGCTCGGTCTCGTGTAGCGTACCTTCCACCACAACCTGAACCGGCGGTATCGTGATCGTGCCGGGACGCAACGGTCGGAGTCGAAAGCTGAAGGTGAATTCGGCGGAGAGCTGGCCGTTTCGGAATGTCTGAGTCGAGGCCGTGGTTCGCCCGAGAAGTTGGACGCCGTCGATGATCGGCAGCGTGGGCACCGGAATATTGGTCTCGCCCGCAACCGAGATGGTGAGCGTGATTTCGTCGTCCGTGGTCACGGCGTCATCGTCCACGCTGGCGTTGACGGTTGGCGTTTGCGCCCACGCGTCATGGGTGAACGTCGCGGCAATCAGCAGCGCCGCGACCGCGCTTGTGATTGTCCTGACCAAGATGTTCACACTTCCGCTACCAGTCCTTTTCAGGCGGCTCGCCTTGGGTGAATGCCATCTGCTGCACGTTGCTCTGCAGGGTCTCGGTGCTGTTGCCCAGCGCCTCCAGTAATTGGCGCGCTTGCTCTTCTGTGAGTTCGGTGACGGCCTCGGTTTGAGAGCTCTCGGGCGCGGATTCCTGCGGTTCTTCCGGTTGGCTTGGGGTTCCTGACTCCGGCGGTTCCTCTCTGGGCGCTCCGGCGCCTTCCTGGGGATCCGCAGCTTCACCTTCGTCTTCCTCGCCCTGTTCCGCCTCTCCCTGTTCTTCGTCCTGGTCTTCCTGTTGCTGGTCTTGCAACTGGGATAGGGCGAGCTCCAGATTGTACTTCGCATCCATGTCGTCGGGGTCCAGCCGCAGGGCCGCTTTGAACGATTCGATTGCCTCTTCGTACTCCTGAGTCATGAAGTAGGTGTTGCCGAGATTGTACGAGGTTTCCTGGTTGAGCGTTCCATCTGGAAGCTGCAGGGTCGCCGTGTACCGTTCCTGAGCATCCTCGAACGTCTCCATGCGATACAGGGCGTTTCCGGAGTTGAGCGAGGGCTCCTGGCTGCTCGGAATTTCAAGTTGAGCGCGGGTGTACTCCTCGATCGCTTCATCGTAGGATTCTTCCGCGAACAGCTCGTTTCCCAGATTGTTCAGCAGCGGGCCGGATCGTTCGGGCAATGGTCCCGGACCACCGGCCAGAGGCGCATCTGGTCCGCAGGCGAGTATGCCCGCGACAGCGGCGACGGCGCCCGCCATGAATACGAGCTTGGCACTGATCACGATGAGCGACTCCCTCTGAGACGGCTCAACAGGGCTGTCGACCCGACCCGGTCCGGGATGAGCTCGAAGGCGACAAGCGCCACCAATGCAGCGGCGAGGAATATCTGGAACCGCTCGATCCGGGTGGTTGCGATCTCGCTCTCGATTGTTGCTTTCTCCAGTCTCTCAATCGCGTCGACGATAGCCGAGCCGGCGCTTCGGTCGCCCAGGGTACGGAAGTATTGTCCGTTTCCGGCCTCCGCGATCTGTTGCAAGGTTTCTTCGTCGAGCCGTGACACGACGGTCTGACCGTTTCGGTCTCGTTTGTATCGCGTCGATCCATTGGATGTGCCAGGCTCGGGAATGGGTCCACCCTGGAGCGAACCCATGCCGACCGTGTGTACGATGATTCCGTCTGCCGCGGCAACGGCGGCGGCGGCGACTGGGTCGCCCTCGTGGTCCTCTCCGTCGGTAATCACGATCACGGCCTTCTGACTGGGACGCTGGTCGTCGAAGCCGCGCAGCGAGATTCGGATCGCGTCGGCGATCGCTGTGCCCTGGCGCGAAATCATGCTCGGTTCGGCATCCTGGAGAAACGACCTTGCCGTTCCGTAGTCGAAGGTCAACGGGAACTGGATGAACGCGGCGCCGGAAAACAGAACTAGTCCGATTTCGTCTCCGTTCAATCGCTGCATAATTTCAGCGATCTCCAGTTTTGCTCGTCCGAGGCGATTCGGCCTGATGTCCTCGGCGAGCATGCTTGTCGATATGTCCAAAGCCACCATCACCTGGGAGCCCTGTTGCTCAACTGTCTCGACCTGGGAGCCCCACATCGGTCTGGCCATCGCAACGACGATCAGCGCCAGCGCCGCCAGCCACAATCCGATTCTGATCCGGCGGCCCGTATGGTTGATCGCCGCGGACAGACGTGCCACAAGTCCGGGATTGCCGATTTTTCGCAGATCGTCGCGCCGCCGGCGGGCGTCCCACAGAATCGCCGCGACAGCGACCGGCAGCAGCGCAATGAGGTACAGCAGATCTGGCCGAGCAAAGTTCATCGAACGGCCTCATCGGTTCGCACGCCCCGATCGCGGACGTTCGCGGTCGGATCGATCATGGAATGCTCCTGAACTTCGTGCTTCGTGCAAACAACTCCAACAGGAGCAGCAAGGGCACGGGCATCAAGAACCATCCGGCCAACTCGCGATATCGCGTGAACCGGCGCACGTCGACTTCGGTCTTCTCCAACTCGTTGATTTCCTCGTAGATGGTGCGCAATCCATCGAGATCGGAGGCCGTGTAGTACTGGCCGCCGGTGATGTCGGCGATCTCCCGCAGAGTCTCTTCGTCCAGCTCGTACCGTCCGATGACCATCCTGTTTCCGAGGAACCCTCGCCACTGCGTCCCACTCAACTCCGGTCTGCCCATGCCTATGGTGTAGACCTTGACGTCGATTGCCTTGGCCGCCGCGGCAGCCGTCAACGGATCGATCGCGCCTTTGTTGTTGACGCCGTCTGTGAGCAGGATGACCACCTTGGATTCAGAGTCGGAATCCTTGAGCATGTTGGCTGCGGCGCCCAATCCCATCCCTATGGCGGTTCCGTCCTCGAGGCCCATCTCGGCAGCCAGCACGATGTCCTCGAGCAAGTACTCCAATACGCGGTGATCGATGGTTGGCGGGCTGTTCGAGAATGCGTTGGCGGCGAAGACAACCATGCCGACTCGGTCGTACTCCCGCTCCGAGATGAAATCCGTGATGACCTCTTTCGCGGCCTCGAGCCGGTCCAGGGGCACGAAGTCCTCGGCCGACATGCTGCCGGAGATGTCCAGCGCCAATACGATGTCCACGCCCTCGCCCGTCACGATCTCTTTCGCCTGGCCGGTTTGAGGTCTCGCCACAGCGACGATTACCAACACGATCGCCACCCACCGCAACACGGGCAGAAACGGCCTCACGCTCATTTTCCAGGACCGTGCGCCGGCGCGAGCCAGTGAGTTGTCGGAGAACCGCAGCGCTGCCGGTCGAGACATGCCTCGGTAGATCCTGGGCAAAATGGTGAAGGCGATCACTATCGGCAGCAATGCAAGGGCCCATGGTGTGGCGAAGTGCAGGTTCATGCGGAAGCCGCCTTGGCGGGCTCCAAGCCTGCCGGCTCGACGATTGGCGCCGGACGTAGGGCTTCAATTGCCGCACGGGTCGCTCTCACCGATTCGTGAGACGCCGCCGTCATTGGGGTCAGCTCCGTGAATTTGACGATGTCGCAAGTTCGAAGTATCGAAAGTGCGCCTTGCCCGGGGCCCGATGGGACGGCCGACGAACGGACGGCCCGCGCTGTTTCGGTCGTGGTTAGGTCATGCGCCGGTACGAGGTATTCGCCCAGCAGATACGCTCGGACCGTGTTTGAAATGAGCGTGAAGTGTTCCTTGTAACTCCCGTGAGCCAGGAGATCGAGCGCCTCGATCTGGTCCAGTTGGCCCATGGCGACCTCGAACGGGGTCCGAGTGTCCACGGGACCCGTTTGCAACACGGCGTCCGGGCGTAAGCGATGCCACAGAAGCACCGCGGCGAGAATCAACAGAGCGACCGCCGCCGCGCCGCCGACCCCCCACGGCCAAAGGGAGGGGACAGCGAGATTGGACTGGGGTTTGATGTCCCGCAACTCTTCATCGCCGGCCTGCAGAACGGAATTGACGCGCACCCTAAGCGGTTGGACCGTCCGCGAAACTATCTGCCCGTCGGGTTGTCGAAAGCTGACGGACACTTCGGGGGTAGGGTAGTTTCCGGGCTGAAACAGGGCCATCTCGTACATTTGCGCGGTGGTCAGCGTTCCGTCCGCGTTGGCAACGGTGGGCAGCGGGGTCTGGCTCCGAACTTCGAAGCCTTCCCATTCGTCGGGCAGGCTGGGGAACACCACGTGGTATCCGTCCGGGTGGTCGGCCGAGATGGTAAGGACGAACGGGTCGCCGACCGTAAGATCGACGCTGTCCGTCGTCCACGCGACCTCCAGATTCGCCGACTGAGCAAACGCGGCACCGGCCGACAACACGAGCGTCGCTATTACTGCCAGAGCGGCGATGCCGAACGACGCCCCTCTCGTGCGAGCGAAGGTCGGCTCGATGGCCGGTGCTGCCGAAATGTACCTCAACGAGACATCCGCCGTGTTCGCCACGAGAAGAACCGATTCAAGCCCGGTACGTAATCTTTCTCGGTGTTCACCTCGATTCGGTCTATGCCCTGGCTGGCGAGCATGCGACGTTTTTCCTCTTCGAGATTGTCCATCCGAGTCTCGTATTCCTCTCTCCATGATTCACTGCCGGTGTCGACCCAATCCAATTCCCCCGTTTCGGCGTCTTCGAGCGCGATCAGGCCAACGTCTGGGATATTCCTTTCGATTGGATCGTGGAGGTCCACGGCAACGAGGTCATGCCGTTGATTGGTGGCTGCCAGCGGATGCCGGAAGCTCTCCGGGTCGGCCAGAAAGTCGGAAATGAGGAAGACGATTCCCCTTCGCTTTAGCAGCAGGTTGATCGTGTCCAGCGCCACGTTGATGGCGGTGCCTTTCCCTTTGGGCTCGAAAACCAGCAGGTCCCGGACCATCCTCAGTGCGTGGCGCCGCCCTTTCCTGGGCGGAACCAGGAACTCAACCTGGTCGGTGAAAATGAGCAAGCCTACTCGGTCGTGGTTGATCGTGGCCGCGAACGAAAGCACCGCGGCCAGTTCGGCGGCCAGCTCCCGCTTGAACCGGCCGATCGTCCCGAACTCCGAAGAGCCGCTGGCATCGACCGCCAGCATGACCGTCAACTCCCGCTCCTCCTGGAATTGGCGCACATGGAGCGCCGCCATTCTCGCGGTAACGTTCCAGTCGATACGCCTGATGTCGTCTCCCGGAACGTAAGGCCGAATCTCGTCGAACTCCATGCCCTGGCCGCGGAACACAGAGTGATATTCGCCGGCGAAGTTGCGATTCGCCAGGCGCCTGGCGGTTATCTCTATGCGTTTGATCTTGTGGATCAGCTCGGTTGACAGCATAGTTGTTCAAGGGCCCGGTGTTGGCAAACTACCTCGACGCCCCGCCCGAGACAGGACTATCGGAGATCGGTTGATCGGGTGTATTCAGCAATCGTTTCGGTCGGTTCTACTTGATTCAGCCGTATGAATCGAGATGGATTGCAAACGGAGCGGGCATGCATCGGCTGATCATGGAACCTCGACATGGTCGAGGATCTGCTGCACGATGTCCGTCGTGGTGATCGATTCTGCTTCTGCCTCGTAGGTGGGTATGACCCGGTGCCGCAAAACGTCCGGGGCCAGTTGTTTGACGTCCTCGGGAGTGACGTAACCTCTGCCTCTCAGGAAAGCGTGGGCCCGAGCGGCGGTGACCAGGTAGATGCTGGCCCTCGGAGACGCTCCATACGCGATCATCGGTCGCAGGTGAGATAGCCCGTTGGAGTCCGGCGCCCTCGTTGCGAGAACGAGGTCCAGGACGTACTCTTTGACCTTGTCGTCGACATGAATCGTCCGCACGATCTCGCGAGCCCGGAGGATGTCTTCCGGAGTGACGACCGGATTGATCTTCGGCATCTCACCGCCTGTAACGAGGTCGACGATCTGTCGTTCCTCGGCGCGGGTCGGGTATTCGACGAGGACCTTCAGCATGAACCGGTCCACCTGCGCCTCCGGCAACGGGTAGGTGCCCTCTTGCTCGATCGGGTTTTGAGTCGCCATCACGAGGAACAGCTTCTCGAGCGGATACGTGGTGTCGCCGAGCGTGACCTGACGCTCTTGCATCGACTCCAGGAGAGCGCTCTGAACCTTGGCCGGGGCGCGGTTCACCTCGTCGGCGAGAACCATGTTGGCGAAAATGGGTCCCTGGTGAACGGTGAACTCGGTCGTTCTGGGGTCGTACACCTGGGTGCCAATCAGGTCTGCCGGCAGCAAATCGGGAGTGAATTGAATCCTGGAGAATCGAGAATGAAGGCTCTCGGCCAACGTCTTGACTAGCAGCGTCTTGGCCAATCCGGGAACGCCTTCCAACAGCACATGCCCATCGGCCAGCAGGCCTATCAAAACACGCTCGACCAGAGCGTCTTGCCCCACCATAACTTTCCGGATCTCCCCGAGGAGACCCTGAAGAAACTGGGCTTCGCGTTCCACGCGCTGGTTGAGCTCGATCAGTCCTGAGAATTCCATCAATGCGTCTCCAGGAAATTCCGCGTCGACGGTGTCGCCGTCGATGCGTTAATCGTTATGTTGTGGCCTGTTCATCGGAATCCGTCCGATGCGGCGCCGTCGCCTGGGCGCTCATTGCCGGATGCTGCGTTTGGCACGGCTAACATGGCGCCTGGATATCAGTCTGTCAGAGTATAGTCACAGAACCGTTGCATTCAAGTTACGGATTCGTAACCCGATCGATGCCTACGTTCGGACGTGCAGGCATCTCCAACTATTATAGTCCCCTTGGATATGTAACGGCGCCGAGAGAAGATAGGTTTGCCGGGGAGCCAGCCGAGAGAGGCTTGGGTCGTCGGGGAAATGGGGCGAATATGGCAGCGAACGGCCATAAGATGTGGAATGTACCAGTAGAGAGAGGCAGCGTTTACGCGACGCTCTGGGGGAACCCCCAATTAAGAGCCGATCGCGAAGATCGACTCCCAGTCGGCGGATGACTCGATTATCACTTGCCCTCGTACAACTCCTCGACAAGCCGGGCGTTCTGGAGTGCCAGATAGCTGTCCTTGGTCATGGTGGGCTGGCTTTCGCCCAGGATGCCCTTCGCGGTTTGGGCGTCGTCGTACAGGAGGTCGATCACCGACATCGCCATCGCTTTGGCGGGATTGACGACCGCCTGGACGTAGTCTTCGACCACGTAGTCGGTTCCGTGGCCCGTGCCGGTGGCCGCAGTGGTGTAGGGGTGGATGACGGGCATGATCTGGCTCAGGTCCCCCATGTCGGTCGATCCGCCGCGATTGAGGTCGGCGGGGTGAATCACGATCTCGGACTCGTCGACGATCTCTCCGGCGTTGGCTTTGAAAAGCTCCGTCATCGCCGGGTCGTTCTTCATGGGGAGATAACCGGGGAGCGTTACGATCTCGACCTGTCCGCCCATCGTCAGCGCGCCCGCGCGAAGGCAGCGGTCCATCTTGTCGCTTGCGTCCGCGATAGCTTCGGCGGTCCGTCCACGCACCCGCCCCTCGTACCGCACGTCGGCGGGAATCGAGTTAACCGCGACGCCGCCTCGAGTCATGATGCCGTGGAACCTGACGTTCTGTTCGTTCAGCACCGTCTCCCGCTGTGTGTTGAGCGCGTTGAGCGCCACCATCGCGGCTTGGAGAGCGTTGACGCCCAGGTGCGGCGAGCCTCCGGCGTGTGCGGCTTTGCCGATGAAGCGGACGTACTTGACGACGTGGCCGTTGCTCGTGGCGCCAAGCGCGAATTTCGCGGTTTCCTGGCTGGCGGACGAGGTGTGGACCATCATCGCCATATCGATGTCGTCGAACGCGCCCAGGCGAATGAACTCCTGCTTGCCCGCCATCAACCCCAGCGCGCCTTGCTTGTGAAGCCCCCATCGGTACTCCACGTCGATGAACTCCTCCGCTGGGACAGCGATCAGGGCGACGTTCCCGGCCAGCGACTCCATCACCTCCGGGGCAAGCAGTCCAACCGCGGCGCCCAGCATCATGGGCGTCTGGCAGTGATGTCCGCAGGCGTGCGCGGCGCCGGTCTCCGGGTCGGCATGGGCGTGTTCCAGGACCCGCAGCGAGTCTAGCTCTCCGATCACCGCGACCGTGGGACCTGGTCTGCCGCCCTCGATGACGCCCTTCAGTCCGGTCAGGGCGATTCCGCTCTGATGAGAGACGCCAAGCTCGCTGAGCTTCTCGCTCACGAACTTAGACGTCTTGACCTCGAGGAAGCCGGGTTCCGGGTTTGCCAGGATTGTCTGGGCGGCTTCGATGAGCCATTCGGCGCGTTCGTCGATTGCGGCCTGAGCGATGGATTTGAGTTGTTCGATTGTTGGCATGGCCCCTCCGAGGGATGGCTAAGAGGTGTGCGTCGACTCTTTGAGCATGCTTCTCATCAGGCTCAGGTAAGATTGCTTCGTATGGGGCGCCTCGTATTGGCCTACGATGCGGTTGGCGTGGCTTGCGCCGTCGGCGAGCAGGTCGATCACAGTCATCGCCATGGCTTTGGCGCCAGTGAGCACGCCCAACTCGTAGTCCTGGACCACGTAATCGTTGCCATGGCCGTTTCCTGTGGCGGCGACGACATAGGGATGGATAACGGGCATGAGCTGCGACACGTCGCCCATGTCCGTGGAGCCGGTGCGGTGCCCGAGCCTGACAAGGTTGTCCTTGCCCACCATCGAGGCTGCGTTCGCGCCGTACAGCCCCAGCATGCTTTCATCGCTTTGGATCGGCAGATAGCCGGGTAGCGTGGTGATCTCGACCGATCCGCCCACCGCCATCGCCCCGGCCCGCAATGCTCGGTCCACTTTCTCGGATGCGTCCTTGAACGCGTCGATGCTTGCGCCGCGAACGTAGGTTTCCATCCTGACATCGGCTGGCACCGAGCTCACGGCGATTCCGCCCTGGGTGATGATTGGGTGGATGCGGACGGTTCCGTCGTCCCGGTACGTCTCCCGCTGGGCGTGGATTCCGGACATGGCGATCATTGCGGCGTTCAGTGCGTTGACGCCCAGGTGAGGCGCGCCTCCCGCGTGAGATGCGCGGCCCAAGAAGCGAATTCTCTTGGCGACCATGCCGTTGTTGCTGCCGCCAAAGGCTATCTTGCCCTCGTTTGCGTTGGCCGACGTGTGGGTCATCATGGCGAGATCGATGTCGTCGAGGGCGCCTAGCCGGATAAATTCGGGCTTGCCGCCGATGAACTCCAGCTTACCCTGCCGCCGCAGGTCGTCTCGATACTCTATCTCGATGTACTCCTCGGCGGGGACCGCGATCAAGGCCACTCTGCCGGCGAGACTCTCCATGACCCCTTCGGCCTGAAGGCCGGCCGCAACGCCGAGCATCATCCCGATTTGGCAGTGATGGCCGCACGCATGCGCCGCGCTGGATTCGGGGTCGGCGTGGGGATGGCCGATTACCCTCAGCGAATCCAACTCACCCATCACGGCCAGAGTCGGCCCAGGGGACCCGCCGTCCAGACCGCCTTTTACTCCCGTAATGGCGATGCCGCCTTCGTGCTTGATGCCCCACTCGTTGAAGATGTCCATGACGAGGCGAGACGTTTTCTGCTCGCGAAAGCCCGGCTCTGGGTTGTCGAGAATGGTCTTGGCGGTCCTGATCAACTGTTCCCCACGCGCGTCGATCTCCGCGACGGCGCGGGCTTTCAGCTCGTCGATGCTCGGCATGGGTACGCTCCTTGTTGCTTTGGTCAGCCGGAAGAGGCCATGGGCTGCCGCATTTGCATCATCCGGCGGCGCCCGCTGGTGTCATGACTAATCGCTTGGCGATTGTAGCATCCACGGCGGGTCGGGCCAATACGGTTGCTAGCGGAGGTGAGGATCGAAGCGACCACGCTGGTTTCGGGTCACGGCGACGAGCTGCGCGGCGCCCGCGGAAGAATGTTCACGACACGACTCCGCCGCGTAGAAAGCGTCGAGTGCTCTTCGTGTAAACAAGTCTCGCGGCGACCGCGACGATGATGACGAACCCAACCAGCTCCGGGAAATCGGTGAAGAACCGAAGAGCGTCGAAGACGCGCTTGGAGGCCCACTCCGAAACCGGCGGGTACGTGACGCCGAAATCCCAGCCCAGAAACGGCCAGAACAGGACCGACGCCGTCCGCCACGTTCGATCCAACACGATGTGGCCGGCGCTGGAGACCGCCGCCAAGGCCAACTTCGGACCGCGTTCCAGCGCCCAGATTGTCAACCCCAAGCTCAGCAGCGACACCGCGAATACCAGCGTGTGAGCGACGCTCCGGAGACTGTTGTCCACCAGGTCGGGAGCGATCCACAAACCCAACGGTTTGTCGATCAGATCGGGGGCCATCGAGCCCACGACGACTAGCCTGAAATCCATCGAGAAGGCCACGGCGTGCTTCCGCCAGCGTGAGGCCGCCGCTCGGGAGGCGTACGCGGCTCCGATCGTCAGGCCGACATGGCCGAACACAAACAAACTCTCGTCCCCCGGCGCGGTTCGATGATCGCCGGAAAGCGTACCACAACCGACCCAAGGCGCTGATGCGCCGGACGCCCCCGAGCCGACGGCGATGTGTTCTTCAAACAGCAGTCTTCGCGCCAGCTCAAGATGGGGGAAATCCCATGCCCGCGCACGACGGAGGCTCGGTTGCAGGGGCGCCATCGCTGTGCTAAGGTCACACCCGCCGCCTTGTCAGGGGCTCGGTCGACTACGCTGTCACAGCCGATTCGGGAGGACGAGAATGCCGGGGCCGTACTCCGTTAAATTCGAATACAACGTCGCGATCATGATGCGCGACGGGACCACCACATACGCCGACGTATTCCGACCCGACGTGGCCGGAAAGACGCCGGCCCTCCTCAGTCGAACGCCTTACGATAAATCCGCTCCCGCCAACAGAACAGGCACGCTGGACGCCATACGCGGTGCCATGAACGGGTATGCCGTCGTGGTGCAGGACGTTCGTGGCCGGTACAGTTCCGACGGTGTGTTCTACACGTTCGTCAACGAGATCGACGACGGTTACGACTCCGTTGAATGGGTGGCGAGTCAGCCGTGGTGCGACGGCAATGTTGGGATGTACGGCGTCTCCTATGTCGGCGCCACTCAGTGGCTGACGGCGAAGTCGAATGC
This sequence comes from uncultured Dehalococcoidia bacterium, assembly GCA_964588665.1. Taxonomy (GTDB): domain Bacteria; phylum Chloroflexota; class Dehalococcoidia; order Lucifugimonadales; family UBA1123; genus UBA2160. The sequence goes on along the minus strand of CAZPQQ010000028.1, from coordinate 23,078 downwards.
GCCGTCGCTCAAGGCGATCGTCCCTGGCGTCACCGCGTCAGACTACCACGAGGGATGGGCATGGCAGGGGGGCGCGTTCGAACTCGGGTTCAACCTGTCCTGGGCCATGGGCGGCCTCACCGCCGCGAACTGGACGAACATCTCGCGAAGGTTGCATCTGCATGACGACGATCTGGAGCGTCTGATCGTGGCGAAAGACAACCTCACGGACGCCTTTCGCCACTTGCCCATGGCCGAGATGCCCCACCTGATGGGCGAGCTTGCGCCTTATTACTACGACTGGCTGGATCATCCGGAATATGACGACTATTGGAAGACAGTCAGCATCGAGGAGTCCCACCCCGACATAACCGTGCCCGCGTTCAACTTCGGTGGATGGCACGACATCTTCCTCGGCGGCACCATTCGCAACTTCACCCGGATGCGCGAACTCGGCTCAACGAAATCCGCTCGCGAAGGCCAGCGCCTGCTGATCGGACCGTGGGTGCACGGAGGGTCTCCGACCAACGTCTCGGGAGCTCACAACTTCGGGACACGATCGTCGGCGGCGGGCATCGACCTCCAGGGCCAAATGCTCCGGTTCTACGACCACTGGCTGAAGGGCGAGGACAACGGCGTCCCCGACGATAAGCCCGTGCGCATATTCGTCATGGGTGAGAACGTCTGGCGCTCCGAAGACGAGTGGCCGCTGTCCCGGGCGAACATGGTCAACTACTACCTCCACAGCGCCGGCAAAGCAAACTCGCTGAGCGGCGACGGACGGTTGTCGCGGGAGTCGCCGAGCGGAGAAGAAGAGCCCGATGTGTACGTCTACAATCCGCTGAATCCCGTCCCGACGCTCGGAGGCCAATTGTGCTGCGACGTCGGGTTCATGGCCGCCGGCGTCTACGACCAGCGTCGCGTGGAGGGCCGTGACGACGTCCTCGTATACAGCACGCCGCCGCTGGATCGGGACGTGGAGGTGACTGGGCCGATCAACGTCACGCTCTTCGCGTCCAGCTCAGCGTTCGACACCGACTTTACAGCCAAGCTCGTCGATGTCGATCCGAACGGATACGCCCGAAATCTGACGGACGGCATCGTTCGCGCCAGGTATCGCATCACACGGCAACCGGCGAGTCTGCTACAGCCCGGTCAGGTCTACGAATTCACGATAGACCTGTGGGCGACCAGCAACCTCTTCAAGCAAGGGCACAGCATCCGGCTGGAGATTTCGAGCAGCAACTTCCCGCGATTCGACCGGAACGCCAACACCGGAGAGGCAATAGGGTCCGACGCCGAGCATGTGTCGGCTCTGCAGCACATCTTCCATACGAGCGAGTACCCGTCGCACGTCAAGCTTCCGCTGATTCCGAGAGATTAGGAGAGCCGGGCTCCGGACGGGGTCAGGCCAGGCAACGGACCGGCTTGCCGCTGCTGTATGCGATCATGGTCACCGCGTCCCGTCCAACCACGAATCCGCAGTTGTTCAACCCCCAGCTCCCGTCGAGCTGCACGTAAGCATAGATGCTGGGGCTGACCTCCTCGATCGTCGGAGGCGGAATCTCGTCTGAGATTGGCAGTGTGGCGCCGTCATACTTTCATTGCCTGCCATCTCCGATCTTGCTTGGACGTTTTCATCACTGCTGACGCGATCTTGTCACAACGCGCTGGATTCCCAAATGCCTGAGTCGTCGGAGTCAACGGGGCTCTTTCACCGGCAAGGTCCCAGTCGCGTCCGATTTGCCCAACCAGACCTTGGCCACCGCCAGTTGAACCGACTGTGAAGCGCCGTATGCGAACAACATGTTCGGCACGTGCGGCATTTCGTACATGACGTACGGTGTGCCAAAACATGTGTAAGTCACTCTGTCATGGTACAGATGAAGAATCCGCCAAAGAGACTGGCTGAATCCTGCGCCGATTTGACCGAAACTGCCGCTCATGGGTATGTGGCAGATGTTCACGAACACAGCATCGTAGTTGGGCAGTGTTTCTTGTAGCTGAGTATCCGTTGGATTCTCCAATTGTTCGACGGTGCACCCTTCCGACTGCAGGGCCCCCGCTAGGATATCCAGATTTGAAGTTGTGAAAGCAGCGTCCACAAACACATTGACGAAAAGGACACTCTCGCTGCCGTTGAGAGCCACAGAGCGATTTTCTTGGGTGCGTAGCGCTGTGATGCTCTTTTCTGCGACCGCGCGCACGATCTGCTCTGATTGCGCTGATGTATATTCTGTGTCGCCGGACATGAAGACGTCCTCGTGCAATGAGAGGCGCGATTTCATTTCCAGTATCCGTTTGACAGAGTCCCTGATCCTGTCTTCGTTCAACCTTCCGTCGCGGACAGCGCCCTCTATCAGGCCAAAGTCGGTCATCGTTTCCGGCAACAGGCACATATCGGCGCCTGCCCGAATATTCTCAATCGCCCTGTCGCTCGGATTGACGCGACTCGTGATGCCGGTCATCGGACTGGCGTCCGAGATGATGACCCCCTGAAATCCCAATTCTTCTCTCAACAACTCCGTCTGAATCTTGCTGCTAAGGGTCCCAGGCAACGACGGCTCAGATCCGCCGTAACGCTGCTCGTATGCCGGAAAAGCGATGTGTCCTACCATCACAGCGTTGACGCCCATGTCAATCACCGATTTCCATATCTTTCCGTAAGACGTCCACCATTCGTCCAACGAAAGATGATTGGAAGTGGTTAGCAGATGCTGGTCCCTCTCGTCTGTGCCGTCACCAGGGAAATGCTTGGCCGTGGCCGCCATTAAACCGCCGTGTTGAAAACCTCGAATGAATTCTGTCGCCTGCTGCAAGACCTTATCTGTGTCATCGCCCAGGGACCGCATATTTGTGACTGGATTCCGGAAATTGAGATTGAGGTCGATTACTGGCGCGAAGGTCCAATGAAATCCGTACGATCGCCTCTGTTCCGCAATAAGCCTGCATGTCTCGTATGTCAAGTTCGGGTCGTCGGCGGCTCCGAAACCCATCATCGGGGGCGCCGTGCCCGCGTAGTCCGGCGCCTCAGGCCCCTGCCCATCTCTACGACCGCCAATGGCGCGGATCGAGGCGCCCGGTTCAACGTTGGCGCCAACGATGATCGGTATTTTCGATTCGGATTGGATTCTACCGAGCATGGCCTTGAGCTCTTGTGAAGGCGGCATCCTGACGCACATCCCGCCCAACGGAATGTTGTCGATGAGACGAAGCCAATCTTCTGTTGAAGACTTCATTACTGCCTGAAAATCGGTCTGCAATGCTTGGAAGGGGTGATGCGGCATCAGCACCTGGCCTATGCACTCTTGCAGAGTCATAGAGTCAAGAGTCTTATCAACCCAAGATTTCTGTTCGACGCTCAGTTTTTGGACCACGGCTGACTCCCATGTTCGTTTCAATCGCCATTCAAATGGGATCTCGCGACAATCCCGCGTGCTGATTCGGCCAGACCCTTAGTCTGACGGCTCAGGCCCTGGCGAGACGCGACAAGGGAAGAAATCGCTCATTGTAGAGAACTCTGCCAATCCGTCCCCGGTCACCCGGCAACCCAATTACTGAGACTTGCTGAGACCCAGAACAAGGTCCCCGTGCGCCATTGTTGGAACTCAGACGTTTTCGTGTGGTTCCATGTAGCCCACGAGCGACCGCCTCGCTACGCTAGTCATCTTCCAGCGTGCTGGTGTCGCCTTCTGGGAGGCCAAGCTCGCGGGCTTTGAGCAGGCGGCGCATGATCTTGCCGCTACGGGTCTTGGGCAGGGACGGGACGAATTCGATCTCACGCGGCGCCACCATGGTGGAGAGCTTCTCGCGGGCGAACCGCATGATGTCGTTGCGCAACTCGACGCTCTCCTCGACGCCGTCGTTGAGCGAGACGAACGCTTTGACGATCTCCATGGCGATGGGGTCGGGCTTGCCTATGACTCCGGCCTCGGCCACGTCGGGGTGTTCGATGAGGGCGCTCTCAACCTCAAACGGCCCCACGAGGTGGCCCGCGGTGTTGATCACGTCGTCGGCGCGTCCCACGAACCAAAAGTAGCCGTCTTCGTCCACGCGAGCGCGGTCCCCGGTGATGTACCAACCCTTCTTGAATCGGGAGTTGTACATGGTGGGGTTCTCCCAGTAGGCGTGGAACATGGCCGGCCAGTTGGGGCGGACGACGAGGTTCCCGTCTTCGCCGGTCGGGACCGCGTTGAAGTCGTCGTCGACGATGCCAAGCTCGACGCCAGGAATCGGCCTGCCCATGGAGCCTGGCTTGATGGGCATGGCGGCGTAGTTCGCGCACATGATCGCGCCGGTCTCGGTCTGCCACCAGTTGTCGTGGAACGGCATCCCGATGGCTTCCTCGCCCCAGACGACCGCTTCGGGATTGAGCGGCTCGCCGACGCTGGCGGAGAACCGGAGACTGGAGAGGTCGTACCGATTCGGGACGGCGACGCCCGCTTTCATGAGCATTCGGATCGCCGTCGGCGCCGTGTACCACACGGTGACCTTGTGCTTCTGGATCTGTTCGAACCAGGCGCTGGCACGGAAGCCGCCCTCGTAGATAAGCTGCGTGACGCCGTTGGTCCACGGGGCCATCATTCCGTACGAGGTGCCGGTGACCCAACCCGGATCGGCGGTGCACCAGTAGATGTCGTCTTCGTGCAGGTCCAGCGCCCACTTTCCCGTGGCGTACTGCTGGACGCACGCCTGGTGGCGGTGGACCGCGCCCTTGGGTTTGCCGGTCGTGCCCGACGTGTAGTGCATTATCGAGTAGTCGTACTGGCTGGTGTTGACGATGGAGAAATCGCTTGGCGCGGCTTCCATCTGAGCGTCGTAGTCGAGATCGCCAGCTTCCAGCGCCGAAACGTCGCGACCGTTCTTGTTGATTATGATCGTGTGCTCCAGGGCTGGGAGCTGGGACAGGATATCGGTGACTTTCCGGCGCAGGTCGGGCTGTGTGACCAGTATCTTTGCGCCGCTGTCCTCAAGCCGGTCTCTCACGGGATCGGGACCAAAGGCGGAGAACAATGGTCCGACGACGGCGCCGGCTTTGAGTATCCCGAAGAACGCGATATACAATTCGGGTATGCGGTCCAAGAACAGGAACACGCGGTCGCCGGTCTCGATCCCCAGATTCTGGAGCGCGCCGGCGAACTTGTCGCTCAGCTCCTTCATCTGGCCGAAGGTGTAGTCTTCGCGCTCGCCGTTCTTGCCCTCCCAGATCATTGCGATCTTGTCGCGACGGGGACCGTTTGCGTGCCGGTCGATGGCCTCGTGCGCCTTGTTGAGGCCTCCTCCAGGCAGCCAATCGAGCTCGGAGTACACCTGCTCCCAGTCGAATTCGCCCACGTTGTCCGGGTCCAAGTTGGGCTTGACCTTGAACTGGTCGACCGGCGGCTTTCCTATGGTTTCGAACGTCGACGTGGTCACAGTCTTCCTCCGGCTTGCTTCATATTGCGGTGGTGTGCGGTGTACGGTCCGATTGCGGCGATCGTCAATTGGCGGCGATCGACTCCCTGCGGGCGCGTCAAATGCCTCGCCGAACAGGCGGCGTCTGGATTCTCGTGACGGTCATTGAGTCCAACCGCGCCCTCCGCCGTTCGGATCGACAAAGTGGGGACATTATACACAAACGATTCATCGCCGTTGGGCGTCGCGATCACGAAAAATGCGATGCTTCGACGGCGCTGATGGTCAGCCGCCGCCGTACGCAGCGACGCTGACGGACGGCTTTGCCGAAGAGTTCCTTGACCCTTCAACCAACCCGTCAATATAATGGCCCAAACCCAACCCCTGCACGAGGAGCAATCCCTTGAGCTATGAGCTGATTAAACTCGAGCGCGATGAGAGCGTTGGCATCATTACCCTCAACCGTCCGGAGGTTCTGAATGCCCTCAGCCGTCAACACTACGACGAAATCGACCAGGCAGTGACCGAACTGGAGGAAGACAACGACATCCGAGCGATCATCTTCACCGGCTCGGGCGATAGAGCGTTTTCCGCAGGCGCGGACATCCACGAGATGGCCCGCAACGCCGAGGACCCGAACCCTCCTCCCGCCGATCCCAACCGGCCCGAGATGACGTGGCACATCGCAGCGTGCACGAAGCCGACCATCGGGGCGCTCAACGGGCTGGCTTACGGGGGTGGCGCGGTGCTTGCATCGAGCTTCGACATACGGGTGGGTTGCGAACGCACCCGATTCCGTTTCTTGGCTGCCCAATACGGTCGCGTCAACTCCACCTGGAGCTTGCCCATGCAGGTTGGCTGGCCGATCGCAAAGGACCTCCTGTTGACGGCCCGGGTCGTCGGCGCCGAGGAGTCGTTCCGAATCGGTCTGCTCAATTACCTTGTCCCCGTCGACCAGCTCTTGGAGAAGGCGATGGAGGTTGCGAAGCAGGTGGCCGTCAACGACCCGCGTATGGTGCAAGGGATCAAAGAGCTGATGATCGAGGATATCGGCATGGGTTGGCGTGAGATGTACGACAGTGAGTTGGAGGCGCAAGCCGGGAAGCTTGCCCCCACTCCAGTGTTGGAAGGGTTCAAACCATTCCTCGATAGAAAGGGGCGCAAGTAGTCATGACCGAACAGAACACACCGTTGCAGGGACTGAGGTTCCTCGATCTGGGCAGGTACCAGGCGGGCCCGAGATGCGCCCTCATGTTCGCGAGAATGGGCGCCGAGGTCATCAAGATCGAGACACCGGCCGGGGACGAAAGCCGGCGAAATGGCCCTCGCGTCCGAGGCCAGAGCGCCTATTGGGTGCAGTACAACAGCGGCAAGAAGAGCCTGTCAGTCAACCTCAGAACCGACGAAGGCAAAGAGGTCCTGCGTGATCTCGTGAAAGTGTCCGACTTCTTTCTGCAAAACTTCCGCCCAGGCACCATCGACGTCATGGGATTCGGCTACGAAGAGCTCAAGAAGCTCAATCCCAGGATAATCATGATCAACGTGTCCGCATACGGACAGTACGGCCCGTACAAAGACCGCGTGGGCTTCGACCCGATCGGACAAGCCATGGGCGGCCTGATGTCGTTGACCGGATTCCCGGACGACCCCCCGATCCGAACATACTTCCCGTTGATCGACCGAATCACGTCGCTGCACGCGACCATCGGCGCCCTTGCGGCGCTCCGGGAACGGGAAATCTCGGGCATGGGGCAAGCCATCGACGTCTGCCTCGCCGACACCGGTTTCACGACAAATGAAATTCCGATCTCCGCCTATCTGGGCTCGGGCTACGAGCAGCCGCGTGAAGGCAACGGCAAAGGCCTGGGCGGGACCTATCAGACTGCGGACGGCTGGATCATCATTGCGGCCAACAACGACGCGATGTGGGGTCGAATCTGCGACGCGATGGACAAGCCGGAATGGCAGGAAGACCCTCGATTCTCGACCCGTGACCTTCGACTGGAGAACAACGACGCGATGGAGGCCGAATTGAACGAGTGGTTCTCGACCCGCACCACGAAAGACGCGTCCGACCAGCTTTCGAGCTTCAGCGTCCCTTGCTCACCCGTCAACACCGTCGCTCAGGCTGCGGTTGAACCTCATCTCACCGAGCGCGAGATCATGATGGAAGTACCCGACCCGATCGCGGGCAAGATGTGGGTCGCCGGCAAGATGATCAAATTCGACCGCACCCCGATGGTCGTTGGTCCCACTCCAGTCATTGGCGAGCACACCAACGAAGTTCTGAGCGACATCCTGGGATACGACGACGCCAAGGTGCGCTCACTGCACGACAGCGAAGTCGTCAGGAGCACCGACGCCAGCGACGCCGCCGCAGACTAGAAGAGTATACGTGGAGTCGGCCTGGAGACCGAGCACACCAATGACACTGGTGCTCTGGCCCTTATGGTCATCAACTAAATACTTTGTGCTCAAGTTAGTTCGCCATGCTGAGCGAAGCGAAGTATCTGGGGACCCGCAGGCGACCGTGTGTGGAAGTCGACGAGATTCTTCGTCTGCGGACTCAGGATGGCGAGACAAAGTTGCGTCCACATAAATTGTTTATCACCATCAAGGCCAAGCCGCCACACTCCGCATCGGCGCGGGCCGCGACCGACATTGACGTAGACGATGGCGAGGACGAACCACTCCTCGCCGAGGAGCACGAATGAGCGACGCGACCAGCCTTGCGGGCAGAGTTGCCCTGGTGACCGGGTCCGGCCGGAACATCGGTCGCGCCACCATACTCGAGTTTGTACGTATGGGCGCTAACGTCGTCGTCAACGCTCGGTCCAACCGGCAGGAGGCCGAGTCCGTCGCCGAGGAAGCCCGGGCGATTGGCGTGAAAGCGATCGTGGCTGTTGCTGACGTCGGAGACAAAGGCCAGGTCGACGCAATGGTCGAATCTGCAGTCTCGGAGTTTGGCCGTGTCGACATCCTCGTCAACAACGCCGGTCTGCGCAAAGCCAAATCCTTCGTCGAAATGACCGTCGAGGACTGGCGGGAGGTAAACGGCGTCAACATGGACGGCCCGTTCTACTGCTGCAAAGCCGTCGTTCCGGGGATGATCGAGAGAGGATGGGGTCGGATCGTGAACGTCTCGGGCCTAAACGCGTTCAGAGGCCATGCGGGGTGGTCGCATGTCTCCGCGTCGAAGATGGGCTCCATCGGCATGACCCGAGCGATAGCGGCCGAGCTCGCTCCCCACGGCATCATGGTCAACCACGTCGTCCCCGGCGCATTCGACACGTCCCGCACGGATCCGCAGGCCGTTCCGCCGACGGACCAGCGACAGGCAGGCATACCCGTGGGCAGGCTGGGTGACCCGGCGGAAGTAGCCAAAGTATGCGCATTCTTGTGTTCCGAAGACACCAGCTTTCTGACCGGCCAAACCATCCACGTAAACGGCGGCGCGTTGGCGCAACGAACGAATATCAAGCCCGCGCTGAAAACCTCCGTGACTCGCGAATCGTAGGAGAAATTCTCGAACCCTGTGTCAAACCCGGCGAGTCAAACGAATCGTTCGTGGTTTCGGAAGAGTCGTCGTGTCTGGGGAACGGTCTGGCGATCTCTTAAGTCCCTGACGTCCCTTGGGTCCCTGCTCAGTGCTAGCACACCTACGGCGCCAGGGTTTGAAACCGGATACTGGCGATGAAGGCATCGCCAACGGCCTGATCTTGCGAGCGGACGACCGACCAAAGGAGACAACCAATGCCAATCGGACTGACTTCGTACAGACCGCCCGTCATGGGCGTCACGCACATGGTGTCGGCGGGCCACTACCTGGCGGCGTCTGCGGGCTACCGGATTCTGGAGCAGGGCGGAAATGCCGTGGACGCCGGTGTCGCGTCCGGGATCGCGATCAACGTGACGCTGCCGCACGCCACGAACTTCGGCGGCGTTGCCCCGATCATCCTCTACATGGCCGAGGAGGATCGCGTCGTGACCATCAGCGGCCTCGGGCGGTGGCCGCAAGCAGCGTCCATCGAGTACATGCAGAAGCACGCAGGAGGCCAGATTCCCCGTGGAATGCTGCGGTGCATCACCCCGTCGGCACCTGACGCCTGGCTCACCGCGTTGGAGCGATACGGCACGATGACTTTCGAAGACGTCGTGACGCCCGCACTTGAACTCGCCCGAGACGGGTACCCGCTCTCCGCCCCTGCGGCCAACTCACTTGCGCAGTCGTTCGAAAACCCGGAAAACCACGATGAAGCGTGGGAGTCTACCCGAGCGGTGTTCATGTCGAAGGGTAGAGCGCCGAAGATCGGCGAGCCGCTGGTTCAGACGGAACTGGCGCACACGTTCGAGCGACTGATCGAGGTCGAGCGCGCCAACGCTTACAAGGGCCGAGCCGACGCCATCCGGGCCGCGCGAGACTACTTCTACAAAGGCGACATCGCCGACGAGATCGCGGAGTTCAGCGACAGGATGGGCGGCCTGCTAACTCGGGAGGATCTCCGAGACTTCTCGGTCAAGGTCGAAGAGCCCGTCATCGGCGGCTTCCGCGACTTTGAGGTGCTCACCTGCGGATCATGGTGCCAAGGCCCGGTGGTGGCGCAGACGCTGCAAATGCTCGAAGACGACGACCTCGGGGCAATGGGACACAACAACACCGATTACGTGCACCTTGTATCGCAAGCCCTGAACTTGTCGTTTGCCGACAGGCATCACTACTACGGCGACCCGGACCTCGTTGACGTGCCGATGAACGGGTTGATGGCCAAGGGCTACACGTCCGCGCGCCGAAGCATGATCGACATGGACAGGGCGTTCCAAGAGATGCCCCCTCCGGGCGAGCCATGGTCGTATCAGAACGGATCGAACCCCAGACGAGCAAGCTCGCCACTGATCGGGAAGCCGGGAGGTCTGGAGCAGGACACGTCGTACGCATGCGTCGTCGATCGATGGGGAAACGCGTTCTCAGCGACCCCCAGCGACGGCCTGTTTGGCGCGCCTATCGTGCCGGGTCTTGGACTGATGATATCGTCGCGAGGGACGCAGAGCTGGCTCGACCACGATCACGCGTCGAGCCTGCAGCCGGGGAAGCGACCGCGACTCACGCCCAATCCCGCGATGGCGTTCAAGAACGGGAAGCTGTTCATGCCCTTCGGGACCCCGGGCGGCGATGCACAAGGCCCCGCGATGGTGCAGACGTTCCTGAACATCATCGAGTTCGGCATGGACCCGCAGGCCGCCATCGAGGCGCCGCGATTCGTGCCCTGGAACTACCCGAACTCGTTCTGGCCCCACACGTATCTGCCGGGGCGAATCCACGTCGAGGGTCGCTACCCGAGCGACGTCAACGGCGAGCTCGAAAGCCGAGGCCACGACCTCCGCGCCATCGACGACTGGGCACCGGCCATGGGCTCGGTGTCCGCCATCGTCGTCGACCAGGAATCCGGCGTGCTCAAAGGCGGCGCGGACCCCAGACGCGACACCTACGCAATCGGACGCTAGGCTGCGATTGCTTGGTATAATCGTCCGACGGGGCCGGAGAGTCCCAACATTTGCCCTGGGGTGGACGATCTGAAGATCACAATCAGATTCTTCGCAAGCTATAGAGAAAAGGCCGGCACAGGCCAAGCAGTCGTCGATGTGTCAGACGGCGCGACGGTCGGCGACCTGACCTCGAAATTGGCCGAGTCGTTCCCTGATCTGACGTCCAGGCCGGCAGGGTTGGTCGTCGCCGTGAATCAAGAGTATCGAGACCACTCGTTCGAATTGAGCGACGGCGACGAGGCGGCCCTTATTCCGCCCGTCAGCGGAGGGCGCTCATGATCGTGATCACCCACGACGAGCTCGACGCGAAGCAGATTACGGAGTCGGTAGCCGACGACGGCGCCGGGGCGGTGATCACGTTCCTCGGGACTACCCGTGACAACACCGCGGGTCGCAACGTCCGATTCCTTGAGTACGAGGCGTACCGCCCGATGGCCGACCGGCAACTCGCGAAAGTCGCCGAAGAGATGAGCGAGCGCTGGGACCTCAAAGGCGTCGCCATCTCACACCGCCTGGGCCGCCTGGCCGTCGGCGAAACGAGCCTGGTCGTCGCCGTGTCCTCCGCCCACCGCCGCGACGCGTACGAAGCCAGCGCGTTCTCCATCGATCGCATCAAGCAGATCGTCCCCATCTGGAAGAAAGAATTCTTCGAAGGCGGCGAGGTCTGGGTCGGCAGCCAGGAAGATTTCGATCCGCTGGGGGGCCAAGGCAACTCTGTCGTAACTTCGGAGCCAACCTGATCACTCTGACTTGAAATCACCTGTGTCGACTTGGGCGCATCTGGGTTGGCCTGATTGACTCCACCTGCGGTTTCTAGAGATGGCGCTGAGCCCCTCCTAAGCTGTATGTAGCCCTGCGCTGGCCTAGTACAGCACGGCGGTAAATTTCCTGGGCCAGAACGCTCGGTGGGGCTTTCCCAACGTTTTCCAGAAAAGAGGTTGCCCTGCGCAGATTTACCGTCAGCGCCATCAGCCTCATTCTACACCACATCTCCACGTTCTTCGCCCCTATGATGCTGTCAAAAGGGACCACGGCTGACGTTTGAGAGGGAAGTCGTAGCGACTCAAATCGGGAACGACGCCCGGATCAGCCTCCTCTACGGCGACGCCGATGACGCGATATTCGGCTTCATCGCCATCGAAAACGAGTGGGCGCAGTATGCGGGCGAGAAGCTGGCAACTCGCAAGCTAGCAATGGTCCGCCTGCTAGCCGTCAACCTCGTGGCGTTCCCGGCGAATCCCTACACCAACGCGGCAGCACGCCCCCTGTTAGGCGGCGCGGGTGCACCGGTTGAAATTGGCGCGTGTGGCACTACCACCTCTGGACGGCAGCGTCCAACTTCCTTCACCTTGTTCGCAGCCTCCCGTTTGTGAGGACGATCTGAGAGTGTGCCCTGGCGTATTCGATTTGTGATCGCGGTGGTGGCTACATGATTGATTGAGACTTCGCGGCATTCTTAATGAATTGCCCTCAGACGAGCGCCACCCTGATCGGCTGTCTCTCGGTGACGTCGAAGGCTTGGGCCACGTCGAAAGACGCCACGAGCTCCCGGAGGACTTCCGCCTCCGTTACTGAGGGGTCCGACAGGTAGCGAGGAGGATCCGAGCCGATCTTCAGCTTGATCTTGTGAATGCTGGTCTCGCCGGGCTCCAGCGAGGCTTCGGTGAAGATGACTGCGCCGCTGTGAGAGTAGGACTCGTCTTCGGTCTTGGTCGCTTGCTTGCTCCCAATTGTCGGCGGCCCCATTGCACCAGCGCCCGCTCCCATCCCTGGCCGCTTCTGTTCCTGCACTGGGACTGTGTGGGTCCGCGTGTATCGTTCCCGGCACATGAGGTCAACGTGACCCTCTCTTATCACAACTTCGCGCCTCGCCGTGAGCTCCAGGTCGATGTCAATCGTTTCACCCAGCTTGTAGCTTCGATCTTCGAATTCCATGGTGATTTCCAGTGGCCACAACCGAGTAACCATGACCGTCCCTCCAGTCTCATCCAAAGCTGTCCATCTGAAATTTAGTGGATCGACAACCGCGACTTTCCGACCTCGGTTTTCCGAAAAGAACTCAACACATTCACAAACTTGCCGTTCTGGGATAGACCAAACGGTATATTCCGTTGGCGTCGGTGTCAATCGCGATGCTACGCGCGCGATGCCACCAGACGGCGCCACTCAACCGACCCGTCCGTGAAGTGACTTTACGACTGCGCGTTCGGGATAGCGTGGGATAGCGCGCCACGGTTATCTGAGTCGAACCGCGCGGCGTCGATGCAGCGTTGGGCAGGCGTGTTTTGAGGATTTCTGCCGATTGGCGCTAATGTGTGAAAAATTTATCGAATCCGCTGACATCTCCCCTGAACGGCTGGAGGCATGCGTTAAACGCCCTTGATGCGAAAAAGCACGACGGGTTTCGAGAGGCAAATGGCGAATAGTACCGAAATTCACAATGTTTGGTTTGCGACGCGTATTTTTGTCTGCTATATTGTGTGCTCACGGAGGGGTCGCATAGTGGCCTAGTGCGGGCGCCTGCTAAGCGCTTAGGGGGCGAAATCCCTCTCGCGGGTTCGAATCCCGCCCCCTCCGCTCCGTAGCGCCGAAATCCAATCGAGACACGGTGAGTATGGAAAGCTACTACATCTGGACCGTCGGGTGTCAGATGAACAAGGCAGATTCGGATCGTCTTGAGAGCGCCCTCGGCCAGATGGGGCTCAACCTGAAGGATGCCCCGAAAGACGCGGATGTCATCGTGCTGAATAGCTGCGTCGTTCGCGAGAGCGCCGAAGACCGCGTCGTCGGCATGTTGACCAGCTTGAAACCGCTGAAGCAGCAAGATCCCGACAAGGTGATCGCGCTGATGGGGTGCATGGTCGGCCCTCAAACATCGCGACTGACCGAACGGTACCCCTACGTCGATCTGTTCATGCCCCCGCAGAAATTCGGTCCGTTGATTGACCTGCTCGGCGAGCGGATGGGGATCGACCCTGAAGGGTGCGTCGGGCCTTTGACCGCGAGTGCGGACATCACGACATACGTTCCCATCATCCACGGCTGCAACAAATTCTGCACTTTTTGCATCATCCCGTACCGTCGAGGCCGAGAGGTCAGCAGGCCGTTGGCCGAGATCGTGAACGAAGTGCAAGGCTTGGCTCGCCGAGGCGTCCGCGAGGTCACTCTGCTGGGCCAGAACGTCGACTCTTACGGCCACGACCTCGACGGCCGCACCGACCTCGGAGACCTTCTCTCAGCCGTGAACGACGTTGAAGAGTTGAACCGCGTGCGCTTCCTCACGTCCCATCCCAACGACATGAGCGACCACATCATCGACAAGATCGCCGGTCTGGAGAAGGTGTGCGAGCACGTCAACCTTCCGTTCCAGGCAGGCGACGACGCGGTCCTGGAGAGCATGCGTCGGGGATACACCAACGAACAATACCGGACGCTGGTCGACACAATACGCGACCGCATTCCGGGGGTGTCGCTGAGCACCGACTTGATCGTCGGCTTCTGCGGCGAGACCGAAGAGCAGTTCGAGCGGACAGTCGATCTCGTTCGAGACATCCGGTTCGACAAAGTCCATTCGGCGGTGTATTCGACCAGACCAGGGACGATCGCCTCCCGCAGTATGCAAGACGATGTCCTCCCTGAAGAAAAGCAGCGCCGATTCAGGGTCATCGAGCAGATTCAAGAAGAAGTCGTTACGGAGATCAACGCGAACCTGGCTGCAACGCGCCAGGAAGTGTTGGTCGAGGGCCGGCGACGTGGCCGGTGGTTCGGACGCACGAGAAACGACAAACTGGTGTTCTTCGACGACGACCGCGATCGGCGCGGCGAACTCGTGGAAGTGTTCGTCGATCAAACCGGCCCGTGGTCACTTCGAGGGTCGGTTGTCGAACGGGAACCCATCGCGCCCGCGCTCGCGTCAGCGGACTGATCGAAGCGCGAGCCAAATGAGATTGCAGACCCAGTTTCTGGGTCCTGAGTGGGAGACCTACAAACCAGAGTCAAGGCTGCCGGCGGCGGAGCAGGTGGCCCTGACAGGAGTCGCAACTGAATGGTTACAAAACTGAAAACCCCGACAATTCCGATCACCGAGATCGAACAGTCAGCATTCTGCCAAACCGATGAAAAACTCGTTGCGAAACCGTTGGCGCAAGAGTTCGATGCGGGTGTGCGTTGGCAGAAACTGCCAATGCAGTACATGCGCATGACTCCCGACGGGCTCGGCGAACGGATCGCCGCCGTACGCGCGAAGCTCGGCGAGCGGGTGGTCCTGCTCGGCCATCACTACCAGCGCGACGAAATCATTCGGTTCGCCGACTTCCGAGGCGACTCCTTCAAGCTTTCGCAGTTCGCCGCATCCCAACAAAACGCCGAGCACATCGTGTTCTGCGGCGTACATTTCATGGCCGAGACCGCCAGCATCCTGAGCGGCGCCCACCAGCGAGTCATCCTGCCGAACCTGACGGCTGGGTGCTCGATGGCGGACATGGCCCATATCGACGACGTGATGGACTGCTGGGACGATCTCTCCAATCTGTTCGGCGGCGACGATCTGACGCCGATCACCTACATGAACTCGACCGCGGCCATCAAAGCCCTGTGCGGACGCAACGGCGGGATCGTGTGCACCTCGTCCAACGCGCTGGCGACCTTCGACTGGGCGTTAGAGCAAGGCAGTCGCGTGCTGTTCCTCCCCGACCAGCACCTGGGTCGCAACACAGGCCTGAAGATGGGCATCGGCCTTGACGAGATGGTCGTGTGGAACCCGTTCAAGGAGCTGGGCGGGAACACGGAAGAGAACCTTTCCCGTGCCAAGCTGATCCTCTGGCAAGGCCACTGCTCGGTTCATACCCGGTTCACCGTCGATCAGATCGAGCAAGCCCGTGAGAAACATCCGGACGTGAACGTGGTGGTCCACCCCGAGTGCACCATGGAGGCCGTCGCGGCGGCGGACATGAACGGCTCCACCGAATACATCATCAAGGTGATCGAGGAGGCTCCCGCTGGCTCGAAGTGGGCGGTGGGGACCGAGATCAGCCTCGTAAACCGGATCGCCGCCGAGAACCCGGACAAGCTGGTGTTCTGCCTCGACTCGGTAGTGTGCCCGTGCTCGACGATGTACCGGATCCACCCGGCGTACCTGTCATGGGTGCTGGATGGCCTGGACGAGGGCGTGACGGTCAACGAGATCGCCGTGCCCGACGACGTGGCCGGGGACGCCCGTGTGGCCCTCGATAGAATGCTCGCAGTCGTCTAACACGGACCCGGCGCCGAATTCATCCTCAAGCCCATCCTCGACTTCGTGTCTGACAGGATGGGCTTTGACTATCCCCGAAGGTGAATTATATGCAAATCACAGGCGATGTCGAAATCGTCATCGACCGAGCGCTGGCGGAAGACCTAGGCCTGGGCGATCCGACGACTGACATCCTCATCCCGAGAGACCTCCAGGGCGAAGCCGTTTTGGTGGCAAGAGAGAGCGGTGTGCTGGCCGGCATAGACGTGGGTCTGGCTGTGTTCAGGCGCGTTGACGAGCAATTGCGCGCGAACGGATTACTCGACGACGGAGCCGAGGTTGAATCAGGGACTCGCCTCGCGACTGTCCAAGGCAGAACGGCGTCTATCCTGAAGGCCGAACGGACCGTGGTGAACTTCATCCAGCACCTGAGCGGAATCGCGACCGAGACCCGACGATACGTCAACGCGGTTGAGGGTTACGGAGCCAGAATCGTCGATACGCGCAAGACCACACCGGGGCTGCGGCAGCTTGAAAAGCAAGCAGTCCGAGCGGGCGGCGGCGTCAACCACCGACAGAACCTCGGGGACGGCATCCTGATCAAAGACAATCACATCGAAGCCGCAGCCGATCAAGGCATGAGCATCGGCGACGCCGTCAAGAAAGCGATGCGGGACGCTCCGCACACGATCCGAGTCGAGGTGGAAGTCGAAGATCTCGACCAGCTCGAAGAAGTCCTGGACGCCGGCGCTGAGATCGTGCTGCTCGACAACATGGATGTCGATTTGATGGCACGAGCGGTCGAGATGTGCCGAGGGCGGGCCGTCACAGAGGCATCGGGCGGCATCACCCTGGCAACCGTCAGGGACGCGGCCGCCACCGGCGTCGACATCATTTCGGTCGGAGCGCTGACCCACTCCGTGAAAGCGTTGGACGTGAGCCTCGACATCGTGCGCTGATGCTCGCGCCGCTCAGCCGCGACGGGCGCGATGCCTGTCCGCTGAATCGAGCATGATCGTGACCGGGCCGTCGTTGTGGATCGACACCTGCATATGAGCCTGGAATCGACCGGTCTCGACCTTGAGGCCGGAAGCTCGAAATCGTTCTAAGACGTCGTCGAACATTTCAGAGGCTTTGTCGGGTGGAGCGGCGTCGGTGAAACTTGGCCTGCGCCCTTTGCGGGTATCGGCGTAGAGCGTGAACTGGCTGATTACGAGCAGATCGGCACCGGTGTCGAGGGCCGAGAGGTTGAACTTGCCATCAGCATCCGCGAAGACGCGGAGGTTCAAGGTTTTGCCAACCAGGTAGTCGGAGTCGTCATCGGTGTCTTGGTCGGAGATGCCGATGAGAACGACGAAACCGGGGCCGATCTGCCCGACGACCTTGTCGTCAACGGACACTGACGCCTCCGACACCCGTTGGAGCAGGGCGCGCAACGCTGGATGGCCCTATTCGCTCTTGGTGGGCGCCGACTTCGTTTCCGGCTTTGAATCGGATTTAGAGGCTGATCCCTCGGTGGATTCAGAGGAGCTCGAATCCTTCGACTCGGATTTCGCGGACTTTTCTGATTTCTCAGCTTCGTCTTTGTCCGAGCCCGTGCCGTTGGCGCCTCGGCCTTTTCCGTAGTCGTTGACGTACCAGCCGCTGCCCTTGTAAATGACTGGCGGTGCATGGAACTGCCGCTTGGAGTTGCCCCCGCAGTTCGGACAATCTGCGACAGTCTCAGAGTCGAAACTCTGTCTCAACTCGAACCTGTTGGAGCAGTCATCGCACACGTAGTCGTATCTTGGCAAACCGAATCCTTCCGCTTGGACGCCCGATTAGCAGCCAACGACGATGACTGCTATCAACACCACGTAATTTAGCATCGGCCCGAAAACGTGTCAAATACAGTCGTCGCCGGTGACGCCGGGCCAACGTTCATGTAAACTCGGTGCGCGAGTAACCATCGCATCGAAACCCGGTGCTGGAGAACCAAATGGCAAAACATCGACACCTGATTGAGACGGCAGGCTTGGAGCGAGGCTGGGTGGAAGAAGAACTATTCTCCCTCTGCGACAGGCTGCGCCAAGAAACGTCCGTCGATCCGGTCATGCAGGGCAGGGCGCTCTACTGCCTGTTCTACGAACCTAGTTTCCTGACGAGAACCTCGTTCGAGCGAGCCGCTGGGTTGCTTGGCGGCTCTGCCTACCACACGGAAGATGCCTCACAGTTCTTCCCTGCCCACACGCCAGGTTACATCGACAATATCATCAACATACTGGCCAGTCTGAGGATCGACCTCGTGGTGCTACGGTCCGGCGACGCCGGGGTGATGGAACGAGCAGCGGTCGCCGACGCCCTTCCCGTGGTCAACGGCGGGAGCCCCGACGACCACCCCACGCAGGCGTTAGCGGACCTTTACACGATAAAGCGCGAGCTCGGCCAAGTGGACGGCGCCACCGTGGCTGTCGTCGGCCGGCTCGAACACCGTAACGTGAATGCGCTCCTGAAAGGTTTGTCGCTGTTCGAGGGCGTCAGAGTGATTTTGATCCCGTTCAGCGGGCAGGTGTCTGATTCGGTCATGCAACACTGCGTCGAGAACGGCGTGCAACTTGAAACCCACCGTGACATCGAAGCCGTGGCCGAGGCTGACGTCATCTACCTCAACGGACCGCGCACCGCCGCCCACGCGCAGCTCCTTCGGTCTCGCAATTCCGGCAACCTGCACATCGACGAGAAGTTCATGTCGATGCTCAAGCCGAAGTGCGCCATCATGGATCCTATGCAGAGGAGCGGTGATTTCACTATCGACGTTCAGGATGACCGTCTGGCGTTCTATCGGCAATCCGAGAATGCCCTCTACGCTCGGATGGCGGTTATCCGGCACACGATTGGGTGATCATCCCAATCGTGTGAGCCCTGACGTATCGGGATTCTGGCGTTGTCAGGACCTGTCGACCAGTCCGCGACGAGTTGTTATTTCCGTTCGTGGTGAGCAACGTCATGTCCGCATGGCGGACAATGCATTTGACACTAACGGTGGCGCCGCGCCTTGGATGAAACATGAGCGCCATGCGGAAGTCGGTAGGGGAGGGTTTCAAACCCTCCCGCCTGGTTTCGAGGACATGAGCGGTCGCCACGCGGGTACGACCTGCTGACGGCACTGCCGAGGCGTTTCTCCGTGCGGCGTACCGGGAGGGTTTGAAACCCTCCCCTACGGCATCGTCTCACACTGCAGCCGTTACTTGGAAGCCTGTCGAACCACCCGCGAATGCATCGCACGACGGGTCCACGAACTTGTTACTTGCTCACCGAATGACGCAGAAGACGTCCGAGGAACGGAGCGACCAACGGGCCGAACGACCTGATCAACGGTCCGAGGTCGCCGTGCCTGACCGTTTTCATGATCGTGCCGCTGTGCCAGTCGAACGAAAACTCCGGCGACAGAATCAGCTCCCTCAAAACGCCTTCGGACAGGAATTGTCCCATCAGGCGTTCCAACTGGGAGTCGTCCATGGATTCGAAGAGCATTCGGGCGTAGTAGCCGACTTTCAGCTCTTTGCCGATGACCTGTTTCCAATCGGACTCGTAGCTTTTGAGATCCGATGCGGTGAACCGCTCGCTCTCCAACGCCCCGGCGGCGGTGCGCCCGGCCATTTGACCGGAGATCAACGCGTAGTAAATCCCGCCGCCAGTGGTGGGCTTCGCGAAACCGGCGGCGTCGCCTGCCACCAGAACGCGGTCCGCGTACGTCTTCGAAACCGGCTTGAGCGGTATCCCCCAGCTCTTGGCGTTGAGATTCGGCTCGCTGATCTTGCCTTTGGCGGCGAGGAATTCCTGGAAATGCTGAAGGTGTCCGTTTAGCCGATGTCGGGACATGATGCCGACCAACGCGCGAGAGCCGTCCAGCGGCACCAGCCAGCCGAACGACTCGGGGGCCATGTGATCGCCGGTGTAGACTTCCGTGTCGACGAGGCCCTCGGCTCTGACCTCGGTCTGGTTTCCCACCATGTGGTCGTTCTTCTTGCCGTCGCGCAGTCCGGCCATCCGAAGCAAAGGCGTTCCGAATCCGCTGGTAATGACGGCTAGTTTTGCGTGGTGTTTGGACACGGTGTCGCCCGAAGTAGCTTCAATCGTGATCCCCGAGTCACTGGTCTCGAAACCCGATACGCGACTCCCGAGGATGTACTCGGCCCCACACTCCATCGCCGTGTCGGCCATCGACCGAATGTATGCGGCCCTGTCGACTATGAGCGCAGTCGGTTTTTCGGCCAAGACCGGGTACTTTTTACCGGACGGGGAGTAGACTGTGGCAGATCGCGCGTATCGGTAGATGTGCTCGGGGCGCACGGGGAATCGTTCGTGGCATTCCATGCCAACAATCCCGGTGCACAGCTTCTCGCCCAGGTTCTCTCGCCAGTCGATGACCGCGACGTCCCATCCCCTCGATGCTAACTCCGACGCGGCGATGTTGCCAGCCGGGCCCGCTCCGATCACGATCACGTCGCGCAAAGGCATGCTCCTCAGTTGAAGGATCGCATGTGCGGTCCGGCGACCAGCGACGCCGGAGAACGAACCGCCGGCACGTGCCGGTTGCGAACCCAAGGCATCCTAACCCTATGGCTAAGCGTGGTGCAAGTCAATCCCGTCGGGCGAATCGGGAAAAGTTGCGGCCGCATGTGGAGCCCGTTGGCGGAGCGTCAGGCGACCGTCAGGGGTCAGATTCCTTTGGCGAAGATCTCGTCGGTCTTGGCGGCCATCACAAAGTCGTTTCGATGAAGCCCGCCGATCGCGTACGTCCACCATTCCACCGTTGCCTTGGCCCATTCGATCGTCAGACGCGGGTGATGTCCTTCCTGTTCGGCCGCTTCGCCGATGGCGTTGGCGAAACCGAGTGCGTCCGAGAAGCTGTCGAACTCGAACGTGCGGGAGAGCCGCCCTGAATCAGGCAGGCCGCCCAGTTCCCAGTTCGGGACGTGCGCGTGAAGCTCGGTCAGCTCACGACCGGTGACTCGGGGCGAATCCCGCCGGCATGCGACGCAACCCTCTCGTGCCAGTGTTCCCATGACGTCTCCGACGAGATCGTGTGTGACCTTCATCATCGCAGAGGTCGCGGCGCGACGCCAGACCGTTTGCCGGCGAGGAACTATGGCATGGGGTGTCAATGCGCAAAAAAAAGCCCGCTGAGCAATCTCAGCGGGCTTGATGCTTCGTCTAGTATTCGCGTTCGACTCGTGCCGTTTACCCTCGTCCGGCCCGAGCAGCCCGTCCACATCTTCCGCGTCGCGCGGGAAGTTGACGGCTCTTACGATGAACCCCAACCCCATCACGCGGTCGGCCGCAATCTTCACCGACAGGTGAATAGCTTCCTCCAGAGGCGTCTCCGGAAGGATTACCGACAGTCGGTCGGGGTCGGTCTGTCCGACGGTGTCCCCGGGCCGTACGTGCCGTTTCACGGTGGTGAACAGCGCTTGGAGCCGTTCGTTCCAATGGTTGATGGCGCCGCCGACCACCGCCTGCTCGAATCCGTCGATCTCTGCGACCAAGAGGCTGCAGACATGGCTGCGCAGCCGCGATCGGGCGATCTCTTTCTCCAGCAATTGGCTGAACACGATGAAGTTGTAGGGCTCGGCGATGCTGTCAGGCAGGGCCTGAGCGTAACCTTCCACTTGCTTCCGAGTGTCGGCCACGAACTCACGTTGAGCGATGACCTTGGCGACGGTGATCTTGATGAGGTCGATGTTGAACGGCTTGGTGATGTAGTCGCTGACGCCGAGGCTGACCAGCTTCACCGCCGTGGCAACCGACGGGAAGCCGGTGATGATAATCACCGGACGCTCCGGGTCCAACTCCCTGGATGCCAGGAGCACGTCAAGGCTGTTTGCCTTGGGCATCACCATGTCGGTGATGACTAGGTCGTAGCGCTGGCGTTCCATTCGCTCTATAGCTTCGGCGCCGTCTTCGGCGGTGACGAGCTCATAGCCTGGGTCGGCCAGTATGTCGACCAGAAGCGTGCGAATTGCCGCCTCGTCGTCCACTATCAGTATCTTCTTGTGGTCGACTTTGGGTTCCATGACCAAATCTGGTATCTCAGGAAGGGCCATCCGGACTGTCTCCTCGTATAGTGATCTATGTCAGCCTGTCTGTGCGACATCTATCTCAGCCGGTGAGGATGTCCGCCGCAGGCTAGCTCTTCTTATACGTAAACACGAGAGCAGGCAGTTAATCCTGTTTTCGGTGCAACTCGCGGATCGATTGTGCGGTCCCCCTATTAGCGCACACGACCCATCTCATTTTTCGGCGCCCATGCCCTGTCGCGATTCACTCGCGGACGCTTATCGAGCGATGACGGCTGTTGGACGCGGACCGTTGCTGCGTAGCGCGAAACCGAGGCGGCAGTCGATCGGAAGCAGGCAAGCTGCCTCGCTCGTAGGATACATCTTCGGTTCCAACCGACAGGACGCATCGAACCGGCCGGCGTCCCGCCGCCCTCGGCGGTCGTCATCAAAGCCGTGGTCGTTGATGGCAGTTTCGTGTCATCGACTTGGCGGCGCCGAGACATGCGGTAGGCAGTGCACAACACAACTCGGCCCACGGCGCCAGTCCATTTGGAACATGTGCCGGAACGCTCGCAGTCGGGTAAGAGCATAGTGCTTGCGAGGTTGCGTATCGGCACGATTTGACAGCGTTGGAAAGGGTGACTGTCTACTTGAGACGTTCGGTGGGAGAGTCGGTTGTCGTCAGTCTGGCTTAGCCAGGCCGGACGCCGACCGATGCGTTGGGCGGAACAAGTGCAGAGCCTGCACATTTACTGCGGCGTTGGCCGCAGATTGGGCGGAACGATGAATCTTGCAATTGATGTGACATCCGAAGACATCGACAGACATCGACGTTTTTCTGCGGTCACGTCCCGTCAAGTGGTGTAAGAAGTATCCATCCTCGTAAAGTT
>CAZPQQ010000027.1:0-37464 GCA_964588665.1 uncultured Dehalococcoidia bacterium | reverse complement strand
AAGGCGACTGTTGACGGAAATTGGGCTTGATCTTCCAAATGGATCGTGGCTGGTCCCACCCGCCCGCCCGAAAGGATTCTTGGGGACACCCCCATTCCCCGGCATGGGCTTCGCCCCTTGCAACCCCAGGATTGATCCGACGTGAGGCAAACATGGGAGTCCAGAGGGATAATCCCTCTGGCAAGGGGACTGGGGGATGTGCCCCCAGCTCGACAACCCATGCGGGAGGGTGGGCTGGTACAACACCTGTCCCGCTCTGGGAAGTTGTTCAAATTGGGGGCGTACAAAAAGTTCACAAGCTCTCAGGTGGACCAGAGCACCAGAGACGCTCCACGATCGGTAGTGTCGGTGTTTGGGCCAAGCCCCGCGCAGTGACTATTCCGCCTTCAGCGTCACTCCGCCGTCGACGAGAATCACCTGGCCGCGGATCATGCTCGCCTCTTCGGTGCAAAGGAACGCGACAACCCCGGCGATGTCTTCGACGGTGACCATTCGCCCGACAGGGGTGTCCCGGCCGGCCTCGAGCATCTGTTCCTTCGTGGGAAAATGGTCTAGCGCGCCTGTCTCGACGTAGCCTCCGGACACCGCGTTGACCGAGATGTTTTTCGCGGCCAATTCTATCGCCAGGTACCTCGTGATCGCTTCAAGCGCCGCTTTCGACGTGCCGACTGAGAAGTAGTACGGCAGCACGCGCCGAGAGCCTTCGCTGGTGAGATTGACGATATGGCCGCCGTCACGCATCAGGCGGGCAGCCTCCACGGAGCACAGCCAGGGCGCCTTGGCGTTCACCCCCATGGTCCAGTCCCAGTGCTTCTCCTCCAACTCGGAGGCCGTGCGTTGGACGCCGGTTGCCGCGTTGTTCACCAGGACGTCGAGCCGGCCGTATTCCTGCTGCACGCGCGCAAACAAGCCCCGGATCTTCTCGGCGTCTCCCAAGTGGGCTCTGAGCTTCAGACATCGAACTCCAAGGGCTTCGATGTCTGCCTGGGCGGCGGAGGCGGCTTTGTGGTTCCGCAGGTAGTTGAAGGCGATGTCGGCGCCGCGGCGCGCGAACTCAAGCGCGACCGCACGCCCGATGCCCCTGGACGCGCCGGTGACCAACACAACCTTGCCTTCGAATGACATGGCAGCCGCCTAGATGGCCATCCCGCCGTCGATGCTGACGATTTGGCCGGTTAGGTATTTTGCACGCTCGCTGGAGATGTAGGCGACCAGGTGCGCCACGTCGTCCACTTCTCCGAAGTGCCCTTGCGGTATCCATGTCATGATGCGGTCTTTGGTTTCTTGAGGAAGCACGTCCACGGTGTCGGTGCTGATGTAACCGGGAGTCACCGTGTTGACGGTAATGTTTCGGGTTGCCACTTCCTTGGCCAGCGCCTTGGTGAAGCCGATGATCGCCGCCTTGGATGCAGAGTAGTTGACCTGTCCGATGTTGCCTCTGATTCCGACGACCGATCCGATGTTGATGATCCGTCCCCAACGTTGGCGGATCATATGACGCAGCACCGCACGGGTGCAATGGAATGTGCCGTTTAGGTTGGTCCCCATGACGTCATCCCAAGCAGTGTCGGACATGCGCACGAGCAACCCGTCGCTTATGATGCCCGCGTTGTTTACCAGGATGTCGATGCCGCCCCACGCATCTTGCACGCTGGCAACCATGGCCTGGACCTGATCGACTTGGCTGACGTCTCCGTGGACCGCGATCGATTTGACGCCCACTGCCTCCAAATCGGCCACCACCTTGTGGGCGGCGTCCTCCGAGCGGTTGTAGTTGACCGCAACGTTGACGCCTTCGTCGGCCAGCTTCATGGCGATGGCCTTGCCGATGCCTTTCGAAGCGCCGGTTACGAGTGCGAATTTGCCTTCAATGTCGGACTTGACCAAGACTCCTCCTGACGCGGACCGAACGTCATTTCGTCCGTGTGTCCAGATTATCCTTCAAGTTTGGCGTGGACTGCCTCTAGGTCTCGGTTGATTTGAGGAACGTAGCCGGATTCGACCGCGGTCTTGGCCACTCCGATGGCGCGATACACCGCGGTGGCTTTCGCCGACCCGTGTCCGACCACGGTTACGCCGTTTACTCCGAACAACGGTCCTCCGCCGGTCCTCTCGACCACATTGGTCAGTTCATGGAAGCCAGCGGTTAAACGGTCGATTTCGTCGGGCGGCAGCGCGCCGTCGAGCAGATCTCGGAGACGGGCGTCCATCGCGTCTCCGATGCCCTCCGTGAGTTTCATGACGATGTTGCCGACGAATCCATCGCATACGGCGACGTCGACCGCTCCTTTGGCCAGCTCGTGCGCTTCCACGTTGCCCACGAAGTTCAGGCCGGTCTTCTCCAATAATTCAGTCGTCTCGCGAACTTGCCGGTTGCCTTTACCCGCCTCGGCGCCAACGCTGAGGAGGGCCACACGCGGTCGTTCGATGTTCCAGAAGTGGCGGGCGAAGACATCGCCGATCACCGCGAAACTGACAAGCTGCTGGGGACGGCAATCCACACTGGTGCCAACGTCCAGGATCATCGTTCTCGGCGCCGTGCCGAGAATCGGTCCGCCCAGCGCCGGACGCTCCACGCCTTTCGTCATTCCAAGCACGACCGCCGCCGCCGCCATGGCCGCCCCGGTGGACCCCATGGTAACGCTTGCGTCTGCTTGTTCCCGTTTTACCATCCTGGTTGAGACGACTATGGAAGCTCTGGGCTTCTGCCGCAACGCCAGCGCCGGTGGCTCGCCTTCTCTGATAACGCCTTCCGACGGGACGACTGCCACGGGCAGACCATCGGTCTCAAGCCCGGCCAATTCCGAATTCAAAGCGTCTTCGTCTCCGACCAGCAGGATCTGGGCGTTTCCGGTCCTGGCGAATTCAACCGCTCCTTTGACAATCTCGGCAGGCGCGTTGTCGCCGCCCATGGCATCCACGGCGATCCTGACCAGATTCTGTTCAGCGGTCAATACGATTCCTCCTCGTCTTCAAACATCGGCGCTAATCGACAATCCACACGCATGGCGGATTATCCGGCCTCCACGGTGACGGCGGCGTCTCCGCTGATAGCGGTCTCACCATTGTCTTTGGTCACCTGGACGGCACATACGATCTCTACGCCTTCGTCTCGTTCTCGAACCGATTTCACAGTGCCGCCGGCCCGAATTCGTTCGCCCGGGAACACCGGAGCGCGAAACCTGATCTTCATCCGACCGGATTCGAGCCAGGCTCGTCCGAACGCGGCGGTCATCATCTCTGAGATCGTCGCCGCGATCATCATCCCGTGGGCAATTCTGCCGCCAAACTGGGACTGTGAGGCGAATTCTTCGTCGACGTGTATCGGGTTGAAGTCACCGGACGCTTCAGCATAGCGTTCGACTCGCTCCTGTGTCACGGATTTCTCGACGCTTGGGAGCGCGTCGCCCGGATTCACTCTTCGACTCCGGCGCCGCCGGCGAGGTTTTCAGGAAGCGTGATGGTGCTCTTGCCGGTCATCACCAACCGGTCTTCGCTATCGGTAACAACCGAGGCCACCACCATGAACCTCCAACCGCCGCGGATGGAGTTCGTCTTCAACGTGGCCACGCACTCGAGCGTCGCGCCCAGCGAAACCGCTCCCGAAAACTGGAACTCCTGACCGACATGAAGCGTCCCGCCCGGAATCTGTAGGTCTTGCACCACGCCTGTCAGACTCAGAGCCGCAATTGACATCGGAGGCGCCAAATCGCGCGCGCTTGCCGTTTGCGATTCGTCTTGGACGGCGCCCACGTAGCGAGCAACCATGGCGTCGTCGATGACGTAGGTGTGCCGTGAAATCGTCTGTCCAGGCGAGAGCGCCCCGTAATCAACAGGCAAAGAAGCCTACCAACCTCTCTTCTCGTGCATCGTGAAATCCGCAACGATTATAGAGCCAACCGGAGGCCAAATCAACGCGGGCGACTACTCGGCGTCGCTCCGGGCGCCCCGTTGCATCTCGGCTTCGTCCAGCAGGCGGTCCAAGAGCACGTACGACGCGTCCTCGTCGAAATCCAACTGACAGATTCCCAGAGCACGATACAGCACGCCCGTTGAGACCCGGGCAGTCACCGATTCTCCGATCGGAGGAATCGGCACGCCGAGGGCTTTGGCCATGAATCCGCCAGCCACCATGCCTTCCCTGCTCAGTCGACACCTGGCGAGGAGCTGACCTGTATACTCCAGCGACAGACCATCGTCATCTTGTTTGAGCTCAAGCCTCAAGTGTGCCCGAGGGGTTTGGATCAGTTCGTCCGCGTACTCCGTCACCACCGCATGGCCTTCCGGCATCATTGCCCTCCTGCTGCACACTGCCACCGTCCGTCAGGCGATTTGGTAATTATACGCCGATGCTTGCTTGCCCGCCCCTGACGTGTCGAACTCCGATCATGAGGTCCGGTCCGCCGAGGGTTGCGCAGGTTCATCCGTAGCCATAGAATATTCTGCAATCCGACAGCCCGAGGGAGGCACACATGGTCAGCATCTTCGAAGAGTTGAACGTCAGACCCGTGCTGAATGCTCAAGGCAATCGAACGCTGCTCGGGGGCGGCACGCCCTCCGAGGCGGTGCGCGCCTTGATGGACGACTCCGAGGAGTTCTACGTAAATCTCGGTGAGCTGATGGACAGCGTCGGCCACCGCATCGCTGACATGCTCGGCGTCGAAGCGGCTCTGGTCACATCGGGATGCTCCGCGGCTTTAGCCGTTGGCGCGGCCGCGATCATTTCGGGCGACAACCGGGACAACATCGAGCGCATGCCGGACACAACTGGGATGCGAAACGAAATACTGATCCAACGCCAGCTTCGGGTCAAGTACGACCGATGCATGACGATTCCGGGCGGCAAGCTCGTGGAAATCGGCGACGAAGACCGGACCACCGTCGAGCAGCTAGAGGCGGCTATCGGCCCCAACACCGCCGCGATCCACTACCTTGCGCCTGGAGACCGCACGCCCGGCGCGCTGCCGATCGAGACTGTCATCGAGGTCGGCCACGCCAACGACGTGCCGATAATCGTCGACGCAGCAGGGCAGGTGTACCCGACAGATCTTCTCAGCGCTTACGTGAAGATGGGCGCAGACCTGGTCGCTTACGGCGCCAAGTACTTCGGGGCCGTTAACTCCAGCGGGGTGCTCACGGGCCGCAAGGAACTCGTGGACATTGCCCGCACTCATAGCTTCATTGGTTTCGAGGACACTTCCGTTCGCTCTTTCGGACGTCCCATGAAGGTAGACCGCCAGGAAGTTGTGGCCGTCTACGGCGCCCTTCGCGAGTGGCTGACCATGAACCACGAGGATCGTTTCGCCGCCTACGAGGTGCGGATATCGGCTCTTCGGTCCAATCTAGCGGGCGTGGGCGGCATAACGCTATCCGACTACCCCGCCGACGAACCGGCGGAGGGGCTGTTCATCGAGATAGACGCCGACGTCGTCGGAAAGACCGCGGCCGAGGTCATCGAAGAGCTCCGAGCGGGGAACCCGAGCATATGGGTCAGGGAACACCAGGATGACAACGGACTCGCTGTCCGAATGCTGACGCTCAAAGAAAACGGCGAGCAGATCATCGCCCAACGTCTGCGAGAGATCCTTTCCTGAGTCGCCATTGGCACATCCATCCAATCGCTCCTGGACGGCGCTCTGCGCTTGGATCGAATTTCTGCTTCGCAGACGTTCGGTCAAGGGAGCGGACGCACCTCACATCTGTAATCGGCCGATACGAAGGTGAAAGTTGATTAGCATCGAGATCATTCGAGACCACACCGATCTGGTCCGGACCGCCATGCAGAATCGCGGGCACGACGCGCCATTGGATGAGGTTCTCGACCTTGATCGGCAGAGGCGCGCCGCCATCGTCGAAGCAGACGAGCTCCGCTCTCGTCGAAACGACGTCAGCCGCGAGATCGGCCGCTCAAAGGATCGCCCGCAGGAACTGATCGAGGAGATGCGCCAGGTAGGCGGCCGCATCAAGCAGCTTGACGAGGCGCTGCGCGAATTCGACGAACAACTAAATGAGATGTTGCTTTCGATCCCCAACATCCCGCAGGAGGACGCGCCGGTGGGGCTGGACGAATCCTCGAACGTCGTGGTTCGGTCCGTCGGCGAACCGCACGAGCAGAGCTTCGAACTGAAACCGCACTGGGAGCTCGGATCATCGCTCAACGCCATCGACTTCGAACGCGGAGTCAAGCTGTCCGGCTCGCGGTTCTTCGTGCTCCACGGAAAGGGCGCCGCGCTTCAACGAGCGCTGATCACCTGGATGCTGAATCTCCACAGCAGGGAACACGGGTACACAGAGGTCTACCTGCCATACCTGGTCGGCCGAGACACGATGACCGCCAGCGGCCACTTGCCTCATTTTCAGGAAGAGATGTACCACGACGAAGAGGACGATCTCTGGTTGCTGCCGACGGCGGAGGCAGGGATAACCAGCCTGCACAGGGACGAAATCCTGGAGCCAGGGTCCTTGCCGTTGAATTACGTCGCCCACACGCCGTGCTGGAGACGAGAGAAGTTCTCCGCGGGCCGCGACACGCGGGGCATCAAGCGGGTCCACCAGTTCGAGAAGGTGGAGATGTACAAGTTCGTGGAGCCAGAAACCTCGACCGAGGAGCTTCAGAAGCTGGTCGCGGACGCGGAGAGTGTCGCCGCGGCGCTGGAGATCCCTTATCGAGTGCTGGAGCTGTGCACCGGCGACATGTCCGCGCCCGCGGTAAAGTCGTTCGACGTCGAGTTGTGGGCGCCCGGAGCGGAGGAATGGCTGGAAGTCAGCTCTTGTTCGAACTGCACCGACTACCAGGCCCGCCGAGCGATGATCCGATATCGTCCGGAACGGGGGGCCAGGCCGAGGTTCGTGCATACGCTAAACGGGTCGGGGTTGGCGCTGTCGCGAGTCTTGATCGCGGTGCTGGAGAATTACCAGCAAGAAGACGGCTCAATCGCTGTCCCTGAGGTGCTCAGGCCATACGCCGGGTTTGACAAGATCGAGGCGCCGATATCCTGATCGCCACCGGATATTCTCAGGACGGGTACGAGGGACGGTACACGAAGATGTTGCCGCGAACGTTGCAGGGATTCGGTGATCGCGCAGCATAACTTGGCCGTCGAGGTCCTTCTACAGGCTCAGGACGAACGGATTAAGTTGAGTTTCGACACACGTCAGAGGCGCTAGTCCGCGGCGCCGATCGGATCGGCGTACTGCTCTCTGAGCACCCGCTTCAAGACCTTGCCCAGCGGATTTCGCGGAAGCTCGTCCGTCAGAACCACCGACTCGGGCTTTTTGTAGCTTGCAAGGTGCTGGCGGCAGTACTCGATGACCTCGGCTTCCTCCACCGTTTGACCTGGCTTGGCCACGACGATCGCGCGGACGCGCTCGCCCCAGTCGAGATCGGGAATCCCGATGATTGCCGCCTCGTCGATTGCAGGATGCGACTGCAGGACCTGCTCCACCTCTTCCGGCGATATCATCTCGCCGCCCCGCTTGATGAAGTCCTTGGCTCGCCCTGAAAGGAAGATGTAGCCGTCGGGGTCCATGTAGCCAAGGTCTCCGGTGTAGAGCCATCCACCGCGGATTGCCTCTTTGGTGGCGGCTTCCATGTGCCAGTAGCCCTTCATCAGACGGGCGCCGCTGGCTACGATCTCACCGGTTTCGCCGACATCCATCTGCTTTCCGTCCTCGTCGACAATCCGGACTTCCACGTCCACCAACGGTTTACCGATGGAGGAGAGCCGCTTGAGTTTTTGATCGATCTCCTCGGGCGTTCCTGTCAGGATGTGGTCTTCGGGGGGCAGCATCGTGATTGTCGCCGCCGTTTCGGTCTGCCCGAAGGCGTTGATGAAATGGGCGTTGGGCAATTCCTGGATCGCCCGTTTGATCACTTGGACGGGCATCGGCGCGGCGCCGTATGTGATGACTTTTAGGCTGTTCAGATCGTGAGAGTGAAACTCTTCGTGGTCCATCAGGAGTTTCAACATGGTCGGGACCATCATCGCCCGGTCGACCCCGTGCTCTTCCACAAGCTGCATCCAGCCGAGCGCATCGAACTGACGCTGAATGATCAGCGTCCGGCCAGCAAAGACGGCCGACACGACCGCCTGCATCCCGGCGATGTGATAGAGCGGCACGGTCAGGATATTCCGTTCGTCGACGTCAGGGTCCGCCGGAGAGACGTTGCTGAGGATATACGACGAGAAGCTCTCATGGGTGAGCATTACGCCCTTGGGGAATCCGGTCGTTCCGGCCGTGAACATGATTACGGCCAAATCGTCGTCGCCCGCCTCAGGGTACCTTTCCTCGTCGGAGGAGTCGTTCAACAGGGCGTCGTAGGAGGTCCACCCTTCCTGTTCGGTCTCCATGCAGATGTAGTGCTCGACGCTTTCGGTGTCATCGGCGAACGACTTGACGAGCTCGGCGTATCGCGGTCCCAAGAACAGGACTTTTGGCGTGGCGTCGTTGATCATGTACGAAAGCTCTTCGCCGCGAGCGCGGAAGTTGAGCGGAACAAAGACAGCGTCCAACTTAGCGGTGGCGAAGCATGCCTCGACGTAGTGGTCGGTGTTGACGTGCAGGAACGCGACGCGATCACCCGCGCCGACCCCAAGCTCCGCCATGCCGTTTGCAAGTCTGTTGACACGCGACTGCAACTGCTCGAACGTCGTGGTCCGGTCTTCAAACACCATAGCCGCCCGATCCGGAACGATCGCGGCCGATATGGCGAGAAACTCGGTGATATTCATTTCCTAGTACGGGCCCCCTGGTCGAAGTTTCGCCCGATAGCCTACCACCAAAACGGCTTCGTTTCCACTACCCTTCCGACATTCCGGCCGCCAGACGCGCCGCCAAACGGCGCTCCAGCGCAAGTCCTTGCGCCATTGGGAGGTCCATGCCGGTCAAAACAGCTTGTTTGATCGCCGCTACGGCGTCGGGAGGCCGTGATGCCAAATAGCTCGCCGCAGCCTTCGCTGTCTCGGGCAGATCTTCGTCGGACACGACCTGGTGCACAAGTCCCGTCGACTTCGCCCTGGACGCCGAGACCCGTGCGTTGGCCAGCAACACGTCCATCGCGTCGCCTTGCCCCATGACTCTGGGCAGGGTCTGGCTGCCGCCGGCGGCTGGAACCATGCCCAGAGCTGTTTCCGGCATGCGAAACGTGGCGCTCTCGGAGGCGATCCTGATGTCGCAGAGGCAAGCGATCTCGACTCCGGAGCCGATCACGAAGCCGTGGAGTGCTGCCACAAGCGGTTTTGTGAATGTCAGGAAGAGGCCCCAGAGGTCCCGCTCCCAACGCACCTGCCTGGCGACAGCTTGAGACGGGGTGGATCCGAACTCGGTGAGGTCCGCTCCCACGCAAAACCCCCTGTCGCCGGCGCCTGAGATCAGGACGGCTCGGACGTCGGGATCGTCTCTGGCCGCCTCCAGAGCGGCGAACAGGTCGTCGCGCATCTGCACGTTAAACGCGTTGATCTGCTTCGGACGGTTGAGAACGATCCGCACAACGGAGCCGTCCTTCGCGTACAGAACCGTCGTCTCGTCAGCCGTCACCTGTCCACCGTCCGCACTACTCGCCACTGTATTCAGGCTTCCGTTTCGCCAAGAACGACGACAGACCTTCGGCTCGGTCCGAGGTGCTTTGCAACAAAAAGCTGAGGTCGGCTTCCAGCCTCAGGCCTTGTTCGACGGTTAGGTCGAGACCGTTCAACACTGCTTCTTTCAGGTATCTGAGGGCTATTGGGCCGTGGGAGGCAACGACAGATGCGAGTTCGACTGCCTTGTCGTGGAGCTGGGACGGCTCGACCACCGAGTTGACTAGCCCGATGACCTCGGCCTCGTTCGCCGACACCACCCTGGATGTCAGCAGCATCTCGGTTGCCCTGCTTCGGCCGATCAGTCTCGGCAGGCGCTGCGTTCCGCCGTCCCAAGGCATCGAACCGTGTTCGAGTTGCGTCATCCCGAGCTTCGCCTCAGCCGACGCAACGCGCAGATCGCACGCGAGCGCAATCTCAAGGCCTTGGTCGATTGCGTCGCCGTTGATCGCGCAAATAACCGGTTTCTCTATGGCCGCAACAGCGTCAGTCACCCGCAACGTCGCGACCGCGGAGGCGTCGGTTTGGGCGACCCGGAGTGCGTCGGGATCGGTTCCGTCACAGAATACAGCGCCATCAGCCGTGAGCACAACGACCCAAACGGCGTCGTCCTGTCGCAACTCGGCGCAAACGTCGGCAATATCGAAGGCCATCGGGGCGTCGATTCGGCCTCGGCCGTCCCCCCACCGCAGGGTGACGACCGCTACCCGGTCAAGAGGCTCCAACGTGACGCGCTTATTGTCCACCGTCAACTGCCTTCCGGTTGTTGTGAATCGTGGTCGGGCCGAGTCTCTCGGATCTTAATGCCGAGATTCATCGATTCACGCTGCGACCGACGCCTGAACTAACGGCAATGCGCTGTCGTAATCGATAAAGATGGCTTTCGAGATGTCATTCCCCGTTGAGTCGGGCCTCAACTTGGGCCCGGCTTGGGATGCCTTCGACGCCTTGGCGCTCCACGCAGAAGCTGGCAGCACATCCCGCAAATCTGGCCGCATCCAGCACGTCTCCGGATTCTCGGAATCTTACCAGGTACGCCGCCGAGAACACATCCCCCGCACCGGTCGGATCTACTTCGTTTGCAGGAAAGGCCGGCAAATCGTGCCAAACCCCACGGGTCCATATACGGCAGCCCTCGTCCCCACGGGTGTTGAGCAGCACGGGGCAACGCTCTTTCCAATGGGCGATCTGATCGGGTGACACGTCGTCATCGTCGGAGAACTGGGCGGCGCCGATCCGCTCCAGCACGCGTCCTCCATCCCAACGCCTCGTAACAACATTGCCGTCATCGTCCCAGTCTCGGAGCCAGCCTTGGATGGATGCGGCGACAGTCGGCGACTGGAACGCGTCCATGATGGAATCGTCGATCTCGTGGGCAATCGGCGTCAGCAGCACCAGCGGCGTCGCGCGCCATTCGTCCGGAACATCGGCCGCGAATATGACGTTGGCCACAGCTTTGATCACCTGACGCCTGCGGCCGCCATGGTACGAGTTTACGAACGTCGTGGTCGAACTCGAAGGGACAACATGAGACGGAATCCCAGGCAGATGCGTCAAGGGGTCCACTTCTGAGCCGCAACTCGTCACCACCGCGGGATTCAATCCGAGCGCTTTGACGGTTAGAGCAGCGTACGCGACTCCGCCACCAAGGATGTAACCTTCCTTGGTCAGGTCTTTCGTGACGGCGCCCACCACCACGACATCGGGCTTGACGGGACTCGACATGACTCTGCACCCGATCGATCTCGAACGCGGCCAGCGTCGTCAATAAAGGCCTGCGTGCCGCGTGGGACGCCGGTGGCGCCAGCCGTGCTTCGGCTGAAGCGGTTACTTGAGGTGCACCACGACTTGCCTGGCCACACCGGCGCCGGCGCTCTCCGTGATGACTTGCGCGTGGTCCGCGAGCGTCAGGTGAACGATTCGCCGCTCGTTGGCCGGCATCGGCTCCAGGCTGATGGGATTCCCTGAGTCGATTACGCGCTGAGCCACGCGACGAGCCATGTTGGCCAGCGCCTGGTTCCTGCGCTCCTGGTAGCCTTCGACGTCCACCTGAAGGTTGGCGTTGACGCCCAGTCGCTGGCTGACCATGTACTTCACCAGGAACTGGAGCGATTTCAGTGTCTCGCCTCGCCGGCCAATGAGCAGTCCTGCGTCATCGCCTTCGATGTCGAAAGCGGGACCGCCCAGGTCTTCTTTCTCGGCGTGGGTCAGCGAGGTGACCACGTCGACTCCGAGCAACGAAACAACTTTTTCGAGAACCTCGGTGGTCGTCGTCACGATGTCGGACGGAGCGTCCAACAGAACCACTCGCACCTTGGCGGGCTCACTGCCGATCCCGAGTATGCCGGCCTTGCCTCGACTAACGACGTCTATTTCTACCTCGCCGCGCTCGGCGTCGAGTTCCCTTAGGCCGAGCTCGATTGCTTCGTCCACCGTCTTGGCCGTTATTACTATCTCCGTCATTGCTTACCGTCTCCTCGGTGGGCAAAGCCAGCGATGGCTCCGTGCTGACCGCACTCACCTGCTCGGCGGCGCGCCCGAAGGCGAACAGGTTCTTCAGCGGGTCCCAACCAGTGATGAACCCCTGAATCGCCACCCCAATCACGTTTGAAACCACCCAATACACTGCCAGCCCGCTCGGAAAATTCAGCGTGAAGAAACCGAACATCAACGGCATCATCCACAACATCATGCGATTTGTCGACGCCTGTCGGTCGTCCGCGGCCGGCATGCTCGACATCTTCTGCATTACGAACATAGAACCGCCCACCAGGATAGGCATGATGAACGGCGAAGGGTCTGGCTTGGCCAGGTCCAGCCAGAGGAACGAACTGTCGATCGGCACAACCTTGTGAACCTGCGGCAGCCACCCATAGAGGTGGCGGGATAGGCCAACGAGGCTCTCTGGGTTCGAAGGCACTGTTTGCAGGATTGCCTGGTAAAGGCCGATCCAAATCGGGAACTGAATGAACATCGGTCCCAAGCAACCCAGCGGATTGACGCCGTGGTCCTTGTACAGACGCATCGTCTCTTGGGACGCCCGTTGCTTGTCGTTTTTGTGCTTTGCCTGGATCTCCTTCATCAGCGGCTGGAGCGCGCCCATTGACTTGATCTGACGGCTCTGCTTGACGGACAAAGGGATCATGATCATCCGGACAAGCAGCGTGAATGCGATCACTGCGATGCCGAAGTTGCTGAAGAACAAGCTGTACAACATCACCAAGCCGTTGACCATCGGCTGGATGATTACCAGATTCCAGGTGTCGATTATGAATTCCAAATTGCTTCAGCTCGCCCCTAACACGCCTTGCTCCGATCTCTCGGATTCGGGTCGTCTTCGTCAGTAAGATATACCCACTCTTCGTCCGGGTTTCCGTTCTGTTTGATACGAAGCGCCCATATCGAATGATCGGTCGCGGCAAAGTATATCAGTTCTCCGTCCGTCGACAGCGGCGTTCTCACGTCTTCGCCGATCTTGCACGCCTCACGCGGGCTGCCGTTGAGTTCGACGAGGGCGATCTTCGACTCTCCGCCATCGGCAATCGGGACGGCGATCAGGTCTCCCACTATCACGGGGGAGCCCACGATGGAGCCTTCGGTTTCGAACTTCCACTGAGGGAATCCTGAGGTCGCGTCAAGGGCGTAGAGGTTCCCGTCAAGCGACGGCACAAGCACCAGGTTGTCGCGGCCGATCGCGCCGCCCCAGAACCATTTTTCCGCTTCTTCGAATCGCCACACTTCGGCGCCGGTATCGGCGTCCAACGCGTAGAACACGCTGTCGAACGCGCCGACATACACGAGGCCATTCGCCGCTAAGGGCTTGGCCACGACGCCGCCGCCTGTCTCGAACTCCCAGGCTTTCTGGCCGTCGCTGAGGTTGACGGCGTATATCATCTTGTTAAGCGTGCCGATGAAGACCAGCCCGTCGGCGACGGTGGGCGTCGTCCAGATCGGCCCTGGGGTCGTGAATCGCCACAGTGTGTCGCCGGTGTCGGCATCGAGAGCCCAGAGCGTGCCCTCATCTCCGTCGTCGTCGGTTATCGTCACGGACCCAACGACGATTGTCTTGCCTTCCAGCGTCGGCCCGCCGACCATCCGGTCTCCCAGCCGCATGTCGATCCATCGAGTCGGCTGGCCTTGGAGGTCGAATGCATACAGCGTGCCGTCGTAGGCGCCGGCAAACACCGCGTCGCCGTCTATGACCGGAGCGCCGTAGATCGCGCGTTGGTCTTCTTCGCCCCGCAGATCGACGGGCCAGGCCGCGAATGTCGAGGCGTCGTTCTTGTCGATAGCGAGGAGTTGCCCTTCCTGGGTGCCGACGACCAGCGTATCCCCGGAGGCAGCGACTCCGGACCAACCTTGTGGATTGCTTATGCGACTGCACGCGCCGGCCATCAGGGCCAAAGCAAGTGCCACGAATATTAACCCTGTTTTGCGCGGGCCGGATCCAACTATTTTCAACATCCGAACGTATCCAATATCTCGGTGGGGCGACTGTCGTCGATGCCCCACGCGGCATTACGTCTTCTGCACATTCAGGCCGATGCCGTTCACTGCCTCATTCTGTCATGCGACGGCAGCAAGGCGCCTGTTCAACTGAGCCAATCTTCGGCAATTCCAGCTCTCTCAGAGCCACGGGGTGTTTCATTTCGTAAGTCCGTTGATCGCGTATTCGGCGCCGATCGCGAGCGCAACGGGGCGCCGGCGACTCGCCGCCTTTTCTCAATTTCGCGTTTCACGGCACCGGGTCGTAACCGCTAGTGCCAAATGGACGGCATCGGCCCAGTCGCCCGGCGGTCAGCCAGGCTCCCCTGCCGGCGCCATGTTTTTGTATCGCCTCGGCGGCGTAGTGGGAACAAGTGGGCATATGCCTGCAGGCCCCTGGCCAGTACGGGGCCAAGACCAGTTGGTACAACCTGATGGCGCCGAGAGCGAGTTTCTTCATATCGGAAGCCGCCGCGGTCGGTTTGAGAGCGTCTTGCGTATTGTCATGAACTCGCAACACGGGAACGTCTGAGAAGTCTCGACACCGCCCTCGCCAGTTCCGGAAAGCTCGATATGGCGGCGTCTCGACGTGCGATGAACACCAAGTCCCACCCGTCCGCGATATCGACAGGGCGCGTCAACGTCCGCAGGCGCCGCTTGATCCGATTGCGGACGACCGCGTTGCCAACGCGGCGGCCCACGGCGAACCCGACTCGGCTGACATCCGCGCCGTTGCGCCGAGCTATCAGCACGAGCAGCGGGTCTGCCCAGCTCCGACCGTGTCGTCGAGCCGCGGCAAAATCGCTCGACTTTCTTAGGCGGCGTTCTCTCTGCATAGGCGCCTGGCAAACGCCAGTCCCAGCTTTCAGTCGCTTCGGTTGCGCCACGCGGCCCGTTCAGGGGACGCGCAACGCTCGGGGGGCTCGAAGAATCAAACAGTAATTCTACTTCGTCCCTTGAACATGCGTCGCTTGATTACGTTGCGGCCGTCTCGTGATCTCATTCTGGATCGGAAGCCGTGGACCCTGGCCCGACGGCGTTTTCGCGGTTGATAGGTTCGTTTTGGCATTGATGGCTACCTCACATACCCAACGATTATAGTGACTCCGAAAAATCGGTGTCAATTCGTATCGTGGTCGATGTATCCGCAGTCGACGTTTGGCGACTGACCGGCCGTCTCCCCGACTTCGAGGAAGAACCCGGGTCTTACTTCTCAACCGCCTCGACGGGAAGTTCGCAAGACGACGTTGCGGCCGCCGCGTCCCGCGTGCGGCGCCAATTCGTCGAATCATGTGTACAAGCACCCTACGAAAAATAAAAGTAAGTATGCAAATAATCCTTAGTGGTCCCACCCACCGTCGCGGTTTGGACGGCCATGTCGATTGTGTATCTAGCTCTTACGTAAGGAACCCGGCAGCGTCCGTCTAAGAAGAGGATGGAGGCAAAAGATGACACACCCAACACTGAATGACCCACGTGACACGGTTGCGGAGCATCTCAAGGCACTCAAGGCTTACGTGAAAAAGAACTTGGTCCATGGCGAAGAGCTGACCGAAGCCGAGAAAGCCGACAAAAGCACCCGACTGGTCGAATTCGTCGCTATCGGCGATTCGTTCAGGTTGACCGAAAAAGAGATGGTCCAGCTAATCTTCCGTGACATGCTGCGAGAGCCGAAGCAGTGCGGTTGCCCTTCTTGCCGAGCGCGCATTAACGAAACCAAGTCGGCGTAACCCGGAGCGATCGCTGCGGTCGCCATAAAATCGAACGACGAACCAGAATCTCTCTACCGGGCGTCGCTCGCGTTCCGCGTGATTCTCCTGCCCAGCGCGCGGGGCGTGTAGCGGCGCCAGGTCTCTTTCGGCGGGGTTCTCCGGTCAAATGCACCCATGTGGTGGCATCATCTAGCCCCAGATGCCCCGTCACCGGCATAGCGTCGCCATCCCTCGCATCGCCTCACTGACACTGTCACGCCCTCCATAGCGTAACGCGCCGATCACCGCGTGACTTGCCGAGACGAGGCACGCTCCGGCACCTCATCTGTATAATTGGCTCATACCAGTTTGAGCCGATGCAGGGGCCCATGGAGCAGCGAAGTTCAGCGGAATCGGTCCGGCGTGACCTCGCACGCGATTCGGACACCCGGACGCCAGTGTTCGTCCAGATGACGGACGCCCTCACCGATCGCACGTGCGCGATCCGAATCGAGCCCAAGGACGCGGGGCTGACGCTTGGCGCCCTCGTCGACAAGTACCTTCGCAACTGCCCGGTGGACGCCCTCGTGGAGCAACAACGCATGTCGGCGTCCTCTGCCCAGTCGCTGTTGTCGCTCCAAGACGCCAGCTACGCGCTAACCGACGCGGGACAGCTTACGCACCCTGTTCCGAACTCCTCGATACTTCAAGACGACAGGCCGCTGGACGCATCGGATACGCCAAGAGCAGCGAGGGTTGTCGCGGACGGCGTTCCCGTCGAAATCATTGCGCTGACGTTCGACCGCGGGGCGGCAGGCTATGCTCGCAACTGGGCCGGCTTCCATCGGCGCAGATGGGACCGAAACCGTTCGTTCTTCGAGGGATTCATAACCGACACGGTGTCGCAAGCTCATCCCGATTCAAGGCACGATGAGATCTTGGCGTTGGAGTCTCGCGAAGCGGCGGCCGAGTTCGTTCGCTGCTTGGCCAAACGCATCTGGCGCTCTGACTTCGAGAGCTACTCCCGATTCACCGGAGACAGGCTCCGGTACAGGACCGGCGACGAAACCGTGTTCAACATCGCCGAAGGCCGTGGCGGAATATGCTCTGAGAAGGTTCAGGCGCTCAAGTTCCTGACAGACGGCCTCGGGCTCAAGTCGAGCTACGTGCTCTCAGGGCCCGGGATCCCGGACCCGCCGCCCGAGGACGCGTTGAGGCAGATTCTGGACACCTTCGACTACTCGTTCTCCAAGCGGCACATGCGCTACTGGCAACACGTCGCCCTGCTCTACGATCTGGATGACGTTGAGTTGTTGGTGGACGCCACAAACGGGAACATACCGTTTCTGTTTGTCGAAGGCGCCGAGGCGTCGGCGTACCTGGACTACTCTCGCAAGAAGCCCCTACCCGTCCGGATGGCCGAGGTCCGTGAACAGTTCTACTACCACCGAGCAGACCAAAGCCTCGTCGAAGACCTCTACTACGCGATGGAGAACTTCGTGCCGGAGATCGACTTGGTCCAGGTGTTCGACAACGAGTTGGGCTTGTACATCGATGAATCGGTGTTCGTCACACCGGTCGTATATGAGAGTGAGGATGAGTTCGAATCACTCAAACAACAGTACGCCACGGCGTGCGAGCCGGAGGGTTTGACGTTGGCGATCAGCCCGTCATGGTCTCTCGATTCCCCTCTCGGCCGCGATCTGCGAAATCGAGCGCAGATCGCAGCGGACGCCGTCGAGGGCAGCCGAGACCATTTGCTGGAGAGATACGACTACTTCGAAGGCGCCGGCCACCAGGCGGGCCTTGTGTTGATCGGACTTGGCAAGAACCCGAACCCGCCAGTGTGATAAATTACAGGTCTAAACAGGCTCGGAGACTCGATGCTAGACACTGCTGAAATCCGCGCGGCGTTGGCCGCTGTCCCGGGGACGCCGGCGCTGGTGTTCTCTCAGGCTGAGTTAGCCGACTCGGCCAGACGAATCCGCGCCGCAGCCGACGATGCCGGCTTGTCGCTTCTGTACGCCATGAAGCCGTGCACATTTTCGTGGGTCATGGAGGAGTTGGCGACGCACGTGACTGGGTTTACCGCCAGTTCACCCTTTGAGGTCCGGCTTGCACGACAAGTCCTGGGTGACTCAGGAATCGTGCACTACTACGGGGTTGCGGTCGCCGAGCATGAATTCGCCGAGATATCGCGACTGAGCGATTACGTCACGTTCAACTCCATCAGCCAGTTGGAGCGCTACGGGCCGGAAGCCACGCCATTCGCAAACGTCGGACTTCGACTGAACCCGGGCATCTCCCTCGTTTCGGACGAGAGGTACGATCCCTGTCGCAGGCACTCGAAACTCGGAGCGCCTATCGAGCGGATCATCGAGACCGAGCATGAGTCGGGCGGCGTCTCAGCGGTGGCTCAAGGGCTGCTCCTCCACACCAACTGCGAGTCAGATGACCTTCTCGACCTGTTCTCCACGGCGTCTGCCATTGAAGATAGGCTCGGTGCCCTCCTGGACCGCATGGAATGGCTGAACCTGGGCGGAGGCTACACCTTCAGCCCAGCCACTGATTTTACGTCGCTCAACGATGCCGCCGCGCTCTTGAGGCGCGACCGGGGAATTGAGATCTTCATCGAGCCAGGGGCCGCGTTCGTCGCCGACGCCGGGGTCATCGTCAGCACCGTGTTGGACGTGTTCGACAGTGGTGGCATCGACGTGGCCGTGCTCGACACGTCTGTGAACCACATGCCCGAAGTCTTCGAGTATCAGTACGAGCCGGATGTCCTGGATTATGCTCCTGACGGGGCGCACAGATACATCCTGGCCGGCAGGTCATGCCTGGCCGGGGATGTTCTGGGCGACTACCGATTTGAGGAGCCGCTGACGCCGGGCAGCCGTGTCGCAATCCTGGGCATGGGCGCTTACACACAGCCCAAAGCGCACACGTTCAACGGAATCAACCTTCCCGACGCCTACGCGATGCTTGAATCGGGGGAGCTGACTCTAATACAGTCAACGAGCTACGGCGATTTCGCCGCCAGGAACGGAGCAGGTCAGATTGCGGTTAGCTGAACGAGAGCTGACGATCCCAAACCCGTGGGGCGACGACGTTCTCGATCGCGCCCGCCAGGGTGTGGTCGACGCTTTAGGCGACGATCGAGCGCCCGTACGGTTCGTCGTCAGCGAATCGTCGGACACCAGATTCGCGTGCGAGGTCGGATTGATCGAGCGAACCGACTCCGAACGCCTGCCGTCCATCCCCTCGATTTTCGATTTCTTGAAGCGACCCTGGGAGAACACCGACTCGTTCACAGCGGTGTTCATCGTGCCGACGGGCATTGGCGCGGAGATCGGCGGGCACTCTGGCGACGCCACGCCCGTGGCTCGGATGCTCGCCGAGGTCTGCGACACACTGATCACCCACCCCAATGTGGTCAACGCATCCGACATAAACGAAATGCCCGACAACGGTCTGTACGTCGAAGGCAGCGTGCTCTCCAGACTGATGATGGGGACCGCAGGCCTGCGAAAGATGCGCTCCAACCGCGTGCTGGTCGCCATAGACGCCGATCACGACCCCAAGTGGGTGACCTCGACAGTCAACGCCGTCAATGC
Organism: uncultured Dehalococcoidia bacterium; assembly: GCA_964588665.1. Classification (GTDB taxonomy): domain Bacteria; phylum Chloroflexota; class Dehalococcoidia; order Lucifugimonadales; family UBA1123; genus UBA2160. Next base: position 18,096 of record CAZPQQ010000027.1, on the reverse strand, counting down.
CGCTCATGCCACGTACGGGCTAGACATAGCGGGCACGGCGGTTTTGGATCGGCCCCTTCGGCTAATCAGCCATTACTCCGACTCTGGGCGCGCCACGGGCGAAGTCGAGGGGTTCGAGGGGCTGGCGAACGCCTTCGACGCCTGGGAAGGCAGTTTCGACGCGGTGGCCATCGCCTCCGTGATCGACGTTCCCATGCCCTACCACATGGACTATTTCACCAGCGGCGGGGAGATGATCAATCCCTGGGGCGGTGTCGAAGCCCTGCTGACCCATACGGCATCGTGCATCTACGACGTGCCGACTGCACACGCGCCCATGATGGAATCGGACGAGGTCGCGAACGTGGACCCGGGCGTGGTTGATCCCCGCATGGCGGCAGAGGTCATCTCGAACACGTTCCTTCAGTGCGTGCTCAAGGGCCTACAACGAGCTCCGCGAATCGTATCGGACCCCGAGGCAATGAAGCTGCCGGGCGTGATTACCGCTTCGGATGTGTCTTGCGTGGTCATCCCGGACGGCTGCATCGGCCTCCCGACATTGGCGGCGTTGGAGCAAGGCGTCCCGGTGATCGCAGTGCGCGAGAACCGGAACGTGATGCGAAACGATCTGTCCCGGTTGCCGTGGGACACCAATCAGTTGTACGTAGTCGACAATTACTGGGAGGCCGCGGGCGTGATGGCAGCACTTCGGGCGGGCATGTCGCCTTGGTCGGTGCGCAGGCCGCTGAAGCCGACTCCGAACGCGGCGGTCAAGTCCAGAACCAACGGCCAAAGTCACGGTTGACGGGACGCACGTGAGCATACTGCGAGAGACAATCGATCGCATCAGTTGGGCGGCGCTTCCGGGCTGGCTGCGTGAGCGCTCCGCGTCCCCGGACGTGCGGGCTTTGCGATGGGCTGCTCGTTGCGCCGACCTCGCTGAGCAAGCCGGTCCCGACTGCCGCGGCCTTTCAGACTCCGAGCTCCGAGCAGGGTTGCAGGCCGTCTCAGAGCTCCCGGAATCCCTCGCATCGATCTCACGTGCGCTCGCAATTGCCAGCGTCGCTATGGAGCGGCGTCTGGGGGCGTGGCGGGTGTTCGACGGTGAACATGTGCCCGACTCGCTCCTACACTGCTTCGAATTGGCCAACGAAACAGCGGAATCGGCTGCCGACGTTGACCTAGCATTCGATGATCTCTTGGCGTCAGCGGAACAACGCGAGGTTGCCCGAGGGATCGTACGCACTCGCGAGATGCTTGAAACCATCCAACCGGCGAACGTCACGCTGCCCGGGTCGTTTTACGAGGCGCTCGCCGCACTGGACATCGATTCAGACCTTCGATTCACCCCGACCCGAGAGCAGATGATCTCAGCCGCGTTGCTGCTGCGAGGCGCCATCGTGGAGATGGACGCGGGTGAGGGGAAGACCGTCGCGGCGGGACTGGCCGCGATAGTCGCCGCGTCATCGGGACGAACGGTCCACGTCGTCACGGCCAACGACTACCTGGCCCAACGAGACACTGAATGGCTGACACCTGTCTACTCGTCCCTCGGCATCGGCGTCGACGTCGTTTTGTCTTCGATGGAAGACAACGAACGCCGGTTAGCGTACGGGCGCCAAGTGGTCTACTCTACCGCAAGGGAGATCGGCTTCGACTACCTTCGGGACAACCTCAAACTGCCGCCCGAACTGCCCGTGCAGGGACCGCTCGACACAGTCATCGTCGACGAGGCGGACCACGTTCTCATCGACCAGGACCGGACGCCCCTCATCATCTCCGGCGAAGAGGCCGAGGACATCGGCGGGCGCCAATCCGCGTACGATGCGGTCGAGCAGCTCCTCGCGATGCACGTGGAGCAGGTTCGTCTGGCCGAGGCTAACGTCCTGTTCGGGAGCACAGACGAAGCCGGCGCCGGCGAAGATCATGCCATGCTCTACGCGGCGGACCCCGAGAGCGCAGTGCTTCGGGACACGGTCACGAAAGACGGTGTGAGTCGCCACAAGCTGATGGCGAAGCTGGACGAAATGCACGACACACCGGGCGCCGGGGCATACGAGCAGCGCTTCTACTACGTGACCGATGCCGCGCGAAGCTCCGTCCGCTTCACTCAACGTGGACAGGAGTTTATTGAGCATTCGCTCGGGCAGCCTGAATCCGAATCGTCACACCTCCGAGACGACCCGTGGGCCGGACCAAACCTGGCCAGCCTGGCTCAGCGCGCCATCGACGGCAAGAACACGGGCCAGAGCCGCTGGGAGGCTGGTCTCGGCATGGCTCACCAACTGCTGAGAGCGCACACTTTGTTCAAGCGCGACATCGACTACATCGTCGCGGACGGCAGGGTCGTCATTGTCGACCCGATGAACGGGCGGCTGCTGCCGGACAACCGATATCTGCACGGTCTCCAGGCCGCACTGGAGGCCAAGGAAGGGCTCGACCCAAGGCCTGAGATGGAGACGATCGCCCAGATCACGGTTTCGGGGCTGATGAGCCGATACGCCAGGGTCAGCGGTCTGACCGGCACCGCCATCGAGGCACGGGACGAATTCGACCGGAGCTACGGACTCGAAACCGTAAAGGTCGCGCCAACGCGTACCAAGCGCAGGGTCGACGAGGTTCCCGAGATCTTCGCCTCGAATGAAGACCTGCAAGCCGCGTTGATCGATCAGGTCAACAACTGGCGGTCAATCGGCAGGCCCGTCTTGATCGGCACGGTGTCCGTCAAACAGTCCGAGGAGATCAGCGAGCTGCTGAATCACGCAGGGATCGAACACGGCTTGTTGAACGCGGTCACGAGCGACTGGGAAGCCAAGATCGTCCAAGATGCCGGACAGTTCGGAGCCGTGACTGTCTCTACGAACATGGCGGGCCGCGGAACCGACATCATCATCGAGTCAGGACTAGGCGGTCGAATCGTGACCGCCTGCCTCGACCGCGTGACTGCCATTCTGGCCGAACGACCGGACTCGACGGTCGCATTGCGATGCGGGACGGGCGATGAGGCGGATCTCATCGCCGAGGCGGCCTCCCAGACCGGCTTCAGGGTCTCGCGCGCCTGGGACGGTACGAAGGCGAACACCGTCCGCGTGTCGAACACCCTCTGCGTGGCTGAGGCCGTGGACGACCGCGACGCCATTGATTTCGGACTCGGGTTGTGCGTGATCGGCGTCGCCCTGCACCAGAGCGGACGGGTCGACAGGCAGTTGAGAGGCCGGGCAGGCCGTCAGGGCGCGTTCGGCGCGTCGAAGGTCTTGGCATCGCTTCAGGAGGACCCCATCGCATTCAGTCGCCAAGCCCCGATGCTGAACAGCATTGCCCGAATCGCCACGACCTCGGACAGCGGGCCGAAAACCCGGACTAGCCGTTTGCTTCACCAACTGCAAGACGAGGCCGCCGCGGACAGACGGGCGGCCCACGAAGCGTCTCGCGACTATTCGGCGGTGCTCGAACACCAGACGTTGACGTACTATCGCGCAAGGCAGCTAATCCTTACCGATGCCGCCTGGTTCGATTCATGTGACGACATGGCCCGAACGTGGGCCGGGCAGTTCGTCTCCGATCGGTTCAGAGAACTGCCTAAAATCGGATATCTGCCCGTTTTCGAGAAGCTGGCAGCGCGCCTCTGGTCCGACCTCGGCATCGATTGCGACGGGCTGTTCGGAGCGGGGGAAGTCGCGATCTCGGACGCGTTGGCCGAACTGCTGATCGGCAGGCTTGCCGAAGTTCGCGCTCGGTTGGGCGACGAGTGGTATGACGGCCATTCTCGGTCGGTCATGGTCAGGGCCGCTGACCAACTGTGGTCCGGTCACCTGTCTCACCTCCGCGACGTTGCACTCAGCACGGCGATCGCCGGGCCGACTCATCGAGACGCGGCCGCCCATTTCGCCAGATTCGCCTGCGACGCATATCGGGAGCTGGTCTCGGCGGCGTGGGACCAAGCTTTGCCGGAGATTCTGACACTGCATTTCGAGTATCGCGACCAGTCAACATCAGAGAAACCAACCCCAGTCTCGGAAGAGATCTTGAGCCTACTTGCCTAGGGAAAAGGGAGAGATGACCATGAGCCGACGCACCAAGATGACCCGTCCCTCGATGGCAGCCCTGGCCAGCGCAGCACTGCTGGCGGGACCTGTCGCCGCGGCGTGCTCCCCCGGCCCCACTTACGAGGACTGGGCGGCAACCGACGGAGCAGCGGGCCGCATCAATCTGGACGAGGTGCAGAAAGCCTTCAAGGAGTCGAAGGGCACGTCTGACTTCGAGAAGCGAGTGAACGAGATCTACGAGGGGGACAAGATCCTCCTCATCCGAGCCAAACAGGACGGAGAAGAGCTCACGTTGGAAGGCTGGGAGGACCTGGACGGCAGCAAAGAGATCGAGGACGGAAACGACGACTTGCTGTTCTCCATCGTGCACGACAACGACCAAAACGAAATGCGCGGACACGGCTCCAACGGCTACTATCGCAGCGGTTTCGGCGGCGGCAACTTCCTGTTCACCTACATGATGATATCGGCGCTTTCGCCACGCGGGTACTACTACTCGACGCCCGTTAGCCGCTACGGCACGATGCAAAACAACCGGACCAACTACCGGTCGTCGGCCGGTTACAGTAGCCAGGTCTCAAAGAACACCTCCTACTTCAACAAGGACAAGTCTTTTACAGGGTCCCAATACTCCCAGAGCTCGGCCCGTAACACCTACCAGAGTAAACAGCGGGCCTCCGGCGCCTTCAAGTCCAGCGGCACCGGGGTCCGGAGCAGTTGGGGCTCAAGCTCTCGGACGAGCGCTTCGAGGAGCTCGGGCGGCTTTAGGGGCGGCGGCGGCGGCGCCCGCATCGTGGGGTTCGTCAGACCCAGTCTGAGATGACCGGTGGCACGCTTCGGGTCAGCCTGACCTTGGGCGCAATGCCGCTCGAAGACGCATTTTGGATCGACCTGCCGTTGTCAGCGGCAGACATGAGCCTCGCGTCGCTGATTGACCGGCTTTGCCCCGCCTCAGACGCTGACGCCGACGCGGTTCGGGCGGAGTTGGACATTCGCTCGAATCCGGACCTCCCAGAGATGTACGAGGTGTTGTTGGGCCTGATCGACCACTGGCGGGCCGGCACGTCCCGGATCACCTTTCGAACACCCGCCGGCGTCGAAGCGAACCCCTCGCTTCCGGCTTCTTGCTGGCTTGTCCCGGAATCAGCCGAGGCGCCGCCTTCCGCGGTCGATCGGTCGCTCAACCTCAGTTTGGATCACCGATTCGACGCCCTGGCTGCCTACGAGATCGACGGCGGCGAACGCGAAGGTTTCGTGGGCTGGATGCGGGCATTGATGCTCATCTACTTCATGGACAAACACGGGTTCGTGCTGCCTGTATACGCCAGCGACGATTTGTACGCGGCGCTGCTGCATCCGGCCGCGCGTTTGCAAGACCGAGGGTTCCTAGAACCGTCGCCTGGCGGGAACATGCTCGATATCAGCGACGACGGACGGGCTTTCATCGCCGAAATGATGGGCGAGGCGGAAGCCTACATCGGCGCATTCGACGCGTTCGGCGACGTCGTGCCGCCTCAGGGGGAGCGCCCTGTCGGATTCGCCACGGGCAGGGGGATCGACTTGCGGGTGCAGGTCTTCGACGCCGAGGGCATCGACGCCTACAGGGCCGTGTTTCTGCTGCGGCTGTACGACGGCTCGCTCGATGATTTCAAGTCGGATTGGCGAAAATGCATCATGGACGACGAGTTCCTGAACTGGGTGATCGAGCCCGCGGTCGATTTCGAGACAGTAAAAGCTGACGATCTGATCGAGATCATAGCCGCCGCCGAAAACGCGGGCGCAATGGACGGGGATGTCTAGCGGAGGGCCCGCGACATCGCGATCGACGCCAAGCGCTCGCCCGCTGGCGGTTATCGCGCCGCCTTGATTCTCACGACTTCCGCGTCCAGCATCGCCCGGTCGAAACCAAGATCCGCCAGGCGGACGAGGTCTTGCTCCGCCTCAGTGTCTTTGCCCAGAAGAGAGTATGCGATCACCCGACTGGCAAAGGCCTGGGTGAGTTGTGGATCGATTCGGATGGCCACGGTAAGATCGTCGATCGCGCCTTCGTTGTTGCCCATATCGAGGTAGACGATGCCCCGGTTGACGTAGGCCCTGGCAAACCTGGGACTCAATCGGATGGCTTCATTGTAGTTTTCGAGGGCCATTTCGGGTTGCCCGAGGTTGTCGCGGACGAATCCTCGGTTCATATATGCCAGGGCATCTCCCGGATTGAGTTGGATGACGAAGTCGAGGTCGGCGATGGCGAATGCGTATTCGCCCTTTTTGGCGTTGAGAATGCTTCTGTTGTAGTAGGCGCCAGCGAGTTCAGGATCGAGTTTGATTGCCTCGTTGTAGTCCTCCATGGCGCGCTCTGGCTGGCCCAGGCCGTCGTAGGCAATGCCGCGGTTCACGTAGGCCACGGCTTGGGGCTCCAATCTGATGGCTTCGTCGTAGTCCGTGATTGCCCGTTCGGGTTCTCCGAGTGTGTCGTAGGCGTTGCCGCGATTCATGTACGCCGAAGCGAACTCTGGGTCTTCCACGATGGCTTTGTCGTACTGTTCGATGGCTTCTTGCGGAAATCCGAGCTCTTGGATTTCCACGCCGTCGTTGAAGAATTTCTCGGCCTCGTTCATCCCTCCGCACGCCGCGGATAGCAGCGCCGCGATCGACACGACCAATGTCAGTATCAGATGTCTCTTCAATTATCACCTCGCCCGCGCGACTTGACTCGCGAAGGCTTTGTATTCGTTGGGACAGAAGACGCTGTTCGAATTCCACATAGGCACGCCAACGCGGAAAACGATGTCCGTAGCATCGACGCCGCATCCTTCTTCGCCGACGTCTCAACTAACTCGGAACTCCGTGACGCCGCAATCGCCAACGGCATGAGACACCACCAGCCTAGACGAAATGACGCCGCCATCGAAGCCGGATCTGTTTCAACTGAAGGTCTCGGGCGGAATATCCCAAGCGTCTGGCCCGGTGCGACGACGCTACTCACATCGCTCAAAGCCATGCGATAACTACGCACGCTGCTGGTTCAACTGCCAGCCGGCCAGCGCTCGGACCCAATGTGCAACCCGTGTACCAGGCGTCGGTTCGAAAAGCTACACAGCAAAGAACAGAATCAGGCTCACGCTGATGACCATCGCGCTCACGATGAAGGCAACGCCAAGGTTCCGGTCCACTGCGAGTTCGTGGGCCACGGAGACCTTAGGGAACAAGACAAAATCGGTGATCCTTCGGACCACGAACAGCAGGACGAATCCAACCACCGCGTAGATCACGAAACCGGCCAGCGCGTCCTCCCAGGTCGTGAATTCTCCGAAAACAGCCTTGAACACAACGAGCCCGATGGCGACCAGGTTGCCCGCCAGCGCCACACCCACTGCCGCATTGTCTTGTTCGATTTCGTCGTGCAGGTCGTAGGAGGTCGTCATTTCGTAGAACAGCGTGTAAAGGACTAACGCGGCCAACCCCAGTCCCAGGAACGCCAGAGAGGTCTCGGGGCCTCCGCCTTCGCCCGAGATGGAGCCGGCGATAATCAGACCCACGGCGACATAGACGGCCGCCTCGACCGCCCCGGTGCCAACGTTGTGGTCGTCGATGATTTCCTTCTCGGTGCTGAACTGGTGAAGTACGAGCTTGTCGACTACAACTCGGGCCACGTTCAGGATCACGATGCCGACGCCCGTGTAGATCAGCACTCTGAGGACATCTTCCCAGTACTCGGATGTGAAGCCGAGACCCGAGTCGAGGATCAGCCCGAACGGCTGGTACATCGCGCCGAGGAATACGATGACGATGCCCAGGTAGTATCCGGTGATGCTCAGCGCAAGGGCCACGTTGTCGCGGGTCCTGAGCTGCTCCTGTATCTTGTAGGGCGCGATAAGGTCCTGGACGAGTCTCGCAAAAACAATGAGAACGATGCCCATCCCGACGTAAACCAGGCCTCTTGGAATCTGCTCCAGAACGTCGACGAATGCGTCTGTCATTAGTCTCCTCCTTCTACAGCCCGGCTCTACTTACCATAAACGCGAACGATGTGCGGGGACACGGTGACGGATAGGTAGGCTTCGAACGGCCGGCCCTCCCATTTAACGGCAGAAAGACCGTGCTCACCGTCTTCGCTTCCGAAGTCCCACAGCCAGAACCCTTCGCCGGCGCCGACGTCGTCCTTGTAGTACAGGACCTCGTAGCTGTTCCGGTAGAAGTACTTCCGGCCGTCATGCACCACGAAGTTCTCTATGGACTTGTTGTCGTCCCATTCTGACAGTTGTTGTTCGTCCAATCCGACTTCGGACAGCCCCAGGGCGTCATCGTGTTCGGTGACGAAGATCAACAACTCGGCGCCGTCGTGCCATTCGATGGAGACTCTCCGGTCGCCGTCAACGGCAATGAGCTCGTACGCCTTGCCGAAGGCGCTCTCCAGGCGATTCTTGCTCTCGACGATGAAGAAGGCGTCTTCAAACGTCGGGGAGAATCCTGGTATGACCACCACGTCGTCCACGCCCGCCGACCTGATCGAGTCGTCTTTCGGCGCCTGACTGGGATCTGAGCGACGTTTACGTTTTCCGAACAGTGACCTGAACATTGCTCTCCACAACAATCCGTCCCACGGAAATGCAGTAGCCTTGATTCTACTACAAAGGCGGTCTTGGGTGAGCCACCGTTTGGTTCACGAAATCTCTCTTTTGACGGCAGACCGCCGTTCAGAGCGGAGCCGTCGGGCGTCGAATTGCACAGCTCGCCCTCCTCGATCGCCAGGTCTCTCTCCGATCATCCGCCCCAGTCAATCCATGTCGTGCTTGAATAGGCGTTCTCCAGTGTGCGGGATTTCGGACGCGAACACGAGGTTGTTAGTCACGGATGATTGACACAACATATGCCCTCTGGTAGGATTGCGGCACAGTGGACGAATCCGACAGATCTCCTAAAGTCATTGCGCCTCGGCGCGGCTTCGGCGGCGCCTCCCAGAGGCGTTTTTTGTTTTTAGGCTCATGATCACTCCACCGGGAATCGTCTTGACCGCAGGTCAGGGCAGACGAATGAAGTCCGACACCCCCAAGGTGCTGCACCCGCTGTGCGGCCGCGCGATGGTGGGAATTGTCGTCGACAATGCGACTTCGGCCGGCATCGGTCCCGTCGTCGTCGTGACTGCGCCCAACGCCGCTGCGGTTCGGGACGCGCTTGACGGCGCCGTTCGATATGCAGTTCAAGACGAGCCTCTCGGAACCGGTCACGCGGTATTGCAGGCTCGCGGCATGGTCTCCACGGACGGAGACGTCGTATTGCTCAACGGGGACGTTCCGCTTGTCAGGCCGGAGACTCTCAAGGCTCTCTTGCGGCGCCATGCGGAGAAGAAGGCGGTCCTCACCCTCCTGACGTCGACCCTCACCGAACCAGACGGCCTCGGCCGCGTGGTCAGGGCCGGCGACGGTGCGATCACGGAGATCGTCGAAGAGAAAGTGTCCTCCGACCGGATTGCGGCCCTAACTGAACTCAACGCCGGGGTCTACTGTGTCCAGTCTCGCTGGCTGTGGGACACGCTTCCCACGCTTGAGCCCTCCGAAACCGGCGAGGTATTCCTCACAGACCTGGTGGATGTCGCGTCGAAGCAAGGACTGATCATCGAATCAGTCCAAACGACGGATGGCGCGGAAGCGTTCGGGATCAACAACAGGATTGAGCTTGCTCGTGCCGAGGGCGTGCTGCGAAAACGCATCCGTGAGCGCTGGATGCTCGAGGGCGTGACGATGCCCGACCCTGAATCGGTTTACATAGATTACGCGGCCGCCATCGGCCAAGACGTTGTCATACTCCCCAACACGCACATTAACGGGCGCACGACGATCGGCCCGCGATGCGAAATCGGTCCAAACGCGATCGTGTCCGAATCTACGCTGGGCTCCGATTGCAAGATACAGGCGTCGGTCATCGAAGAGGCGATTCTCGAGGATCACGTCGATGTCGGCCCGTTCAGCCACTTGCGCACTGGGACCTACCTGGAGTCGGACGTCCACGTCGGCAATTACTGTGAGATCAAAAACAGCCGGCTTGGCAGAGGCGCCAAGTCAGGACATTTCAGTTATCTGGGAGACGCCGAGATCGGCTCTAACGTCAATATCGGAGCTGGCTCGGTAACGTGCAACTTCGACGGTGTGAAGAAGAACCGCACCATCATAGGCGACGACGCGTTCATTGGGTGCGACACCATGTTGGTGGCGCCCGTATCGATAGGCGCAAGATCCTACACCGGAACGGGATCGGTCATCAACAAAGACGTCCCGCCCGATTCGGGAGCGGTCGGCGCCCCAGCCAGGATCATCGCAAGAAAGCGACCGGACCCATAGGCCCGCGACACGGGTAATTGCCCAAGGGGCATTTCTGAGCGACTGCATTGGAGACTGACAGCACATTATCGGCGTTAGCGTTGGCGATTTCAATTGCCGTATTTGGCATGACTGAAATCGCCGCGACCGTCATCGCCTTCACGCTACGAGCCCGGACCGGAATTCTCAGTCCGGACCCGGTCGAGGACGACCGTGACTTAGAGGTCTTGCGCCACATCCCCGGCGGCTCTACCGCCCCTCTCCGGCTTCTGAACCTTGCAGCAGTCACCGCCACCGTGCTGTCTATGGCCGCCCTCGTCATCTCGCGATCGGGAACCAATTGGGTTTTGATCTCCTTTGTCGAGACCGGCACATTGGCAGGTTTGGGGCTCCTTCTGGCTGTCTCGCGCGCGGTCGCCATAGTGTGGCCCGACGCATTAATGCCCACTGCTTATCGTGTAACGCGCGCCCTGTCATATCCACTGTACCCGCTGTTGATGGCGCAATCCGTGCTGCTCAGGGGCTTCCCGTGGAGCCCTCAGAGCGAGGACCCATCGGAAGATCGGGGCGTCGAGATAGACCTCGACGTCACGACAGCGCCCGAAACCCTGGACGAACACGAGGTGCGCATGATCAAAGCGGTCGTGCAGCTCGACACGACAGTAGCGCGAGAGATCATGGTCCCGAGGGTAGACGTGGTCGCCGCCGAAGCCGACACACCCATTAATCTTCTGGCGGAACAGATGCTCGAGGGAGGCCATAGCCGGATCCCGGTATTTACGACAGATCTGGACCACATCGACGGCATCGCTCACGCTCGAGACATTCTGCAATACATCACCGACAGCCAGGCGTTGTCCAGCCTCACCGCGTTGCAGGTGGCCAGGCCCGCCTTGTTTATTCCGGAGTCGAAGACTCTCGAGGAATTGCTGGACGAGTTCCAAGAAAAACGGGTTCACCTCGCGGTCGTGGTTGACGAATACGGCGGCGTCGAAGGCATTGTCACCATCGAAGACCTGCTAGAGGAGATCGTGGGCGAGATTCAGGACGAATTCGACGTCAGCGAGCCGGACATCCAACCGATCGGAGCCGACGGCTATCTGGTCGACGCCCGGCTCAATATCGACGAGTTCAACGAAGCGCTACAGGTCACGGTGGAAAACGACGGATTCGACACCGTCGGAGGGTTCGTGTTCGAACGCCTGGGCGCAATTCCGAACGTCGGAGACGTCATTCAGTACGACGGCCTCAGAATCGAAGTAATATCGACTCTGGGTAGGCGCATGAAGAAGTTGAAGGTGACGCGAACCGGTTAACGCGAACAGCGTATCGGAGCGTACCATTTGACTGACCGGATCGACTTTCCGGCGGATTGGCCGAAAGTCCGATCTGAATTCGCAGGCCGCAGGACGAACCTCGCGGGTTGGCGATTTGCGACGTTGATCCTATCGGTCCGGTACAGCGGTCCAAAAACCCGCCGGCAAGACCGTATTCGGGCAGTGCGGCCCTTTTCCCGGATGCGATGGGTTCGGTGCATTTTCGCCGCGCACGGTCGACCGTCAACGTTAGCGCCGTGCTCGGGGAGCGTGAAAAGCTGCCTACACGAATCACAATGTGACCCCGCGAGTCATACCCACCCGATTCCGAAGGGCACATCGCCGCCTCGCCAAACGGACGTTGGCATTGGGCCGACTCGGTTCAGGCGTCTAACGAGCAGCCGGGGGCCCTTCCTTCGGTCGATGCCGAAGCGTCGAGCGCCCGGCAGTGGCGTTCTATCGATCTCGTTGCGCTGCTGCTCCGCCAGTTGCGAAGGGCAGCCCCTCGCGTCCTGAATCGCAGGTTCGTCGCACAAATCGAGTCGTGTACTTGAGTGGCGCTGTATGGTTCGACAAGCTCACCACGAACGGGAGCAGTTCACCACGAACGGGAGGAGTTCACCACGAACGGGGGGAACTCGCCATTCCGTTCGCCCTGATCATGTCGAAAAGCTGCCGACCACTTTCCGAATGATGAACGAACATCTGACTCAGGACCATAGCGTCCCCGTGCAGAATCCCGCCGGACAAGCCGATGCTCCTGACGCGCAACGGTCGCGCACATCGTTTCGGATCGGGCTGTCAGGTTTGGCTGCGAGGATTGGGTGACGCTGTGGGCGCGCCAGTTATCCCGGGGGCTGCCCCAGGCTTTTCGCCGATCGTTCAGCGCGTGTGCATGGCAACGCCCCGTGGGCGCTTCTCGCTCACGACAATCAAGTGTCACTGAATGCCGGGTATCGGGCGCGAAGAAACGAACGGGTGTGTCAGCCACAAAACGATGCCCCTGACCATCATTCGTCAGGGGCATCGAACCATTCCAAGCTGTTCTCGGCTCGCATTCGGCCAAGTTCAGAGCAGTGCTACTTGCTCTCTAGAATCACCAGAGGCGCTGTAGCGGTAGAGTTGTCGGAACCGACGGCCTGAAGCGTATACGTGCCAGCGTCCAACGTATTCGTGGCATCGGTCGAGAAAGCGCCAGAGTCGTTCGCCATAGCGCTCGCCACGATTCGGTCGGCGCCGTCTGATACGCCGATTGCCAACATGACAACTGCTTCTCCGCCATTGAAGCCCGCGCCCCAGATCATGATCCGGTCGCCGACTACCGCAGCGCCAGCAGCAAGGCTGGTGTCCACGGCAGGGGCGGCTTCAGCAGCTGCGTCGACGATGTTGACCGGAGCGCTGGCGGCGCTGCCAACAAGTCCAACGGCACTCAGAGATCTGACACCCATGGCTTGATCAAGGTTGGCTCTTATAACGCCAATCTCGTCGAAATCAACCATGAAAGCTCCGGCTTCGTTGGCCGTGACCTGGGCACCACGAGCTCCACCCAAGAGTATCTTGAGATTCGGATTGATTTGTATCGTCAGAGTAATCGGCTCGTTTGCCACGAAACCTGATCCGGAAACCGTAAACGAGTCTCCTTGAGCGGCGACGACTTCTTTACTGATCGTCACGCGCGCCGCAGGCGACACCGCATCTTGTCCGTTCAGGCCGGCGATGCCCTGGGGGCCGGGAGGGCCAGGAGCTCCTGGGTTGCCAGCGAAACCGGATAGTCCGGGCAAGCCTGGCTCGCCTTGAGGTCCCTGGATTCCTTGTGCGCCTGGGTTTCCGGGATTGCCTGGCAACCCAGCGTTGCCCGGTTTGCCTGGATTACCCGCGCATGCGGCCAACGCGAAGACTAGAACTGAGGAAAGCAGGGCGATTAACACGCCCTTCAAAGGAAAACGCTTTCTCATCTGACCCCCTCTCTGAAATACCAGAGTCCAAGCTTGTAGCTTGACTTAATGCCAGGAATTGACGACTGGACATACAAAGACTTCGCCGGTGACTCCGGCGATGTATAACAGCGGCATTATCATATTCACTGGTGCTTGGGATGTCAAGCCCTTGACGCATCTACTTTAGGCGAGGTAAGCACGTCAACCGTTGGTTCGTTCGGGCTTGTCCGATTCAAACGCCCCCTGCTATATTTGTATCGGTCCATGCCCCCGTAGCTCAGCGGATAGAGCACTGGCCTCCGGAGCCAGGTGCGTGGGTTCGAGTCCCACCGGGGGTACGCCGCTCCCACAGACTGCATGCATCAGTCTCATCGCCATAGATGAGGCGCGTCGGCCAGCCTACCGAATCCCAGACTGGCGCAGAGCGCTTGATATCGCTCTTTGAACGCGCCGGTCCACTCGAGATCGTCCAAGGTTTCCGAGAGCGGAACGTCGGTCCGCAGGGTGGCCAGCATCTTGTATAGCGACGCATCTTCACGGCGATCAGCCAGCGACCGGGCCAATCCGGCTGCCCCTCTGACGTTCAGGTCCCATTCGTTCGAATCCGACGGAATCTCCTCGATGGTCCGATATCGGGCAAGGACCGCCGCAGCCCCTTTTGCTCCCCATCGGGGCACTCCAGGTATGCCGTCGGCAGAATCGCCCACCAGCGCCAGATAGTCGGGAATCGATTCGGGATCGACGCCGAATCGCTCCCTGACGCCGTCCGCGTCACGGACCAATTCTTTGCGTCGGTCGAGGCACACGACGCGATCGCCGCGAACCATCTGGCACAGATCTTTGTCCGGCGAGCAGATCACAATTTGCTCCACCCGCGGGTCCGGTTCCCATATCACAACAGCCGTCGCAAGAGCATCGTCCGCCTCGAACTCAGTCATCGGCCAGACAACGATTCCCAAATCGGACACCGCCTCTTCCGCCAGCTCAAATTGCGCGAACAGGTCCTCGGGAACATTGTCGCCCGTTTTGTATCCATCGAACAGATCGTTGCGAAACGACTCGACAACGTGGTCGAACGCGCATGCCACGTGCGTCACGTCCTCTTGTCGAAGCAGTGCGAGCAACGTCCGGAGCAGTCCGCTCACGGCGCTCACGGCTCGGCCGTCGGAGGCGGTCATTGGCGGCATGCCGTAATGGGCTCGAAACAGTTCGTACGTTCCGTCGACCAGGTGCACTTTCATCGAAATTCCTCCAACCCACAAAGCGACCGAAACTCAAGAGCGAGCTATGTCTTCCACCACCAAGGCGCTCTGGTCAGAACCAATTCGTTTTGTCCACCACATTGAGCAGAGGGCTGCCCCGGTCGAAGCGAACGCAATTGTCGATGAAGAGCTCCAGCCTGCGATCGTCAAGATACGGCCCGGCCCCGGCGCAGTGAGGCGTAACGATCACGTTGGACATCGACCACAGGGGATGCTCCGAGGGCAGAGGTTCGACCTGGAACACGTCCAAGGCTGCGCCTCGTATCTCGCCCGCATTCAAAGCCGCGACAAGGTCGTCAAGAATCACTGTCGCTCCCCGCCCAATGTTTATGAAGTGGGCGCCGGAGTTCATCCGTCGAAACAAGTCTGCATTGAACATCCCTTGAGTCGCCGGGGTCTCCGGAGCCGTCACGATCACGAAGTCGGCTCTGGGCAACAATCCTCCGAGCGCTTCGGGTCCATGCAATTCGGCCACGCCCGGAGGCGGCTCGGACACCCTGGGATCGACTCCGAGGACGGTCATGCCGAATTCAGCGCACAGCCTTGCCGTCTCGGCACCGATGCCGCCTACGCCGACGACGATCGCGGTGGCGTCGGGCAGATTGACGATCTCATACCCCGGAGCCCAATCCGCTTTCATCTGCTGTCGAACGTAGACGTGCAAACCCCTAGCGAACGCGAGAACGAACGACATGACGTGGTTGGAGATGTGGTCGTTGTAGATGTCGCGGGTGTTCGTCACGACGACATTGCTGCCGATCAGCTCGTCATGGTAATACCCTGCCGGAGGGCCAGCCTGCGGACAGGCGATCCAGCGAAGTTTCCCGGGCGCGGGCGAGCAGCTCGGGGCTGATGTCGCCGAAAGCAGCGTCCGCGTCTCCGATCAGTTCCATCGCCTCACCCTCGGAGGCCGCCACGTTCACCGTGATGTCCGGGATCGCCGCACGCAGCCTGTCCGGCCACGACTCGACCGCGCTCAGACCACCGGCGCTTCGTCTTTGCAAAATCAGAAGGTTGAAACCCATCGCGGAAATCTCCCTGAATTTGATATGAACCCCTTGGCATCAGCAGTTTAGGAGCACGCCAAAAAGGTGTCAATCAAAAACTGCCAGGGAGACGAACGTGGATTGCGACCAACGCATCCGCCGCTTCGCCACGTCCTCGCAGGAAGGGGCAGGTTTCATATGTCGATCGGGAGGCGCATCTCTCGCGGCGCCGAGATGCCGAGCTACCGCGTACGAGGATTCAGCACGTCGTTTAGGGCGTCGCCCAGCAGGTTCCAGCCCAATACCAGCGTCCAGGCGACCAGTCCCGGCGTCACGAGCATCCATGGGACTTGGCGCAAGGCGCTCAGGCTTCCCGCCTCTTGCAGCATCAAGCCCAAGCTGGGCCGCGGCGGCTGAATCCCGAGTCCCAGGAAGCTAAGTATTATCTCAGTCCCAATCAGCACGCCCATGCTCATCGTAACGGAGACGACTATCGGGCTGATCGCGTTGGGCAACAGATGGACGAACAGGATTCTCGGTGTGGAAGAGCCCAGCGCCCTTGCCGCCTCGATGAATTGGGTCTCCTTGAGCGACAACACCTGGCCTCGGACAAGCCTCGCCATGCCGATCCAGCTAAACGATACGAGCGCCATGAATATCACCGTGTAGTCGACGACTCCGCTCTTCACGAGTCCGTCGAGGAACGTGTTGTCCTCCAGCCATCGCACCCAGTCCAGGATTCGAGGTCTGAGGGTTGCCGCCAGGATGATAATCAGCAAGATGTCCGGAAAGGACGAAAACACCTCCCCGATGCGCATGATTACCGAGTCGATGCGTTTGCCGAAGTAGCCTGAAACGAGACCCAACGTGACCCCAATCAACAGGCCGCCGGTCGCCATCGAAACGACCGTGATGATGACGGTGTTTTGTATGCCCCATAACACGCGCGACAGCAGGTCTCTGCCCTTGAGGTCGGTGCCGGCCCAATGATCAGTGCTCGGAGGTTTTCGGATGGCCGTGTAGTCCTGGGCGGTGTACTCGTAAGGCGAGATAAACGGGGCAAGGATCCCAGCGGAGTAAACCAGGACCAAGGCCACCATGCACACGACGGCGATCTTTTTCCTGATGAGGCGGGACCATGCCCGGGCCAGATGGCCCCGGGACTCCTGTTCCCTCCGTTCACCCGTGAGTTCCCTAACCGCCACTCTTTCAGTCTCCCAGCTACTGGTAGCGAATCCGCGGATCGATAAACGAATACGCGATGTCGGCCACCAGGTTCGCGACGACGAAAGCGCCGGCGCCAATCAGGGTTATGGCCATGATGACCGGATAATCGCGGTTGAAGATTGCTTCGATCGCGAAGTTGCCGGCGCCTGGGATGCCGAGAATTCTCTCGATAATGAACGACGTTCCCAGCATGCCGGCCAACGCGAATGCAAGTATCGTCACGATGGGGATCATGGCGTTCTTGAAAACATGGCGGTAGTCGACGACGAACCCGGACAGCCCTTTGGCGTGCGCGGTTCGGATGAAGTCCTCCCCCATCACGTCCAAGGTGCTTGCGCGCATGAATCGAGCAAATCCGGCCACCCCGGGGATGCCCATCGTGATCGCGGGGACGATCATCTTAGTGCTCCAGAACCCACCCCACCCCGAGCAAGGCACAAGGTCGGTTTGGAGACACATCACCCATAGGACTGCTGGAATACTCACCATGACCGGCACGGACATCAATATCAACGCTATGGTCACGGCGGTCGGGTCTTCCCAGCTCCCTTGCTTGTGAGCGATCCAGAACCCAAGCGGCAACCCGATGCCCAGGCTAACTACCATCGCGGCGATGTTCACCTGGAAGGAAACCCAGATCTTCGACCCGAGCAGTGAGCGCACATCCCGGCCGCGGTACCTGTAGCTCTCACCGAAATCCGCGTACCGGATCACGCCCCACATGTAGTTTTTGTATTGGACGATGAACGATTTGTCCAAACCGAACTGCGCCCTAAGGTTCTTGGTGACTTCGCTGTCTGGATCGTACCTGGCGCCCAGCATGACTTGCACGGGGTCTCCGGGGCCGAACCGACCAAGCGTAAACGTGATGAGCGACGCCGCGAACAGCAAAAACGGAAGCCACAACAGCCTCCGCGCTATGTACATCCACATCTATTCGCCCCTCAGCACACGTTGGCAGCGGCAGCGCCCAGCGGTGCAGCCAGGGCCGTTGCCCGCCCCGTCAGCGTATCCGCGCCCATGTCAAAA